>NZ_JBXEQG010000002.1:0-595967 GCF_056858395.1 Litorisediminivivens sp. KMU-197 | reverse complement strand
ATTCGGCTTCGGCATCGAGACTGCAATGGTCCAAAGCGTACTAGCACATTTCGAAGGACGTAAGGTCCGCGCAAGATTGGTGACGACGCCGGTCAATGCTCCCTGCCGCAAGGTTTTCACCGATAATCACTTCGATCAGGATGGCGAATACTGGGTTTCAACCGGACCCCGTGTTGAACTAGTGCCTGAGTGGCTGAGCGTGACAGACACAGTTACAGAGGCACGTGCATGACGAGCGCGATGCTCGAGACCGCCGCTGTTGGTCGTCGGCTGCGAATTGACATCCAGCTGCTCCGTGCCGTGGCTGTGGCCATGGTAGTGCTGTTCCATGCGCAAGTTCCAGGGCTGACCGGGGGCTTTCTCGGAGTGGACATTTTTCTCGTCATTTCGGGATACCTTATTACTGGAATGATCGCCCGTGGGATCGAGCGTGGCAATTTCGGTTTCGGCGCATTCTTCCTCGACCGGACGAAGCGCCTGCTGCCCGCGGCCTATACGGCCTACCTGCTGACTGGCGTGGCAGCGCTCTGGCTGCTAACTGAGGGAGAGATGCAGCGCTACTTTGAGACACTGATCGGCGCGCTGACTTTCACCGCAAACATCGTGCTGTGGCAGAGCACCGACTACTTCGCCTCAGAGGCCAAGTTAAATGTGCTGCTCCATGTCTGGTCGCTATCCCTAGAAGAACAATTTTACTTCATACTGCCGGCAGTGTTGGTCCTAACACCGCGTCGACTCTGGCCGGTTGCTATCTTTGGCGGGCTGGCTCTTAGCTTGGCGTTGAGTGCTATCGCAGTGCCTCTCCGCCCAGTTGCAGGATTTTACCTGCTGCCAACTCGCGCCTGGGAGTTGCTGATTGGCGCCCTGCTGGCACTGAACGAACCGCGCATCGGCACAGTACTGCGCGACAAGCTATCTCAGGCAGGCAGTGTGGCGCTGGCGGTGATTGTGCTTGTGCCCGTCTTCATGCCCGGAGAGAGACTGGGCTTCGAGCATCCCAGCCTCGATGCGTTGTTGGGACGTTGGCCACCGCCGTAGTAATCGCCGGTCGACCCGACTTCATGAACCGGGTCAACCCGGTCAGTCGCGCGGGCTATTGGCTGGGTGGGATTTCCTATTCGCTTTACCTTGTGCATTGGCCGCTCTTCGCTTTCGCGCTGAATGTCTACTTGGGCGAGACACCGCCGCTGGAGGTGCGGCTTGGGCTAATTGCGGTATCGATTGGCTTTGCCACGCTGCTCCATGTGGGGGTAGAGCGACCAATTCACCGATTAGACCTGTCGGGACGGCATCCGCGTGCAGCGCTGCTGGTGCTGGGAGCGACAGCAAGCGTAGCCATGGCAGCCTATGGTCTCATTGGGCTGCGCGAGGTACCCCGCGACTACGTAGCAGCAGCGGCCATAAACGGCGGTCTCTCAGCGGCCTGCGACTTCGCCGGGCAGTTCGACGAGAGCGAGGACTGTCGTACGGGCGAGACCCCGCGCACGCTGGTTTGGGGCGACAGCTTTGCGATGCATCTGGTGGGAGCGCTGCCTGATACCGTACATCCGATCGTTCAGGCCACGAAATCCAGTTGCGCCCCTGCGTTGGGAGTAGCGCAGATAGTACCGGATAGCTGGCAAGATAGCCGCTGGGCTGCCGAGTGCATCGCCTTCAACGATAGCGTAGCCGCCTATTTGAAGGCGACACCGGGCATCGACACGGTAATCCTCTCAAGTCCTTTCGGCCAGATCTTGGGCCAGCGCGATATCGGCCTCTTGCGTGAAGACGACAGGCTGTACCGTGGTGCGTTGAACTTCAATGATGGTCTAATGCGGTTTCTAGACAATTTAGAAGCCATCGCGGCGGGTCGACGGCGAGTGCTGGTTGTCGGCCCGACGCCGTCTACTGGGATAGATATGCGAGCTTGTCTGGAACGGCAGGAAATGGGGCTAGTCACACTAGGGCCGCACCGCGACTGTCGCCTCGACCGCGACGCCGCATATGCCTACCGCACTGATGCGCTGGCGTTGCTGGATCGGGCTGCAGACATCCCCGGTGTCACCGTCATAGACATGATAGCGGTGCTCTGCCCCAGCATGGACTGCATGCTGCAGGTCGACAACAAGCTGTTATTCCGAGACGCGGGCCACATCGGGATCGAAGCGGCACGCCTTCTAGGCGCGGGCGATGCCTTGAGTATCGCCTTCGCGCTGACCGGCACAGATACTAATAAGGCTGATCCTTGAGACAGTTTGCGCATCGCAGGTGGACCTTGAACCGGCCCTCCACTTTTAATCACCGCTAAAATAAGCACTTCGAGTTCGTCGCCCGGATCTGAGGTGGCAGAAGCTTGAATAATCACTATGCCAAATCTGAAACTCAAACGATTGCTCCCATCATAGACCTCATGAAAATCTCTATCGTTACAGCCGTCTTTAACCGCGCCCGAACGATCGGGCAGGCTCTTGAGACCGTGCAGCAACAAACCCATGGCTTGATCGACCACGTCATTCAGGACGGGGGGTCGACCGACGGCACGCTTAGTCTTCTCGAGCAGAAGTCCAACGCCAGAACACGCCTCCAATCCGCACCCGATACAGGAATATACGACGCGATTAACAAGGGGATTTCACGGGCCGAAGGTGACGTCATCGGTTTGATGCATTCGGATGACTTCTTTGCAGACGTCCGGGTCATTGCCGATGTCGTCGAATTGTTCAAAGATCCTGACATTGACGGGGTCTATGGCGATCTAAACTATGTTGCGGCCGAGGACACCTCGCGTGTGATCCGGAATTGGCGATCCGGTTCCTATGACCCGGACAAGTTGAAGCACGGCTGGATGCCGCCGCATCCGACCGTCTACCTGCGTCGAGAAGTGTTCGAGAAGTTTGGTCTTTACGATACCTCTTACAGGATCGCGGCCGACTACGACGCGATGCTTCGATACATGGGCAAGGGCGGCATCCGAATGGCCTATTTGCCCCGCGTGATGGTCAAGATGCGGGTCGGCGGTGAAAGCAACCGGTCGCTGAAACACATTATCCGCAAAACCCGAGAGGACTATCGGGCGTTACGCTCCAATGAGATGGGTGGCGCCAGTGCTCTTCTAAGGAAAAACCTGTCCAAACTTGGGCAGTTCGTGAAAAAGGACTGACGAAAAGTACATGAAGAAGGCTTTAATTACAGGCATTACCGGTCAGGACGGCTCTTACCTTGCTGAGCTCCTGCTAGAGAAAGGATACGAGGTACATGGCATCAAGCGCCGGGCCTCACTGTTCAACACCGAGCGGATCGATCACATTTATCAAGACCCTCACGAGCGCAAGCAACGGCTGAAGCTGCATTACGGCGATCTGACCGACAGCTCCAATCTGACGCGTATCCTGCGCGAGGTGGATCCAGACGAAGTCTATAACCTTGGCGCGCAGAGCCATGTGGCAGTGTCCTTCGAGGCTCCGGAATATACCGCGGATGTAGACGCTATGGGGACGCTTCGTCTTTTGGAAGCAATCCGTTTTCTGGGGTTTGAGAAGAAGACCCGCTTCTACCAGGCTTCGACCTCCGAGCTTTACGGCTTGGTACAAGAGACGCCGCAGACCGAGACCACGCCGTTCCACCCGCGCAGCCCCTACGCGGTGGCAAAGATGTATGCCTACTGGATCACGGTGAACTACCGCGAGGCCTACGGCATGTATGCCTGCAACGGCATCCTGTTCAACCACGAGTCCCCGCGCCGCGGCGAGACCTTCGTGACCCGCAAGATCACCCGCGGGCTGGCCAATATCGCGCAAGGTCTCGAAGACTGCCTCTACATGGGCAACATCGACGCGCTGCGCGACTGGGGGCATGCCAAGGACTACGTCCGCATGCAGTGGATGATGCTGCAGCAGGATGCGCCGGAAGATTTTGTCATTGCCACAGGGGTGCAATATTCGGTGCGCGAGTTCATCACTTGGTCGGCGCGCGAATTGGGCATCGAGTTGGAGTTCACCGGCAAAGGCGTCGACGAGATCGCCCGCGTTGCCTCGGTGAATGGTGACAAGGCTCCGTCGGTCAAGCCAGGCGACGTGATCCTGCGCATCGATCCGCGCTATTTTCGGCCGGCGGAGGTGGAGACGCTGCTAGGCGATCCGGCCAAGGCCAAGGCGAAACTGGGCTGGGTACCCGAGATCACCACGCAGGAGATGTGCGCCGACATGGTCGCCGAGGACCTGAAAGTAGCCCGTCGCCATGCACTGCTTAAGGAGCATGGCTATGATCTACCGGTGAGCTTGGAGAACGGATGACCAAGCAAGTATGGCCGGGGAGCGGAAGCGCATGACCCAACGCATCTATGTGGCCGGCCATCGCGGGATGGTAGGCAGTGCGATCCTGCGACAGCTGGAAACGCGGAAGGCGGACGGGGAGGCGCTGGAGCTGATTACCCGAACGTCGAGTGAACTGGATCTGCGCGATCAGGTAGCAGTGCAGCACTTTATGGCAGAGGTGCGGCCGGATGCGGTGATCCTCGCCGCCGCGAAGGTGGGTGGCATCCACGCCAACAACACCTACCCGGCGGATTTCATCTACGAGAACCTGATGATCCAGTGCAACGTGATCCACCAAGCCCTCGCCGCTGGGGTCACGCGCCTGTTGCAGCTCGGGTCGTCCTGCATTTACCCCAAGGCCGTGCCGCAGCCTATGCAGGAAAATGCGCTGCTAACCGGCACGCTTGAGCCCACCAACGAGCCCTACGCCATCGCCAAGATCGCCGGCATCAAGCTCTGCGAGAGCTACAACCGCCAGCACGGCACCGACTACCGCTCGGTGATGCCGACCAACCTTTACGGCCCAGGCGACAACTTCCACCCCGAAAACTCTCACGTGCTCCCCGCCCTGATCCGACGTTTCCACGAGGCTGCGCGAGAGGGCCGCGAGGAGGTGGTGATTTGGGGCTCGGGCAAGCCCATGCGGGAGTTTCTGCATGTCGACGACATGGCCGAAGCCGCGCTCTTCGTAATGGACCTCGACCAGGCCAGCTATGAAGCAAACACCGGACCTATGCTGAGCCATATCAACGTCGGCACCGGGACGGACATCTCGATCCTTGAGCTTGCGCACCTCGTTGCGCGCATCACCGACTTCGAGGGACGCATCACCACAGACCCCACGAAGCCCGACGGCACCATGCGTAAGCTGATGGACGTGAGACGACTGGCCAACATGGGGTGGCGAGCGCAGATCGGGCTCGAAGAGGGCATTGCGGAAACCTATCGCTGGTTCCTCTATCACCAGAACGATCTCCGCGGCTAGACCTTTCAGACATCAGGATTTCATCAAGCCAAAGCCTTGTGGAAGCTTAATAAACCGACCTTACTCGCATTGAATACCAAGTGACATACGATTGGTTCTTTGCTCGGCTGCTAAATGGAATCCGATCGAAGGAAGTTATAGTCCGCTAAGTAGGCGTGGCCAAAAGAAGGCCCCTACTCGCAAGAGATGTAGATCTCCGCGCCGGTGCCGGTGCCGGGGATTTATCGTTTTGGCGCCGCACTCAGGCCACGATTTCTGCGATAGTCATTTAGGCAATGCGCCCCCCTGCCCTGCAGGCCCGAGCATCACCGTCATCCCTCAGAAGGTCCGCGAACGCCAGCATGTCAAAGAGGATCAGGTGGAGGCGAGTACCGGAATCGAACCGGTGTACACGGATTTGCAATCCGCTGCGTAACCACTCCGCCAACTCGCCGCCGTGGTGATGTGCGACATACCCAATATAAATGCCAGCCGCAAGGACAAGTGAGCAGTCTCGGGTCTACATCCAGCCACGGCCTGATTCCGCTCGGTTCTGGTCGCCCTTAGAGGATCTCCCTGCCCGCACCGTCGAACGCCGGTTTTCCGCTCGCTCTCGGTTTGAGGATCGACAGCATGTCGCAAAGGGCCTGCAGATCATTGCAGAGCTTGCTCTGCCGCTCGATCACGTCCAGCAGCGCCAGCATGCTGGTCTGGCCGTCCTCAACGGGTTTCCGGCTCAGCCACAGCCATGCGGTCGAAAATCGACGTGCAGGCGCGACAAGGACGCTGCCGGCAACCTTCTTAGAGTTCAGCGCTGTATTTTGCGTGAGGGACCAAGTGGGTCCAATCCAAACGGGAGAATATTTTCTCATCAACCTCAGTTAGTTAAGTGAAGTCTATGGTGCAGCCCCCGGGCATCACTAAATAGGTTTGCACCCTCTGATACAATTGTTCAACAATTGGAAGCCGGACCCCGACCGCCGCAATTCGTCTCGAGAAGCCAGAGTCAGGTCCTGTACGCTTCCTTCCTGATCCGGCGTCCCAATACAAGGTCATGATCCTCGCAGATAACGCGCCATGACGACCGTGCCCATCTCGCGTCCGTGCGGTAGGGCCGCCGGCATTGCGTGAAACTGTGCGTTATACCGGTAACTCTCGACAAGTGCTCAGGACGGCACACCCGGCTGCCACTTGTCGCCCAGCAACGCAAGTGTCGATCCTCCGGGGCGAAGTTGGTGGGCCTCCACCCATCCAAGGCCGGTCTGCAAGGGGATCAGGCAGCCACCCGCGCTGTGACGATCATCTCCACGCGCATGCCGGGGCGGGCGAGGGGGACGCCTCCGGTCGCGCGGGCCGGCGGGTTTGCCGGGTCGACCCAATCGTCCCAAACCGCATTCATGCCGGAAAAGTCGGCCATGTCGGAGAGCCAGACCTGGACCGACGCTATGTCGGCCTTGCTGCCGCCCAGTTCGTCCATCACTGCGTCGATCTTGGCCAGAACTTCCCGCGTCTGGGACATGATGTCACCGGTCAGGTCGGTCGGCACCTGTCCGGCGAGTAAGGCGATTTCGCCGATGCAGACGGCCTGGCTCATACGCGGGCCGGGGTGAAGTCTGGTGAGTGTCATTTTCGGATCGTTCCTGTAGTTCAGTCGTTGTCGCCCCCCGCCCCTGCCCCGGCGCGCGACGCCTCGGATGCGGGAACGGTGGTGCGCATGGCGAATGCGTTGAGCGCACCGAGAATGTCGGAGGGCACCGGCGGCGGGGTCGCCGACGCGGTGTCCGGGTGCGGCGCGGGCGGACCGGCCCTGAGATCGGCCTCGAGCAGGGCAACCCTGCCCAATGCCTCGGTATCGCCTTCGGGCTGGCCGTCTGCACCGACCTCGACCGTGCCGCCGGACCAGTCGATGCGGATGGTCTGTTGTCGCACCCGGGCCATGTCGGCCATGAAGGGCAGCAGCAGGATCGGATAGGTGACCGGGCCGACCCGCAGGCTGTCGCATTGTGTTGCCGCCAGCGCCACGTGATCGCACAGCGCAGAGCCAAGCGCGATCGGGCATAATTGCGTGTCGGACGCGGCATTGAATGCCTCGACGCCGATCACCGGGCAGATGTCCTCCCAGCTGCGGCCATCCGCGGTCTGCAACTGCGCCAGCAGCGCGCCCGGACCATCGAGGCCCCGCATCGCCAGCCAAGCGGCGGCAAACCCGGCCTCCTCGGCCAGGCCCCAGGTCATCCCGGCACCGCGCGCGGCCTTTTGACAGAGCTGTTCGATCTCGTTCCGCGACAGCCGGGCGCTTTGGCCGGTCGGCACGGGCGAGCCCGAGCGGGTCGGGTCCATGGCTTCGGTCCGGTCGGTCATGTCCACCCCTCCGGGCACAGGTCGGACGGATAGGGCATGTCCTGGAACAGGCTGATGCGCACCCATTTGTCGGAACGCGGATCGAAGCGGCTGGCGCCGAAGAAGGCCAGCTTGCAGCGCATCAGGTTGATCGGCAACATGTCCTCGGCGATCAGGTTGTCGCGCACTTCGGCATAGGGATGTCGGGCGACGATCTGGGCGCGGCGGGCCATCTGACGGTGGTCAGGCTTGGCCAACAGAAAGGCCGCCAGTGCTTCGTCCTCTGCGTGGTCCTGCAGCGCTTCATGCAATTCGCTGGCCATCCGCGCGATACAGAGCGGCTGTTCCAACGCGGCGCCGTCCTCTTCGAAACGCATTCCGATGCGCGGCTCCAGCTTCTCTTCGGAGATGTACCAGAACCGGGCGGCATTCTCCGGTTGGGCAAAATCGATCGCCAGCGCCCAATCATAATGCTGCTCGAGGATCGTTGTCATTTCGCCCACCGTCATGGCGCCGTCGAGCCGGAAGGTGGCGGTTTCGTCGGCGG
The DNA here is from genome assembly GCF_056858395.1 of Litorisediminivivens sp. KMU-197. Classification (NCBI taxonomy): domain Bacteria; kingdom Pseudomonadati; phylum Pseudomonadota; class Alphaproteobacteria; order Rhodobacterales; family Paracoccaceae; genus Litorisediminivivens; species Litorisediminivivens sp. KMU-197. The sequence goes on along the minus strand of NZ_JBXEQG010000002.1, from coordinate 587,824 downwards.
TCATGTAGTCTGCCAACCCATCCACCAGCGTCCCGTGCGGCTCGACCATCAACGAGACCAGCGCCTCCTGACCTTCCAGCGAAAGCTCGGCTTCGGCGCGGCGCCAGAGCGCGTCCCAGGGATGCCTTTCATTGCGCCAGTCGTCGGACCAGCCGGCGACGCGGTCGAGATCGGCGCGCAGTGCGGCGAGCTTCTCGACTTGCAGGGGATGACTGGTGTTCCAGCGCGCGGCGTTGTACTGCGCGGCCTCCAGCGCGTCGCGGAAGCCGGCGACAACCGCCGGCGTTGCCTCGGTTTGCGCGCGCACACGGGCCAGCGCTTCTTCGCGCGCCATCATCCAGTTGTTCAGCAAGACCGGGTGGCGCACGATGAACGGCGCCATGCCGAGACCGGTGGAATTGCCCACGCCCAGCATCCGGCGGATGGCAGGGTCGAGGCGCACGGAGGCCGCGCCGCCCCGGACGGCGGCAAGGTGTTCGGTGATGTCGACGGTAAACTGCCGAGTCAGCCAGACCGAGAGCATTTCGGCCTGAAACGGGGCGCTGAATTCGGCGCGGTCGGCGATTGTCGCGCGATCAGCAGCGCCGAACTTGCCCGAGCCGTAGACGGCGGTTGTGCGCATCAAATAGCCAACGGATTCGACCTCCGCGATGTCGGGTTGCCGGCCTTCGGCCAGACGCGCGATGGTGTGGGCAAACAGCCGCACGGAACGGTTGGCCCGGCTCAGCGACAGTTCGCTGGGAGACACCCGGCCAGCCTCCTGCAGCGGCACGTTGGCTTGCAGGCGGTCAAGGTCGGCCTCGGTTGGTTCGCCGTCGAACAAGGTGAAGGTCGCATCCCAGGCGGTGGCGATCACCCGGTCCGACCGCATCTCGTCCGGCAGATCATGGGCAAACGCGACAAGGCAATAGGTGCGATCGGGTCCCTTCGCGCGATAGACCGCGCGGCCCACCCCCTTGGTGTCGATCTCCCACAACGGGCGGTCGAAGGTCCAGCAGTCGCGCTCGATGCGGCGCAGCAGGGTGCGCAGGAACGACAGGCGGGAAGGATGCGCGCTGCCCATCCTGTCAAGCCGCATGACCTGACCCGGCGGACGGCGGAACGGGGCTGCCTCGGGGGCGGAGATGTGCGGCGCGCGGTCCATGGTATCCTCCTCGGGGTCAGGGTGGCGGCGCGGGCGATAACGCCCGCGCCCCGGTTTCAGGTCTTCTTGCCCAGCATCAGGGTGATGCGCAGCGCGTCCCAAAGCGACGGAAGCAGCACCAGCGACACCGGCACGGCAGTGACCACGATAAAGCTTTGCAGCTTGCCGATCCCGCCCGATCCAGTCGAGATCAGGATCAGTGCCATGACGCCCATCGCCAACCCCCAGAAGGCGCGCAGCGCGGTCGAAGGATCGCCGTCGGTCATCGAGGTCGAGATAACATAGCTCATCGAATCGCTGGTGGTGGCGACAAAGATCATCGTCAGAACGAGGAACAGCAGCGACAGCAGGAAGCCCAGCGGCAGCGCCTGCGTTGTGGCCAGAAGGCCCGCCGGCAGGTTGAAGCCTTCGAACGGCCCCGAGATCAGTCCGGGGGTGCCCTGCTCCAGCGCGATGCCGGTGCCGCCGATGATGGTGAACCAGAAGTTGGTCACGATGGGCGCCACGATCGACAGCATCAGAATGATGCCCCGGATCGACCGGCCCCGGCTGACCCGTGCGATGAAGATCGCCATCAGCGGCCCGTAGCCCATGAACCAGCCCCAGAAGAACACGGTCCACCAACCCAGCCAGCCGGGCTCACCGAAGACGCCCGCCTCGCCGCGATACATCGCAAGGTCGAAAAAGTTCGACAGGTAAACGCCCATGCCGCCGGCAAAGCCATCGAAGATGAAGAAGGTCGGACCCGCGACCAGCATGAAGGCCAGCAGGATGAAGGCCAGGATCACGTTGACCTTGGACAGCAGCTGGATGCCCTTGGACAGCCCCGAGATCGCCGATACGGTATAAACGCTGGCCAGCGCGAGGATCACGACGGTCTGCGTGGCAAACGTGTCGGGGATGCCGAACAGCGCGTTGAGACCGTAGGACATCTGCAGGCCAAGAAAGCCGATCGGCCCAACCGTGCCTGCCACCACCGCGATGATGCAGGAAGCATCGGCGATCAGGCCGATGGGGCCATGAATCGCGCGGTCGCCGAACAGCGGATAAAGCAGCGTGCGCGGCGCCAGCGGCAGGCCCTTGTCGTAATGGTAATGCATCAGCATTACCGTGGTCAGCGATCCGAGGATGGCCCAGGCGAGGAAGCCCCAGTGCAGGAAGCTCTGCGCCAGCGCCGCATGGGCCTGCGCCTGCGGGTCGCCCGACAAGTCGCCAAAGATCGGCGGCAGCGAAAGGTAATGCGCGATAGGCTCACCGGCAGCCCAGAAGACACCGCCGCCCGCCAGCAGCGTGCACATGATCATCGACCCCCACTGAAACACGGTGAACTCGGGCTTTGCCAGCCCGCCCATGCGGGTTCCGGCGCCGGGCAGCACGCAAAGCACCAGCCCGATCAGGAAGGTGGCCAACAGCAACACCTGCCAATAGAAGCCGAAGTACTTCGCGGAAAAGTTGAAGCCCGCATCGACCATGCGCGACAGCAAATCGATGTCGAAAAGCGCAAGCGCGCAGAACAGCGCGATAAAGCCCCCAGTGATGGCGAAGAGTGGCTTGTGCACCCCTCCCAGCCCGGCGGAGGCCCCGCCGGTTGCCGTAGTGTCGCTCATTTAGTGTCCTCCCAGACAGAACCCCGCCTCCCAGCGGGGGGTTTTATCCCGCCGCGCGGGCGGTGGTGTCGTCCTCTGCGCGCACCGCGCCGAAGCTCGTTTCGAAGAACCGCAGCCAGTTGTCTCCCATCACTGCGTCTACATCCTGTCCGCTCATCCCGGTGGCGCGCAGCCCGTCGCGGATGTTGCCGAAATCGCGGTTGTCGGCGAACCAGCCGGGCATCTCGGGAAAGCCCGGCGCCGCGGCATTGCCCTCGCCATAGTCGATCCGCTTGGTCCAGCGTCCGACGCGCATCCATTCGACGATGCTGTCGGGCTGATCCTGGCAAAGATCGGTGCCGATGCCGATGCGCTGGATGCCCATCAGGTCGGCCGTACGGGCGATCATGTCGCAGAAGCTTTGCAGCGTGCAGGCACTGCCGTTTTCAAGGTGATGCGGATAGACCGAGAAGCCCAGCATCCCGCCGCTTTCGCCCAACGCGCGCAGAACATCGTCAGACTTGTTGCGCAGGGCCTTGTGCCAGCTTGCCCGATTGGCGTGGGTGATGGCGATAGGGCGCGACGAATGCTCGATCGCCTCCAGCGTCGAACGCTCGCCGGAATGGCTCATGTCGACCACCAGCCCGACGCGGTTCATCTCGGTCACCACCTCGCGGCCCATGCGGGTAAGGCCGGTGTCTTCGGCCTCGTAGCAGCCGGTCGCCAGCAGCGACTGGTTGTTGTAGGTCAACTGCATGAAGCGCAGGCCCAGCGTGTGCAGGATCTCGACCAGGCCGATGTCGTCTTCCATGCACGACGGGTTCTGCGAACCGAAGAAGATCGCTGTGCGCCCGGTGTCTTTCGCGCGCTGCACATCGGCAGCGGTACGGCCCTGGAAGATCAGGTCGGGGTATTGCTCGAACCACCGGTTCCAACGCTCGATCTGCAACACCGTCTCGCGGAAGGTCTCGTGGTAGGTGATGGTGACATGCACCGCGTCCACCCCGCCCGCGCGCATCTGGCGGAACACCTTTTCCGACCAGTTGGCGTATTGCAGGCCGTCGATCAGCACGCTCATGACGGTTCGCCCGCCGCGACATAGGCGGTCTTCACGGTGGTGTAGAATTCCGCGGCATAGGTGCCCTGCTCGCGCGGGCCGTAGGACGAAGCGCCGCGGCCGCCGAACGGCACGTGGTAATCGGTGCCGGCGGTGGGCAGGTTCACCATGACGCAACCCGCGCGCATGTGGGCGCGGAAGTGGCTGGCGCGGGCGAGGCTGCGGGTCATGATCCCGGCGGTCAGGCCGAAGTCGCTGTCATTGGCGATGGAGAGCGCCTCGCCGTAGCTGCCCGCCTTCATCACGCAGGTGATCGGCGCGAACATTTCCTCACGGTTGATGCGCATGTCGTTGGTTGTGTTCGCAAACACCGCGGGCGCCATGTAGTAGCCTTCCGTCGGACGCTCCAGCCGGTCGCCGCCGGTCAGCAGCTCCGCGCCGCAATCCTTGCCGACCTGCACGTAGTCAAGGTTCTGTTTCAGCTGGCTCTCGCTGACCACCGGGCCCAGTTGCGTGCCGTCTTCCAGCGCGTGGCCGACCTTGAAAGCCTCGGCCGCCTTGACCAGTTTCTCGACGAATGCGTCGTGGATCGCTTCGTGCACGATCAGGCGCGAGGCGGCAGTGCATTTCTGCCCGGTGGCACCGAAGGCCGCCCCGGCAGCATGTGCGACGGCAAGATCGAGATCGGCATCGTCCATGATGACCATCGGGTTCTTCGACCCCATTTCCATCTGTACCTTGGTCATGTTCTTGATCGCGGAGGCCGCGATGCCCTGCCCCACCGGCACCGAGCCGGTAAAGCTAATGGCCGCCACGTCGCGGCTTTCCACCAGCCGCTGACCCACGTCACGGCCCGGGCCTGCAACCAGGTTGAACAGACCGGCGGGGATGTCTTGTTTGGCGATGATCTCGGTCAGCGCCACGGCGCTTGCGGGGGTGACGTTGGCGGGCTTCCACACCACGGCGTTGCCGAAGGCCAGCGCGGGCGCGATCTTCCATGCCGGCGTCGCCACAGGGAAGTTCCAGGGCGAGATGATGGCAACGACGCCAATGGGTTCACGACGCACGTCGATCTCGACACCGGGGCGAACACTTTCGGCCAGATCGCCTTGGTTGCGCAGGCATTCGCCGGCATAATAGGTGAAGAATTGGCCGGCGCGGTAGACCTCGCCCTTGCCCTCGGCTGCGGGCTTGCCCTCTTCGCGGGCAATGAGACGGCCGATTTCCTCGGCCCGAGCCATCAGCTCGGTCCCGATGGCCATCAGCACATCGTGCCGCTTCTGGATGCCTGCGGCCCACCACGCCGGTTGCGCACGCTTCGCGGCGTCGAGGGCGGCGTCGAGCTGCGCGGCGCTGGCCTGCGCGTAAGAGCCGATCAGGTCCGACACGTCCGACGGGTTGCGATTTTCAATCTCGCTGGCGCCGGTTTCCCATTTGCCGTCGATGTAAAGTCCGGTTTGCATGGCTCATCCTCGTCTTTGCTTGACACGGGTTGTAGACGCGCGAGCCCATTTCAGGCAATCTGGAAGTTCTGAACGTAATTTCAGGAAATCTGAAATGGCAATCAAGCTGGAGATGCTCCGAACGTTTCGTATCGTGGCCGAACAGGGATCGCTCGGCGCGGCGGCGCGGCGGCTGTCCCGAACCCCATCAGCGGTGTCGATGACGCTGGCGCAGCTCGAGGATCACATCGGCGCGCCGCTGTTTGAGACCGACCGCAAGAACCGGCTCACGCCGCTGGGCCAACTGGTGTTGGAGGAAAGCAACCGCGCTACTGATGCCTTCACCCGCAGCGTCGACGCCATCGGGCGGCACGCAGTGTCGACGGCCGGCACGGTGCGGGTGGCGGTGGTGCCCTCGGCGACAGTGACGCTGCTGCCCCGGGTGATCGCGGCCTTTCGCCGCCAACGCCCAGACGTGCGGTTGGAAATCAGCGACGTGGACAGTGCGACGGTGTGGCGGAGGGTGCGGCTGGACGCGGCCGATATCGGCATCCTGTCCGCGGCAGAGGACGGCACGACCGAAGGCCGGGTGATCTACGAGGACGATCTCGGCATCGTTTGCCGCGCGGACGGGATGATCGCGGCCGCCGCCGCAGGTGAAGCCACGTCATGGGCGCTGCTGGAACGTGAAACCTTCATCTCCAACCCGCTGTGCCAGTTGGTGGATCACCCGGTGATCGCGCCGCTCATGGCGGGATGCACCCTTGAGGCGCACAACACCACGGCGCTGCTGTCCTTCGTCCGGGCGGGTCTGGGCGCAACCGTCCTGCCGCGCAGCGCGGTGCATTACCAGCCAGACGAAGTGGCGTTTCTGCTGCCGTCGGATCCTCCGACCCGGCGGCAGCTTCGCAAGATACGGGATGAGACCCGGCACCTGAGCCCGGCGGCTCAGGCGTTCTGGAGCGCGCTCGAAACCTCGTAGTTGCCTTTCACGCGTTCCTTGGTGGGATCGAAATGTGGGAATCGGACGACCTTGGCCTTCAGCCGCTTCTGATCGCCGTCGAGACGCCCGATCTCGACCTCGGTGCCGATCTCGGAATGGGTCACGTCCACGCGGGCCAGCGCGATCACCTTGCCGAGGATCGGCGACTTCATCGCCGAGGTCACGACGCCGATCTGCGGTTTGCCGACGTGGACGCAGTCGCCCGGCGTTGGCACGATCCCTCCCTCCAGGTCGAGCCCCACCAGCTTCTTCTGCGGGTTGGCCTTGCGTTGTTCCAGCGCGGCGCGACCGATGAAATCGTCCTCCTTGGACTTCAGCGGTACCGCAAAGCCGATGCCGGCCTCCATCGGGTCGGTCTGGTCATCGAACTCCGACCCGGCAAAGATCAGCCCTGCCTCGATCCTGAGCATGTCCAGCGCGGCAAGGCCCAGCGGGATCATCCCCATCGGTTCGCCGACCTTCGAGATCGCGTCGAAGACCGCTTCGGCGTCCTTGGGATGGCAGAACACCTCATAGCCCAGTTCGCCCGAATAACCGGTGCGGCTGACAATCACCGAGGGCCCGTGGAAATCGCCGATCCGGGCGATCGACAGGCGGAACCACGGCAGTTCCTCGACCGTCGCCTGTTGCGGCGGGGTCCAGATCACCTGTTTCAGGATGTCACGCGACAGCGGGCCCTGGATGGCGACATTGCAATGATGATCCGTCGATGACCGCACCCAGGCGTTCAGCCCGCGCTCCTGCGCCTGCTTGCGCAGCCAGAGGCCGGATTGGTCGTTGCCGCCAATCCAGCGGAAGTTGGTTTCGCCCAGCCGATAGACGGTGCCGTCGTCGATCATGCCGCCGTGCTCGTAGCACATCGCGGTATAGACGATGCCGCCGACGGCCAGCTTCTTCATGTTGCGGGTCACACAAAGCTGCATCAGCTCTTCGGCGTCCGGCCCCGTGACCTCGTACTTGCGCAGGGGCGACAGGTCCATGATCACCGCTTTCTCGCGCGCCGCCCAGTATTCGGCCACGGCGCCGTGGTTTGTCATCTCATTGGGCAGCCAATAGCCTGCATATTCGGTAAAATCGCGCGTGTGGCGTGCGAAACACTCGTGAAATCCGGTCTTTTTGGTGTGTTCCACATCAGCCTCCGGGGTCTTGCGCCAGCCTATCGAGCGCTTGAAGTCTTCGTTTTCGCCGTACACCCGGACCTGGATGTCGGAAGGGTTCCAGCCATTGGCCGGATCCACATCGCAGGGGCACGCGGTGGAGACGCAGACCAGATCGGTCAGCGCGCGCAGCATCACGTAATCGCCGGGTCGCGAATAGGGATCGTCCATGCCGATGGCGTTAGTGTCATCGAGCAGCGTGTTGAAGAAGAAGTTGATCGCCGGCCAGCCACCGCGTGGGCGGATGTTGAAGGCGCCCAGCTCGCGGTTGATGTTGTCCGAGCAATTGACGTGGCCGGGGTAGCCGAGATCCTCGTAGTAGCGTGCCGTGCAGGCCAGCCCGAAGGTGTCATGGCGGCCGACCGTGTCCTGCACGATCTCGACCAGAGGCTCCTGATCCATCGAGAAGTACTTCGAGAACAATCCCGGCGCCGGGTAGAGCGAACCCATCAGCGAGCGGGTGGTCGTGGGGTCGATCTCGCGCTCCAGCCCCTTGTCGAGGGCGCGCATGGAAAATGCCTGAAAATCCGAACATTCGCGGCCCTGTACGTCGAGGATCTGGATGTACTGGCCCTTCTTGACCTCGTAGGGACGCGCCTGACCCGGCTGCACGTTCATGTCGGCCAGCGGATCCGCCAGCGGGTCGGGCGGCGCCATGCCGTCCTTGGCCTTGCCGGGATTGGCGCGGCGGATATAGAGCACCACTTCCGTCGGCGCCCACTGTTCATGCGGTTCCATCGCACCGCCTGCGGCGCAGACGATCAGCAGACCGTCGCAGGAGGCGACGAAGCTGACATAGTCACCGGGGTGAGAGCCGTCAGGGAAGACGATGGCACCATCGGCGCGGCCAATGTCGAAGCCCGCCTTGTCCAGCGCCTTCAGCACCCGCGCCCCCGAAGGATCGCCCGACAGGGCTGCCTTCAATCCTTGCGGATCGCGTCCCCCCTGCGCCCCGATCATGCCGGCGTCGGACGTGCCGTCGGGCGCGAAAAAAACCAATTCGACCGGTTGCAGACCCTCGCGGTCCTGCACGGTGATCTGGTCGCCCTTGTGGATCGGCACCGCACGGCTACCGCCGCCGGGGATCGGGTGACGTTCGACCCCGTGGGGCAGGATCGGCAGGCCGGGGGTGATGACCCCTGCCCGCTCGTACGGGGTGGGAAATACCGGATGGATATTCATGTCTCTGCCGTCCACTCGTTGTCTGTCAGGGTCCGCGTCAGCCCGTGATGGGTGACGATCAGCTTGCAGCCCGAAGGCGATGTCGAGAAATGCCGCGACCCGGCATCAAGGCTGACGAAATCGCCCGCCGCGTAGACGTGGCCGTCGTTGTCCACCAACTCGCCTTCGAGCACGAAGAACTCTTCCATCCCAAGGTGCTCGTGCGGCCAGCTGCTGCCGCCGGGCGCGAAGAGCATCAGGTAGCTGCCGCGCCCGGTTTCCTCGTCGAAAGAGATGTTGTGCCACCAGACGTCGTCGCAGACGCGATTGTCGATGGTCATCGGCTCATAGGCTGCGCTCCTGACGCGCGAGACCTTGCGAAACTGGGAGATCGCACCCATGGCTCAACCCAGTCCCAGCGCTTTGCGGCGGTCGTTGGACCAGCGCATGATGATGTGATCGAAGGTCAGCGCCATCAGCGCGACGCACATGCCCAGCACGAAGTTCTTGCCCAGGTCATTGCCAGCCAGCGTCTTCTGCAGCTCCTGGCCCAGGTCCTGCGTGCCGATAAAGGCGGCGATGATCACCATGAAGAAGGCGAACATGATGGCTTGGTTGAAGCCCACAGCCATGGTCGGCAGCGCCAGTGGCAATTGCACGTTCATCAGCTTCTGGTGCCGGGTCGCTCCGGCCATGTCAGCGGCCTCGATCAGCTCGGGCGGCACCGCGCGCATGCCCTCGATGGTGTAGCGCGTGAGCGGCACGGTGGCGAAGATCAGGATGGCGAAGACCACCGCAACGTCGTTGACCGAGAACAGCATGATCGCCGGGATCAGGTAGATGAAGCTGGGGAAGGTCTGCATGGTGTCGCAGGCCAGCAGGATCGGCTCGGCCCATTTCGGGTTGCGTGCCGCGGCGATGCCCAGCGGGATGCCGATCAGCACCGCCAGCACCACCGCCGAGAGCACGGCGTAAAGCGTGATGATCGAACGGTCCCACCACCCGGTCAGGGCGATGATGCCGAAGAAGGTTGCGGCCAGCAGCGCCGATTTGCGCCCGCCGACGGCATAGCCTGCAGCGGCGACGGCCAGCAGCACGGCAGGCGTCGGCAGCCACAGCAGCCCGTCGCGGAAGGGGATCAGCACCCAAGTGATCAGGAACCAGCGCAGCCAGTCGGTGATGGCGCTGACGGTGTCGTTGGCCAGCACGGCGCGGATGACCGTGTCGATCTCCTTGCCCATCGACAAGTCCTGCTTGCGGGTGATGTGATCGGCGACCTGCACGAACTGAGCAATGATCAGGAAGCCGATGAAGACAGCGATCCCGGTGACAAGGTACTTGTGGCGGGCGAACCACGATGCGCCACGCTCGAAATGCTCGGGCTGCTTTACCACCCAGGCCTTGGACAGCCGATCGAGTGTCACCGCGATCAGCACAATAGTGATACCGATTTCGAAGCTGCGACCCAGCTTGAGCGAATTCATCAGCGACAGCAGCTTGGCGCCCAACCCCGGCATGCCGATAAAGGCGGTCAGAACGACCATGGCAAGGCAGAGCATGATGACCTGGTTCACGCCCACGAGTATCTCGGTCCGGGCCGCGGGCAGGTAGACATGACGCAGCATCTGCCACCGGGTCGAGCCCGCCATCTGCCCGGCCTCGACCACCTCGGGCGAGACCTTCTTGAGGCCGAGCGCGGTCATCAGCACCATCGGCGGAATGGCATAGATGATGGTGGCGACCGCGCCTGCGGTGGGCCCGACCTTGAAGAAGATCACTGCGGGCAGCAGGTAGGTGAAGAAGGGCAGCGTCTGTAGGATGCTCAGAACGGGCATCAGGAAACGCTCGAAGCGCGGGAACTTCCAGGCGAGGATACCCAGCACCAGCCCCAGCAGAAAGGCCACGGGCGCGGCGACGACAATCACCGACATGGTCTGCATCGCCAGCTTCCACTGACCGATCAGCGCCACCCAGACGAAGGTGCCCCCGGCCAACGTGGCCAGCTTCCAGCCGCCCAACCAATAGCCGGTCACGGCTGCGACGCCGGCAATGGCGGTCCAGGGGATGGGCTCGAAATTCGGCCAGCGGCGCTTACCGTATAGCAAGTTGGCGGTGGCATCGAGAAGGTATTCCAGCCCGGCTGAAATGCCGCGCGTGATGTAGATCAGCCCGAGGTCGTCCTTGACGAAATCGAACAGCACCTGAAGCCAGACGTCATATGGCAGCACCGCCCATTCCGGCACTCTGATCAGGAAATCGGGCAGGATGGGACGCGCGAAGGCCAGCACAGCGGCGGCCACCAGCAGGACCTGCGCCACCCGCAGTTTGGTCTGCCGGGTGCGCATCAGGTCGATATCCGCTTCAACAGCCGTCATCACTGCGCCCCCAGCAGGACGTCAAGCGCCTTCTGCCGGTTCATCACGCCCACCAGCTCGCCGTCGCTGCCGGCCACCGGCAGCTCATCGCGGCTGTCGTGCACCAGTTGGCGGGCCAACTGCAGAATTGTGTCTCCGGCGCGGATCGGCGCGCCTTCGGGCGCGTGGCCGTTGACCGGCTGCGCCAGAACACCGGCGTGAACCACGCGGGCCTTTTCGATTTCTTCGGTGAACTTGGCGACATAGGGCGTGGCCGGATTCAGCACGATCTGGTCGGGGGTGTCGCATTGCTCGACCGCGCCGTCCTTCATGATGGCGATCCGGTCGGCCAGCCGCAGGGCCTCGTCGAAATCGTGGGTGATGAAGACGATGGTCTTCCCCAGCATCTCCTGCAGCCGCAGGAACTCGTCCTGCATCTCGCGACGGATCAGCGGGTCGAGCGCCGAAAACGGCTCGTCCAGGAACCAGATATCGGGTTCGATCGCGAGGCTGCGCGCGATGCCCACACGTTGCTGCTGGCCGCCGGAAAGCTCGCGCGGGAAATATTCCTCGCGGCCTTCCAATCCCACCAGCTTAATGACTTCAAGTGCCCGTTCGCGGCGGTCGTGCTTGTCCTGTCCGCGCATCTCCAGCGGAAAGGCCACGTTTTCCAGCACCGTACGGTGGGGCAGCAGGCCGAAGGACTGGAACACCATGCCCATCTTGTTGCGGCGCAGATCGATTAGGTCCTTTTCGTTCAGCGCACCGATATCCTCGCCGTCGACTTCGATGGTGCCGCCGGTGATTTCATGCAGACGCGAGAAACAGCGCACCAGCGTCGACTTGCCGGACCCAGACAGGCCCATGATCACCAGCATCTCGCCGCGGTGGATGTCGACCGTCACGTCGCGGACCCCGGCGATATAACCATCACGCCGGATCTGGTCGAAGCTGTGTCCCTTAGGCATGCTGGCAAGGTACTTTTCAGGACTCGGCCCAAAGAGTTTCCAGGCACTTCGGCACGAGATCACGGTTTCTGGCGACGTCATTTTGGCACTCCGGTAGCGGGGACCCGCCGGACTTAGGCCGCCGGGTCCAATTCAGTTCAAGGATGGAGGAGGGCCGGCTTAGCCGCCAGTCCAGCCCTGCCAAACGTCGGGATTGGCGTCGAGCCATTCGGCCGCCGCGTCTTCCGGCTCAAGCTCGTCGATATCGACCAGCTTGGCCATTTCCGCGATCTGGGGGTTGGTAAAGGAAATCTGGGTCAGCGTCTCGTAGGCTGCCGGCCACTTGTCCTTCATACCGTCCCAGGCGGCGATTTTCAGATAGCCATTGGCGGGGTTGCCGCAGTCATAGGTGGCGTCGGGGTTGGGGCCGACTGACGGGTCGCTGTCGCAACCGGCTTCCCATTCCGGGAACTCGACAAATTCGCCCGGCCAGACAGCTTCGGCAAAGTTGGGCGTCCAGTTGAACACCACAACCGGCTTCTTGTCCTTCTCGGCGGCGCCGATCTCGGCCCAGAGCGCTGCGGCAGAGCCGGCGTTGACGACGACGAAGTCCATTTCCAACGCATCGACGCGTTCCTGATCGTGCTTCAGCCAGTCCACCGGACCGCCCAGGAAACGACCCTTGTCGCCGGTTTCGGGCGTGGCGAAGACCGCCGAGCACTTGTTCAGCGCCTGCCAGTCAGGCAGACCGGGACAGGCTTCCTTGGTCCAGGCCGGATACCACCAATCTTCGCGCGTCACGGCGTTGTGCTCGCCTGCGGCATGGATGCCGCCCTTTTCGACCGCGGCGTCAAAGGAAGCTCCGAAGGCGCCTTCCCAGACTTCCATCTCAAGCGTCACGTCGCCGAGACGGACCGATTCGTAGACCGCCTGGCTGTCGGTGGTGACGAATTCGACATTGTTGCCCATGCTTTCGAAGATCTGGCCGACCACGTGGCTCATCACGATCTGCGAAGACCAGTTGTGGATGGGGATAACGATCGGTTCATCGCTGTCTTCGGCAAACGCCGCGCCGGCCGATGCTGTGACCAGGGCTGCTACAGGCAGTGCAAATGTAAGTTTCATGACCTCTCCGTCGGTAATTTATGGCTGCCGCCGAGTCGTTCTTGCCCGGCTTGCGCAGGCATCTTGCCGAATAAAGCTGAATTCTCTGCATAGATTTATTATGCGCTTAGCCTCTAGAAATTGCTGGCAACGCAACGCAGGTTGCGACAATGTTCGCGAGAAATTTGCCGATACGACCAAGGACCGATGAAAGAGACATCCGTATCCCTGCCCCCGCTAGATTACCTGTTGGCTTTCGAAGCAACCGCCGAGGCGGAGAGCTTCGTTGCCGCGTCCAAGAAGCTCAACATCAGCGAGACTGCGATCAGCCGCAAGGTCCGACTGCTCGAGCTGCACTATGGTGTGCCCTTCTTTTTGCGTGGCCACCGGTCCATCAGCATCACGCCGCAAGGCACACTTTTTCTGGCGCGGATCAAGCCGGCGTTGAGCATGTTGCGCGAGGCTTCGCAGAAGACCGTCGCGGACCATCAGGACCGTCCGGTGACGCTGGCCGCCACCAACTCGGTCGCGGCGTTGTGGTTGATGCCCCGGCTGCAGAAGTTCAATCGCCACAACAAGCACTTGAAAATCATGCTCGTGTCGTCTGACGACGACAATGAATGCCTGTCGGACACGGTCGATCTGGCGATATTGCGCGGCGATGGCAACTGGCCCGGATTCGCGGCGCAGATGCTTTTTGGAGAGACAGTGTTCCCGGTCTGCTCGCCCGACTATCTGAGAGCGAACCCGGCGGCGGCGGATCCGGCACAGATCCATACGCTCGACTTGATCGAAGTGTCATCCAGCCACCGGGAATGGATGAACTGGCGCACTTGGCTCGACAGCGCCGGCATCGGCGTCACCGACCTTCGTCAGGGGTCGATTTTCAACACTTATCCGCTGTCGATCCAAGCCGCGGTGGATGGGCTCGGGATCGCGCTTGGCTGGGGTCATCTTGTCGATCCGCTTCTTTCCCAGGAAAAACTGGTGCGGCCCCTCGGGCCCGCGAAGGTGCGCACCGATCACGGCTATTACCTGCTGAAATCGGAACGCAAGAAACCCTTCGACGAATGCCGCGTGGTCGAGGAATTGTTGCTGGGGTTCAGCGCCGAACGGACCCGCTACGTCTGAGTGCGATGTCGGGTTTGAACAGGCACCCGTCCGATCCCGATCTCGTGCAGACCTGCGAACAGGTACATCTTGGTGTCGCAAATGAGCGAGGTCGCGATGAAGTACTCAGGTCTGCGAGTCATCAAGGAAGCCCTGACGGGCCACAAGGGCTGGGGCCCTGCGTGGCGCGATCCCGAACCGCAGAAAAGCTATGACTATGTCATCATCGGCGGCGGCGGGCACGGGCTGGCGACGGCCTATTACCTGGCCAAGCATTTCGGCAAGAAGCGCATTGCGGTGCTGGAAAAGGGCTGGATCGGTGGCGGCAACGTCGGCCGCAACACCACTATCATCCGCTCCAACTACCTGCTGGATGGCAACGAGCCGTTCTATGAGTTCTCACTGAAGCTCTGGGAGGGGCTGGAGCAGGAGCTAAACTACAACGCGATGGTCAGCCAACGCGGCATCCTCAACCTGATTCACTCCGATCCGCAGCGCGACGCCTTCGTCCGGCGCGGCAACGCCATGATCCTGAACGGCGCCGATGCGGAATTGATGAGCGTCGAGCAGATCCGCGAACTCTATCCCTTCCTCGACTTCAACAACGCGCGTTTCCCGATCAAGGGCGGGCTGGCCCAGCATCGCGGCGGCACGGTGCGTCACGACGCGGTGGCCTGGGGCTATGCGCGCGGCGCCGACAGCCACGGCGTCGACATCATCCAGAATTGCGAGGTCACCGGCTTCCGCATCGAGAACGGCGTTTGCAAGGGTGTCGAGACCTCGCGCGGCTTCATCGGTGCCGGCAAGGTGGCCTCCTGCGTTGCCGGCTCGTCCAGCCGCGTCATGGCGCTGGCCGACATGCGCCTGCCGATCGAGAGCCATGTCTTGCAGGCCTTCGTCTCCGAGGGGCTGAAGCCGGTGCTGCCGGGGGTCATCACCTTCGGCGCCGGCCACTTCTATTGCAGCCAGTCCGACAAGGGCGGGCTGGTGTTCGGTGGCGATCTGGATGGCTACAATTCCTATGCCCAGCGCGGCAACCTGCCGGTCGTCGAAGATGTCTGCGAAAGCGGCATGGCGCTGATCCCGGCACTGGGGCGCGCGCGCCTGCTGCGAATGTGGGGCGGCATCATGGACATGTCGATGGACGGCTCGCCGATCATCGACCGGACCCATATCGACGGCCTCTATTTCAACGGCGGCTGGTGCTACGGCGGTTTCAAGGCCACCCCGGCCTCGGGCATGTGCTACGCGCATCTATTGGCCACCGACACGCCGCACGAAACCGCTACTGCCTATCGTTTCGACCGATTCCGCCGCGGGCTGATGATTGACGAAAAAGGCATGGGCGCGCAGCCCAATCTGCACTGAGGAGCTGAGACATGATCATTGACCACCCCCTCCTCGGTCCGCGCGACGCGCAGGAGTTCACCTATCTCGGCGATGCCGCCCTGATCGACCGACCCGATTGGCAAGCCGAAGACGCCGTGGATCAGTTCCACGACTACCTCTACCTGCGCGACAACCCCGCGGGTGAGCATCGCGAGTTGTGGTTCCACGAAACGGGCGACCGCAGCTGGCTGGTGGTGACGCGCAATACCGTGACCCATGAAATCACCAAGGTCGAAATGGCCCGCGACGTGGCCCGCAGCCGGGGACGCAGCAAATGACCCAGACAAACAGGCTGTCCGGCGGGCAGATCGACACCTCCCGCACGCTGTCGTTCAAATTCGACGGCAAGACGTTCAAGGGTCATCCGGGCGATACGCTGGCGTCGGCCTTGCTGGCCAATGGCGTCCGCTTGATGGGCCGATCGTTCAAGTATCACCGCCCGCGCGGCGTGCTGACTGCAGGCAGCGAAGAGCCCAATGCGCTGGTTGAACTGCGCACCGGCGCCCGGCAGGAGCCCAACACCCGCGCCACCACCGCCGAATTGTTCCAGGGGCTAGAGGCCAACAGCCAGAACCGCTGGCCCTCGCTCAAACACGACGCGATGGCGATCAACGACCGGTTCTCGAACTTCCTGACTGCCGGCTTCTATTACAAGACCTTCATGTGGCCGAAAGCTTTCTGGGAAAAGCTCTATGAGCCGGCCATCCGCAAAGCCGCCGGTCTGGGATCGCTGTCGCTTCAGGAAGACCCGGACCAGTACGACAAGGGCTTCCTGCACTGCGATCTGCTGATCGTGGGCGCCGGTCCGGCAGGGTTGTCCGCCGCATTGACCGCCGGCCGCTCCGGTGCGCGGGTCATTCTCGCGGATGAGGATTTCGCCTTTGGCGGCAGGCTCAACGCCGAGACTTTCGCCATCGACGACAGCTCCGGTTCCGATTGGGCCGCCTCTGCCGTGGCCGAATTGCGCAGCATGGACAATGTCCGCTGCATGCCGCGCACCACCGTGATCGGCGGCTTCGATCATGGCATCTATGGCGCGGTCGAGCGGGTTTCGGACCACTTGCTTACCCCTGCCGCCGGCAAACCCCGGCAGATCCTCTGGCGTATCTACACCAAGCGCACGCTGCTTTGTGCCGGAGCCATCGAGCGCCCTATCGCTTTCGAAAACAACGACCGCCCCGGCATCATGCTGGCCGGTGCCATGCGGGCCTATGCCAACCGCTGGGCGGCGACGCCGGCGCAGAAGGTTGCGGTCTTCACCAACAACGACGATGGTCACCGCACCGCCGTGGACCTGATGGCCAAGGGCGTCAAGGTCGCCGCCGTTATTGACGTGCGCCCCGACGCGCCCCGGATCGCCGGTTGCGAACTGCTGGCCGGCGCACAGGTCATCGACACCGACGGGCGGCTTGGCCTCAGCTTCGTCAAGCTGCGTCAGGCCGACGGGTCCGAGCGCACCATCGAATGCGGCGCGCTTGGCGTCTCGGGCGGCTGGAACCCCAACGTACACCTGACCTGCCACCAGCGCGGCCGTCCCGTGTGGAACGAGGACATCGCAGCCTTCGTCCCCGGTGGCACGCTTCCGCAGGGCCAGAGCGTTGTCGGGGCAGCCAATGGTGCCTTCTCGACCCATGCCGCATTGGAATCGGGGGCTAACGGCGCCGTAGCCGCGCTGGAGGAGTTGGACATCAAGGCCGACAAGGCCCCCCTACCCCGCGCCGAGGATGCCCCCGTCAAGCTGAAACCCTTCTGGTACGTCGCCGAAGGCAAGGGCCGCGCCTGGCTGGATCAGCAGAACGACGTCACCGTCAAGGACGTCAAACTGGCGCACCAAGAGAACTTCCGCTCGGTCGAACACCTCAAGCGCTACACCACGCTGGGCATGGCCACCGATCAGGGCAAGACCTCGAACATGGGTGGCCTTGCCATCATGGCCGAACTGGCCGGTAAATCGATCCCCGGCGTCGGCACCACCATCTTCCGTCCGCCCTATACGCCGGTCGCCATGGGCACGCTGGGCGGCCGGTCGCGCGGACAGCATTTCCACCCGGTACGCGAAACCCCCAGCCACAAGTGGGCCAAGGAACAGGGCGCCGTCTTCGTCGAGACCGGCAACTGGCTGCGCGCCCAGTGGTTCCCGCAACCCGGCGAGACCCATTGGCGCGAAAGCGTCGACCGCGAGGTGCGCGCGGTGCGCGGATCGGTCGGCGTCTGCGACGTGACCACGCTGGGCAAGATCGACGTGCAGGGCACCGACGCGGCCGAGTTCCTCAACAAGGTCTATGCCAATGCCTTCGCCAAGCTGCCCGTCGGCAAGACACGCTATGGCCTGATGCTGCGCGAGGACGGCATCGCCATGGACGACGGCACCACCGCGCGGCTGGCCGAGGATCACTTCGTGATGACGACCACCACCGCGAATGCCGTGAACGTCTATCGCCACATGGAATTCGTACGCCAGTGCCTGTTCCCCGACATGGACGTGCAGCTGATCTCGACCACCGAGGCCTGGGCGCAATACGCCGTCGCGGGCCCCAATTCCCGCAAGCTGTTGCAGAAGATCGTCGACACGGAGTTCGACATCTCCAACGAGGGCTTCCCCTTCATGGCTTGCGGCGAGATCACAGTATGCGGCGGTCTCAGGGCGCGGCTGTTCCGGATCTCGTTCTCCGGCGAACTGGCGTTCGAGATCGCAGTGCCGACCCGCTATGGCGACGCGCTGATGCGCAAGCTGATGGAGGCGGGCAAGGACTTCGACGTGGTGCCCTACGGCACAGAGGCCCTGGGCGTCATGCGGATTGAAAAGGGCCACGCGGCGGGCAATGAGCTGAACGGCACCACCACGGCACTCAACCTCGGCATGGGGCGCATGGTGTCGAAGAAGAAGGATGCGATCGGCTCGCCCCTGTCCGAGCGTGACGGGCTGAACCCCGAGGATGCGCTGAAGCTGGTGGGCTTCCTGCCGAAGACCGCTGAGGACAAGGTCACCTCCGGCGGCCACCTGATGAACGCCACCGGCCCCGTCGATGCGAAGCATGATCAGGGCTACGTCACTTCGGCCTGCTATTCGCCGATCCTGAACAGCTACATTGGCATCGGCTATCTGAAATCAGGCTCCGAACGCATGGCTGAGACCCTGCGCCTGGTCAGCCCGCTGACCAATTCGGAGGTCGAGGTCGAGGTGGTCTCGGCCCATTTCGTCGACCCAGAGGGGGAACGTCTCCGTGCATGACTTGATCGCTTTAACCGCGCTTGGCGGCACCACCGCACAGGTCGACACCTTCGACCTGCTGCGCATCTCGGAATGCCCCGACTGGGCGCTGGCCTCGCTGGCGGCTCGAATGGGACGCGAAGACGATGTGGCGAAGGCGGCGCAAGACCTGCTCGGCGCCGCGCTGCCCGAGGCCGGGACCTGCGCCGTCTCGGACCCATTCTATGCCTTCTGGACCGGGCCCGAGCAGTGGATGATCGAGGCCCCTCACGACAGCCACGAAGACCTTGCCGCGCAGGTCAAGGCGGCGGTGGGCGACGCCGGATCGGTCACCGAACAGACCGACGGCTGGGTCCGCTTCGACCTCGAGGGCCGGAACTGCCACAACGTGCTGGAATTGCTGTGCAACGCCGATACGCGCACCATGGACGCAGGCAGCGTGACGCGGACCCGCATAGAACACCTCGGCTGCTTTCTCATCTGCCGGTCCGCGCACCATTTCAGCGTCATCGGCCCGCGCTCCTCTGCCGGCAGTCTGCATCACGCGCTGGTCGGAGCGGCGAAAAGCGCGATCTGACCTCGTGATCCCCCGCCCCGAACTTGATCCGCGGCCTCACCTAACCGACAAACGAGAGGTCCCGGATCAGGTCCGGGACCGCGATGCCACAGGCTGCGGCCGCGCGCTTACGACGGGAGCGGCCTGTTTCGTTCAACCCGAAACAGGTTGATCTTCTGGCGATCCTGCTGCGGTGTCGTGCCAAAGGCCTCGCGGTACTGCCGTACCATCGGCGCCGTCGCCGTGTAACCGACCGCCACGGCGATGCTTGTCATGGTGTCGTTGGAATAGAGCACCATCTGGCGCGCCGCGTTCATCCTGAGGTTCCGATAATACCGCGACGGGCTTTGGCCTGTGGCTGCCTTGAAATTTCGCTCAAGCTGGCGCGGGGACAGGCCCACCATTTGCGCCACATCGTCCACGTTGACCGGATCCTCGATGTGTTCGCCGAAGACCCGGATCGCCTGACGGACTGAGGGCGGCAGCATGTCCGACGTGCTTTCGCGCCGGAGCGTCGGCACTTTCTGGCGCACCCCCTCGCCGCGCATCAATGGATGCTGGAACCAGCAGGCGACCTCGGTGGTGACATCCTCACCCAGCTTGTCGTCGATCAGGCTGAGCATCAGGTCGAATACCGCCGCGGCACCTGACGCCGTAAGACGATCGCGGTCGATGATGATCACGTCGCTTTCGACCTTTAGATCGGGGAATTCGGCGGCGAAGGCGGACTCATAACACCAGTGCACGCTGCAGGTATGCCCGTCGAGCAACCCCGACCGCGCCAAGGGGAAGACCCCGCCGCTGACGCCGCCGACACGGACGCCATGCCGGCTGAGGCTGCGCAGCCTGCCATTCGAGGGTTTCGGAGCCTCGAACCGGGCAAGCGGCCCGGACAGCAGGAACAGGTAATCGAGGTCGAGATCGTCGCCCAGCGCGAGGTCCGGCTCAAACCAGATGTGGGCGCTTGATTCCACCCGTGCTCCGGTTTCGCCGATGAGCTTCCACGTGAATGCCGGTTCGCCTGAGATTTCGTTTGCCGCGCGCAGCGGCTCGATCGCCGAGGTCAGGCAGGACATCGGAAAGCCCGGAAAGATCAGGAACCCCAAAGAGGTTGTTTTTTCACTTCTGGTCATTACAATATTCCTGATAGGAAACTTGCGTTTGGTCAAGTCCGTTCGCGACGCTGGAATTCACCGGCCCTGAAACCTAAGAGATGTTTTTGAATGTTACAGCAGGACCCGGACGCCGCAATGAACGCCAAAGCCCTTTCTCAGGATCCGCACCGTGTCGGAGAAGAGCGCGAGAAGAACCTCGAAGTCGCAATCGGCCGTGAGGTACGTGCCTTTCGCAAGCAGCATAACATGACCGTCGCCGACCTGGCGAAAGCCACCGGCCTGTCCATCGGCATGTTGTCCAAGATCGAAAACGGCAACACCTCGCCCTCGCTCAACACCCTTCAGACCCTGGCGCATGTGCTGAGCGTCCCGCTCACTGCTTTTCTCCGCCGGTTCGAAGAGACGCGCTCTGCGGTGCACACCAAATCCGGCGAAGGCGTCGAGATGGAGCGTGAGGGCACCCGCGCCGGGCATCAGTACAATCTGCTGGGCCACATCGGATCAAACGCCAGCGGCGTGGTCGTCGAGCCCTACCTGATCACCCTCTCGGAAACCTCGGATGTCTTTCCGACCTTCCAACACGAGGGGATCGAAACGATCTACATGCTGGAAGGTGAGGTGAATTATCGCCACGGCACCGAGGTCTACCCGCTGAAACCCGGTGACACGCTGTTTTTCGACGCCGATGCACCGCACGGACCGGAAGTGCTGGTGCGCCTTCCGATCCGATACCTTTCGATCATCTCGTATCCGCAAGCAAGTTGAGGCCTTGGGTCCTGACCGTTCCCTGACACCGTAGGCCGGGCTTCAGCCCGGCCTTAAGGTCTTAGGTCGCCGCCTTCAACGGCGGTTCGGTATCCAGATCGGGCCAGATTCCATCCGAGGTGGGCTTGCCGTCGTCGAACTGCGCCAAGTAATCGACGATCATCGGTCGGTTGTCGATGAACCCCTTGTACGTCGCCAGCTCCACCGGCAGGTCGCGGATCACCCGGTGCAATCTGCGGCCCCATTTCGGCACGGTCACCAGATCCTGAAGCGAGATCAGGTAGCAGCGGATCGGGAACACCAACGCATTCGACCGCGGCAGACGGAAGAAGGTCTGCAATTCGACCCGCAGATATTGCTTGCGGCCGATGTTTTCCGGCGTCAGCGTCGTCTTCTGCACGCCCCACTTGTGGTAATTTTCGGGGCTGGTATCGAGCAGCGGATTGACCGTCATGGTCCAGTTCAGCCGTCGCGCGGGCATGCCCTGCTGAATGTTGAGCAGGAACTTCAGCGCGCGGACGAAGATGCCCATCTCGTGCGCCTTGGGCACCGGGGCGTGCCACTCGAAGAAGTTCATGCCGATGTCGAAATCCAGCGACCAGTCAGCCTGCGTCGTTACCATACCGGCATCCATCCACAGGTTGTCGTCGCGCTGGTCGAGCACGCAGAAATCGCCCTGCGCCTGCCGCGTGATGTACTCCATCGGGCCGTAGGGCAGCGTCGATTCGTCCATGAAGACGAACTTCTGGTCGATGCCCATCGGCTTGTTGATCCAGTGCCAGTTGTTGCCGTCACGGTGCAGCTCGAACAGGTCCGGGTAATCCTCGGACTTCGACACCATGATCAGCTCCAGCAGGTCCCACCCCGCCAGCGTCATGTGCGGCAGCGACTGACAACGCAGCGGATCCTCGGCCAGCACCTTTGCGCGGTCCTTCATCTCGGACACGTAATGCTCGTCGACGTCGAAGCGTTTTTCGAAGACCGAGCCTTCGGGCCCGCCCTGATGCTGCTCCATGTTCACCGAGTACATGTAAGTGTCTTCGTGGAACGGGAACGGGAAGCGTTTGATCGCCCAGTCCGAATTGTGGAAGGTGTAATCGTTGCGGAAGGTTTCTTCGTTGAACTGAATGGTCATTTTCGTCCCCTATCGGTCGAGCACGAGGGTCGGACCCTCGAAACGGCTGACACATGGCATGATCTTCTTGCCGGAGGCCTTCTGATCGTCCTCCAGCCAATGGTCGCGGTGCAGGAACAGCCCGTCGTATCCGATCACATCGGTTTCGCACTGTCCGCAGGCACCGCCGCGGCAGAGGTAGGGCGCATCGACGCCGGCGGCCTCGATGGCCTCCAGCAAGCTCTGGTTCTCGCCCACCGTGATGACCTTGTTCGACACCGCCAGCTTGACTTCGAAGGGCTTGCCCGGTTGCGGCGCGAGGAATTCCTCGTAATGCACTGCCTCGCGCGGCCAGCCCAACTCGGCCGCCTTGCCGCGCACCCAGTCGATCATGCCTTTCGGACCGCAGACATAGATATGCGTGCCCAACGGTTGACCGTCGAGCAGATGCTCGAGGTCGATCACCTGCTTCTGGTCGTCGTAATAAACATGCACGTTATTGGGATGTGCCGAGGTCAGTTCGTCGACGTAGGAGCCCAGTGCCTTAGTCCGACAGGCATAGTGCAGTTCGAACCGCCCGTTCATCGCCGAAAGCTGCTTGATCTGCGCCAGGAAGGGCGTGATGCCGATACCGCCGGCAATCATCAGGTGCTTCTTGGCGCGCAGGTCCAGCGAGAACAGGTTCACCGGGTAGGAGATGGTCATCTCGTCGCCCGGCTTGACTTGGGTGTGCATGAAAAGCGATCCGCCCCGCCCCTCCTCGTCGCGCCGGACCGAGATGGTATAGGCGGTCTGGTCCATCGGGTCGGACATCAGCGAATAGGGGTTCAGGCGCTGCGTGTCGCCGTCGCGCATCTCCACAACCGTGTGCGCCCCGCCCGAGAAAGTGGGCAGCAGGCCCCCGTCGGTGCGGGCGAAACGGAAGCGTTTCACGAGATCATTGACCGGCACCACATCGGTGACGGTCACGGCAAGCTTTGTGGTTCCGGCACTCATGAGTACAGCCTCACTGGTTCGGGCACGTTTCCGGGATCCTCTGCATCGACCCGCACCCCCTGATAGGCCGCGTGTCGGCGCGAATAGTGATCGCGCACGAAGAGGTTCAGTCCGCAATGTGCACAGACGAAGGGATCAGTCATCACGTCCTCGGTGATGCCCTTGCAATGGACGCATTGCATCCGCCGCGCGACCGAGCCGCGATGTTCGGTCTGGATGGCACTGTGCGGGATGCCGGCCTCGATAGCCTCGCGCATGGCCTGTCCCATCAGTCCCTCGGTGCCGGTCAGATAGACCTGAAGCCCCATGTGCGCATCGCTGAGCGTGCGGCGCAGGCGCGGCACGGCGGCTTCGTAGCTGGGTCCGATGTAGCATTGCGCGCACCCGGCGGCTTGCAGCTTCTCGGCCAGCGCTGGATCGGCGTCCTTGGGGATGTAGATGACATGCGTGCGCGCCGCCAGCGAGGCGTCGGCGGCGAAGAGGTCAAGCAGCGCCTCGGCGCCCTCGGCATCGGCGACCATAAGGTGCGACTTGCCGGCGCGGGCCTCGAGCGTGCCCCAGACCGGGCGGCTCTTGATCGATTCTGGAAACTGGAATTTGGACATTTGCCCATGGTTCTCCGTGGTTTCGCGGTTTGAAACGAAGGCGCGCGACGGGGTCCGCCGCGCGCTGTGTGCTCAGCCCTTGGCCGTGCGGCGTTTCTTGTCGGGGTCGTGGAACGGCATCGAATGCGCGACGCACTTGATCTCGCCGGTAGAGTTTTTGACCGTCATCTGGGTGCCGTCCTTGGCGCAGTCGACAGGCATCCGTGCGATACCGACGTTCCATTCGTTAAGCGGCGAGTACATGCCGATGGTGACCACACCCACCTGCTTGCCGTCCTTAATCAGCGGCGCTCCCTCCTCGGCGGGTTCCTCGCCTTCCAGCTTCACGCCGTAGATCTTGAAGCGCTCCTTGCCCTTCAGGCGATAGTGCTCTTCCGCGCCCCGGAACCCGGTCTTGCCCGGCGAAACGGTAAAGTCGAGCCCCAGTTCCCAGAGCGTGTCGCCGCCTTTTTCGTCTTCGAAGGGATACATCTCGGAGTTGTCATAGGGATAGAACAGCAAGTAGCTTTCGGCGCGCAGCAGGTCGAGCGTGGTGAAGCGTGTTGGGATGATGCCCTTGGGTTTGCCCTTCTCGACGAGGTTGTCCCAGATGTGCGGCGCATCCTGCCCGCGGCAGAAGATCTCGTAGCCGCGTTCGCCGGTGTAACCTGTACGCGAGATGGTCACCGGCTTGTCGAACAGCGTGGTGTGCTGGTGGCTGAAATAGACTTGGTCGCGGATACCGGGGACGCCCTGCTCCTCCAGAAAATCGACCGCCTTGGGGCCTTGCAGCGAGATGTCGTGCAGGTTGTCGTCGAATCGCACGTCAACATCACGGCCCATGGCCGCCATGGTCAGCTGCTCGTGACCGCCCCCGGTGCCGTGCACCACCATCCAGGAGTTCGGGCCCATGCGGTAGATCACGCAGTCGTCGATGAACTTGCCCTCGTCGTTCAGCATGGTCGCGTAGGAGGACCGGCCCGGCTTGATCTTCTCGACGTTGCGGGTGGTTGCACGGTCAATGACATGCGCCGCGTGGGGACCGACGACATGCACCTTGTGCAGGCCCGAGACGTCCATGAAACCCGCGTTGGTGCGGATCGCCATGTATTCCTCGGTCTGGTCCTTGTCGTAGCTCCAAGCGGTGCCCATGCCGCCCCAGTCTTCCAAGTCCGAGCCCAGCGCGCGGTGCCGGTCAGCCAGCGTCGAAAATCTCCAGGTTGCAGTCATCTTTATCTCCCCGTCTCGCACGAGTCCCTGTCCGGACCCTGCCTTAAATTTCCGTATTTCAATGACTTGCACCATCGGGTGCGGTCATCGGTTCGGCAGACATCTTGCCCCGTCGCCCATGCGACCGTGAGAAGAATTTTGCGCGGCCTTGCCTGCAAAATTGTGAGCCAGCCTCGGTTTCAGTTGACAGATCCTCCGAAAAAAATGCAAGCCTTAATGAAAAAAAGTTTACTGTCAGGCAAAATCTGACCAAGCAAAACGAAGAGGGAGACTGAAAATTGGACGGTAATCTAAACGCACTGACGACAGTGTTCACCGAGTTCTACTACTGGGTGACAGTGGTGTTCATGTTCCTGATCCACGTTGGATTCTGCATGTACGAGGTCGGCGCCAGCCGAAACCGCAACCACATGCACACGCTGATGAAAAACATCATGATCATCCCGTTGGTGACGGTCACGTTCTTCTTCTTCGGCTGGTGGATCTACTGGGCCTTTCCGGACTTCCCGTTCTTTGGCGGGCTGAACCACGAGATGGGCAACGCCAACCTGCCCTGGTCCGAGACCATGGGCACCAACCTCGGCGACCGAATCACCGGCGTGTTCTGGGCGGCGTTCCTGCTGTTCTCGTGGACGGCGGCCTCGATCGTGTCGGGGGCGGTTATCGAACGCATCCGTTCTTCGGCGCTCTGGCTGCACGCGGTGCTGATCGGTTCGGTCTTCTGGATCATCGACGCGGCCTGGGGCTGGCACTATGCCGGCTGGATGGTGAAATACCTCGGGTATCACGACGCCTATGCCTCCGGCGTGATCCATGCGGTGGCCGGCGGCTATGCGCTGGGCGTCATCATGGTTCTGGGTCCGCGCTTGGGCAAGTTCGCCAAGGACGGCACGCCGCGGGATATCCCGCCGCACAACCCATGGATGCTGACCATCGGTATCTTCCTGATCTACACCGGGTTCTGGGGCTTCTATGCGGCCTGCAACGTGCCCGCCATCTCGCCCGAGGTCATCGACGGCCAGATCGTCGGCACCACATGGACGGCGACCAACATCTACCTTGCGCCCACATCCCTGTCGGCGATCACCTTCAACTTCCTGATGTCGCTGTCTGGCGGTCTGATGGCAGCCTACCTTGTCAGCAAGGGCGACGCCTTCTGGACCTTCTCGGGCGGCTTGGCCGGGGTCATCACGGCCTCTGCCGGCAACGACCTCTACCATCCGATCCAGGCGATGCTGATCGCAGGCGTCGGCGTGGTGATCGTCTACAACCTGCACTTCTGGGTCGAACGCCGGTTCAAGCTGGACGATGCGGTCGGTGCTGTTGCCGTGCACGGCTATGCAGGGGTGGTCGGTCTGATCATCTCCGGGTTCGTGCTCTGGGGCGCACCGTCGTCGCCCTATGAAGGCTACGCCTCGATCACGCCCTGGGGGCAGACGACCGGCGCGGTGATCATGTTCTTCGTGCTGGGCTTCCTGCCGGCCTTTCTGGTCAGCAAGGGGCAGGCCGCGCTGGGCATTCTGCGCATCCCGCCAGAGGTCG
Source organism: Litorisediminivivens sp. KMU-197 (assembly GCF_056858395.1). Classification (NCBI taxonomy): domain Bacteria; kingdom Pseudomonadati; phylum Pseudomonadota; class Alphaproteobacteria; order Rhodobacterales; family Paracoccaceae; genus Litorisediminivivens; species Litorisediminivivens sp. KMU-197. Next base: position 561,257 of record NZ_JBXEQG010000002.1, on the reverse strand, counting down.
AACTGCAGGGTCTCGATTACGCCGAGCACCACGCCTACGAGGATGCCAAGGACGCCGTGATCGAAGCCGACAAGGAACTTCTGGCACAACACACCACCACCGGAGCGAGGGTCTGAGATGTCAACAATCGGTTATGAAAGCTGGGCCGTCGATCTGGCCGACGTAGGGGCGATCTATCCCTTCCAGGGAACCGAGGTCCTGATGACCATCCTCGGGGTCGCCTTCTGGATCGGCTGGCATGTCCTTCAGTTCAAGGCAGAGTCCAAGCATTTGGAAAAGGCCCGTAAGCTGGGCGATGCCGAAAAGGTCAGGCGCGCGCTCGAGCGATACTGACCACGAATAGACCAAGAGGCGCCGGAAAATCCGGCGCCTCTTTTTATTCCTGATAGGCAAAAAAGTTTCTTAGCAGTTGAGTCGCGTCGCGTTCGGTGGTAGCGTCCGACTCAGAGTAATGGAGAGGGTCTGCGCCATGTGCGGAATCGTTGGATTATTTATCAAGGACAAGTCGTTGGAGCCGCAGCTTGGGGCGCTTCTGACCGATATGCTTGTCACCATGACAGACCGCGGGCCGGACAGCGCCGGCATCGCGATTTACGGCGGTCAGGATGAAAACGCAGCCAAGCTGACGGTCCAGTCCGATGCGCCCGAGGCCGATTTCGCCACGCTGGCGGATGACCTCGGCAAGGCGATCGACGCCAAGGTAACCGGCAAGGTCAAGGACACGCACATCGTGCTGTCTCTGCCCGCCGACAAGATCGCTGCCGCGCGTCAGGCGCTTCCGGAACTGCGCCCGGGCGTGAAGTTCATGTCGACCGGCGAGACGATGGAAATCTACAAGGAAGTGGGCCTGCCCAAGGACGTGGCCGCCCGCTTCGAGGTTTCGCAGATGTCGGGCAGCCACGGCATCGGCCACACCCGCATGGCCACCGAATCCGCCGTCACCACGCTGGGCGCGCACCCGTTCTCGACCGGCATGGACCAATGCCTCGTGCACAACGGATCGCTGTCCAACCACAACAGCCTGCGCCGCAAGCTGCGCCGCGAAGGTATCCACATCGAGACGATGAACGACACCGAGGTCGGCGCCGCCTATCTGACGTGGAAGATGCAGACCGGATCGACCCTCGGCGAAGCGCTGAAAAGCAGCCTCGACGATCTCGACGGGTTCTTTACCTTCGTGGTGGGCACCAAGGACGGCTTCGGCGTCGTGCGCGACCCGATCGCCTGCAAGCCTGCCGTGATGGCCGAGACCGACCAATACGTCGCCTTCGGCAGCGAATACCGCGCGCTCGTCAACCTGCCGGGCATCGAAGACGCCCGCGTCTGGGAACCCGAGCCCTCAACCGTCTACTTCTGGAACCACTGACATGCAGACATTCGATTTGGAATCGCAAGGGCTGCGCGCCCTGAACGAGGCCCTGCACGCGCAGGCCCAGGACACCAACCAGACCGCTTGGGAAGTCGTGAACGCCAAGGGCAGCCACGCCATCGCCGTGGGGCTCGACGCCCCCATCGAAGTCAAGGTCATGGGCTCGACCGGCTACTACTGCGCCGGCATGAACAGCCAGGCCACCGTGCACGTGCACGGCTCGGCCGGGCCGGGTGTGGCCGAGAACATGATGTCGGGCACCGTGATCGTCGAGGGCGACGCCAGCCAATACGCCGGCGCCACCGGACATGGCGGCTTGCTCGTCATCAAGGGCAATGCATCCTCACGCTGCGGCATCTCGATGAAGGGCATCGACATCGTCGTGCACGGCAACATCGGACACATGTCGGCGTTCATGGCGCAATCCGGCAACCTCGTGGTGCTGGGCGATGCTGGTGACGCACTGGGCGACTCGCTCTATGAGGCGCGCCTGTTCGTACGCGGCAACGTCAAGAGCCTCGGCGCAGACTGCATCGAGAAGGAGATGCGCCCCGAGCATATCGAGATCCTGCGCGACCTGCTGGAGCGGGCCGGCGCCGATGCAAAGCCGGAAGAATTCAAGCGCTACGGCTCGGCCCGCCAGCTTTACAACTTCGACGTCGACAACGCGTCTGCGTACTGAGGAGATGGACATGAAAGATCAGACAACCACGACCATCCCGCGGACCCAGCCGGTCCAGTCGGCCACCTTCTCGAACTCGGTCAACTCCGAGATCCGGCGCGCCGCGCATACCGGCATCTATGATATCCGGGGCGGCGGCGCGAAACGCCGGGTGCCGCATTTCGACGACCTGCTGTTTCTCGGCGCGTCAATCTCGCGCTACCCGCTCGAAGGCTACCGCGAAAAGTGCGAGACCAAGGTGACGCTGGGCACCCGTTTCGCCAAGAACCCGATCGAGCTGGACATGCCGGTGACTATTGCCGGCATGAGCTTTGGCGCCCTGTCAGGCCCTGCCAAGGAAGCGTTGGGTCGCGGCGCCTCCGCCGCCGGCACTTCGACTACCACCGGCGACGGCGGCATGACCGAGGAAGAGCGCGGACATTCCAAGAAGCTGGTCTACCAGTACCTGCCCTCGCGCTACGGGATGAACCCGCGCGACCTGCGCCGCGCCGATGCGATCGAGATCGTCGTCGGTCAGGGTGCCAAGCCGGGCGGCGGCGGCATGCTGCTGGGTCAGAAGATTTCGGATCGCGTGGCGGGGATGCGCAATCTGCCCAAGGGTATCGATCAGCGCTCGGCCTGCCGCCACCCCGACTGGACCGGCCCCGACGATCTGGAAATCAAGATCCTCGAGATCCGCGAAATCACCGGCTGGAAAGTTCCGATCTACGTCAAGATCGGCGGCACCCGCCCCTATTACGACACCACGCTGGCGATCAAGGCGGGCGCAGACGTCGTGGTTCTCGATGGCATGCAAGGCGGCACCGCGGCGACGCAGGATGTGTTCATCGAACATGTCGGCCTGCCGACGCTGGCCTGCATCCGCCCCGCCGTTCAGGCCCTTCAGGATCAGGGCCTGCACCGCGAGGTCCAGCTGATCGTCTCGGGCGGCATCCGCACCGGCGCCGACGTGGCCAAGGCCATTGCGCTGGGTGCCGACGCGGTCGCCATCGGCACCGCCGCGCTGATCGCGTTGGGTGACAACGACCCCAAGTGGGAGCCGGAATACCAGAAGCTGGGCACCACCACCGGCGCTTATGACGACTGGCACGAAGGCCGCGACCCGGCCGGCATCACCACGCAGGACCCCGAGCTGATGGCCCGCTTCGACCCGATCGAAGGCGGCCGGAAGCTGAAGAACTACCTCAAGGTTCTGACGCTGGAGGCGCAGACGATCGCGCGGGCCTGCGGCCACAACCACCTGCACAACCTCGAACCGGAAGACCTCTGCGCGCTGACGATGGAAGCCGCGGCCATGGCCAAGGTTCCACTCGCCGGCACCGACTGGTACCCCGGCAAGGCAGGTTTCTGACACACCGCGGCGCGCCCTCATTCGGGGTCGCGCCGTTTCCGCAAGATGGTGCAGAGTTTGCCCAGACACCATCGCGACACAAATCGACAGAGAGGATCAAGATAACATGCCCCGAGATCAAGTGGCGCCCGACGCACAGACCAATCTCGCCGAGTATGCCGCCGAGCGCGACATCAAGTACTTCATGATTTCCTTCACTGACCTGTTCGGTGGACAGCGGGCCAAGCTGGTGCCCGCCGCGGCCATTTCCGACATGCAGGAAGATGGCGCAGGGTTCGCCGGTTTCGCCACGCATCTGGACATGACCCCCGCCCATCCCGACATGCTGGCCGTGCCGGACCCGTCGTCCGTGATCCAGCTGCCGTGGAAGCCCGAAGTCGCCTGGGTGGCGGCCAACTGCGTCATGGAAGGCCAGGACGTGCAACAGGCGCCGCGCAACGTGCTGCGCCGGCTGATCGACGAGGCCGCGCAAGAGGGCATGCACGTCAAGACCGGCATCGAGGCCGAGTTCTTCCTGCTGACCCCGGACGGCGAGCAGATCTCGGACGAGTTCGATACCGCCGACAAGCCCTGCTATGACCAGCAGGCTGTGATGCGCCGCTATGACGTGGTGCGCGAGATCTGCGACTACATGCTGGAAATGGGTTGGGGCCCCTACCAGAACGACCACGAGGACGCCAACGGCCAGTTCGAGATGAACTGGGATTACGACGATGTCCTGAAGACCGCCGACAAGCATTCGTTCTTCAAGTTCATGACCAAGTCAGTGGCGGAAAAGCACGGCTTCCGCGCCACCTTCATGCCCAAGCCCGTCGAAGGCCTGACCGGCAACGGCTGCCACGCGCATATCTCGGTCTGGGACGCTCCGGGCGATAAGTCGAAGAAGAATGTCTTCGCCGGCGAGAAGAACGATACCCCGACCGGAGAACTGGGCCTGTCGGAACAGGGCAAGCACTTCCTCGGCGGCATCATGAAGCACGCCTCCGCGCTGGCCGCGATCACCAACCCCACGGTGAACTCCTACAAGCGCATCAACGCGCCGCGCACCATGTCCGGTGCCACCTGGGCGCCCAACACCGTGACCTGGACCGGCAACAACCGCACCCACATGGTGCGAGTCCCCGGCCCGGGCCGCTTCGAACTGCGCCTGCCCGACGGCGCGGTGAACCCCTACTTGCTGCAAGCGGTGATCATCGCCGCGGGTCTCAGCGGGGTCCGTTCGCAGGCCGATCCCGGCAAGCGCTATGACATCGACATGTATGCCGAAGGCCACAAGGTGCGCGGGGCGCCGAAACTGCCGCTGAACATGCTCGACGCGCTGCGCGACTACGACAAGGACAAGGAGTTGAAGAAGATGATGGGCGATGAGTTCTCGACCGCCTATCTGAAGCTGAAGCGCGAGGAATGGAATTCCTTCGTGTCGCACTTCTCGCGCTGGGAAAAGGCACACACGCTGGACATCTGAGCCATACCAAAACAAATGAAACGCCGCCGCAGGTCCCCTGCGGCGGTGTTTTCGTGGTTGCGACCACCCTCCGATCCGGGCGGTAGGTTTCGACCACCGCACAGGACGCTCCCGCGTGACGGACCAAATCCGGTACCTTTTGTCACGGAGCGCGGAGGTCCCGGGTCAGGCCCGGGACGGGCGTCTTTTCCGAATGCATGTAAGGGTCTGCGCCGCGCAGGGCGTCAGCGCGCGTATCCTGTGGTTGCGGCACGCCCCAGGGCGCGAGGTTGTTGACCAGCGCCAGGCAGAGTCGCCTGAACACCGCCCGCAGCTTGTCGATTTCCGGCCCGGCCAGCCCGTTCAAATCAAGCGCGCGGTCCATGCAGGTCAGCCAGTCTTCGGCATCCTGCTCCGAGATCGGCACATGGGCGTGGATCTCCCGGACGTTCATGTGCCCGTGACGTTCGACGTAGTACTGACGCCCTCCCAGGAAGCCCGACAGGAAGTCGAACAGTTCCGGACGGGCGTGCGCGATGCCGTGGCCGCGGGCGTGAAGGATTCTCAGGGACCGACCCTCGGGGATGCTTTCGACGAGATCGTAGAAATCCTCGATCAGCTTGCGCAGGCCGGTTTCGCCGCCGATCTCGTCGAGCATGATCCGTTTGCGGGCGCCGCTGTCGCCCATGGGCCACTTCCTTCTGGTTCAGAGGTCGGGATACAGCGGGAAACCCGCGCAGAGTGCCGCCACGCGGTCGCGCACTCCGGCCTCGACCTCGGCATTGCCGTCCTCGCCATTCGCGGCCAGCCCGTCAACAACTTCGACGATCATGTCGGCGATCTGTCGGAACTCGGCCTCGCCGAAGCCGCGCGTGGTGCCCGCCGGCGTGCCCAGACGGACACCGCTGGTCACGGTCGGCTTCTCCGGATCGAAGGGAATGCCGTTCTTGTTGCAGGTGATGTGCGCGCGGCCAAGGGCCTTCTCGGTGGCATTGCCCTTTACGCCCTTGGGCCGCAGGTCCACTAGCATGACATGCGTGTCGGTGCCGCCGGTGACGATATCGAGCCCGCCTTTCATCAGTTGATCCGCCAGGGTCACCGCATTGGCCCGAACCTGCTGCTGGTAGCGCTTGAACGACGGGTCCAGCGCCTCGCCGAAGGCCACTGCCTTGGCCGCGATCACGTGCATCAGCGGCCCGCCCTGGATGCCGGGGAAAATGGCCGAGTTCACTTTCTTCGCAATGACCTCGTCATTGGTCAGGATCATGCCGCCGCGCGGGCCGCGCAGTGTCTTGTGCGTCGTGGTCGTCGCCACGTGCGCATGGGGAAACGGCGAGGGATGCTCGCCCGCCGCCACCAATCCTGCGAAATGCGCCATGTCGACCATCAAGAGCGCGCCGATCGAGTCGGCGATCTTGCGAAATCGGGCAAAGTCGATCTGCCGTGGGATGGCCGAGCCGCCGGCGATGATCAGCTTGGGCTTGTGCTCGTTCGCCAGTGCCTGCACCTGGTCATAGTCGATCCGGTTGTCATCCTCGCGCACGCCGTATTGCACCGCGTTGAACCACTTACCCGACTGGTTAGGCGCCGCGCCATGCGTCAAGTGCCCGCCGCTGGCGAGGTTCATCCCGAGGATGGTATCGCCGGGTTGGATCAGCGCCTGGAACGCGCCTTGGTTGGCCTGGCTGCCGGAATTGGGCTGCACGTTGACAAAATCGCAACCGAACAGCTGTTTCGCCCGCTCGATGGCAAGGTTTTCTGCCACGTCGACCCAGTCGCAGCCACCGTAATAGCGGCGGCCCGGGTAGCCCTCGGCATATTTGTTGGTCAGGACGGACCCTTGCGCCTCCATCACCGCGCGGGACACTATATTCTCGCTTGCGATCAGCTCGATCTCATCGCGCTGCCGGCCAAGCTCGCCGGTGATGGCATCGAAGAGCTCGGGATCGGTGTTTGCCAACGTGTCGGTGAAGAAACCCTTGTGGTCTTGCGGGGCATTCATGGGCGTGTCTCCTGAAGGTTAGCCGGTCCAGCCAAGGCCGGTGGCGATACAGTTCATCGATTGCAGAAGCGGCGTGGTGTCGGTGCTCTCGGACTTGCGCCGAATGTCCGACAGCAAGGCGGTTTGCAGCGCGTGGATGCGGTCAAGTTCATGCTGGACCCGACCGAACCGGGTACACATGTTCGGAAAGCGCTCGCCGATCTCGGGCGTGCCGGTCAAGGCACGCATCTCGGCGCAGGCCAGATCGTATTCCTGCCGCACCCGGTCGAAGATCGGGTCGCGGACGTCCGCCTCGGGCACCAGCGCGGCATAGCGGGCCGCAATATCCATGTCGGCGTGAAAGAGCGACTTCTCCACCTCGTCGACCATCAGCCGAAACAGCTTCGACCGGCGAAACATCGCGGCCAGAAGTGCTTCGCCTTGCGGTCCACGCACCCGGCGGAACGAAGCCATCGCCGTGCCGAAGCCATACCATCCGGTGATCAGGTGCCGGTTCTGCGACCAGGCGAACACCCAGGGGATCGCCCTGAGATCGTCCAGCGTCTGCGCCCCCGAGCGCCGCGCCGGGCGCGAGCCCATCTTGAGCATCGCCAGTTCCTCGACCGGGCTGGCCTGCTGAAAATAGCTGACGAACCCGGGAAGGCGCAGAAGCGTCGAATAAGCGGTCTGCGACACCCCCGACAGCGCCTCGAGCGCGTCATTGAACTCGGGACGCACAAGGTCGGGCTTCTGGTCCAGCGATTGCGCCAGCACCGACGAGGCCAGAAGTTCAAGGTTGTGCAACGCCGTGCCGCGATTGGCAAACTTGGAAGAAACGACTTCGCCCTGCTCGGTGGTCCGCAGGCGGCCGTTGATGGTGCTCCGCGGCTGCGCGGCGATGGCGCGTTCCGTGGGCGCGCCGCCTCGACTGACCGATCCGCCGCGGCCGTGAAAGAACTCGGGCTTCATGCCGTGGGCTTCCAGCGCGCGGGCAATGCTGCGCTGCGCCTTTTCCAGCTCCCACGTGGAACACAGGAAGCCACCGTCCTTGTTGCTGTCGGAATACCCCAACATGATCTCGACCAGACCGCCCTCGGCCTTCAGGCTGCGGCGTGCCAGCGGCACCTTCAACAGTGCATCAAGAATGCGCGGTGCGGCGCGCAGATCCTCGATGGTTTCGAAAAGGGGCACAACGCGCAGGTCCAGCTTTTCGGCGCCGAAGCCCGCGTAGCGTGCCAGCAGGTAAACGGCCAGCAGGTCATCGCAGGACCGCGTCATCGACAGGATGAACGGGCCCAGCGCGTGCCGGTCAGCGCCGGTGCGGGTCTGGTTCATCAGTTCTAGCAGGGCCAGCAGTTCACGCGTTGCATCGTCCAGTTGCCCCCGGTCGACCCAAGGCAGACTGCCGCTGCCAAGTTCACAGCGGAGCCTTTCGGACCAAGCGGCGGTGCCATAATCCTGTGTCTCGCCGGTCAGCCGCCAGATATCGCCCAGCGCGCGGGTAGTGACGCCCGAGTTCTGTCGGACGTCCAGCGTGAACGCGCGGAAGCCGAAGACCTCGGCCCGCCAGCGGATCGGGCGGATCAGGCGGGCCGCCAGACGGTCGGCCTCGATGGCTTCGAAAGCCGCCTCGACGCGGCTCAGGTCGGTTATGAAATCGCCGACGCGGGCATAGGCCGGGCCGGCCTGGTCGCGGGTGGCGGTGACGCGCGTGCCTATGGCGCTGATCGCCTGCCTGAAGGTCTCGCCGGGGTTCTGATGGCTGGGCGTGCCTGAACCCGCACCCGAGATCACCGCCTGCAATGCGGTGGTCGCGGTCTCGGGAAGACGGGCGATGGTGGCGCTGATGCTGGCGCGTTTGGCGGCCTCGGTCAGATCGGCCTGGTACTTGGCAAGGATCGCCGCGCGGGACCGGGCCAGCGCCTCGCGGGTGATGTCGAGCGTGACGTTAGGATTGCCATCACGGTCGCCGCCGATCCACGAATGGAACCGAATGCAGGGGCGGGTTGCGGGCGTTTCGCCATAGCGATCGGTGACGGCGGATTCGAACCGGTCGTAAAGCTGCGGCACGACGTCGAACAGGCTGTCGCGGAAAAATTGCAGGCCCCATTCGATCTCGTCCACTGGCGAGGGCCGTTCCAGCCGCAATTCGCCGGTCAGCCACAGCAGGTCGATCTCCGACTCCAGGTCGTCAAGCAGGTCGGCGCGTTCGCGCGGCGTCCAGCGCTTGGTCTCCATCGCAACCAGCGTGCGGTAGATGCGGCGGTGAATTTCCAGCACGGTGACGCGCTTGGCCTCGGTCGGATGCGCGGTGAGCGTCGGGCCGACCGACAGGCATTCGGCCGCGCGCGCGAAATCCTGCGCGTCGGCATCGGGAAACTGGGCCAGCGCGCGGGCGAAACTGCCCTCGACAGCCTCGGGCCCGTCCTGCGTCTCGGATTGCCGCCGGGCGCGCATTTCGGCGTTTTCCTCGGCAATCTTCAACAGGTGAAACCAGATGTTGAGCGCCTGAAGCACCGGCACCGGATCGGCGCCCTCGGGCAGGGCGCCTTGCCCGGCATCCAGCATTGGCAGCACTTGCGGCGCTCGCTGCGCGATGACCTTGCGCCAGAGCCTGTGCAGTTCGGCCCTGAGCCCGGCCGCATAGTCCGGTTCGGGCGCCTCCGACTCTGCGAATGCCGCGTTTTCCATCAGTTCACCCGATCGCGCGGATCGCGGCCTTCGAAGAAGTCGCGAAGGTTGTCGAGAACGCGAAATCCCATGGCTTCACGGGCCTCGCGGGTGGCGCTGCCCAGATGCGGCAGCATCACGAGGTTGTCGCAGTCCATCAGCACCGGGTTGATCTTCGGTTCGCCGTCGAACACGTCGAGCGCAGCGCCGCCGATGGTTTCGAACCACAGCGCCTGGCTCAGCGCCAGCTCGTCGATCACCTCACCCCGCGCGGTGTTGATGAGATAGGCGTCCGGTTTCATCAGGTTGAGCCGCGTGGCGTTGATCAGCCCGCGGTTCTCGGCCCCGCCCGGGCAATGCAGCGAAACGAAATCGCATTGCGGCAACAGGTCCTCGATGGTGTCCACCTGCGTGGCATTGCAGGCGGCAAGGATCTCGGGCTTCACGCGCGATCGGTTCTGCACGACAATCTTCATGCCGAAACCGTGGTGCGCGCGCCGTGCCATTTCTTGCCCAATGCGGCCGAAGCCGATGATGCCCAGTGTCTTGCCCGAGACCTTGGTGCCGACCAGATGCGTCGGACGCCAGCCGGTCCAGCGGCCCTCACGGACCTCGCGCTCGCCCTCGCCAGCGCGCCGCGCCACCATCAGAAGCAGCGTCATCGCCAGGTCGGCGGTGCATTCGCTCAGCACGTCGGGCGTGTTGGTCACGCAGATGCCCTGCGCGGACACCCGGGGAATGTCGATGTGGCTGAAACCCACACCATAATTTGCGAGGATCTTGGTCTGCGGACGCGCCAGCTCCAGGGCGGGCGCGCCGATCTTGTCGGTGACCGTCGGCAGGACCGCATCATAAGAGGACAGCGCCTCCTTGAAGTCTTCCGGGGTCAGCGGCGTGTCGGCCGTGTTGAGCACCGTGTCGAAGTGCTCGCTCAGTTGCGCCTCGACCGCCGCAGGCCAGCGCCGAGTCACCAGAACCTTGGGTCGTGCCATCGGTCGTTCCTTTCCTTATTGCATGACGCCGGCGATGGTTTCGCCGATGACGGCCGGGTTTTCGGCCACGGTGACACCGGCGGCGGTCAGGATCTCGACCTTCTCGCTGGCGCTTTCGCCGAAGGCCGAGATGATCGCCCCCGCGTGGCCCATCGTCCGCCCCTTGGGCGCGGTCAGGCCCGCGACATAGGCCACCACCGGCTTGGTCACGTGATCGCGGATGTATTCCGCCGCCTCAGCTTCCTGCGGTCCGCCGATCTCGCCGATCATGCAGATCAGGTCAGTCTCGTCATCGTTTTCGAACTGCTCCAGGATATCGCGGAATGAGGACCCGTTGATCGGATCGCCGCCGATGCCGACGCTGGTCGAAATACCGATGCCGCGTTCCTTGAGCTGCGCCGCGGCCTCGTACCCCAGCGTACCCGAGCGGCCGATGATACCGACGTTGCCGGGCAGGTAGATATGGCCGGGCATGATCCCCAGCAGGGCCTTGCCCGGGCTGATGGTGCCGGCGCAGTTCGGCCCGGTCAGCACCATGCGGCGGTCTTTCGGATAGCGGTACATGTAGCGCTTCACGCGGATCATGTCCTGCGCCGGGATGCCGTCGGTGATGCAGACGCAGTACCGGATACCGGCGTCGGCGGCCTCCATGATGCTGTCGGCGGCGAACGGCGGCGGCACGAAGACCAGTGTCGCCTCGGCGCCGGTGGCCTCCACCGCGTCCTTGACGGTGTTGAAGACCGGCAGGCCCTCGACGGTCTCGCCCTCCTTGCCGGGAACGACGCCGCCGACGACGTTGGTACCGTATTCGATCATGTCCTTGGTGTGGAAGCGCGCCATCTTGCCGGTGATGCCCTGCACAATGACCTTGGTGTCGCGGTCGAGAAAGATGCTCATCAGACTGCCCTCACTTGGGTTTGCGAAAGATCGTTCTGCCAGGCGCCCACGGCACGTTCGGCAGCTTCCATCAGGGTGGTCGCGCGGATCAGCGGAAGCCCGCTCTGCGCAAGGATCTTCTGGCCCTCGGCGACGTTGGTTCCGGCCAGGCGGACCACCACGGGCACGTCGACCTGCACTTCGCGCAAGGCCTGCACCACGCCCTCGGCCACCCAGTCGCAACGGTTGATGCCCGCGAAGATGTTGACCAGCACTGCCTGCACGTTGCTATCGGACATCACCAGGCGGAACGCCTTGGCCACCCGCTCGGGCGTCGCACCGCCGCCGATGTCGAGGAAGTTCGCAGGCTCGCCACCCGCCAGCTTGATGGTGTCCATCGTCGCCATGGCAAGGCCCGCGCCGTTGACAATGCAGCCGATGTTGCCGTCAAGGCCCACGTAGCTGAGGCCACGGTCGGCGGCACGGCTTTCGCGCGGGTCTTCCTGGCTCTTGTCGCGTAGCTCGCTGATCTGCGGATGGCGAAACAGCGCGTTGTCGTCGAAGGTCATCTTGGCGTCGAGGGCGAGGATGCGGTTGTCACCTGTGATGACCAGCGGGTTGATCTCGACCATGGTAGCGTCAAGCTCGGTGAAGGCGCGGTAGCAGCCTTGCAGCGTGCGCACCATCTGCTGGACCATGCCTGACTCCAGCCCCAGCTTGAAGGCAATCTCGCGGCATTGGAATTCCTGCAAACCAACCGCTGGTTCGACGGTGGCGCGCACGATGCTTTCGGGGCGGTTGGCCGAGATGTCCTCGATCTCCATGCCGCCTTCGCCGGAGGCCACGATCATCACGCGCTGGCTGGTGCGGTCGAGCACGAAGCCCAGATAGATCTCGCGGTCGATCGGCACCGCGGCCTCGACATAGACCCGGTAGATGCCCTTGCCCTCCGGTCCGGTCTGGTGCGTCACCAGCTTCTTGCCGAACATGTTCTCGGTAGCTTCCTGAATCTCGACATCGCTGTCGCAGACCTTGACGCCGCCGGCCTTGCCGCGCCCGCCGGCGTGGACCTGGGCCTTCACGACCCAGCGGTCGCCGCCCATCTCACGGGCGCGGTAAGCGGCTTGCTCGGGACTGTAGGCCAGCGCGCCCTGCGGGATCTTGACACCGAAGTTGCTGAGAACTTCCTTGGCTTGATACTCATGGATATCCATAGTCGGGTTCCTCCCTTGAAACCGTTATTCCGCGGCCATCGCCGTCTTGAAATGCTGGTCGAGCCGCACGGTGATCTCCTCCAGATCGACCTTGGCCCCCATGTCCTGCATTGCCTTGCCGAAACGCGTCACGATCTCGGTAATCGCGTCGCGGGTAAGCAGGTTGAGAATGCCGATGCGGACCTGCACCGGGGCCGAGAGCGTCGGCCAGATGCCGAAACCCTGCGCCCGGCAGTTCTGCACCAGTTCCATTTCGCGCCCTGCCAGAGACTCGGGCAGGTTCAGCACCACCAGCGAGGTCATGTTCGACGTGACCGTACAGCCCATCGCGGTGACGGCCTCACGCAGCGCCGCCTCGTGGAAGGTGTAGTCCCGCGCCCGCTGCGCCACGCCGTGTTGCAGGGTGATGCGCAGCGCCTCGTGGAAGGCGGCGACGGCATAGGGGCTGTGGGTCCGGTGATAGGTGCCCTTTTCCACGTCCTGCCCGTCGACGATGCCCCAATGGCGGGCTTCGAGGATCGGGTTGTGGACGAAGGTGCGGCAACCTGTGGTGCGCAATTCCTGGATGTAGCGGTCGGTGAAGGACACCGGCGCATAGGTCAGCGGCAGGCAGCAGATGCCCTTCTGCGGGCAGGAGGCCCAGCCTGCGACGCCCGGGAAATCATCGATCCGGAAATCCTCGACCCCGAGGGAGGACACGGCGTCGACCAGACCCATGACCCCGTGGCGTTCGCAGGCATCCGAGAAGCCGCGGATATCGTTCACCCGGCCAGAGCCGGTTTCCCAATGCGCCATCGCGGCCCACTTGGGCTTGTGCTCGGCCAGCGCCTTCTCGACGATCTCGCCGGTGACCGAAGTCCCGTGCGGCACGTCGATGATTGTGACCGAGGCGGGCTGCGGGTCCAGCGGGCTGGCGCGCAGTTCCTCGGCGGTGGCGGCCTTCATGCGGACGGTCAGCCCGTCGATGCCCGAGAAGGTGCCGTTGTTGAAGACGACGACCGTGTCGCCGGGCATCACGGCCGAGAACATTACGTCCAAGCCGCTCCAGCCGGTGCCGGCGACGCCGAAGGTGTAGGTGTTTTCGGTCCCCATCACCGCGCGCAGCATCTGTTTACACTCGATCATCCCGCGCAGCACGTCGGGCTGCATGTGGTCAGCGGTGCCGGCGCTGGCAAAACGTTCGAGAACACGGGGATCGGTATTGCCCGGACCCGGCCCAGCGGCGAGAGTGTGCGGAATGTTCAGCGGTGCGAAGGTCGGTGCGGTCATGGCGGCGAGTCCTAGTTTGTTTCCTGATGTGAATAATCGCTTAACGATAGGAAACATCGACTCGCTATTTTCCACAACGTAAGATACTCCTGCTTTTGGGTATCTATTTGGGTGGGAAATTTCCCACCCATTCAGGCAAGAATGCCATTGCATACCGAAAGCACCCCACTCAAATGGGTAGGTTTTGGCAAGAAAGGCGCGGAAATGCAGGGACTTAAGCAAGGCGGAACGCCAATTTCGGTGATGCTGGCGGACAGCAATCCGTTGGTTCTTTCGGCCATGTCCGAGGTGTTTGACCGCGATCCCCGATTCTCTCTCGTCGCTACCAGCGCCACTGCCGAAGGCTTTCTCGGCACGGTGATGCGGGTGCCAGTGCAGGTCGGCGTGATCGATTGGAACCTGCCGGTGCTGGGCGGCGCCAAGCTGATCGAGGTGCTGCGCGAACAGGCTCAGGCGCCGCGTTTCGTGATCTACGCCGACCAGGGCAGCGACGCGCATCGGCAGGCGATGGCGGCGGGCGCAGCCGGCTTCGTGCCGCGCAGCGGCCCCGTCGAGAGCCTGCTCGACACCTGTGCCGAGGTCGCAGCAGGCAAGATGGTTTTCCCCTACCTTGACGTGCGCGAATTGCAGAAAGACCCACTGCAAACCCTGTCGCGGCGTGAACGCGCGATGCTGGAAGCCCTGTCGGAAGGGCTGACCAATCGTGAGCTCTCCAAGCGGCTGGAAATCTCGACCAACACGGTGAAATTTCACCTGTCGAACCTCTACGAAAAGCTCTCGGTCAAGAACCGTGCGCAGGCCATCGCTTTCTACTATTCAAGCCGCCTGCCGGGGGAGCGCACGAAGGACGAATCCTGACGGGAAACAATATTTCTTGACAGGAAAAAAATTTTCCTGCTCGCATAGGGCCACCTGAAATCACCCCTGACAGGAGCGCTCTGCCATGAGTTTCCATCCCATCGAACAAGCCCCCGCACGCCTCAACCGCAGTGAGCTCGCCGTTCCCGGCAGCCAGATGCAAATGATTGAAAAGGCTGTCGAATCCAAAGCCGACGTCGTCTTCCTCGATCTCGAAGACGCGGTGGCGCCCGAGGAAAAACCGCAGGCGCGGAAGAACATCATCAAGGCCCTGAACGAGTTCGACTGGGGCTCCAAGACCATGTCGATTCGAATCAACGGGCTCGACACCCACTACATGTATCGCGACGTGGTGGACATCGTTGAGCAAGCCGGCGAGCGGCTCGATCTGATCATGATTCCCAAGGTCGGCACCGCCGCAGACGTCTATGCTGTCGACATGATGGTGACCCAGATCGAGGACGCGCAGGGCTTCAAGAAACGCATCGGTTTCGAGCACATCATCGAGACCGCGCTGGGCATGCAGAACGTCCATGAAATCGCCGCCGCCTCAAAGCGCAACGAAAGCCTGCATTTTGGCGTCGCCGATTATGCCGCCAGCACCCGCGCGCGCACCACGGTGATCGGCGGCGTGAACGAAAACTACGCGGTGCTGACCGATCCCGATGCGGAGGGCAACCGGCAGGTGCACTGGGGTGACATGTGGCACTATGCGATCAGCCGAATGGTGGTCGCGGCCCGCGCCAACGGATTGCGGCCCATCGACGGCCCGTTCGGTGATTTCTCGGACCCCGAGGGCTACAAGGCCGCCGCCTATCGTGCCGCCGTCATCGGCTGCGAAGGCAAATGGGCCATTCACCCCAGCCAGATCGAGCTGGCCAACCAGGTGATGAGCCCGTCGGGCGACGAAGTGAACCGCGCCGAGCGCATCCTCAAGTCGATGGCCGAGGCCGAGGCGTCAGGCAAGGGTGCGGTGTCGCTGGATGGCCGGCTGATCGACTATGCCTCGATCCGTCAGGCCGAGGTTCTGGTTGAGAAGGCACGGCAAATCGCGGTTGCCTGACCGCCGTCAAGCAGATAGCGAGGCCACATGTCCCTGATCCTTGGCCTCGCAGCCGCCCTTGCCTGGGCGCTGCATGATATCTGCGTGCGCGGGGTCAGCCAGACTTCGCGCATCCTTCCGACACTGCTGACGGTGCTTGTCGTTGGCAGCGTTCTGCTGGCGCCGGTGGCGGTAGCAACCGGTGACTGGTCCAAGATGCCTGCGCCGGCCTACGGACTCTCGGTGCTGTCAGGGCTGGCGTTTGGATTGGGCAGCCTCAGCCTTTACGGCGCGTTCCGGATCGGGCCGGTTCGACTGGTGGCCCCGATCATCGGGGCTTACCCGGTCTTGTCGGTCGCTTGGGCCATGCTCAGAGGCACCCCGGTTACGGTGCTGCAATGGATCGCCGTGCTGGTCGTGGTCTGCGGGGTAGCCTTGGTGGCGGCGCTGTCGGACGACGATGACGCTGACGGCGACACTGGCCGTGCGGTGATGCTGTCGCTGGCAGCGGGTATCGGCTTTGCGCTGACCTTCGCGGCGGGACAGGCCGCGGCGCGGGTGGGCGCAGAGCTTCCGGTAACACTTGTCAGCCGCCTTGTCGCAGTGACCGTGATTGGCGTCCTCATGCTGGCGCTGAAACAACGCTGGCACGTCGGGCGGAGGCTTCTGCCGCTGCTGTTGGCGATGGGCCTGCTCGACGCCGCCGCGCTGGCCAGCGTCACCGTCGCGGGCACCCTGCCCCGGCCGGAATTCGCGGCGGTCGCATCGTCGCTCTTTGGCTTGCTGACCGTGGTGCTGGCCTGGGCGCTGCTCAAAGAACCCATGCGACCGGCACAATGGGGCGCAGTGGTGCTGGTGTTCTGCGGGATCGGCTACCTCGGGCTTTAGGCCCCAACAGCAGGCTAGTTCCGCTGCAGGCTAAGACGCGCACGAATGCCGTTCGTACCTGCCTCGAACGATAATCCGCCACCGTGCATGTTGGCGATGCTGGCAACGATGGTCAGGCCCAGCCCGAAGCCCTGCACCGCGCTCGTGTTGGTGCCCCGTCGATAGGGGGCAACCAGCGCGTCGAGGTCCTCGGGTGTGTAGTCCGCACCCTCATCCTCGACCACCACGGTGGCGGTTTCGGCGTCCGTTTCAAGCTCGACCGTGGCCCGGCGACCGTATTTCAACGCGTTGTCGATCAGGTTGCTCAAGGCGCGCTGCAAAGAGATCGGCCGCGCCATGACCACCACCCGCCGTTCATCGGGCAAGGCGCTCTGGCCCTGCCGCGACATGAAGACCGAGCGTCCGCCCTGCACCGTCACGCCGCGCGTCTGGCGAAAGGTGACCGGCTGGCCTGTGTCGCTGTAGTCCGCAACCAGCGCTTCCACCAGAGATGTGAGCGAGATCTGCCTTGGTGCTTCGGAGTCGAGCTCGGCCCGGGTAAATGTCAGCACGCTGTCGATGATCCCGGTCATCTGGTCGATGTCGTTTTCAAGCCGTTGCCGCAGATCCGCGTCCTCGATCAGCGCCGCGCGCAGGCGCAGGCGCGTGGCCGGAGTACCAAGATCGTGGCTGACGCCCGACAGAACCATGGCGCGCTTCTCCAGCTGCTCACGCCCGGTTTCGAGATAGCTGTTCACCGCCGACACGATTTCGCGCAGTTCCTGCGGACCCGAGGTCTCGTAGCTGTCCGGCCCGCCCAGACGACGGCGGCTGCGAAGAAGGTCGGCGAAACGCTCGAAATGGCCGGTCATGTCAAGGAACAAGGTGCCTATGATCCCCAGCCCGACCACCGCGAGCAACGCGGCAAGCAGACGCCGATCGGCCGGGGCCGTGTCGCAGCCCCAGACCTCGGTGCCGTCGACCCGGACCCAGGCCGCGTTGCCGGCACTGGCGAAGATGACAGGGTCGCTGCAATGGCTTGCCATGATCCGGGTCAGCGCGCCCATGGTCTCGGCAGCCCCGAGGTCGTCGGCGAACGAGATGCCGGCCAGCGGATAGCGCAACTTGGCGGCGACCACGGCCAGCGCGACCGTGCGCGCGGGCGCACGGTGTGACGCCGGATCGTGGATCGAGACGTTGGTCACCAGCGCCGGGCGCGGCACTTCGCTCAATTGGGTGAAGGCCCCCCGCCGGGCCAACGCCTCATCCTCGGGTGACAGGGCCGTGATCTCGACCCCTGCCGGAGGTTTCCCGCCCATGGTCAGGGTGGTGAACAGCTGCACGCCGGTGTAATATGATCGGTTCAGGTGGTCCGTCCAGGCAGCGCTGGACCGCATCCACATCGAGGTGCTGACCAGCCCCAGCACAAAGGCCGCCACGGCCACTCCCGATCCGAGAAATCGCAGGGAGTGCAGCGCCTCTCTCATGCATCCTCGGCGATGACATCGGCTGCAAAGACATAGCCGACACCGCGTTCGGTGCGCAGAAGTTGCGGGTCTTTCGGCTGCTTCTCGATCTTCGATCGCAATCGCCCAACCAGCACGTCGATGGCCCGGCCGCCGGCATCGACCGCACCCTCCGGATCAGCGGTGACATCCAGCGCCGCGGCGATTTCCTCGCGTGTCAGGGGGATGCGTGGATTGGCCAGCAGGACCTGCAAGAGCGCGGTCTCGCGCCGCGACAGGGCGACCTGAAAGCCCTCGGGCGACCGGACCTCGTCACGCTTGGCATCATAGGTCCAGCCATCGAAGCGGAAGGTCTTGATCTGCCGCCGGTGCGCGAGCGACGACGAACGCCGCGCCCGCGACAGCACCGCCTTGATGCGCGCCAGAAGAAGCTGCGGATTGAATGGCTTGGCGATGTAGTCGTCGGCCCCCACCTCGTACCCGGACATGCGCTGGTGATCGGCCGACAGCGCAGAGACCATGATGATCGGCACATCCTGCTGGCTGCGCAGGCGGGCGCAGATCTCGAGCCCGTTCTCGTCGCCCAACATCACGTCGAGCAGGATCAGGTCGATGCGCCCTGTGTCAAGATGGCGGCGGATGTCGGCCTCGGAACTGGCGGGCAATGCGATGGTTCCGTTCTGTTGCAGGAACCGCGTCAGCATCTGCCGCGTGTCCTGATCGTCGTCGACCACCAACAGCCTTGGAATCGCCATCCTGTCTCGCCCTCCCGATACGCGACACGCGCCCCTCAGCATCGGAGCTTATGTAACGCTCCGCAACAAATTCAACGCCCGCGTAACAGCCTGTAACAGAACCGCCAACTATCGCGATGCGCCCAGCGGAATCCCGGGATGCACGGATTGCATGGCTGGGGGCTCGTGGCTCACAAAGATTGCGCAATCCGGTGCACCTGATGGTGCCGGAGCGAATGCGACAATTGGGAGGAAACCAAACATGAAGAACCACGTACTCAGCGCCGTATCGACCGCGGCCATCCTGGCGGCAGGCGTCGCTACCGCCGAACCCAGCGCCGAAGTGCTGCACTACTGGACCTCGGGCGGCGAGGCAAAGTCGGTCGCGGTGCTGCAAAAGGAATTCGCCGACAACGGCGGCACCTGGACCGACATGCCGGTGGCGGGCGGGGGCGGCGACGCCGCGATGACCGCGCTGCGCGCACGGGTCCTGTCGGGCAATGCGCCGACGGCCGTGCAGCTGAAGGGCCCCGCCATCCAGGAGTGGTACGAAGAGGGCGTGCTGGCCGACATCTCGAACGTGGCCGAAGCCGAAGGCTGGGCCGATGTCCTGCCCGCCTCGATCGCCGGTCACATGAAGTGCGAGGACATCTGGTGTGCCGCTCCCGTGAACGTGCACCGGGTGGACTGGATCTGGGCCAACGCCGATGTGCTGGAAGCCAACGGCATCGAAATGCCCACCACATGGGAAGAGTTCAATGCCGCCGCCGAGAAGCTGCAGGCCGCCGGGGTCATCCCGCTGGCGCATGGCGGCCAGGCCTGGCAGGACGCGACTGTGTTCGAAGCCGTGGCGCTGGGCATCCTCGGGCCGGACGGCTTCCGCAAGGCGTTCGTCGATCTCGACGAAGCGACCCTGACCTCCGGCGAGATGAAGGCCGTCTTCGACCAGATGCGCACCCTGCGCGGCTACGTCGACGAGAACTTCCCCGGCCGTGATTGGAACCTCGCCACCGCGATGGTGATGAACGGCGAAGCCGCGTTCCAGATCATGGGCGACTGGGCCAAGGGCGAATTCCTTGCCGCCGGGAAGGCACCGGGCGAGGACTTCCTCTGCGCCTCGACCCCGGGCGAGGGCTTCCTCTACAACGTCGACAGCTTCGCGATGTTCGACGTCGATGGCGACGACAAGCGCCAGGGCCAGGAACTGCTGGCGAAGCTGATCGTCGCTCCGAACTTCCAGAAGGTGTTCAACCTCAACAAGGGGTCGATCCCGGCCCGCACCGATGTTGCGCTGGAAGAATTCGACCAGTGCGCGCATCTGTCTGCCGAAGACATGCAGGCCAGCTCGGACGGCGGTTCGCTGCTGCCCTCCTACGCCCACGGCATGGCGCTGCGCGGCGCGCAGGCCGGCGCGATCACCGATGTGGTGACCTCGCACTTCAACTCCGACATGTCGTCGGAGGATGCAGTTCAACAACTGCTGACCGCTGTCCAGAACAGCATGTAAACTGCCAAAATCCTGGCCTGCCCTCCGGGGCGGGCCATCCCTATGGAGGAAATCCAATGTCCAAGTGGCTCGAAGAGCACTTGCCAAAAGTCGTGCTCGCCCCGTCGTTCATCGCCGTCCTTGTCTTCGTCTACGGATTCATCGTCTGGACCGCATGGGTCTCGCTGACACGCTCGAAGCTGTTGCCGAAATACGAGATCGAAGGCTTCATCCAGTACGAGCGGCTGTTCGCGGCCCCGCGTTGGGACGTCGCCATGAACAACCTGTTCATCTTCGGCACGCTGTTCATCGTCATTTCGATGGTGCTTGGGCTGATGCTGGCGATCCTGCTCGATCAGAACATCCGCACCGAGGGCGCGATCCGCACGATCTACCTCTACCCGATGGCGCTGTCGATGATCGTCACCGGGACGGCATGGAAATGGATCCTCAACCCCGGTCTGGGTCTGGAAGCGACTGTGCAGGGCTGGGGGTTCGAAAACTTCACCTTCAACTGGCTGGTCGATCCCGACAAGGCGATCTACACCATCGTCCTTGCCGCCATCTGGCAAAGCTCGGGCTTCGTCATGGCGCTGTTCCTTGCCGGCCTGCGCTCGGTCGATACCGAGATCATCCGCGCCGCGCAGGTCGATGGCATCCCGACGTGGCGGGTCTATTCCGCGATCATCATTCCGTCGATGGCCCCGATCTTCCTGTCGGCCTTCATCGTTCTGGCGCACCTCGCCATCAAGAGCTTCGATCTGGTCATCGCACTGACCGGCGGCGGCCCCGGCTTCGCCACCGACTTGCCCGCGACGTACATGTACGCCATGGCCTTTTCGCGCGGCGACATCGGCCAAGCGGCAAGCTCGGCGATGATCATGATGGCCGTCGTCTTCGCCATCGTCGTTCCGTACCTCTATTCCGAGCTGAGGGCCAAAAATGACTGATTTCGCAATCGACACCCCCCGCAGCCAGAGCCGGACCGTCCGGATCGGCCTTCGTTGGCTGCTCTATGTCATCCTCGGGCTGTTCGCACTCTACTATCTGCTGCCGCTTTTCGTGATGATCACCACTTCGCTTAAAAGCCTGGAAGAGATCCGCACTGGCGACCTGATGGCGCTGCCTCGCGAGGTCACCTTCGACGCTTGGCGGACCGCCTGGTCCGAGGCCTGTACCGGCATCCAGTGCAACGGCGTGAAACCCTACTTCTGGAACTCGGTACTCATTGCGGTGCCCGCGGTCCTGATCTCGACCCTGCTGGGCGCGATGAATGGCTATGTCGTGGCCCACTGGAAGTTTCCCGGCGCCAACATTTTCTTCGCGCTGATGCTGTTTGGCTGCTTCATCCCGTTCCAGGTCGTGCTGCTGCCGATGGCCCGCGTCCTGGGCCTCATGGGGATCGCAGGCACAATCCCGGGGTTGATTTTCGTCCACGTCATCTACGGGCTGGGCTTCACCACGCTGTTCTTCCGGAATTACTACGTGACGATCCCGGTCGAATTGAGCAAGGCGGCCAAGGTCGATGGCGCGGGCTTCTTCCGCATCTTCTGGTCGATCTTCCTGCCGCTGTCGCTGCCGATCATCGTGGTCTCGGTCATCTGGCAGTTCACCCAGATCTGGAACGACTTCCTGTTCGGCGTCTCGTTCAGCCAGGCCGGCACCCAACCAATCACCGTGGCGCTCAACAACATCGTCAACTCCACCACCGGCGTGAAGGAATACAACGTGGACATGGCCGCCGCCATCATCGCGGCGCTGCCCACGCTGCTCGTCTACATCGTCGCCGGCAAATATTTCATCCGCGGTCTGACCGCCGGCTCCGTGAAAGGATAAATCCCATGGCACCGATCCTGGATATCAGAAACCTCTACAAGAACTACGGCGCAACCGAGATCCTCAAGGACATCAACGTCTCGATCGAGCCCGGCGACTTCCTCGTGCTCGTCGGTCCCTCGGGCTGCGGCAAGTCCACGTTGTTGAACTGCATCGCTGGGCTTGAGCCGATCTCGGGCGGCGAGTTGCATATCGGTGGGCGCAACATGACCGACGTCAGTCCCAAGGACCGCGACATCGCGATGGTGTTCCAGTCCTACGCGCTTTACCCGACGATGACGGTCGCCAAGAACATCACCTTCGGCATGAAGGTGCGCGGCGTCGATCAGGCAACCCAGAAAGAGAAGCTGGATAAGGTCGCCAAGCAATTGCAGATCGAGCAGCTGCTGAACCGCCGTCCCGGCCAGCTTTCGGGCGGGCAGCGGCAGCGGGTGGCGATGGGCCGGGCGCTAGTGCGCGATCCCAAGCTGTTCCTCTTCGACGAGCCGCTGTCGAACCTCGACGCGAAGCTGCGTGTCGAAATGCGCACCGAGATCAAGGAGCTGCACCAGCGGCTGGGCGCGTCGATGGTCTATGTCACCCACGATCAGATCGAGGCAATGACGCTGGCCACCAAGATCGTGGTCATGAAGGGCGGCGTGATCCAGCAGATCGGCACCCCGGCCGAGATCTACAATCGCCCGGCCAACCTGTTCGTGGCGGATTTCATGGGCAACCCGGCAATGAACCTGATCCCGGCCAAGGTGCAGTCCGGTGGCGATGCCTCGCGGATCGAGATCGCGCGGCGGGACGGTGCGCCGATCGTGCTGACCGACACGCAGAACCGCAACCTGCCCGAGGACGTTATCATCGGCGTGCGCCCCGAAGACATCGCCGAACCGGGCCACCGCGCCGGCACCGTGGCGCAGGAAGCCGAATGCATGGTCGACATCGTCGAGCCTGCGGGCGCCGACACCTATGTGGTGATGCAGATGGGCGGCAAACATGTCACCGCGCGTCTTCACGCCGAGACTTCGGCCGAAGCAGGAAAGCCGCAGAAGCTGGCCTTCGATCTGGGCAAGGTGTCCTATTTCGCGCCGGAAACCGGCCAGCGGCTGAACTGAGCGCATGCGTTTGGTCGCAGATATCGGCGGCACCAACAGCCGTCTCGCACTCTCTGACCTGGGCCACTTGCGGCCCGGGTCGTTCCGCAGCTTCCGCAACGCCGCCTATCCGTCCTTCGAAGCGGTGGTAGACGCCTATCTTGAAGACACTTCGGAGTCCCCCGCGGAAGTGGCGCTTGCCGTTGCCGGTCCGGTCGACGGCACATCTGCCCGCCTGACCAACCGCGGATGGACGATTTCCGCGCCTGCGCTGGCTCAACGGGTGGGCGGAAGGCGCGGCGGAATCATCAACGATCTGGTCGCGCTCGGATACTCGGTGCCCACGCTGGGTGCCGAGGATGTGCAGCCCCTGCTGGACGGCACACCGGAAGGCCACATGCCCTGCCAATCGCTGGTCGCGGGCATCGGGACCGGGTTCAACGTCAGTCCGGTGGTGCAGCACGAGGGCAGCGTGGTCTGCCTGCGCGCCGAATGCGGCCATATAGGGCTGCCGTCCGGCGTCGCCCGCGCGATGGACGCCCGGCAAGCCGGTCTCGCTGACAATTTCGCCACGGTCGAGCACCTTTTTTCCGGTCGCGGGTTTGCCAGAATGTGCGGCCTTCTGACGGGCCGCAGGGACACTGGACCGGAAGAGTTCATGCGCTTGTGTGACGCGGGCGACCCCCACGTGGCTGATACGGTCGGTTTCTATGCCGAGCTGATCGGCTGGCTGCTTCGCGAGTTAAGACTGGCCTACCTGCCCAGTTCCGGCGTCTATTTCGCCGGCAGCGTTGCGCGATCCGTGCTGGCCGGTCCCCGGCTCGCCCGTTTTGAGGCGATCGCCGCGCGCCCCTGCGAGATCCGGCCACGGGATCGGACACCGGTTTTCGCAATCACTTCGGACGTCGCCGCCCTGCACGGATGTGCGCGAATGCCGGTCGCGGATGTGACTGGCTGACGTCAGAACACCCAGCTCTGCGCGTCGTCCACGGTCAGCGCCTCTCCATTGACGAAATGACTGCGTGGATCGACAAGAAACAACAGCGCACTGTCGAGG
Organism: Litorisediminivivens sp. KMU-197; assembly: GCF_056858395.1. Lineage (NCBI taxonomy): Bacteria > Pseudomonadati > Pseudomonadota > Alphaproteobacteria > Rhodobacterales > Paracoccaceae > Litorisediminivivens > Litorisediminivivens sp. KMU-197. Next base: position 536,981 of record NZ_JBXEQG010000002.1, on the reverse strand, counting down.
TCCGACGGCTCGCCCACGCGACGGCGCGGCGTCATCGCCAGATCGGCCTTGCCGCGCTCGGTCTCCCAGTAGTCTTCGTTGATCGCGGTTCGGATGTAGCCCGGACACAGCGCATTGACGCGAATGCCGTGCCGCGCCCATTCCAGCGCATGCGCGGAGGTGAGATGGCGGATAGCGGCCTTGGACATTGCGTAAAGCGACACCCCCTTGGCGACACGGGTCGACAGGATCGACGAGACGTTGACGATACATCCCTCGTGGCCAGCCTCAATCCAGCCCGAGGCGCAAAGCTGCGACAGCCGCCACGGCGCGCGGACATTCACGGCCATGGTCTGCTCGAAATGGTCGGGCGTCGCTTCATGCGCACGGGCGGAAATGTTGATGCCCGCGTTGTTGACCAAAATGTCCGGAAGGCCCATTCGCCCCGAGATGGATGCGATCAGCGAGTCCGGCGCCTCGGGATTTGCAGCGTCGAACGCAAAGGCCTGCGCCGTGCCGCCCTCTGCCTCGATCCGCGACACCAGGTCGTCCAGCTTCCGGGTGCTACGCGCGGCCACCGCGACGGCGGCCCCTTGACCGGCCAGGGTCAAAGCGAAGTGATAACCCAAACCGGACGAGGCTCCGGTCACGAGTGCGATCTTGCCGTCCAGCATGCGCTGCCCTCTCTGTTGTCGGCCAATTCGGGATGCTGATATCTGACCCGCTTCACGACTACCTAAGCCACAGTGATCGGCCGTCTATTTCGCGGTCATGCGCAACGCGCCGTCCAGACGGATCACCTCGCCATTCAGCATAGGGTTGGCGAAGATCGCGGCCACCAGTTCGGCAAACTCCGACGCTTTCCCGAGCCGCGGTGGAAACGGCACTTTGGCACCCAGTGAGTCCTGAACCTCCTGCGGCAGTCCGGCCATCATCGGTGTCTCGAAGATGCCCGGAGCGATCGCCATGACCCGGATGCCTGACCGCGCCAATTCGCGCGCCGCCGGCAACGTCATGCTGACCACGCCACCCTTTGACGCGGCATAGGCCGCTTGGCCGATCTGTCCGTCGAAGGCCGCGACCGAGGCGGTGTTGACGATCACGCCACGCTCGCCGTCCGGTCCCGGTTCACCCTCCACCATCGCGGCGGCGGCCAGGCGCATGGTGTTGAACGTGCCGATCAGGTTAATTGAAATCGCGCGCGAAAACGCGTCGAGGTCATGTGGCCCGTCGCGTCCGACGATCTTCTGGCCCGGCGCGATCCCGGCGCAATTGACCAGGCCGTGCACGCCCCCGAACCGTCGCTTGGCGGTCTCGATGGCCTCTTCTACCTGCTCTGCGGATGTGACATCGGCCTTGACCATGGCCACGTTGTCGCTTTGGCCTGCGCCCTCGACGTTGATATCGAGCCCGACCACCTTGGCCCCGCCCGTCACCATCCGTGCCACCACGCCCGCGCCAAGGCCCGACCCCGCGCCGGAAACCAGTATCGTCTTGCCGTCGATGTTCATATTCATGCTCCCTGACCGGTTTCCCGATCCGTAGAGCAGCGAGGCATGGCAAACAACAACCCTTGTGCCCCGTGGCGCGAGCCGAGCGCCAAATCGCCCGCGCCCTCCGAAAAAGGGGTCATGCAGGCGCGGTTTGACTACACCGCCGATTACATCACCATATTCGCATGCTAGAGAACGGAAATCGGGTGCAGCCCTGATGAAGTGTTAAAAACCCGGGTTTCACCCTACAGTGGTCGTCAGATGATGAATTCCTTGAAGAACCGCCTCTTTGCCGGGCATGAGAAACGGCGGATTGCGATACCCCGTAACCTCGGGCAATTCGCAGTGTTCACGGTCCGCAGGTTCCTGTCCGAGCACCTGAGTGCCGCAGCCGCCGCCCTCACTTACTCGACCCTTCTGGCCCTGGTGCCGCTTCTGGTCATCGCCTTCGCCATCCTATCGAGCTTTCCGGCCTTCGACGCCGTTCAGGACCGGATGCGGGCCCTGTTTTTCGAAACGGTGGTGCCTGAAACCGGCGCGGCCATTTCTGATTATCTGGTGGATTTCACATCCAATGCCGGAGACCTGACGACCTTCGGCGTTCTGGGTCTGGCGGTGACGGCGGTCCTGCTTCTGGGGACCATCGAAGCGACGCTCAACCAGATCTGGCACGTCGAACGGCCGCGACCGATCTTCGTCCGCTTTCTCATTTTCTGGGCGATCCTGACGCTCGGGCCGCTGTTGATCGGCGCGAGTTTCGCGCTGACCTCGGATTTGCTCGTCTATCTCGACCGGGCGGAATTTCCCGGCTTTGCCGACGGAGACGAAACCACGCCGCTGACCGAAACGTGGTTTGCCAGCAAACTGCTTGGCCTGTTGATCAGCATCATCGGGTTCGCGGCGCTTTTCGTGCTGGTTCCAGCGCGCCGCGTGCGTATCCTGCATGCCCTCATCGGAGCGACCATCGCCGCCATCGCCTTCGAGTTCCTGTCCTGGGGATTCAATTCCTTCCTCACCTCCGGGTCCAGTTACCAGACGATCTACGGCGCGGTCGCGGCAGTACCGGTCTTCCTGGTCTGGGTCTATGCGTCCTGGACGGTGATCATCTTCGGGGCGGTGGTGGCGGCATCGATTCCGGATTGGCTGGTGGCCAGAACCAGCGTCTCCACGGAGCTTCTGCACCCCTGCGACAAGCTTGTCATTGCGGCCGCGCTGCTGGCACGACTGCACCGTCAGGCCCAGAACGGCGGCACCATCGGCGAGGACGATCTGGTCGAAGCCGCCCCGCTCGAGGCGCGGGACGAGATCTTCGATGCCCTGCACAAGGCCGGCTATCTGGTCAGGACCGAGGAGAACAAGGTCGCGCTGACGCGCGATCTGACCACCACGACGGTCTACGATCTCGCCTCCGATCTGAACCTGACGCTTGGCCATCCGCCGAACGAGGCCAGCGAGATCCCCCGCGAAATCCGCAGTCACCTCGTCGAGCGAACGGCGGCAGTCGATCGCTTGCTGATGGATCTTTCGGAGGTCGAGGTCGAGACCCTCGGCCGGCCGCTGGTCGAGGTCCTGAAGGCCCGGGACGAGGGATCATCCTCTGCCCGGACCGACACGGGGCCGGCGGAAATCCGGTTCGGCGGGGCTCAGTCGAACATATCCGGCTGATCGGACATAAGCTGATCCCAGATCGTCTGGAAATGCAGCCAGCCTATATAGTCGCTGCCGACATGCTCGCGGCTATAGCGCGCGCGATCCTCGGGTACATGAGTGGGCGTGATGCCCGAGGCGGCGATGTCGAGTTGCTGTTTGCAGCAGCGCTCCAGCGCGATGAACCAGAAGGCCGCCGAGTCGATACTGTGGCGACTTGCGGTCAACAGGCCATGGTTCTGGTGAATGGCGGCCTTCACCCCCTTGAACGCCTTCGCGACATTGCTGCCGGCGTGGTTCTCCACGGCCACCGCGCCTGCCTCGTCTCCGATGATGACGTGATCCTCGAAGAACGCGCAGGCGTCCTGCGTGATCGGCTCGATCGGACGGCCGGTGGCCGCCCAGGCCGTGCCATAAAGGGTGTGCGCATGGCACATGGCAATAATGTCGGGATGTTCCTCATGGACGTTGGCGTGGAGGACAAAACCTGCCCGGTTCACGGCGTGGTCGCCCTCGATCACCGTGCCCTGATGGTCGACGAGGATGAGGTTGGACACCTTCACCTTGGCGAAATGCACGCACATCGGGTTTGTCCAGTAAAGCTCGGGGCGCTCGGGATCGCGCACCGTCAGATGACCAGCGAACCCGTAGTCGAACCCCTGAAGCGCAAAGGCTCGGCAGGCGGCGACAAGACGCTCCTTCCGGTGTCTGCGCTCGTCTTCGACGGTGTCGAACGCCGGCAGTTCCGGAAAGATCAGACCTTCCTGTTCGGGCTGATAGATTGATACACGATTGCCAAGGTCCAGCATGTCCACTCCTTCAGGCTAAGTTCGCACGGCGGGCAGAAATGGCCGTGTTCATGTTCGGACGATGCGGTTCATGTCGAAGCCGGTCAACGAAACGGATGCAATAAGTCTTATCGGCGCTGCATTGTGCCCACTGCAGGGCTTGTCTAGTCTGCATCGGGCGAAGGAGAGGGGCGTGAAGGACGACAGGTTGATTGCCATGCGCGTGTATCTGGCCGTCGTCGATACGGGCGGTTTCACGGCGGCAGCGCAGACCCTGAAGGTCAGCCAGCCCTTTGTCAGCCAGACCATCCAGAGGCTGGAAGAACGCTTGGGCACCACCCTGCTGCACCGCACGACCCGGGGGCACAGGCTGACCGCGGCGGGAGAGCGGTTCATCGAAGGCGCGCGCAGCGCCGTCGACGCCGTGGAACTGGCCGAGGCGCAACTACAGACCGAGAGCAAGGATGTGCGGGGTCATCTGAGGGTTTCGGCGCCTCTGGCCTTCGGGCTTGACCGCGTGACCCCCTTGCTGCCGGCGTTCCTCACCCGGCATCCCGGGCTCTCGCTCGAACTGCGGTTGACGGATGACAGCGTGAACCTGATCGAGGACCGGATCGACATAGCGATCCGCATGGGCCGTCTGGCCGACTCGACGCTCATGCACCGGCGGCTGTGCGGGCTGCAGCGGATTGTGATCGCCGCCCCGGCCCTGATCGAGACCTACGGAATGCCGAGACATCCGGGCGACTTGGAAACCATGCCCTGCCTGACCTGGGATAGGGCGCATGAGCACCTCAATCGGTGGCCCTTCGAGGTCGATGGCGAAAGCCGCGATTTCACCGCGCACGGCCGGTTCACCAGCAACGAGGGCATGTCGCTGTTTCAGATGTGCCTTGCCGGATACGGTGTCATGCGCTGCGCCGAGCATCTTGCCAGACCCGCCATCCGGCAGGGCAAAATTGTTCAGCTGCTCGAGGATTACACCGCTGTCGACGATTCAGCCGTGTTCGCCGTCTTCCTGCCCGACCGCAACATGATGCCGCGCATCAGGTCGTTCATTGATTACGTGGTCGAGGCCTTTGGCAGCCCGAACTGGTGAAGGGCCGTCATATTCAGCGGCAGTTGATACGGCGCGGTGTCGCCGATGGAGGCGTCACTCCCCTGCGCGACGACACCGGCCCAGAGTGGCCGGCAACGCGCCCGCAGTCCAAGCCACTCGGTCCCGGCAGGACCCCGGCCATGCGCCCTGATCCGCGCGCTAGTGCGGCGTACTGGTCTCTTCGCTCGGGGCGAACAAATGCGCCTGAGCGGGGTCGAAGTCCAGGTCGACGCTTTCGCCCGGCTCGAACACCCTGTCCTCGCCAAACGACGCGATGAATTTGCTGCCGTCCTTGAGCCGCAGGTCCACCACCGTTTCCGCCCCCAAGCGCTCGGCGATGGTCACCGTGCCATGCAGCATGCCTTCGCCGGGACGTGTGGCACGGACATGTTGCGGGCGGACGCCCAATACCGCCCTGCCCGACCCGTCAAGCCGGCCCTTGTGCGCGACCGGGATCGGCTCCAGTGCGGAATTGGCAACCTTGGCTTGCTGCGCATCGCTCGATTGCACATCGACCTTCACGAAGTTCATCGACGGTGCACCAAGGAAGCCCGCAACGAACAGGTTGGCCGGCTCATGGTATAGCTGCATCGGAGTGCCCACCTGCATCACCTTGCCGTCCTTCAGCACCACGATCTTGTCGGCCAGCGTCATCGCCTCGACCTGGTCATGGGTGACATAGATCATCGTGGCGCCAAGCGTGTCGTGCAGCTTGCCGATCTGCATCCGCATGTCCATGCGCAGCGCCGCATCCAGATTGGACAGCGGCTCGTCGAACAGGAACACTTCGGGTTTACGCACGATGGCGCGGCCGATGGCGACACGCTGGCGCTGACCGCCCGACAACTGTGAAGGCCGCCGGTCCAGCAGATGTTCCATCTGCAGGATACGGGCTGCTTCACCGACCTTTTCTTCCTTCTCCTTTTTCGACGCCCCGGCGATGGTCAGCCCGAAGGCCACGTTCTCGCGCACCGTCATGTGCGGGAAGATCGCGTAGGACTGGAACACCATGGCGATGCCGCGTTCTTTCGGGGGCAGGTCGTTGACACGGCGCCCGCCGATTTCGAGCGTACCCGAGGTGATGTCCTCGAGCCCCGAAATCATGCGCAGCAGCGTGGACTTTCCGCAGCCCGAGGGGCCGACGAAAACGACGAACTCGCCGTCCTCGATCTCCAGATCAACGCCCTTGATGACATGGGCCGCGCCGTAGCTCTTGCGCACGTCAGAGAGTTTCAGGGTAGCCATGTCAGTTACTCCGCAGCTTGCGACGGCTGCTCGACCCGGAGCAGTCCATTATCGTCCAGGGTGACGGGGGCGGGGTCGAGCACATAGCCGCCGAAGGTGTCGTCCGGCGCATAGTCGTTGAACCCGAGGATCATCAGACCCGTACCGGTATCGACGATCCGCGCGGCGTAGCGGTAGCAGGGCAGCGCGCCGTCGAGGAACTCACCGGGGGCGATCTTCCATGGCCCGCGCGGGCCCTCGCCGATTAGGTAGTGGTTGCCGGTGACGGGGCCGGTGGGGGCGGCCTCGGCCTGCGCCTTCGAGAAGTGCCCGGCGGCGGTGCAGAACAGGCAGAACCAGCGGCCCTTGTATTCGAACACCTGCGGCACCTCGAGCTGGCCGTAGCCGCCGGTGAAGACCGGGGGATGCAAGGTCCAGTCATGAAGGTCGGGCGAGGTGGCGAAACCCACGGCGCCACCGGCATTGGGCTCGGCGATGCCGGCGGCGCGGGCGGTGAAATACATCAGCCAGCCGTCGCCTTCGGGGTCGCGCATCACCCAGGGGTCGCGCATTGCGCGGTCGTGCCAGAAGCCCCGGGCGTGATCCTTCTCATAGGCCTCCGCGCTTGGCCCCGTGAGGTCGAGGCACAGCCCGTCGCCGACCCGCTGCCAGTTGTGCATATCCCGCGACGTGGCATGTCCGATGCGTTGATAAAGTCCGTCCTCGGCGCGCGAAGTGCCGGTGTAGAACAAGTGCCACAGCCCGCCGTCGTCCTGCACCACCGAGCCGGTCCATGTGGTGTAGTCGTCAAACGCAGGCCCGTCCGAGGGTGCGAAGCAGGTGCCCTTGTGCTCCCAGGTGACAAGATCGTCGCTGACCGCGTGGCCCTGACTTACGTTGAAGTGGCGCAGTTCCGGGTCGCCCAGCGACTTGGGTGCTTTCAGGAAATAGCCGTGCCAGCAGTCGCCGTCATGGGCATACCAGCTGTCCCAGATCCAGTCGTTTTCGAGTTTAATGGTCATATCGGGGTCCTCAGCCTTTCACGCCGGTCGAGGCGATCGACGAGATGAAGGCGCGTTGCATGACAAGATAGAAGGCAATCACCGGGACCGAGATCAGCGTGAGATACGCCATCACCTCGCCCCAGGCGATTTGCAGCTGAAAGAAGTAGCCGAGGCCCACCATGACGGGCCGGTGCGCCTCGTCCTGAACCACGATCAGCGGCCAGAGGTATTGCTCATTGTACATCTTCAGCGATTTCAGGATCGCGGCAGTGGCCAGAACCGGGCCGGACAGCGGCATGACGATCCGGCGATAGATGGCAAACCAGCTAGCGCCCTCGACACGCGCCGCCTCGATCAATTCGCGCGGCAGGTCCTTGAAGAACTGCACGAAGAGAAAGATCGTCAGCGCGTCCACGATCCACGGGATGATCTGGACCCGGTAGGTGTTGAGCCAGCCGATTTCGAAGCCCTCCCAGCCGATCCACGGCAGCTTGGACACGAACAGCAGCAGCGGCACCGCGATGGTCTCGAACGGGATGATCAGGGTGGCGACGATCACGCTCAGCAGGACATTGCGCCCGGTCCATTCGAGGAACACGAAGGAAAACGCCGCCAGCGAACACAGCAGGATCGACAGCACCACGGTGACGATGGTGATGCCCACCGAGTTCATCATGAACAGCCCGATGGGCGCACGCTCGAAGGCCTTGTGATAGTTGTCGAGACTGATGTCGCCCACCGGCAGGAAGGCGCGGATGCTCGACGTGTCGACCAGCAGTTGCTGGTCGGGCTTGAGGCTCGACACCACCATGAAGACCAGCGGGAACAGGAAGATGAGGGCCACAAGGGTCAGCGTCGCGTAACGCGCCGCCAGCCTCAGACCGCGATTGTCCGACGTCACGAGGGCCATCAGTTGCGCTCCCGGGTCAAGAAGGCCTGAACGGCCGAGATGGACAGGACCATGAGGAACAGGATGACCGATATGGTCGCGCCGCCCGAGATGTCCTGCTTGCCGTAGCCGCGCTCTACCGCCTGGAAGACCATGGTCTGTGTGGAATCGAGCGGCCCGCCATTGGTCATCACGTCGACCTGTGCGAAGACCGCGAAGCTCTGCATGGTGATGACGATCAGCACCAGCACGGCGGTGTTCCTCAGCCCGGGCCAGGTGATGTAGCGGAAGGTCTGCCACTTGCTGGCGCCCTCGATCGCTGCCGCCTCGTAAAGCGTGGGCGAGATCGACTGAAGCCCCGCGAGCCAGATGATCATGTGAAACCCCACCGCCTGCCACGCGGACATGGCGATGATCGACCCCAGTGCCGTGTCGGTGCGGCCGAGCCAGTCGATTGGGGTGAAGGCGCCGAAGGTCAGCGCCTCGAGGATGTTGTTCAAGAGCCCCTCATTGCCGGAATAGATGAAGCGCCACAGCAAAGAGATCACCACGATCGAGATCACGACCGGCATGAAATAGATCGTCCTGTAGGCGTTGATACCGCGCAGTCTCTGGTTAATCAGCAGTGCCAGCAGCAGCGCCCCGCCGCCCTGCAGGGGCACGATGAACAGTGCGAAGGTCACCGTGTTGACCAATGCCTTCATGAACACCACGTCGGACGCGATCACCACCTTGGCGCTGTCGCCCCAATGCCAGCGGAACCATTCGCGCATACCACGGTACTGCGGGAAGTCGTCGGACCGGGTGATGGAGCGGACGCGCGGATAGGCAATGGCGCCATCATCATCGCGCAGGATCTCTCCTTCCGCGTCACGCTCGGGCTCCAGCGTAATGACGCGGACGCTGAGCAACTCGGTATAGTTCTTCAGTCCCACGAATTCGGTCGGATTGGGCGAAACGAGCCGCTGGTTGGTCAGCGACAGCCAGAAGGCGAAGAAGAACGGCACAATGATGAACAGGAACAGAAGCGAGAAGCCCGGCAGCGCAAAGAACCACCCGGCACGGTTCGACCGTGTCAGTTTGCTGGACATGGAAACACCCTCAGGGTTGGCTGGGGGCCGCATGTTGCGACCCCCTGTGGGGCTCAGTGACCGTAGCCCTGGTTCGCTTCGATATCGCTGTCGATCTCGTCGACGGCAGCGTCGAGCGAATCCGCCACGTCCGCACCGTTGGCGATGTCCGACAGCGCCTTCTCGAACACCTTGGCGGCAACAACGTAGCCGGGGCTGACCGGACGCACGAGCGCCTGCTGCTCGGATAGGTCGAAGAACACCGCGAGGGGGCCGCCCTCGGCATAGCTCTCGGTCATCTCGGCGGCACCCTTGCTGGCCGGGATCAGGCCGATACCGTCAGAGAACGCGGCGAGGTACTTGTCCTGAAGCGCGTGTTCGACAAAGGCCGCCGCGCCCTCGGGATGTTTGCAGGCGCTGGATACGCCGAACTGCCACGAGGCCGCCCCGATCGTGGAGCCATTGCCGAAGTCCGGCGCCGGCAGGAAAACGACGTCATCCGCGTTATCGACACTCGACAGCGTGTTGGCTGCCGCCCAGTTGCCGTTCCATGAAAACGCGTACTTGCCCTCGATGAAGCCGGAATCGCGGTCCGCAGGGTCCTGGCTCGTGCCGGGGGCATAGCCGTCCTCGAACAGCGACTGCCACCATTCGCCGAAGGCCATCGCCGCGTCGCCGTTCAGCGCGCCTTCGGCGGTTTCATAACCGTCGCGGTTCACGATGTCGCCGCCGAAGCTTTGCATGAACGGCGAGAAGGCATAGGGATACCATTCGCCAGTCCATGCGGTGCCGAGGTCGAGCGCGTAGTCGTAGTTGCCGCTGGCTTTAGCAGCTTCCAGCGCGCCCAAGAACTCTTCCTTCGTCCAGGGCTCTTCCAAAGTCGGTGTGCGCAGGCCCAGTTCGTCCAGCGTCGACCGGCGGGCATAGAGCGCGACAGCGGCGTCCCACAGGCCGACTGAGTAGATCTCGCCGTCCCAGCGCCCGACGGTGGCGTCGAGGTGGCCTGAAATGGCCTCTTCGCTGATCGGCAGCGGCTGCATATAGCCGGCCCAGGCCCAGTTGGGCATCACCGGGCCGTCGACATCCAGAATACAGGGCAGGTTGCCGGCCAGGGCCGCGGCGACGACGCTGTCGTTGTAGCTTTCCTGCGGAAAGCTCTCGACGGTGACCGTCCAGTCGTCCTGGGCGCTGTTGAAGTCGTCGATGATGCCGTTGAGGATGTTGCTTTCCACCTCGTTTCCGGCGCCGTGATACCACAGCGACAGTTCGGTCTGGGCGCTGGCCATGCCGGCCAGGGCGGTGGTGGCGGCCAGTGCGCCAAGGGTCAGTTTCAGTGTCACGATGTTCTCCTCCCGTGAGATTGATGTCAGACTTGGGTGAGCGCGGTCACGGACGACCGCCAGACGACCGGCCCCTGCACCAGAAGTGGTCCGGTCGATGCGGGGGCTTCTCCCCCGATCATTTCAAGAAGATGTTCCGCGGTCCGCCGCCCCATGTCGATGTAAGGCAGTTCCACGGTGGTCAGATGCGGATGCAGCATCTCGGCAATGCTGCGGTGATCGTCGTACCCGGCGACCGAGATATCCTCAGGCAGCCGCAGGCCGCGGCTGCGCAGCAGGCCGTAGACCCGCATCGCCATTTCATCGTTGCCACAGCAGATCACGCTGGGCGGCTGATCGAGCGTGAGAAGTTGTTCCAACGCCTCGGTCAGCACCTCGCTCTGCATCTCGCGTCCAATGACATAGCCGGCATGAACCAGGTCCGGGTCGTAGGGCAGACCCGCCGCTGTCAGGGCGCGCTTGTAACCCTCGAGCCGCAGCCGCCCTGCCGGCATGGCCCGATCCAGCGTCAGAAAGCCGATGCGGCGATGACCAGCCGTGATCAACCGCACCACCAGCGCCTCTTGTCCGGCAGCGTCGTCAGGCAGTACGCAGGGCGTGCCTATGGTATCGAAGCAATTGGTCAGCAGGATCGGACAGCCGGCGGCGCTCAGGTCCAGATCAATCTCGCGGTGGTGGTCGGCAACATAGATCAGCCCCTCGATACGGTGTTGGGCGAAGGTGGCCGCCAACACCGGGACGGTCGAGGGAACGCCTCCGGTATCGGCGATCATCAGGATCTTGCCTCGCTGGGCCATGACCCGCTGGATCGCCTGAACGATAAGCAGATCGGGCAGGCCGCGTGTCTCTGCCCCATCGGGGGTGCCCGAAATGGCACCGGTGATCAGGCCGATCAGGCCAGAGCGGGACGAACGCATCATCCGCGCCGCCTGTGACGGAACGTAGCCCAGTTCGGCGATGGCCTCAGAGACCTTGGTGCGCGTCTTTTCGTTAACCGGGGCATCACCATTCAGCACGCGCGACACGGTCTTGGGGGACACCCCGGCAAGTTTCGCGACGTCGTAAATGGTGGCCACCCTGATCCCTCCTGACGTCATGCCAACCTATGACATCGATGTCATGACATCGGTGTCATAGATCGATACCCACGATTCGGTCAAGAAATTTCAGCCAAAAGGAAGCGGTGCCGGCCGGCCGCTCGCCCGGACTGTTTCTGACCGGCCGGAACCATCCCTGCGCGGGCAGGTTAGTCGACTGTTCCACTTCGCAGACGCGGAGCCAAAACCCCGTCAAGGCTCCAGCAACGGCAAATCAGAAAGCTCACATGACCCAAACCGAGGCGACGAACCGCCAACTCATCCTTGCCGCACGCCCAAAAGGCGAGCCGACACAGGACACCCTGCGGCTGACCGAGACCGCCGTCCCCAACGCCGGCCAAGGTGAAATGCTGCTCCGCACCGTGTTCCTATCGCTTGACCCTTACATGCGCGGGCGGATGAGCGATGCGCCGTCCTACGCGGCTCCCGTCGAGGTAGGAGGCGTCATGGTCGGCGGCACCGTTGCACGGGTCGTGACCTCAAATGTCGACGGCTTTTCCACTGGGGACTATGTGCTCAGCTTCAACGGATGGCAGGACTATGCCGTCTCCGATGGCACGGGCGTCACAAACCTCGGGGCGTCTCCCGACCACCCGTCGTGGGCGCTGGGGATCCTCGGGATGCCCGGTTTTACCGCCTGGGCCGGTCTGACCCAGATCGGCGCCCCCCAGCCGGGTGAGACGATCGTCGTCGCTGCGGCCACCGGTCCGGTTGGCGCGACCGTCGGCCAGATTGGCAAGCTTCTTGGATGCCGCGTCGTCGGCGTCGCTGGCGGGCCGGACAAGTGCGATTATGCCGTGTCCGAGCTGGGCATCGACGCATGCATTGACCACAAGGCGGACGATTTCGCCGACCGGTTGGCCGACGCGGCCCCGGACGGCATCGACGTTTACTTCGAGAACGTCGGCGGCAAGGTTCTGAATGCGGTGATCCCGCTGCTCAACCCCCACGCCCGCGTGCCGGTCTGCGGTCTGGTTTCGCAATACAACGCCACCGGACTGCCCGACGGGCCGGACCGGATGAATTGGCTGATGGGCCATATCCTGCGCAAGAAGATCAAGGTGCAGGGCTTCATCATCTTCGACGACTTCGCCCATCTCTACCCCGAGTTCGCCAATGCGATGTCGGCATGGATCGAAGCCGGCAAGATCAAATACCGCGAAGAAATCATCGACGGTTTGGAAAACGCCCCGGAGGCCTTTGTCGGGCTTCTCAGGGGTGAAAACTTTGGCAAGCGGGTTGTCCGCGTTGCCCAGGAGTGAAAGGCAAAGACATGAAAATTCTGATGGTACTGACCTCGCACGACGAACTCGGCGATACCGGCAACAAGACCGGCTTCTGGCTCGAGGAATTCGCCGCGCCCTACTACGTCTTCAAGGACGCGGGCGCCGAGATCACGCTGGCCTCGCCCAAGGGTGGCCAGCCGCCGATCGACCCAACCAGCGACAGTGACGATGCACAGACGGACGACACCCGCCGGTTCAAGGACGACAAGGAAGCTCAGGAGCACCTTGCCTCTACGGTGAAGCTTTCGGAAGTATCCGCCGACGATTACGACGCCATCTTCTATCCCGGCGGCCACGGCCCGCTGTGGGATCTCGCCGAGGATGCCGACAGCAAACGCCTGATCGAAGCCTTCGCGGCCGCCGACCGCCCTGTGGGCGCCGTGTGCCACGCGCCGGCAGTGTTCCGTCACACCCAAGGTGCCGACGGCAAACCGCTGGTGTCAGGCCGCCGGGTCACAGGCTTCACCAATACCGAAGAAGAAGCTGTGGAGTTGACCGATGTGGTGCCCTTCCTTGTCGAAGACATGCTGAAGGCCAACGGCGGACATTACGAAAGCGGCGACGACTGGGCCGACTTCGTCCTGCGTGACGGCAAGCTGGTGACCGGGCAGAACCCCGCGTCCTCTGCTTCCGCGGCCAAGGAACTGTTGGCTCTGCTGAAATAAGTCGCAGCAAAGGCGCGCGCAGTGAGACGTGGATTGCGTTCTCTCTGCGCGCATACCTTCCTTCCGGCGCCTAGTCGGACAGAAGTTTGTACCCCGGGCGGGTAACGGCCTTCACAAAGGTGATCGGCAAGGCATCGATCCAAGTGGTCCGCTCGATCACCAGCAGCGCGTCGTCAGGCCGCGCGCCCAGTACATCTGCATACCCGTCCCCGGCGTTTTCGGCGTAGAACCGCAATTCACAACGGCTGTAAGGCCGGTTCAGAACCAGCCATTCGTTGGCGCTTTCTTTGCGCAAATCTACGTCCCGGACCTCGGGCACTGTATCGGTGCTGATCCAGCGATCCTCGAAGATGAACGGACTGCGATCAGCTAGATGAAGGGCACGGACGTGCAGCATCTCGACCGGCGCTTCCAGCCCAAAGGCGGATGCCACGAAAAGCGGGCAAAGCTCGATATCACGGGACACGAGCTGATACCCATAGAACCTGCCGGAGGCCTCGATCTCCTTGCGCGTGATCGGAATGTCGAATGAGGCCCGCGTGACCGGATGGGTCAGAACCCGGGTGCCCCCCTTGCGTCGCCGTTCGACGACACCGATGTCGGATAATTCGCGCATGGCGCGCTGCACGGTGCTGCGGGCGCAGCCGAACTCGGCGGCGATGTCTTCGTCACGCGGCAGCTTGTCGCCCGGACCATAGGTGCCTTCCAGGATCCTACGGCGGATCCTGTCACGCACCTGCTGCCACGTTATCCGTTCTGCATCACTCAGATTGCCGGTCCCAACTGATTGATGACCGCAATGTAGCGATCCGTGATTTCGTCGTGTTTCCTGTGGCGACCGCCAGCTACGAGATGCCGTCCGGCGCTCCATACATCGGAAATGCAGTCCTGACCACGGCCGCCAAAGATCGCGCTGTCGAGCAGGCTGTCGCCGGAGCGCCCGGCCAGATAGGCATTGTCGGTGTCCAGCGCCACAAGGTCCGCCAACTTGCCCGGTGCAATTGCTCCACAATCGCGTTGCGCCGCTTGGGCCCCGCCGGCGGTCGCCTGATCAAAAAGCACACGCCCCGTGGATCGTGACGGCTCGGCCAGTGCCGCGCGTGAGCGGTCGCGAAGGCGCTGCGAGTATTCCAGCGTCTTGAGTTCATCGAACAGCGCGATGTGGATATTGCTGTCCGAACCGACGCCGAAACGACCGCCCTCCGCAATGAATCGGGTTCCGTCAAAGATGCCATCGCCCAGGCTGGATTCGGTAATCGGACACAGTCCGGCAACTGCACCGGTTGCGGCAAGGGCGCGGGTTTCATCGGCGGTCATCTGGGTGCAGTGGATGAGACACCAGCGTCGGTCGACATCGTGATTGTCGAGCAGCCATTCGGTCGGGCGGGCGCCGCGATGGGCGACCACTTCCTCGACCTCGGCAACCTGCTCGGCCAGATGCATGTGCACCGGTCGGTCCCGGGCGATATCCAAGGCAGCCGCCATTCCCACGTCATCGACAGCCCGCAACGAATGCGGCGCAACACCAATGCTGGCGTCCGGATGCGACCCGGCAATCGCGGCCGAGGCGCCTTCGTGCAGACGGGCATAGCCGTCAGGATCGTTGTGGAACCGAAGCTGACCGCCCGCCAAGGGGCGCCCGTCGCAACCGCCGTAGGTATACAGCACCGGCAACAGCGTCAGGCCGATGCCGGCGGTCTCCGCGGCGGCCACGATGCGCTCGGACAACTCGGCGGCGTTGTCGTAGGGCAGGCCACCAACCGCGTGGTGGAGATAGTGGAATTCCGCGACGGCGCCGTAGCCAGCCTCGAGCATCTCCATGAAAACCTGCGCCGAGATCGCCTCGATCTGATCGGGCGTAAGCTGATCCAGAAACCGGTACATGAGCCGCCGCCATGTCCAGAAGCTGTCGCTCGGATCGGGGCCGCGCGCCTCGGTCAGGCCCGCCATAGCGCGTTGAAACGCGTGGCTGTGCAGGTTCACCGGCGCAGGCAGCAACACGTCGACGGAAACGTCGGCGGTGACGTTCCTGACGCCGACCGAATCGATGCGCCCGTCATCACCAAGCGCGACCTGCACATCGACCTGCCAACCTGCGGGAGTAAGCGCCTGTTTCGCATGGAGATATCGCACCGCAACAACTTCCTTGACGTTTTAAGTGCATACTTAATAGTATTTTACACGACCTTAATCAAGCAGCGGACATTACGTGACCCAGGTTTTGACGAATGCCAACGTGGCAACCATGGACCCGGCAAGGGATGGAGCCTACGGGCTCTTGACGGACGCGGCCCTCGTCATCGCTGACGGGAAGGTGCAGTGGATCGGCCCATGCGACGAATGCCCTGACGCGGGCGACGCCACCGATCTGGAAGGGCGGCTTGTCACACCGGGTCTGATCGATTGCCACACGCATCTGGTGCACGGCGGCAACCGCGCCCGCGAATTCGAACTGCGGCTCGAAGGCGCAAGCTATGAGGAAATCGCGCGCGCCGGCGGAGGCATCGTCTCGACCGTCACCGCGACCCGTCAATCCAGCGAAGAGGAGCTGCTGAGCGACGCATTGGTACGGGTCGACGCACTGATCGCCGAGGGCATCTGCACGGTCGAGGTCAAGTCCGGCTACGGCCTCGATACCGAGACCGAACTGAAAATGCTCCGCGTCGCGCGGCAGATCGAACGAAACCGCGAGATCACGGCCAAGACCAGCTTTCTGGGCGCACATGCTGTCCCGCAAGGCAGCGACGCCGATGCCTATATAGACCTCACCTGCATCCCCACCCTGCGCGCAGCCCATGCCGAGGGGCTGGTCGATGCAGTGGACGGGTTTTGTGAGGGGATCGCGTTCGACACCGCGCAGATCGAACGCGTGTTCAACGTGGCCGCTGAACTGGGGCTGCCGGTCAAGCTGCATGCGGAGCAACTAAGCCATCTGGGCGGCACGGCGCTCGCGGCCCGGTTTGGTGCGCTGTCCGCCGACCACGTCGAATACGCGACCGAGGCCGACGCCCGCGCCCTGGCCAGCGCCGGTTCGGTCGCGGTAATCCTTCCGGGTGCATTCTACACGCTGCACGAAACCCAGGCTCCACCCATCGAAGCCTTCCGAAAGCACGGGGTGCCGATGGCGATCGCCACCGATCTCAATCCCGGTTCATCGCCGATGGGATCACTCCTGCTGGCGATGAACATGGCCTGCACCCTGTTCCGGCTGACCCCGGCCGAAGCCCTTGCGGGCACCACGCGCAACGCGGCTCAGGCGCTTGGCCTGGCCGATCGCGGCGTCATCTCGCCCGGATTGCGTGCGGATCTGGCGGTGTGGGATGTAGAAACACCGGCGGAACTGAGCTACCGGTTCGGCGTCAACCCGCTCCACACGCGCATTCGCGGAGGGGTTGCGTGATGCACGTACTTCTGCCGGGTTCCGCATCCCTCTCGACACTGGAAACCATATGGCGCGACAACGCACCGGTGCGGCTCGATCCCTCTGCGCGCGACGGTATCGAGGCGTCCGCCGCAGTGGTGGCGCAGGCGGCGCAGGGCGACCAGCCGGTCTATGGCGTCAACACCGGCTTTGGCAAACTCGCCTCCGTCAAGATCGACGCCAAGGACACCGAGACCCTGCAACGCAACCTCATCCGGTCGCATTGCGCGGGTGTGGGCGCGCCGTTGGAGCCCGAGACGACCCGCCTGATGATGGTGCTGAAGCTTCTGTCGCTCGGACGCGGTGCCTCCGGGGTGCGTTGGGACATCTGCGCCTTGCTCGAAGGGATGATCCAAGCGGGTGTGATGCCCGTCATTCCCGTGCAGGGATCGGTCGGCGCCTCCGGAGACCTCGCACCGCTTGCGCACATGGCGCTGGTAATGATCGGTGATGGCGAAGCGGTGGTAAACGGCGCGCGGATGACCGGAGCCGCGGCGCTTGCTCAGGCCGGGCTGGCGCCGGTCACGCTCGGGCCCAAAGAGGGCCTTGCCCTGATCAACGGCACCCAGTTTTCCACCGCCTGCGCGCTGGCCGCATGGTTCGACACCCGGCGGCTGGTGCGCGGGGCCGTCGTGGCATCGGCCATGTCGACCGACGCCATCATGGGCTCAACCGCGCCACTGGACCCGGCGATTCACGCGCTTCGCGGCCATGCCGGCCAGATCGAGGTTGCGGACGAGATGCGCCGCCTGATGCAGGACAGCGAAATCCGCGAAAGCCACCGCGAAGGCGACACCCGCGTGCAGGACCCGTACTGCATCCGCTGCCAACCGCAGGTGACCGGTGCCGCGCTCGACCTGCTGCGCCACGCCGCCGCTACTTTGGAGATCGAAGCCAACGCCGTGACCGACAATCCTCTGGTCATCGTGGAAACCGGCGAAATCCGCTCGGGCGGGAATTTCCACGCCGAGCCCGTGGCTTTCGCCGCCGACCAGATCGCGCTGGCACTGGCTGAGATCGGCGCCATCGCGCAACGCCGCGTGGCGCTGATGGTGGACCCGACGCTCAGCCATGACCTGCCGCCCTTCTTGGCCGAGGATCCGGGGCTGAATTCCGGCCTCATGATCGCCGAGGTCACGACCGCCGCCCTGATGAGCGAGAACAAGCACCTCGCCACCCCCTGTTCGACCGACAGCACGCCCACCAGCGCCAATCAGGAAGACCACGTGTCGATGGCCGCCCACGGCGCGCGGCGGCTGCTTCGGATGCTCGACAATCTGGGCGTCATTCTGGGGGTCGAGGCGATCTGTGCCGCTCAGGGCATCGAGGCGCGCGCCCCGCTGAAGACCTCACCCGCGCTGCGCCGCGCGGTCGATGAATTGCGCGGCAAGGTCGCGCGTCTGACCGAGGATCGCGTGGTCGCCACCGACATGGAAGCGGCAGCCTTGATGTTGCGCGGCGACGATCTTGCCGTGGCCGCCGGGGTGGAACTGGAACCATGAGCTTTCTGGAGATCACCCGTGGCGACAGCCCGCTGGTTCTGGGTCTGCCCCACACCGGCACGGATGTCCCCGCCGACTTTGTGGGCGGGCTAAACGAAACCGGCCGCGCACTGGCCGATACCGACTGGCATATCCACAGGCTCTACGAGGGTCTGCTGCCGGACGTCACCAGCGTGCGTACCCTGATCCACCGCTATGTCATCGACGTCAACCGCGATCCCGAGGGCGTCAGCCTCTATCCCGGCCAGAACACGACCACGCTCTGCCCGCTGACCGATTTCGATGGCCGTCCGATCCACGCCGAGGGCGCCGCTCCCGACAAGGCGGAAATCGCGCGCCGCCGCGCGGCCTATCACTCTCCTTACCACGCGGCGCTTGAGGCCGAAATGACGCGCGTCGCCGCGATCCACGGCTTCGCGGTGCTCTATGACTGCCATTCGATCCGGTCCGTGATCCCCTATCTGTTCGAGCGCACCCTGCCGGATTTTAACATCGGCACCGACGATGGCCGGACCTGTGATCCAGGCATCGCGCAGGGTGTCGCGGATATCTGCGACCGCGCGGCAGGCTATTCCAGCGTCACCAACGGTCGCTTCAAAGGCGGCTGGACCACGCGGCATTACGGCCGTCCGGGCGAGGGCTGGCATGCCATTCAAATGGAACTGGCCCAGTCCACCTACCTGTCCATGGAAGCCCCGCCCTGGCGCTACGACGCCGCCAAGGCCACGGCGTTGCGCCGGCACCTGGACGCGATCCTGACGTTTCTTTCCGATTGGAGGCCCGCATGAGCGACCCGCGCAAGAACACCCGCGACATCTATCCGCCGACCGGCCCCGAGTTGAACGCGAAGTCGTGGCTGACCGAAGCCCCCCTGCGGATGCTGATGAACAACCTGCACCCCGACGTAGCCGAAAATCCGCACGAACTGGTGGTCTACGGCGGCATTGGACGCGCTGCCCGGACGTGGCAGGACTTCGATCGCATCTGCGCCGCGCTCAAGGATCTCGAGGCCGACGAAACGTTGGTGGTGCAGTCCGGCAAGCCTGTGGCCATCGTGAAAACCCACGCCGACGCGCCACGGGTGCTGATTGCCAACTCCAACCTCGTTCCCCATTGGGCGACGTGGGATCACTTCTCCGAACTCGATCGCAAGGGCCTGATGATGTACGGTCAGATGACCGCCGGCTCGTGGATCTACATCGGTACGCAAGGCATCGTGCAGGGAACTTATGAAACCTTTGCCGAAGCCGGGCGCCAGCACTACAATGGCGACCTGACCGGCAAGTGGATCCTGACCGGAGGACTTGGCGGCATGGGCGGCGCACAGCCTCTGGCGGCGGTCTTCGCCGGGGCCTGCTGTCTGGCGGTGGAATGCAACCCCGACAGCATCGATTTCCGCCTGCGGACCAAGTACCTCGACGAACGCGCCGACACACTGGACGACGCGCTGGCGATGATCGAGCGCTGGACCAAGGCAGGCGAAGCCAAGAGCGTCGGGCTTCTGGGCAACGCCGCCGAAATCTTCCCCGAAATCCACCGCCGGGGCATCCGCCCCGACATCGTCACCGACCAGACCTCGGCCCACGATCCCGTCAACGGCTACCTGCCCCTCGGTTGGACCATGGCCGAATGGCGCGAAAAACGCGAAAGCGATCCGAAGGCCGTCGAAAAATCGGCCCGTGCGAGCATGAAGCAGCATGTCTCGGCCATGGTCGATTTCTGGAACGACGGCGTGCCGACGCTCGATTACGGCAACAACATCCGGCAGGTGGCGCTCGAGGAAGGCTTGGAAAACGCATTTGCCTTCCCCGGCTTCGTCCCGGCCTACATCCGCCCGCTGTTCTGCCGCGGTGTGGGGCCGTTCCGCTGGTGCGCCCTTTCCGGCGACCCCGAGGATATCTACAAGACCGACGCCAAGATGAAGGAGCTGTTCCCCGAGAACACGCACCTGCACAACTGGCTGGACATGGCGCGCGACCGCATCGCCTTTCAGGGCTTGCCCGCCCGCATCTGCTGGATCGGTCTCGGGGATCGTCACCGTGCGGGCCTGGCCTTCAACGAGATGGTCGCCAACGGCGAGTTGAAGGCCCCGGTGGTGATCGGACGAGATCACCTCGACAGCGGCTCCGTTGCCTCGCCCAACCGCGAGACAGAGGCCATGAAAGACGGATCGGACGCGGTCAGCGACTGGCCGCTTCTGAACGCGCTGGTCAACACTGCCAGCGGCGCGACCTGGGTGTCGCTGCATCACGGCGGCGGGGTCGGCATGGGCTTTTCCCAGCATGCCGGCGTGGTGATCGTCGCCGATGGCACGCCCGAAGCCGCCCGACGGCTGGAGCGTGTTCTGTGGAACGACCCTGCCAGCGGTGTCTGGCGGCACGCGGATGCCGGATATCAAGAGGCGATCGACTGCGCCAGCGAACACGGGCTTCGCCTGCCCGGTATTCTTGGGAACTGACATCGCACGACGTTACAACATCAATAAAACCAAGGGAGGATTACACAATGGAAAGAAGAACGTTTCTGACGACGGGCGCCATCGGGGCTGCGGCGACGGCACTGGCCGGCCCGGCCATCGCGCAGGACAAGCGTCAGTGGAAAATGGTCACCGCATGGCCCAAGAACCTGCCCGGACCGGGCGTGGCTGCCCAGATGCTGGCCGACCGGATCACCGCGCTGTCCGGCGGACGGATCGAGGTCAAGCTGTTCGCCGCCGGCGAACTGGTGCCCGGACGCGGCGTGTTCGACGCGGTCAGCGAGGGCACGGCCGAGCTTTATCACGCGGTTCCCGCCTATTGGGGGTCCAAATCCAAGGGGATCCTGCTGTTCGGATCGCAACCCTTCGGTCTGCGCGCGGATGAACAGTTCGGCTGGCTCTACCACGGCG
Source organism: Litorisediminivivens sp. KMU-197 (assembly GCF_056858395.1). Lineage (NCBI taxonomy): Bacteria > Pseudomonadati > Pseudomonadota > Alphaproteobacteria > Rhodobacterales > Paracoccaceae > Litorisediminivivens > Litorisediminivivens sp. KMU-197. Next base: position 515,590 of record NZ_JBXEQG010000002.1, on the reverse strand, counting down.
GCGGCCAAGCGCTCTATGACGAGATGTATGGACGCTTCGGCATCAAGCCCTTCCTCTGCGGCAACTCCGGCCCGCAATGGGGCGGCTGGTTCAAGACCGAGATCAACTCGGCCGAAGACCTGAAGGGCCTGAAGTTCCGCACCACCGGGCTCGCGTCCGAAATGGCCTCCAAACTCGGCATGGCGGCACAGGCCATGAGCGGCCCGGCGATGTTCCAGGCGCTGCAAACCGGCGCGCTTGACGCGGGCGAATTCATCGGCCCCTGGACCGACAGCGCGCTGGGCTATTATCAGGTTGCCAAGAACTACTACTGGCCCGGAGTGGGCGAGCCGTCCTCGGCCGAGGAATGCGGCGTCAATGCCGAGGCCTTCAACGGCCTGCCGGACGATCTGAAGCAGGCGGTCAGCCTGGCCTGCGAAAGCCTCTACAACCCGGTCTGGACCGAATACACCACCAAGCACGCGGCATCGCTAAAATCGCTGGTGGAAAACGAAGGCGTCCAGGTGAAGATGCTGCCCGAGGACGTCATCACCGCCATGGGCAAGGCCGCGGCCGAGGTCATCGACGACCTGCGCAACGACGAAGACGAGTTGACGCGCCGGATCACCGAAAGCTTCGTGGCCTACCGCGACAGTGTCGGCGGCTACATGACCTATGCCGACAACGGCCAGATGAACGCGCGCGCCGCGGTCATGGGGTACTAAGACCAACCGGATGCGCGGCGTCCTGCCGAGCATCCCGAACCAGGGCTGATCCATGCAGCGTGTCGCGACCTTTCTTGATGCCATCAATCGCGTCACCGGCCGGGTGATCCGCTGGCTGGCGTTGCTGATGGTGCTGGTGCAATTCGCGATCGTCGTCGGACGCTACGTGTTCGGCGTGAACTCCATCGCGGCGCAGGAATCCGTTCTCTACATGCACGCCACGCTGTTCATGCTGGGCGCGGGCTATGCCCTGCTGATCGACGGACACGTCCGCGTCGATGTTTTCTATGCCAAGGCAAGCGCCACGTCACAGCGACGGATCGACATCTTCGGTCACCTCTTCCTGTTGATGCCCGCGATGCTGGCGCTGCTCTACTGGTCATGGCCGTCGGTGCGCAATTCGTGGAAGATCCTCGAAGGGCCGATCTCGGTCGGCGGGATCGAGGCGGTCTTCCTGCTCAAGTCACTCATCCCAGCGTTCTGCATCCTGATCCTGCTGCAATCGGTGGCGCACCTGATCCGGCTGCTGTCGCACAGGCCCGCCGCATGACCGAATACCTCGACCTCATCATGTTCGCGGCGTTGATGGCCGCCGTCCTGTCCGGCTTTCCGGTCTCCTTCGCCATTGCGGGAACCGCGGTTGCCTTTGCCTATCTGGGCTGGCTTCTCGGCGTGATGGACATCACGCTTCTGGGGGCCATGGGGCAGCGGGTGTTCGGCCTGATCTCAAACGAGGTGCTGATCGCCATCCCGCTGTTCGTGCTGATGGGGGCGGTCCTGGAAAAGAGCCGCATCGCCGAGGACCTGCTGGACATGATGGGCCGCACCTTCGGCCAACTGCGCGGCGGATTGGGCATCTCGGTGGTGCTGGTCGGCGCGCTGCTGGCGGCGTCGACCGGGATCGTTGGCGCGACAGTGGTCGCCATGGGCATGATCGCGCTGCCGACCATGCTGCGCAACGGCTACGACCCGCGCGTCGCCAGCGGCATCGTCTGCACCGCCGGAACCCTGGGCCAGATCATCCCGCCGTCGACGCTTCTGATCATCCTTGCCGACGTGATGTCGAACGCGTTTCAGCAGGCGCAGTATGAACAGGGCAAATTTTCGGTCGAGGCCCTCTCGGTCGGCCAGTTCTTCGCAGCCGCACTCTTTCCCGGCCTGACGCTGGTGGCGCTGTATCTGATCTATATCCTTGTGCGCGGCCTCTTGCGCCCGCAGGACATGCCCCCGGCAAGCGCCGACATGGCGCGTCCGACAGCGCGCGAAATCCTTGCCGCCATCGCCCCGCCGGTCCTGCTGATCTTCGCCGTTCTGGGCGCCATCCTCGGCGGCATCGCAACCCCGACAGAGGCGGCTTCGGTCGGGGCGATCGGTGCGATACTGATGGCGGGCCAGCGATTGCGCCCTTCCGGTCGCATGATCCTCTTGGGCGCCGCGGCGCTGGTGGCACTGGGGGTATTCGCCGGGCTCTACCCCGTCCGGCTGCAACGCAACGATCTGGAACCGCTGCAACTGTTCGGTGGCGGGGCCTACGTCGCGCTGGCCATCATCGGCGCGGCGGCAATCATCCTCGCGCTGCGCGCCGCCCTGCGCGAGCGCATCCTCCAGCCCGCGCTGAACGCGACCCTGGCCATGACGGCGATGATCTTCGCAACCATTCTTGCCGCCGGCATCTTCTCGCTGGTGTTCATCGGCCTGGGCGGAGAGGAGCGGGTCGCGCATCTGTTGGAAAGCCTGCCCGGAGGCGCGGTCGGGGCGCTGATCTTCGTGATGATCCTGGTGTTCATCATGGGGTTCTTTCTCGATTTCGTGGAAATCTCGGTCATCGTGTTGCCGCTGGTCGCGCCCTCGCTGATCCTGATGGGGCACGATCCAATCTGGCTTGGCATCCTGCTGGCGATCAACCTCCAGACAAGCTTCCTGACGCCGCCTTTCGGCTTCTCGCTCTTCTACCTGCGTGGCGCGGCACCGCCCGAGATCAGCACCGGTCAGATCTACGCCGGTGTCATACCGTTCATCGGATTGCAGTTTGTCGGGGTGCTGCTGGTCTGGTTCATTCCCGCCATCGCGACATGGCTGCCGTCGGTGCTGTTCTGAGACGGAGCCGTTGGGCCGGAGGCATACGTCCAGATGCGGTCGTGATCAAAGTGGCAGGCTCGGCGAAAATTCACGCGGCAGCCATCGTAAGGTCCGGGATTCTCCTGACGCCCCGGGCACTGTGGCCGTTTGCGCCTCGGGGTTTGCCTAGTCCGCGCCCGGACCTGTGAACCTGAGCGAGCGAGGCGCTGCATGCTCCATGTGCTCGCGCATCAGGCGGGCGGCTTGATCGGCCTCGCCACGCACCATGTCGCTGAAAATCCGATCGTGTTCCTTCCAAACCCGCAACGTGGCGCCGGGGACGCTCAGCACTTCGCTCATGGCACGCTGAAGATGGCGCCAGTTCAGGTTCATCGTATCCGCGATGATGATGTTGCCGCTCAACGTGTAGATCAGGTTGTGGAAATCCATGTCGGCCCGCAGGGCCGCGACGTGATCTCCGCTTTGCACGTGGCTCTTGCCGCGCGCGATGATCTCACGCCCGATGGTGACCGCCTCCTTGGTCAACCGCACGGTGGCCAAACGCACGGCCAGTGGCTCCACGGCAGTCCGGAACTGATAGATCGAGTCGAACAGCGTCTGGTCGATCGGCGCCACCACAACGCCGCGCTTGCCGGTATCCTGCACGAATCGTTGCGCTTTCAGCATGGCGATGGCGCTGTTAACCGGCTGGCGCGAGACCTGCAGCCGCTCGGCCAGCTCATCCTGATTCAGACGTTCGCCGGCCTTGATGTCGCCAGTCGAAATCGCCTCGAGCAACGCGTCATAGGCTTGCTCCACCAGCGTTTTCTTCTGCGTCAGTGCTTCCATTCCGGGCCTCTCTGGCTGTCGTCCATCCGTGCCTCCCGGCCCCTAGCATAAGTTCAGGATTGACACACTACAAGCGCTCGTATTTCGTATACGAAATTTCGAACACGATTTTTGAAGGGAGAAGACATGTCCGCACCGATCCGGGTTCTGCTTGCGAAGGTTGGCCTCGACGGCCACGACCGCGGGGTGAAGGTCGTCGCACGCACCCTGCGCGATGGCGGTATGGACGTCGTCTACACCGGGTTGCACCGTACCCCCGAAGAAGTTGTCACCGCCGCCGTTCAGGAAGACGTCGACATCCTTGGCGTCAGCCTGCTGTCGGGCGTCCAGATGACTGTCTTCCCAAAGATATTCGCCCTTCTCAAAGACAAGAACGTCGATGACATGATCGTGGTCGCCGGTGGCGTGATGCCTGACGAGGACGTGGCAGAATTGAAGAAGATGGGCGTCGCCGAGGTCTTGCTGCAGGACACGCCACCACAGCAGATCATCGATACGTTGACCGGCCTCGTCGAGGCGCGGGGCGCCCGCTGATGTCGGCCCGGATGGAACAATGGTCATGGCCGCCCCGCTACGATGACGCCTACCTGCCCGACGCGTCCTCTCGCTACTGGTTCAAGCACCGCGAGACGATGCCAGCCGCAGACCGCGAGGCGGCGATCCTGACGCGCCTACAGGAGGTCTGCGCCTATGCCTACGAACACGCGCTCTTCTATCGGCACAAGTGGGACGAGGCCGGATTCCACCCTTCGCAACTGAAGACGCTCGAGGATTTCGAATCCCGTGTGCCGGTCGTCAAGAAGGCCGACCTGCGCAGCGCGCAGGAGGCGAACCCGCCCTTCGGCGATTACCTCTGCGTTCCGGAAAGTCAGGTCTTTCACGTCCACGGCACCAGCGGCACCACCGGTCGCCCGACCGCTTTCGGCGTTTCGCAGGCCGACTGGCGCGCTATCGCCAACGCCCATGCCCGCATCATGTGGGGCATGGGCATGCGCCCCGGCGACACGATCTGCATCGCGGCGATCTTCAGCCTCTACATGGGCAGTTGGGGCGCGCTGGCGGGCGCCGAACGCCTTGGCGCCAAGACCTTCCCCTTCGGCGCGGGCGCCACCGGCATGTCGTCGCGTTGCGCCCAGTGGCTCGACATCCTCAAACCGGCGGGATTCTATGGAACGCCGACCTACGCCATCCACCTTGCCGAAACCGCCATCGAGGACGGCCGTGACCCGCGCAGGTTCGGTCTGAAGTACATGTTCTTCTCGGGCGAGCCCGGCGCGTCAATTCCGTCAATCCGCGAACGTATCGAAGATCTCTACGGCGCACGGGTCTATGACAGCGGCTCGATGGGAGAAATGACGCCCTGGATGAACATCGCCGGGTCCGAACAGACGCCCGGCATGATGTGCTGGCAGGACGTGGTCTATACCGAGGTCTGCGATCCCCAGACCCACCACCGCGTCCCCTACGGACAGCGCGGCACGCCGGTCTACACCCACCTCGAACGCACCAGCCAGCCGATGATCCGCCTTGAGTCCGGCGATCTGACGGTCTGGACCGATGATCCGTCACCCTGCGGCCGGACCTATCCGCAGCTGCCGATGGGCATCATCGGGCGCATCGACGACATGATCACCATCCGGGGCGAAAACGTCTATCCGTCCGAGATCGAGGCGGCGCTCATCCAGCTGCCCGGCTATGGCGGCGAACACCGGATCTTCATCACCCGCGAAGGCACGATGGACGAAATGCTGATCTCCGTCGAACTGGACGGCGACGGCTGGGCGAAGGGCAACGATCATCGCAAGGCCTTCCACGCCGAGGTTGCCAGCCAACTGCACAACATGCTGGGCCTGCGGTCGGTGATCGAGATCGTCGCGCCCAACACGCACCCGCGCACCGATTTCAAGGCCAAGCGCGTGGTCGACGACCGCGCTGCCTTTGCCGAGATGCAGGCCCGCCACATGCAGGCCTCGTCCTGATGGCCCGCCCCTTCATCCCCTCGCTCGATCTGATTGAGCCCGCCTCGAAGGGCGAAACCTGGGCCGTCGCGCGCCTGATCTCGCGTGCCGAGGCCGGGGCGGAAGAGGTGCGCACGGCGATCGGACAGATCTACCGGCGCGCCGGCCGGGCGCATGTCATCGGCATCACCGGCGTGCCGGGGTCGGGCAAATCCACCCTCGTCGGCAAACTGGTGCGCCGGCTGCGCGACGACGGCCTGCGGGTCGCCGTGGTCGCGATCGATCCCTCCAGCCCCTACTCCGGCGGCTCGATCCTCGGCGACCGTATCCGCATGTCAGACCTCGTGCTCGACCCGGACGTCTTCATCCGCTCCATGGCCACACGCGGCGCGGTCGGCGGGATGGCGCATGCGGCGCTCGATGTGGTCGACATCCTCGACCTTGCCGGCTTCGACAAGATCATCATCGAAACCGTCGGCGTCGGACAGGACGAGGTCGAGATCGCCAAATCTTCGCACACCACGGTGGTTGTCTCGGCGCCCGGTCTCGGCGACGAGATCCAGGCAATCAAGGCCGGCATCCTCGAGATTGCCGATATCCATGTGGTGTCCAAATGCGACCGCTCTGACGCCAACCGCACCATGACCGACCTCAAGATGATGCTGAAGGACGGCGTCGCCAGCACCCTCACCAAGGGCTGGCTGCCGCCCGTGCTGGGTACCAGTTCGGTCAACGAGGAAGGCTTCGACGATCTCGTCGCCGCCTTCGACCGCCACTTGAACAGCCTCGACGGTCCCGCCGGCACGGAGCGGCGCGCCCAGATCAGCGCCTTCCGGCTGACGAAAGCGGCCGAGACTCTGCTGCTCGAACGGCTGCGGCAACAGGCGGACTATGCCCCTCAGACCCAGCGCGTCGCAACGCGTGACACCGATCCCTACGCCGCGGCCACCGCAATCGTAGACCAGTTCTCAAGGGAAACGACACATGTCTAAGACCATCGCCGAATTGTCCGCCGAAGACATCGCCGCCAGCGCAAGGGACTGGGAGGAAAACGAAGTCGCCGCCTTCCTCGCCCGCGCGCCGGAAACCAAGGACGCCTACTTCACCCTTGGCGATTTCCCGGTCAAACGCACCTATACCGCCGCCGACATCGCCGACACCCCGGCCGAGGACATCGGCCTGCCCGGCAAGTACCCCTTCACCCGCGGCCCCTATCCGACGATGTATCGCGGCCGCAACTGGACCATGCGCCAGATCGCCGGCTTCGGCACTGGCGAAGACACCAACAACCGGTTCAAGTTCCTGATCGAACAGGGCCAGACCGGCATATCGACCGATTTCGACATGCCCACCCTCATGGGCTATGACAGCGACCACCCGATGTCTGACGGCGAGGTCGGCCGTGAGGGCGTCGCCATCGACACGCTGGCCGACATGCGCGCCCTGCTCGACGGGATCGACCTCGAGATGATCTCGGTCTCGCTGACCATCAACCCGACCGCCTGGATTCTGCTGGCCATGTACATCGCGCTTTGCGAGGAACGCGGCTACGACCTCGACAAGGTTTCGGGCACCGTGCAGGCCGACATCCTCAAGGAATACATGGCGCAGAAGGAGTATATCTATCCCATCGCGCCCTCAGTGCGGATCGTCCGCGACATCATCGGCCACACCACCAAGACGATGAAGCGCTACAACCCGATCAACATCTCCGGTTACCACATCTCCGAGGCCGGCTCGTCTCCGATCCACGAAGCCGCGTTTACGCTGGCCAACCTGATCGTCTATGTCGAAGAGGTGCTGAAGACCGGTGTCGAGGTCGATGATTTTGCCCCGCGCCTGGCCTTCTTCTTCGTCTGCCAGGCGGATTTCTTCGAAGAAATCGCCAAGTTCCGCGCCCTGCGCCGCTGCTACGCCAAGATCATGAAGGAACGCTTCGGCGCGAAGAAGCCGGAATCCATGCGCCTGCGCTTTCACTGCCAGACGGCCGCGGCGTCGCTGACCAAGCCGCAGTACATGGTCAACGTCATGCGCACGACGACGCAGGCGCTGGCTGCCGTGCTGGGCGGGGCGCAATCGCTGCACACCAACGGTTATGACGAGGCATTTGCGATCCCGACCGAACAGGCCATGCAGCTTGCCCTGCGCACCCAGCAGGTGATCGCGGACGAGACCGGCGTAACCCAGGTGGTGGACCCGCTTGGCGGATCGTATTTCGTCGAAAGCCTGACCAACGACTACGAGAAGAAGATATTCGAGATCCTGGACGAGGTCGATGAACGCGGCGGCACCATCAAGCTGATCGAAGAAGGCTGGTTCCAGAAGCACATCGCCGACTTCGCCTATGAAACGGCCCTGCGCAAGCAGTCCGGCGAAAAGCCGGTGATCGGGGTAAACCGCAACGTGATCGACGAGCGCGACGTCAAGATCGAGGTTCACCCCTACGACGAATCTACGGCCAATCGCCAAATCGCCCGCACCCGGTCGGTGCGCGAAAACCGCGACGAGGCCAAGGTGCAGGCGCTGTTGGACAAGCTGGTCGAGGTGGCGCAGGACGAAAACCAGAACATCATGCCCGTCACCATCGAACTGGTGAAAGAGGGCGCCACCATGGGCGACATCGTCGAGAAGCTGAAGGCCATATGGGGCGTCTACCGGGAAACCCCGGTGTTCTGACCGACGCTGCCGCCGGCAAGGAGGCTGGCGATATCCCGCGCAGGGTGGCATATGTGGCGATACGCCCGGTCGCACATCAAGAGAAAGAAACAGGATGGCTGAATTCCCTCCCCTGCGCGCAGAGTACAACGGCACATCGCCCGACCTCAAAGGCGATCCGGTCTTCGCCGGCCCGGGCGCCGTCGTCCTCGGCCGCGCCACGTTGGGCAGCGGCGCATGGCTGGGCGCGTGGTCGGTGATCCGGGCGGACGGCCATTACGTCCGGATCGGCGATGACTTTCACCTGGGCGAACACGCCACCGTCCACATCGCCCATGACATCTATCCCACGCATATCGGCGACCGGGTCTCGGCCGGCGCGGGCGCGGTGATCCACGCCTGCACCGTCGGTGACGGCTGCGTCGTCGAACGCGAAGCCATCATCCTCGACGGCTCGCGGATCGGTGACGGCGCGGTGATCACCGCCGGTTCGGTGGTGTTTCCCCGCAGCGAACTCGAAGGCGGCTGGCTCTACTCCGGCAGCCCCGCGAAACCCGTAGCGCGCATCTCGGACACCGAACTGGATGGCCATCACCAGAAGGTCCGCAATGCCGAAGCATCCTCGACGCCCGTCACTTCCGCCGCGCAGTCCGAGCCGGATTGCTTCGTGGCCCCCTCTGCCCGGGTCACCGGTACGGTCACCGTGGGCGAAGGCGTGGGCATCTGGTACGGCTGCCGGCTGGACGCGGGCGCTCACCGGATCACCATCGGCGACGGCTCCAACGTTCAGGACAACAGCACCATCACCTGCGACACCTCCGATGTCGTCATCGGTGCGGACGTCACAATCGGCCACAACGTCACACTGACAGACTGCTGCATCGACCCCGGCAGCCTCGTCGGGATCGGCGCGCTGATCGCGCCCGGAACCGTGGTCGAGACCGACGTGCTTGTCGCCGCCGGAGCCCAGACCGAGCCGGGCCAGCGCCTGACCAGTGGTCACGTCTGGGCGGGACGCCCCGCGCGACCGATCGGCGAAATGGACGCGCGCAAGCGCACGATCATGAGCACCACTTTGCCGCACTACATATCCTACGCCGCGCATTTCCGGGCGACGCCTCACCGCCCGCTGCTTGACGCGGGCGGCGACTGACCGGTCAGCGCGGGTCCTGCGATCTGGCCCCGGCCTGTCAGACTTCGATGAACACGCGGCCACCTTCGACCTTGGCCGGATAGGTGTTCAGGTTGACGCAAACCGGCGCGCGCTTGGCCTCTCCGGTGCGGTAATCGAACTGGCCGTTGTGCTTGGGGCATTCGATCACGTAATCCATCACCAGCCCGTCCTCGAGATGCACCTGCTCGTGGGTGCACAGCCCGTCAGTGCAAAAGAATTCGTCGTCCGGGCTACGATAAATCGCGAAGGTGCGGCCGTCATGGTCGAAGCGGATCAGGTCTTCCTCGTCGATGTCATCGGTCGCGCAGGCGTCAATCCATTGTGCCATGGGTAGTCCTCTCAGATCGGGGGGTTATTGGGCCGGGAGGCCAAGCGCCCCGGCGTGCAGGTCCTCACGGTAGGGCCGTGCGGTGTCCGGCAGGTCGCGCCTCAGGAAGAAATCCTCGTGGCGCAGCTGGCGTTTCAGAACCGGCAGGATCTCGCGATACGCCGCGAGGATCGAGGTATTGGGCGCCGGCAGGTCGTGCTTGATCCGCTCGTGCAACTCGGGCAGCCGGTGATACGGCACCATCGGAAACATGTGATGCTCGACGTGGTAGTTCATGTTCCAATAGACGAACCGGCTGACCGGGTTGATATAGACCGTGCGGCTGTTCAGCCGGTGGTCGAGCACGTTCTCGGCCAGTCCCGCGTGCTGCATGACCCCGGTCATCACGTGGTGCCAGGCGCCATAGAGCCGCGGCAAACCGATCACCATCAGCGGCAGTATGGATTGCATCCAGACAGCAAGACCAATCGTCGCGAGGTAGATCACCACCCAGATCCGCGCCACGCGGATCACCTTGGGCCGTTCCTGCTCAGGGATAAAGCTTGCCTCCTCGGGATCGATGTGTCCGGCGGCGTTTTCCAGCATCTTCTTCCAGCCGGTCCACGCATCGACGATGCCAAAGACGTTCAGCACTATCCGAAACAACGCCGGCGGCCGCATCGCCACGATTTCCGGGTCACGCCCGACGATGATGGTGTCGGTGTGATGCCGCGCATGGCTCCAGCGCCATGTCACCGGATTTCGCACCATGAAGAATGAGGCGATCTGGTAGACCGCGTTGTTCATCCATGGGGTCTTGAAGGCCGTGCCGTGTCCGCATTCGTGCCAGCGCGCATCCATGGCCGAACCGTAAAGAACCCCATAGGCCAGCCAGAATGGCGCCGACCACCATGACGGCCAAAGCGTGATGCCGATCCCGGCCAGCAGGATCATGGCTCCGAACAGGATGATGGTGTCCCGGATCGCCGGCTGATCGGTGCGCTTCATCAAGGCCTTCATCTCCTTCCGGGAGATGTCGGAGTGATACCACGCGGCGGTGGCCAGCCCGGTCTCGACGGCACGCTCGGCGTCCGGACCCAAGAGGGAATAGTCGCGTTTGGTCATCAAGATGTCCTCCGACGGAAGCGATTTTCCGAGTGATACAACGGACTATGGGAATCCGCTGCATGTTACGTTGAATTTCACATCAATTCACATCATCCTGCCACTATGAATGATGTAATCACCTCAAAAGGCGCAACATGCCCCGTCGCCCGACCCTGAAGGACTTGGCACGCGCCGCCGATGTGGGCCTCGCAACCGTGGACCGTGTTCTCAACGACCGGCCGGGGGTGCGCCAATCGACAGTGACGCAGGTTCTGGAGGCGGCCGAACGTATCGGCTACCCCACCGCCAAGCTCGAAACCCGCCGGCAAGAAGCCCGCCGGCCGACCGTGCGTTTCGGCTTCGTCCTTCATAAGCCCTCGCAGGAGTTCTACCGAAACTTCGCCAGCACCCTCAAAGCGGCCGTAGGCAGCCGTACCGATATTCGGGGCCAATGCGTGATCCGCTTCTCCTCGTCGCAATCCCCGACCGACTTCGCCGCCGAACTTCGCGATGTCGCGGACAGCGCCGACGTTCTGGCGACCTCTGCCATCAATCACCCGGCTCTGTCCGACACCATCCGTGACGTGCAGTCTGCCGGCAAACCGGTGTTCTCGGTGCTCAACGATGCCGCCTCGGGTGTGCAGCAAAGTTACGTCGGGCTCGACAATGTCCGCGTCGGTCGCATCGCTGGCTGGATGATCGCCACGCAGGTGCGCGGCCCCGGCAAGGTCGCGGTCTTCATCGGCGGCAACCGCTGGCATGGCCACATCCTGCGTGAAACCGGGTTGCGCAGCTACCTCAGGGACAATGCCCCCGATCTGCATCTTCTGGACGCCATGGTGAACCTCGAAACACGGCAAGTGACCTACGAGGCGACGCTGGACCTGCTTGACCGTCACCCTGACCTGCGCGGCATCTACGTGGCCGGCGGCGGCATGGAGGGCGCGATCGCGGCGTTGCGGGAAATCCGGCCGGCCGGAAAGGTGGTGCTGGTGGTCAACGAACTGACAGCGGAAAGCCGTGCCGCGCTGGCCCAGCGCTACGTCAGCCTTGTCATCGCGACGCCGCTGCGCGAACTCTGTTACGATCTGGTCGGGCTGATGGCCGAGGCGGTGCGCGGCGGTCCGGCAGGGTCAGGTCAGCATTTCCTGACACCGCGCCTGTACTCACCGGAGTCGCTGTAACGCTTCCGCGTCCCGGCTCTCCGCGACCTCCGCCTCGTAAACGAGACCCCGCATTACATCCGAAGCGGGCCGGCCGCTACCCGTCCCGTTCCATGATCCATGCCACCTCGGGCGCGGCGACGAAGCGCCAGTTGCGGCGGGGGCCGGCCATGACGTTCAGATAATACATCTCAAAGCCATAGGGCGCGCCGCAGGGGTGGTGGCCGCGCGGCACCAGCACCACGTCGCCGTCCTTGACCGCCATGGTCTCGTCCAACCCACCGTCGTCGGTATAGACCCGTTGCACACCGAAGCCCGAGGCCGGGTTGAGCCGGTGATAATAGGTTTCCTCAAGGTAGGTGATGCGCGGAAAGTCGTCTTCGTCGTGTCGGTGACTGGGATAGGACGACCAATGGCCCGCTGGGGTGAAGACCTCGGTCACCAGCAGGCTGTCGCAGTAGTCCTCGGCCTCCATAGCGATGTTATTGATGTGGCGGGTATTGGTGCCCTTGCCGCGCTCGGTCAGGCTGATGCCATCCGGCCCGATGCGCCGCGCGGCGTGGCCGCCCTTACCCGGCGCCGAACAGACGGCCAGCACACAATCGGTCTCGGCGACAGCCTCCCATTCCGTGCCGTTCGGAAGGTACAGGCAATGCGGCGGCGACTTCTCGAAGACGTTCATGCGCTCGCCCAGCACACCCCAATCCTGTCCGGCGCCGGTGATCCGCGCCTTGCCCTCGACCATGACGAGGATGACCTCGCGGTCGCCCGTCGCCTCGGTAGCGGTGTCGCCGGGTTTCAGGTGGTACAGCGAAAAGCCGACATACCGCCAGCCGGCGCTCTCGGGTGTGATCTGGTGCACTTTGCCGCGTGTGCCGAAGGGTTTGCAAAGCAGGTCTGGCATGGGGTGTCCTCAGCTTTCGATGGTCAGGCCGGAGCGGGCGCAGATCTCGACGATATGGTCATAGCCCAGCTTCGAGTATTCGAAGGGCGGCGCCTTCGCCGGGTCCTGCTCGGCCTCGACGACGATCCAGCCTGCGTAATCCATCGCCTTCAGCCTGTCGGTCACCGCTTGGAAATCGATGCAGCCCTCCGGATCGCCCGGCACCGAATAGACGCCCGCCGCCACGCCGTCGAGGAAGCTGCGGTCCTCCGCCTCCACCCAGTCGAGCACCGGCTGACGCACATCCTTGAAGTGCACGTGGTGGACCCGATCCCCCCACTTGTCGAGCACCGCCAAGGGGTCCGCCCCGGCAAAGTGCAGATGCCCGGTGTCGTAAAGCAGGGTCAGCGCCGGGTCCGATGCCTCCATCAGCCAGTCGATGTCCTCGGCGTCCTGCACCATGGCGCCCATGTGGTGGTGATAGCTCAGCACAACCCCCTGATCGCGCGACCACTTCGCCAGTTCCGAAAGCTTCCGGGCATAGTCCGTCACCGCGTCGCGCGGCAGCTTTGGGCGGCGCGACACAGGCGTGTCCTGCGCGCCCTGTATCGTGTTGGAGCACTCGGCGTAGACGATGCAGGGCGCGTTCAGGGCAGCAAACTGCTCCACCTGCGCGCGGATCGCCTCAGCCTCGGTCGCCACGTCGTCGTTCATCAGGTTGCCCGAACACCAGCCACCGCAGAGCGCCACGCCATAGCGGTCGAGGTAGGTGCGCAAACCCTCCGTGTCCGCCGGCATCCGGCGGCCGCGTTCGACGCCAGTATAGCCAATCGTCGCGGCGTCCTGCATGGCGCCCTCGGTGGTGTAATCTCTGGTCAGCTCCGGCAGGTCGTCGTTCTGCCACGCGATCAGCGAAATGCCGATCTTCACAGCCATCAGTCTGCCCTCTGCATTTTCTTGCGGGCTTCGTAATCGGCGCGCGCGGTGCGGGCCTCGTCGCGCTCCGAGACTTCCGGCACGCCCACCTCCCACCAGGTTCCGCCGTGCTCGGTCGAGGGGTAGGGATCGGTGTCGATCACCACTACGTAGGGCCCCTTGGCCGCGCCGCGCTTCGCCAAAGCCTCCTCCAACTCGGCGATCGAGGCGACCTTGACCGACGTGGCCCCCATCGCCTCAGCGTGTTTGGCAAAGTCGATGCGCGAGGGCGTCTGGTGAATCGTGTGATCGAGCAGGTTGTTGAACTCGGCCCCGCCGCAGCCCATCTGCAACCGGTTGATGCAGCCGAAGCCACGGTTGTCGGTCACCACCACGGTGAAGGGAATGCCCATCATCGCCGCCGTCGCCATTTCGGAATTGGCCATCATGTAGGTGCCGTCGCCGGTAAAGCAGATCACGTCACGCGCGGGCTCGGCCATCTTGATGCCCATCGCGCCGGCGATCTCATAGCCCATGCAGGAAAATCCGTATTCCATGTGGTAGCTGCCGGGCGCGCCCGCCTTCCACAGCTTGTGCAACTCGCCCGGCATGGTACCGGCGGCGCACATGACGACGGTGTCGGCGGTAGCCGCGCGCTGCACTGCGCCGATCACCTGCATGTCGGTGGGCAATTTGTTATGTCGGACCCCTTCGCTGTCTGAGGGCGGGCTGCCCTCGTCCGGCGCTGCGGTCAGCGGATCGACCTTGCCGAACCAATCCTCCTTCAGCCCCTCGGTCGTGCCCGGCGCACGGTGGCCGCTCAGCGCGGCACCCAATTCCTTTAGCCCGACCAGCGCGTCCGACATCAGAGGCACCGCGCCATGCTTCATCGCGTCATAGGCGGCGACGTTGAGCGAGACCAGCTTGCGTTCAGGATTGGCGAACAGCCCCCACGATCCGGTGGTGAAGTCCTGAAACCGCGTACCGACACCGATCACAAGGTCGGCCTCGGCGCAGACCGTATTGGCCGCCTCGCCGCCGGTCACGCCGATGGGCCCCAAGTTCAGCGCGTGGTCCCAAGGCAGCGCCGATTTGCCGGCCTGGGTCTCGGTCACGGGGATGTTGTGCGCCTCGGCGAACGAGGCCAAGGCGTCAGTGGCCTGCGCATAATGCACTCCGCCGCCGGCGACGATCACCGGGCGTTTCGCGGCGCGGACCAGGTCGGCCACCTCAAGCAGTTCCTGCGTGTCGGGCCTGATGCGGCGCGGCCGCCAGACCCGCGGTTCGAAGAAGCTTTCTGGCCAGTCGTAAGCCTCGGCCTGCACGTCCTGACAGAACGACAGGCAGACCGGGCCGCAGTCCGCCGGGTCGGTCATCACCCGGAAAGCCCGCGGCAGCGCGGTCAGCAACTGCTCGGGCCGGGTGATGCGGTCGAAGTACCGGGTCACCGGCTTGAAGCAGTCGTTGACCGTGACCGTGCCGTCGCCAAAGTCTTCGACTTGTTGCAGCACCGGGTCGGGGCCGCGGTCGGCAAAGACATCGCCGGGGATCAGTAGCACTGGCAGACGGTTGACATGCGCCAGTGCCGCCGCCGTCACCATGTTGGCCGCGCCCGGCCCGATGGAAGAGGTCACCGCCATCGCCTTGCGCCGCCGCGATTGCTTGGCATAGGCGATGGCGGCATGCGCCATTGTCTGCTCATTATGCCCGCGCCAGGTGGGAAGGCTGTCGCGGTGGGCGTACAGCGCTTCGCCGAAACCCGCAACGTTGCCGTGGCCGAAGATCGCCCAGCAGCCTTCGATGAATCTCTCGCCCTCGGCGTTCTTCTGCGCCGCGATGTAGCGCACCATCGCCTGTGCGGCGGTCAACCGGATCGTCTTGCTCATGCGGCATCCTCCTTGGCGCCTTTGCGGGCCGCCTGTCTTGCCCCGTCCCAGATGTCGCACAGGCGGGTATACCGCTCGGCCATCTGCGTCACGGCCTCATCGTCACTCATCTCGCCTGTCAGCCAGGCGCGGGCCGCATCTCCGAAGATTGTCCGGCCCACAGCGAAACCTTTCACCAGAGGCTGCCTCGCGGCCAGCGCAAAGCTCTCCGCCAGTTCCGCCTCCGGCGCGTCCAGCCCCAGCACCACGATGCCGCGGGTGCGCGGATCGTTGCGTTCGATCGCGGCCACCGCGTTGGTCCAGGCCGCGTCGGTCCTGAACGGCTCCAGCTTCCACCAATCGGGATAGACGCCGGCTTCATAGAAACTCTGGATCAGCACCGCCGAGGTTTCGTCATCCACCGGGCCGACCTTGGACGGGATGATCTCCAGCAGGAATTCCAACCCGTTGCGTCGCGCCGCCGTGAACAGCCGCCTGACCCGCGCGATCTGCATCTTGCGCGTCTTGTCATCGTCGTCCGGGTGGCAGAAGACCAGCAGCTTGACCACGTTCTCGCGCGCCCATTCGCGCAATTGCCCGAGATCCTCGCCCAGTTCCGGTTCAAACTCGATCGGCCGCGAACCCGGCAGTTCGGTGGGCCGCCCGATCCAGAGGCCCGTGCCGGAGGCCGCGTGCAGCGCCGCCCGCCCGATCCGGTTGTCGCACAGGATGCCATAACCGGCCCGCCCGTCCTGCACCTTCAGCGCCGCCTCGAGGCAAAGCTCCTTGAACCGGCCCCCCTTTTCCAGCGTGTAGCCGTCCATTTCCTCAAGCTGCAGCCGGTGATCGAAGGCGAAGGTACGGAGCACGCTCCAGTCGCCCCCCGATCTGGACTGCCGGTTGGTGGCCCAATGCACCTGCTCCAGTTCCGCGTCATTGCGCAGGTCCGGGCGGCGGATGCCGCGCTCGAAGAAGAACTGCAACTCCTCCCACGACGGATAGGCCGGCGTACAGCCATGCCGCGACACCGCGAAGGCACCGCAGGCATTGGCGTATTTCAGCGCCACGGGCCAGTCCTCGCCGTCCAGCCATCCCTTTAACAGCCCCGACATGAAGCCGTCGCCCGCGCCTAGCACATTGAACACCTCGATTGGAAAGCCCGGACCTGCCTCGCCATCGTCAAGGCTATCGGGAATGTCGCCGGTGAAGGCCACCGCGCCCGCCGCGCCGCGTTTGCACACCAGCGTCGCCTTCGAAACGCCGCGCACCGCGCGCAAGGCCTCGACGGTATCTGTCGATCCGCCCGCGATGTGAAACTCCTCTTCCGTGCCGACGATCAGATCGAACAGGTGCAGGGTTTCCTGCAGCTTGGCGGTGACAGCGGCGCTCTCGACGAAGCGGCTTTCGCCCTCGCCATGGCCTGCCACACCCCAGAGGTTCGGGCGATAGTCGATATCCAGCGCCGTTTGCATCCCCGCCGCCCGCGCGATCTCCAGCGCCTTCAGCGTCGCCGCCTCGACCTGCGGATGCGACAGATGCGTGCCGGTCGCCACCACCGCCCGCGCCCGCCGGATGAACTCCGGGTCAATGTCATCCACGGTCAGCCCCATGTCGGCGCAGCTCTCGCGATAAAAGATCAGCGGAAACCGCTCGCTGTCCCGTATGCCCAGCAGCACCAGCGCCGTCAGCCGCTCGGGATCGACCTTCACGCCTTCCGTGTTGACGCCTTCGCGGGTCAGTTGCTCGGTGATGAACCGGCCCATGTGCTCGTCACCCACACCGGTGATGACGGCCGATTTCAGCCCCAGCCGCGCCGTCCCGCAGGCAATGTTCGTCGGAGACCCGCCGATATACTTGTCAAAGCTGCCCATGTCCTCCAACCGCCCGCCAACCTGCGCGCCGTAAAGGTCCACCGAGGACCGGCCGATGGTGATCAGATCGAGTTCCCGTGTCATGGCCTGCCTCTCAGTCAGCGTCGATGATGTCTGCGACCTTGACCGTGCAGCCGGTCTCTACCGCGCGCAAGGCCGCATCCGCCAAAGCCAGCGCCATCATGCCGTCATGTCCGGTGGTCGGCGTTGCGGCGCCATCGGCCACCGAGGCCACGAAGGCCGCGATCTCATTGGCGTAGGCCTGGGTATAGCGGGACATGAAGAAGTTCAGCAGCGGCGGACGCTGGAAACCCTTGCCATCGGCGATCTCGATATTGGCCTCGCGGTGGTTCTCGGCAGAAACCGCGCCTTCGGAACCCAGAACCTCGATCCGCTGATCGTAACCATAGCTGGCCCGGCGGGAATTCGAGATCGTGGCCTGGCGGCCGCTGGCGGTGGTCAGGATCACGTTGACGCTGTCGTAATCGCCCAGCCGGCCGATCTCGAGGTCGGTCAGGACGGACGCCGCCGCCTGCACGGTCTCGATCTCTTCGCCCAGAAGCCAGCGGGCGACGTCGAAATCATGAATCGTCATGTCGCGGAATATCCCGCCCGAGGACTTGATGTATTCGGCCGGCGGCGCACCGGGGTCGCGGCTGGTCAGGGTGACCATCTCGACCTTGCCGATGCGGCCCGCGTCGATGGCCTGTTTCACAGCCATGAAGTCGGGATCGAAACGCCGGTTGAACCCCACCATCAGCGTGGCGCCCTCGGCCTCGACGGTCTTCAGGCATGCCGTGACCCGCGACAGGCTTAGGTCGACCGGCTTTTCGCAGAACACCGCCTTGCCGGCCTTGGCGAACTGTTCGATCAGGTCGGCGTGGGTGTTCGTCGGCGTGCAGATGGCGACGCCGTGGATGTCGTCGCTGGCGGCAATCTCGTCGATGGTGCGGATGTCGCAGCCATAGGCGTCGGCGACGCGGCCAGCGGCGTCGGGCATCGGGTCGGCGATGGCGATAAGCCGCGCGCCGGGCGTAGAGGTGACGGCGCGGGCATGGACCTGCCCAATGCGACCTGCACCCAGAATTGCGAAGTTGACTGTCATGGTGTCCTCGTAAGGTGACGATGCGCCGGGGCGCTAGGTGTCAGGGCGCGGCCGACGGGGGAGCATCCGTCGACCGCGATGAGAAGGAAGCCGGCCGAACGGTCAGGCAGCGTGTTCGAACTCCGGCTGGGTCTTTGCGCCGGTGATATAGGCCACGACGTCCTCGCCGTTGGTCTCTTCCTTCTTCAGATTGGCGCAAATGCGGCCGCGCCGGAACACCACGATGCGGTCCACCAGATCCATCACCTGCCGCATGTTGTGGCTGATCAGGATCAACGGCTCGCCTGCCTCTTTCAACGTGCGCACGATGTTCTCGACCTGCGCGGTTTCCTGCACGCCCAGCGCCGCCGTCGGCTCGTCCATGATGGTCAGCTTCGAGTGGAAGGTGGCGGTGCGGGCGATGGCCACGCATTGCCGTTGGCCCCCCGACATCCGCTCGATCGAGCCGCGGATGTTGGGGATCTTCACCCCGGTTTTTTCCAGCGCCTCGATGGTGCGCTGCCGCATCGCCTTGTAATCGAGGATCGAGAACGGCCCCAGCTTCACCTTGAAGATCTCGCGTCCGAGGAACAGGTTGTCCGGCACGTCAAGCTGGTCGGCCAGCGCCAGTGTCTGGAACACCGTCTCGATCCCGGCATTGCGCGCCTCCAGCGGGCCGGCAAAGTGCACCGGCTTGCCGTCGAAGATGATCTCGCCCCGCGTACGCTGCTCGACGCCGGTGATCTGGCGCACGAAGGTCGACTTCCCGGCCCCGTTGTCGCCCATGATCGCCACGTGCTCGCCCCGGCGAAGGGTGAAGTTCGCCCCCTCCAGCGCGTGCACGCCGCCATAGTGCTTGGTCAGGTCGCGGGTCTCGAGGATGATGTCGCCCGGGGCGGTGTCCGCATGGGGGGCGCTGGCGCCCGAGATGTTGGTCTGCATGTCGCTCATGTCGTCTCTCCCTAGGCCCGCGACGCGGCGCGTTGCTGCCGGTATTGGTCAAGGACCACGGCCCCGATGATGATCGCGCCCATCGCCATCAGCTGATAGAACGCGTCGAGCTTGATGAAGGTAAAGCCGGACTGGATCACCCCGAAGACCATGGCGCCCAGCACGGTGCCGATGATCGACCCGCGCCCGCCGGTCAGGCTGACCCCGCCGATCACCGCCATGGCGATGGCGTAAAGCTCGTAGAACTGGCCCATCCCGGCCTGCGCGGTGAGGTTCTTAGAACTGAGCACGATGGCGGCAAAGGCGGCCAGCGTCGAGGCGATCATGTAGACCATGATCTTGTGCTTGCGCACGTTGATTCCCGACATCCGCGCCGCATCCTCGTTCGATCCGATGGCGTAGGTGTGCTTGCCATAGACGGTGTAGCGCATGATCAGGTGCAACAGCACCGCCAGCGCGATGAACCAGACCACCGGCATCATGCCCGACCCGATCCCGGCATAGGCCTCGGTCGGAAAGGACACCGGCTGGCCCTTGGTCCACCATTGCGACACGCCGCGCAGGATCAGGAACATCCCCAGCGTGGCGATGAACGGCGGAATGCGCGCAAAGGCCACCAGCGCACCGTTGATCGAGCCCACGAACGCCCCGAAGATCAGCCCCACCACGATCGGCGCCAGCACCCACAGGTCCATCGCCCAGGGGCCGAACACCGCCTTGGGGTTGGGGTTGCCGTTGACCAGCTCGGTCTGGGCGAAGGACATCACGATCATCGCCGCCGCGCCCACCAGCGGGCCCGACGACAGGTCGATCCCGCCCAGAATGATGACCTGCGTCACCCCCAGCGAAATGATCCCGATGATCGCCACCTGCAGGATGATGATCTTGATCCGCGCCATGTTCAGGATGGTGCCGTCGCGTGCCTCGTTGAAGTCGAACAGCATGCTCTGGCCGTTCATGTAGGGCAGAATTTGTCCCAGAACCTCGAACAGGACGGTGATCAGGATCAACGCCAGAAAGACGTTGAATTCATTGGGCCAGGCCCGCTTCTTCTTGTCGAAGGTCAGCCCGCCGATACCGTGCGAAGTCTGATCGGACATTGTTTCGGTCTCCTCCCCGTGCAGGGGTCAAGTCATCCGGTGGGGACGGCGCATTCCGCCGTCCCCGGTGAACGCGAAGGCGCTCAGTTCTTGTCGGTGTAGTCGGCCATGTTGTCCGGGGTCACCAGTTCGAAGGGCACATAGACCTTCTGATCGACCTCTTTGCCACCGGCGAGGTCCAGCGCCGCCTGCAGCGCGCCCGAGCCCTGCGCATGTGCGTTCTGGAAAACGGTCACGTCCAGTTCGCCCGCTTCCATCGACGACAGCGCGTCCTGGGTGGCGTCGATACCGCCGACGACGACATCTTCCATCGCTATGCCGGCCGCCTTGATCGCCTGCAGCGCGCCCAGCGCCATCTCGTCGTTGTTGGCAATCACCGCGTCGAATTGCTCGCCCGACGACAGCCAGTTGGTCATCATGTTGGTGGCTTCCTCACGCGACCAGTTGGCGGTCTGACGGTCGATCTCCTGAATCTCGACGGCGCATTTGCCGCCCGCGATCACGTCGTCGATGTCCTTGGTGCGCATCACCGCGGCCTGGTTCGACAGCTGGCCCATCAGGATGTAGACCTTGGCCGGGTCCTTGCCCTGCTCGGCCAGCACGTCGCACATCTCGATGGTCTGAAGGGTGCCGGATTCGGCTTCGTTGGAGGCCACGAAGGCCTGGTTGTCGGGCAACGTGTCGACGTTGATTGGCTCGCGGTTGACATAGACCAGCGGCACGCCGGCGGCTTCGGCGGCGTTGGTCATCGCCTGCGTGGCCGAGGTGTCCACCGGATTGACGATGATCGCGTCGACGCCCGAGGCCACGAAGTTGTTGATCTGGTCAAGCTGGCGGGCAACGTCGTTCTGCGCGTCCTCGATCTGGACATCGACACCGTCCATGCCGTTTGCCTGCTCTTCGATGCCGTTGCGCAGAACGGTCAGGAAGTTGTCGTCGAAGACGGCCATCGAAACGCCGATGGTCTCGGCCATGGCGGTTGTCGACATCAGCGATACGAGCGCCGCAGCGGTCAGGGTCTTTTTCATTGGGTTTCCTCCCTTGATGGTGTCCGGTCCACCGATTGTCTTGCCGGAAGCCCCGTCAGGGGCCGAAGCTTCGCTCAGGCGGCACGCGCCTGAAGCTGCGAAGAGATGTAATCGAACGAGCGCTTGATCTCGGTGTAGGGATCACTCAGCGCATGGGTGTCGGGCGAGAAACACTCATAGGAAATCGGCCCGTCATAGCCTGCGCCCAGTAGCGCCGCGATTTGTTCGATATTGCCCAGCCGGTCGGCTTCGTCGACCAACACGCGGTGTTCGTCTTCCATCTCGTGGATTGCGAGGGTCGCGTCGGTCACGCCCGAGATATGGACAATTCCGGTGCGCTCAGGATAGAGCGGCCCGCCGTCGGCCAGCGTGTGGTGAAAGGTGTCGTGCACGATGCGAAGATGATCGCCACCGCCGACCGCGCCGATGGTCTCGACCAGATCGGACTTCGACCGCAATGAGGACCTGCGGAAGCCAAGCGGTTCGACCAGCGCGGTCATGCCGGAGTCCTGCAACAGCGGCAGCACGCCCTTCAACGCAATCCGCAGGTTTGCCTGACGCTCGCCATTGCCCAGCCCGATGCCGTCGTTGCGCGGGATAAGGCTGATGGTCTCGGCGCCTGACGCCTTGGCAATGTCGATCAGCGCCTGCACCTCGGCCTTGCGCTCCGCCGTCCAGTCGTTGAACGGATAGACCTGGCTCAGCCCCACCAGCCGCAGACCCCTGTCCTGCGCCATCCGGCCCGCCTCTTCGGGGGGAGTGCCGTCGAAAAGCGGCCTTGCAATATCGTTGCGGACTTCGACGCCTATGCAGCCAAGCCGCGCCGCAAGGTCGAGGAACGCCTCATAGGGCAAGTGCGGCACAGTCATGTGGTTCAGTGCTGTCCTCATCTTCCCTCCCCGGAATACATCGAATGCTTGTCAACAGTTGCGGCAAACGGGAAGATTCGGTCAATATTCTGGGGGCAACATCACGTCATTCGTGACGCTTTTACCGGGGCCATAATGACGCATTTACGTCATTTAAACGCTTTCCGGCAGATACAGCCGAGGTTCGAGGAAATGTTGCGCAGCGACCCCGTCGTCGGGGTCCGAGGTCGACCGGATCATCTTGTCGATCAACTCCCTGCACAAGGCTCCCAACGGCGTGACGATCACCATCCTGACATAGCCGTCGATCAGCGCGGCGCGGCTTTCGGAGGTCATCTCGTTCACCACCAGCGCCACCCGGGGCGTCGCGTGGCTTTCCCGCAGCGCCGCGATCGCCCCCTCCATGCCGCCGCCCGCCACGTAGATGCCGCGCAGGTCTGGATGCCGGTCCACGAGGTCCAGCGTCGCCTCGTAGGTCAGTTGCCGCGTCTCGAGGTTGACCAGCGTATCGAGCACCGTAAAAGCGCCGCCCGCCTCGCGCACGAAGGACCGGAACCCCACCTCGCGCAGGTCATGTCCGTGCCAGCGGTTGCCGCCGACGAAGATCGCAAGCTTGCCGGGTTCGCGGACGGTATTGGTGATCAGCCATGCTGCCAGCCGTCCGACGCGCATGTTGTTGAGCCCGACATAGCTTTTGCGGATGCCCTGCGCGAAATCGTTCAGCAGCGAAAACACCGAGATCCCGGCTTCTCTCAGATCCTCGACGACGCGGTCGAGCTTCTGGTCATTGACCGCGATGGCGGCAATGGCATCGCAGGACCGGCCGAGGTCGGTCAGAAGCTCGGTGAACTCGGCCGGCGATTGCGACGAGGAATAACGGATCACTGCGCGGCCCCTGATATCGCGCCGCGCGGCGACGGCGCGCTGGATCTCGGTCGCGAAGTTCTGGAAGAACTCCTGCTGCTGCTTGAGCAGCACGAAGCCGAAGGTCACCTCGGGGATGCTGGCGTTCAGGCGGCTCTCGAACAGACCCTTGCCGTGATAGCCCACCCGATGCGCCGCCTCGGCGATCTTGCGCAGCGTCTCCTCGCGCACGCGGGACCGTCCATTGAGGGCGCGGTCGACGGTGGTGACGCTGACGCCGGCCGCCTTGGCGACATCCTTGATGGTGGGGCGGTTTGCCATGCGTGCAGCCTTGATGACGGAATAACGTCATGCACTCTAGGCCGCGTTCCGGACCTTGGCAAACCTGCTACCGGCTCGGCATTCCCTTGCCGCGCATCAACCGCTTCTGCGCCGCGATCCGGAACGGTGCGTTGGGCGCGCCATAGCCCGCGTATTCGCCGCGCCGCTCGACGATCTCGAAGAACATGCCGCCCGCGTAGGGTTTCGAGTAAACCTGAAAGAACGCGCCCTTGGCGTCCTCGTCATAAAGGATGTTCGCGGCTTGCAGCCGGTCGAGCATCGCCGGGGCGATATCGAACCGCGCCGCGAGGTCGGCGTAGTAATTCTCGGACATCGGCAACGACGCGAAACCCCGCCGCGCCAGTTCATCTGCGGTGGCGAATATGTCGTCGGTTGCAAGCGCGATGTGCTGCACCGAGGCTCCGAAGCTGTCGGCCAGGAAGTTGCCCGCCATGGTGCGGTGCGTCTCGGCGCCGTTGAGGGTGATGCGGAAGCCTCCGTCGCCGGTCTCCAAGGCTTGACTACGAACCAGACCGTCGGGGTCGATCACGTCGACCATGGGCGATTTCGTCATCTCGAAGAGCGAGGTGTAGAACAGCGACCAACTGAGCATCTCGTCATAGCTCATGGTCTGGGCAAGGTGGTCGATGCGGGTCAGCCCCGCCCCCGGATCCTGCGAAACGCCGGGCATGAACTCGACACTCCAGACATCGGAAAGTCCGCTGGCTTCGTCGATGAAGTGCAGCACGCTGCCCGAGAGGCCGCGGACCGCCGGGATCTGCAACTCGCCGGGGCCGACGGGCTGGTCGAAAGGTTTCGCGTCCAGCTGTTTCGCGCGCGAAACGGCATCGGACGCGCTGTTAACCGTGAGGCCGATATCGCAGACCGTGGTGCCGTGCATGGCAAAGGCGCTGCTGGCATAGCCCTTGGTTTCGCGGTTCACGACGATGCGAATCGCACCCTGCGTCCACAGCGTCAACGCCTTGGCAATATGTGTGCCGGCGTTCCGGAAACCGAGGGTTTGCAGCAGGGATTCCAGGGTGTCTGCCTCGTCTCCGCGCGTCGCGAATTCGACGAAGGAGACACCCTCGACCGAGGACCGGGCCGGCATCTGCGGCAGATCGCCGTTCAGCGACGGCTCGGCCCGGCGGGTGTCGTCCATCAGCGCGATCAGTGAGCGGTGGCCGTCCATCGCGATGGTTCGCGGTGGGCCGGAGCGGAACTGATCGTTGAAGATCTCGAGGCTGACGGGCCCGGTGTAGCCGGTGGCCATGACCGCGCGCATGAAGTCGGTGACGGCCAGATCGCCTTCGCCCGGCATGTTGCGGAAATGGCGCGACCAGTAGAGCAGGTCCATTTCAATGGCGGGGGCATCGGCCAGTTGCACGAAGAAGATGCGGTCGCCGGGGATGCGGCGGATGGTATCGGGGTCGATCTTGCGGGCGAGCGTGTGGAAGCTGTCGAGGATCAGCCCAACGTTGGCGTGATCGGCGCGGCGCACCACCTCCCACGCGTCGCGGTGGTCGTTGACGTGCCGGCCCCAGGCCAGCGCTTCGTAACCCACGCGCAGTCCGCGTCTGGCGGCGCGTTCGCCGAGTTCGTGGAAATCCGCCGCCGCACGGTCGATGCCGCCCAGCGCCTCCGGATGGCAGGACGAGCAGACCAGCACAAGGTCGGTGCCCAGTTCGGCCATCAGATCGAACTTGCGCTCGGCCCGGTCGAACGCCTTGGCGCGCAACGGGTCAGGCAATCCTTCGAAATCGCGGAACGGCTGGAACAGGGTGATGTCGAGGCCCATGGAGCGGATCAGGTCTCCGACCTCGCGCGGGCTGCCGTCGTGGGCGATGAAATCCTGCTCGAAGATCTCGATCCCGTCGAAACCGGCGGCGGCAATGGCTTCGAGCTTTTCCGGGAGGTTGCCGGAGATCGAGACGGTGGCGATGGAGGTCTTCATATGTCGTCCCCTTGAATGGCGTCACGCAGGGCCGCGTGATCGAGCGGGACGCCGGTAAAGATGTCCCACGCGTCGACGCCCTGGTGGAAGAACAGCTCGTAGCCGGAAATCACCGTGACACCGGCGGCCTTTGCATCCTGCAGGAACCGGGTGTCGACCGGCGTATAGACCGCGTCGAACGCCCATGTGGCGCCATGCAGCGCCTCGGCCTCCAACGGCGTGCCACCGATGCCCACCATGCCGAGCGGGGTGCAGTTGACGATACCGTCGGCGGCTTGCGCGTTGGCGGCGGCGTCGGTGGAGGCCACGATTGTCGTGTCGGTGCCGAGCGCGCGGAGGCTGTCGGCCAGTGCGTCGGCCTTTGCGGCGTCGAGATCAACGCAGCGGATTTCGCTTGCGCCCAGCGCGATCAAGCCGAAGGCCACCGCCTTGCCCACGCCGCCGGCGCCGATCAGGCAGACGGTGCCGGGTTTCGCTGTCCCGGGCACGGAGCGGTAGGCGGATTTGAAACCCGAGTAATCGGTGTTGAAGCCTTTCGGGCCTTCGCCTTCGAAGACGACGGTATTGATTGCGCCCATTTTGCGGACCAGCGGGTCGTCCACCGTGACCTTGGCGGTCACGATCTCCTTGTAGGGATAGGTGACGTTGATGCCGCGGTAGCCCTTGGTCTGCGTCTGGGCGAAGACCTCGTCGAAGGTCTGTCCCAGGTCCTTCGGGATCAGCCGGTCATAGGTGACATCGAGGCCGGCCAGCTTGCCGGCGGTGCGATGCAGGCGCGGTGATTTCGAGCGGGCGATATTATCGCCAATGAGGCCCAGCCTGATACGGCTCATGCGCGGGCCCCGTTGAACAGGCGGGTAAGGGCCCGGGTCCTGAGCGGGGCTTGCGAGACGAAGGTCAGGATGACCGCAATGGCTGTTTGCACAGGTATCCTCCCGGGTGTCGCTGCGATCGGGTCGCCCGATTGCGACCCAAGATAGCGGGGACCATCGCAAATGGTATACAATAACGTCAAATACCCAGACGAGGGTATGATTAACCTGATGTTATTACGTCAAGTGGGCCGGGCCTGCGGCAACCGCGCTGGCCATCTCGCGCCGGAACTGGCGGATGGTGTAGTCGGCAAAGCCCGACAACGCCCTGCCCTTCTTGGTGACGACAAAGGATCCGATTCCGACCGCCTCTTTCAGCGGCCGCCGCACCAGGCCGGGCATATAGACCTCGGCCACCGAGAATTCGTCGATCACCGCGACGCCAAGTCCGTGCCGGACGAGGCTTACCACCGTCTGCGCAAACCGGCCGCGCATGGAATATTCGACCTCCAGCCCCGCCTCGGTGAAAGGCCGGGCGAGCAGCGCGCCGTAGGGATCGGAAGGATCGACGCCGATCAGCGGATAGCGGACGAGGTCGCGGACCGAGATTTCGGCGAGGTCGGCCAGCGCGTGTCCCTCGGGCAGGATCGCCACGATTCGGCCCTCGGCGATCTGTTCGTTCTCGAAGGCGGCGTTCCTGACTTCGGAACTCATGATGACGAATTCGCCGCGTTCGAGCAGCAGGTAGTCCAGCGTTTCCTCGATCTTGAGGATATTGAGGTCGATGAACAGGTCGTCGTACCGGTTGCGCACCCGGCGCAACACACGCGCCGCGATGAACTGCGCAATCGACGGGGCGGCGGCGAAGGCAAGGCGCACATCCTGACCCTTCTGAAGCGCGCCCACCGCCGATTGCAGGTTGGCGACGCCTTTGTAGACCTCGCGCAGCTGGTCGAAGACGCGGCCGGCCTCGACCGAGGGCACGAAGAGCCCGGCCTTGCGTTCGAACAGGCGGATGCCGAGCGATTCCTCGGTGTGCTTGACCAGCCGGCTGATGCCGGGGGCCGAGACGTTCAGCATCTCGGCGGCGCCGCTGATGGTGCCGGTCATCATCACGGCGCGGATCACCTCGATCTGGCGCAGGGTCATCTCGGACATTGACCGGTCCTCCCGCGCCCGAGATTAACGCGGGGTTACGGATGCGCAACCATCGGCAGCCAAGGTTACGCCGCGTGGAACACGAAGGACCGCATCGAAACGGAGCCGAGGTCGATGCTGTCGGTCATGAAGGTCAGTGCGTCGCGGCTGTCCGAGGCGCCTGCGATGGTCAGCGCGGGCAGGTAGTGATCGACCGTCGGATGCGCCTGCGGCAGCAAGGTGCCGAGGCCGTCCCGGTCGGCCAGCGCGGCGAAATCCCGGTCCGTCAGGCGGTCGGCGAACAGCGCGTCGAACGCGAGCGCGAAGTCCATCGGTTTGCCGCCGGGTTTCATGGCGCGCAGGTTGTGGACCACGTTGCCGGAGCCGAGGATCAACACCCCCCGGTCGCGCAGCTCGGCCAGCGTGCGCCCGACCTCAAGCTGGTGTTCCAGCCCGCGCCTCATGTCGATGGAGACCTGGAAAACCGGCACATCGGCTTCGGGGTAGAGGAACTTCAGCACCGCCCAGGCGCCGTGGTCCAGGCCCCAGCTGTCGTCCTCCTGCCCCCGGTGGGAGGCCAGCAGCGTGACCACCTCGCGGGCGAGGTCCGGCTGACCCTTTGCGGGGTATTGCTCGGCATAGAGCGCGTCCGGGAAACCGTAGAAATCGTGGATCGTGCGCGGCATGGCCGAAACGTCGACCAGCGTGGTGCCCTGCGTCATCCAGTGGGCCGAGACGACAAGGATCGCCTTCGGACGCGGCAGGCTCTGCCCGAGAGCGGTCCAGGCGCGGGCATAAGCGGTGTCCTCGATGGCATTCATCGGACTGCCGTGGCCAAGAAAGACCAGCGGCATGCGTTCCGACGGCGCGAAGCGATCGCGAAGCTCTTGAAGGCTGTGGGTTTGCATGGGGCGTCTCCGAATGTGCGGCCGGGCCGCAGGGCTGCGGCCCGGTCCTGCGGTGATCAGGCGAAGCGGCCGAGCTTGGCGTCCAGCACCGGCAGGCGCAGGGCGAGGGCCCCGGCGCCGAGTGTCAGGATGGTACCTTGAACCATAGCCCAGAACAGCGGGAATTCCCAGCCGCCGCCGGCGTTCGAGAAGGTCCAGCCGTTGCCGGCATGCGCCCAGACCGAACCGAGCAGGATGGCGATCAGCGGGATCGAAACCGCGCGCACGCCGACGCCGAGGATCAGCGCAAGGCCGCCGCCGAGTTCGGCGAGGATCGTGAGGTAGGCGAAGAACCCGGGCAGGCCGAGGCTTTCGAAAAAGGCGACGGTGCCGGGAATGGTGAAGACGCTGACTTTGAGCCAGCCGTGGGCAAGGAAGGCGACCCCGCTGGTCAGGCGGAGGACGAAAGCGGCGTAATCGGCGTTGTTCTGGGTGGTCATGTCGGTGATCCTTGATGTTGCTGCGGGCGGCTTGCGGCTATGCCCTGATGCCATGCAGCGGAGATAAGGCTTGCAGACAATCAACAAAATGACGAAGTTATTGAATGACTATCCTTACTATGTTCGCAATATGCCATGGACCTCGTTGATGAACTCAAAGCCTTCGTGGCCACCGCGCAAACCGGATCCTTCACCGCAGCGGCGGATCAGCTTGGTGTGTCCAACCGGTTGACCTCGAAATACGTTGCCGCTTTGGAGGACCGGCTTGGCGTGCGTCTGTTGCAGCGCACCACCCGGCGGGTGGGTGTGACCCCGGCGGGCGAGGACCTGCTGGCCCGGGCACCGGCCATGCTCGACGACCTCGATGACCTGCTGGCCGAGGTGTCAGAGGGCTCACGCGGGTATTCCGGCGTGATCCGCGTGTCGGCGCCGGTGACGTTCGGCGAGGTCTACGTGACGGACATGCTGGCCCGCTTCGGCGCCTCGCACCCCGGGCTGACCTTCGATCTTCGGCTGAGCGACCGCTACGTCGACCTTGCCAGCGACGGCATCGACGTGGCGTTCCGCATGGGACGCACGGACATGCTGTCGCTCAAGACGCGCAAACTGGGAGAATTTCGCACCGTGGTCGCCGCCAGCCCGCGATATATCGAGGCGCACGGCAGCCCGAACAACCCCGCCGACCTTGAGCGCCACGCCTGTATCGTCGACACCAACCGGCGCACGCCGCGCCGCTGGGCCTTCCGGGACGGCGGCAAGGACGTGTTCGCCAACGTGCAGGGCCGCTTCCATGTCAATTCGGCCCGCGCCGCCGCCGGGTTGGCCGTGCAGGGCATGGGCGTGGTCTATGCGCCCCGGTTCGCGCTGGCGGCGGCGCTGGCCTCGGGCGCGTTGGTGCCGGTGTTGGCGGCGTTCGATGGCGACACCGGGCCGCTCGCCGCCGTCTATCTGGAAGGCCGCGCCCTGCCCCGCAAGGTCCGCGCGCTGATCGAATTCGCGGCCGAAGACGTCAGGACGGCGGACATCCTCTGAAGGTCACTCCTGCGTCCCGGTGCGGGCGGCAAAGATGGCACGGGCGACGGCGGCGGCGGGTTGGACGAAGCCTTCGGGGGCAAGGGCCGCGTCCCAGTCGATGCCGCCCGGCGCGATCTTGCGGAGGGCATCGTGCAGAGGGTCCGGCGCCGCGAGTGCCGCCTTGACCAGCCGGGACGCCTGTTGCCGGCCGACCGTCGGGGCGAGTGCGAAGACGGCTGCCTCCGCGAAGACCTCGGGCGTGTCCTCAAGCCGGGCCATCATGGCCGCGGTGTCGGGGCGCAGGTCGGCGGCCAGCGTCGCGGCATGGCGCAACGCGGCGGCGGCGGTCTCGAACAGCTGCGGCAGGAGCAGCCATTCCACGGCCCACATGCCGCCGTCGCGTTCCTCGGCGTGAATGCGGCTGGCCGACAGGCCGGTCTCGCAGGCAAGCGCGACGCGGGACAGCGACAGGATCGCCTCGGCCGTCACCGGGTTGGACTTCTGCGGCATGGTGGACGAACCACCCCCCGTGCCGGCCTGCACTTCGCCGATCTCGCTGCGGCCGGACAGAACCAGATCGCCGGCCATCTTTGCGGTGGCGGTGACGAGGCCGGCAAGCCAGCCTGCCAATCCGCCCTGCGCCACCCGGTCCGTGTGCCACGGCGCAGAGGATGCGAGGCCCAACGTCTTGGCCAAGCCGTCGGCAATTGCAGGGCCGTGTGGCGCAATTGCGCTTTGGCTGCCCGAGGCACCGCCGAACTGCACCTTGAGGGCGCGGTGACGGACGCCCGGCAGATCGGCTTCGAGCGCGATCAGCGGTTGCGCCCACTGCGCGACCCGCAGGCCGAAGGTGATCGGCGTGGCCATCTGGCCGCGGGTGCGGGCGGCCATCAGGGTGATCTCATGGCTGCGGCTGGCCCGATCCAGGTGGTCGATCACGGCGGAGAGCCGGGCCTTCAAAAGGTCCAGCGCGCGGGCGCTGGCCAAAGTCATCGCCGTGTCGACGATGTCCTGGCTGGTGGCGCCCCAATGGACCCAGTCGTCGTGCGGCGGCCCCACCGCTTCGCGCAGCGCGGAGACCAGCGCCGGGACCGGGACCCCCGCTTCGGCCACGCCGTCCGCAAGGCGCGCGGGGTCGATGGTGAGCGCCTGCGCGGCGTCATCGATCGCCCGGGCCGCGCCGGCGGGGATGATACCGAGATCGCCCTGAACCCGCGCCAGCGCCGCCTCGACATCGCGCATGGCGCGGACCAGCGCCGCGTCGTCGAAGCAGCGCGCCATTTCGGAATCGCCGAAGATCGGCCGCGTGAGGAAGGTGTCGGGCATCGGGTCGCCCTACGCCGGGGTCAGTCCGAGGATCTCTCGGGCTTCGGCGACGGTTGCCACCGGGCGGTCGTGCCTTGCGCAGATCTCGGCGGTGCGTTCGACCAGCGCGGCGTTGGACGGCGCGAGAGTGTTGCGGTCAAGCCGCACGTTGTCCTCGAGCCCGGTACGGGCATGACCGCCGGACGAGATTGCCCAGTCGTTCAGCGTTGCCTGGTGCTGGCCGATGCCGGCGGCACACCACGGCGCGTCCTTGCCGAAAAGGCGGTGCACGGTGTGGATGTAGTAATCGAAGACATCGCGGTCGACCGGCATGGCGTTTTTCACGCCCATGACGAATTGCACGTAGGGCGTGCCAGCAAGCTGGCCGCTTTCAGCCATGGCCTTGGCCTTGAGGATGTGGCTCAGATCGAAGGCCTCGATCTCGGGCTTCACATCGTATTTCAACATTTCCGAGGCCAGCCAGTCCACCAGATCGGGCGGGTTCTCGTAGACGCGGGTCGGGAAATTGTTCGAACCCACCGAGAGCGACGCCATGTCCGGCCGCAGCGGCAGCATCCCGCCCCGCGCCTGCCCCGCGCCCGAGCGCCCCCCCGTGGACAGCTGGATGATCATGCCGGGGCAGTGTTTCTCTACCCCCTCCTTGAGACGGGCGAATTTCTCGGGGTCCGATGACGGCGTGCCGTCGTCGTTGCGCACATGGGCGTGGCAGATGGAGGCGCCGGCCTCGAAGGCCGCGTGGGTCGATTCGATCTGTTCCGGCACGGCGATCGGCACGGCGGGGTTGTCGGACTTTGTGGCCACGCTGCCGGTGATGGCAACGCAGATGATGCAGGGTTTTGTCATGTCAGGTATCAAAGAAGACGGTTTCGTCTTCGCCTTGTATGCGGATGTCGAAGCGGTAGACGGGGCTTCCGTCACGCTCGGAGCGGGTTGCGATCAGCGTGGGGCGGCGGCTTTCCCACTCGATGAGGTTGAGGACGGGATCGGCGGCGTTGGCTTCGCGCTCGTCATCGAAATAGAGCCGCGTGTTGAGCCCGATGTTGATGCCCCGCGCGACGATCCAGAGGTTGATGTGCGGTGCCATCCTCCGCCCGTCACGGCTGACGACCGCTCCGGGTTTCACCGTGTCGAAGCCCCATTCGCCGGTGTCGAAGTCGGTGATGACACGGCCCCAGCCGCGAAAGCCTTCTTCGACCGGGCCACCGCCTTCGGGGTGCGCATAGTGGCCCTCGGCATTGGCCTGCCACGCTTCGAGCATGACATCCTTGATCGGGTTGCCCGTGCCGTCACGGACAAGGCCCTCGACGCGGATGCGTTCGCCGCTTGCGTTGGGGCCTGCGATGTCCCAGCCGAGTTCGCGGTCATAGATATCGAAGCCCGCAGCCCCGGGGGCGAGGCCGATGTGGACGTAAGGTCCGGCGGTCTGCGAGGGGGTTTCCCTGAGATAATCCATGTCAGTTCCCCTCCAGCCGGTTTTCGAACATCGTCGACCGCCGCCCGCGCAGCACGATGTCGAAGCGGTAGGCAATGGTATCTAGCGGGATCGTCGCGTTCATGTCGAGCCGCGCGATCAGCGCCTCGACCGCCTCGGCGTCGGGCAACGACTGCAGGATCGGACAGAGCGGGATCAGCGGGTCGCCCTCGAAATAGAGCTGGGTGATCAGGCGCTGGCAGAAGGCGCTGCCGAAGAGGCTGAGGTGGATATGCGCCGGACGCCAGTTGTTGACCTGGTTGCGCCATGGATAGGCGCCGGGCTTGATGGTGCGGAACACATAGCGGCCCTCGTCGTCGGTCAGCGTGCGCCCGCAGCCGCCGAAGTTGGGGTCGATGGGCGCAAGGTAGCTGTCCTTCTTGTGGCGATAGCGCCCGCCGGCGTTGGCCTGCCAGATTTCGACCAGCGTGCCGGGCTGGGGGCGGCCGTTCTCGTCCAGCACCCTGCCGTGCAGCAGGATGCGTTCGCCGATGGGGTCGCCCTGTTGGGCGTAGTTGCGGATCAGGTCGTGATCCAGCGGCCCGATGTCGCCCCGGTCGAACACCGGGCCGGTGATCTCGCTTGTCGTCTGGTCGAGGCTGATCAGCGGCAACCGCGGAGACCGCGTGACCGAGGTCTTGTAGGCAGGGGTCAGGGCAGCCGGGTGCCGGCCCCAGTCGCGCATGTAGTAATCGCTCATGCGGGCGTCTCCATGTCAGCGTAGGTCTGTTTGGCCAGCTTGATGGCGTGGTTGGCGCGTGGCACCCCGGCATAGACGGCGACGTGCAGGAAGGCTTGGATGACGTCGTCCTTGCTGGCGCCGGTGTTGGCGGTGGCGCGGATGTGCATCGGAATTTCCTCGAAATTGCCGGTGGCGGCCAGCAGCGCCAGCGTCAGCATCGACCGGTCGCGGCGGCTGATGGTGTCGTCCGACCAGACGGTGCCCCAGGCGCCCTCGGTGATAAGGGTCTGGAAGGGCAGGTCGAAATCGGTCTTTGCGGCCTCGGCGCGGTCGACATGGGCATCGCCCAGCACCGCGCGGCGGGTTTCCATGCCTTTAGACATGCGGTCGGTCATCGGGCGTGCTCCTTCAGGAAGGGAGAGAGGATGGCGGCATAGGCTTGCGGATTTTCGACGCAGGGCAGGTGGCCGGCGCCGTCGATCAAGCGGGTTTCCGCACCGGGGATCAGATCGGCGGTGGCCTTGACCAGACTGGGCGGGCTGGCGCCGTCGTGGCTGCCGGCTATAGCTAACGTGGGCAGCCGCAGGGTGGCGGTCTGCGCGGTCAGGTCGGCCCCGGCGATGGCGGCGCAGCAGCCGAGGTAGCCTTCGACCGGCGTGCGGCTGAGCATGTTACCCCAGAGCCGGGCGGCGTCGGTGTGGCGGAAGGCGGGGCCGAACCAGCGGTCGAGGATGGCACCCTCCATCGCGGCAATGCCGCCCTCGCGGATGGCGGCGATGCGGTCGTGCCACATGGCCGGTTCGCCCATTTTCGCCGCGGTGTTGGACAGCACCAGAGCGCGGATCAGATCGGGGCGTTTCGCGGCCAGAACCTGCCCGATCATGCCACCGATCGAGAGGCCCACGAAGATCACGTCACGCAGGTCCAGCGTGTCGAGCAGCGTTTCGGCATCAGCGGCCAAGTCGTCGATGCTGTAGGGACCGGGCGGGCAGTCCGACAGCCCGTGGCCGCGCTTGTCGAAACGGATCAGGCGCAGGCCGTGGGGCAGTTGCGGGATCAGTGCGTCCCAGAGCCTTAGGTCCGTGCCGAGCGAATTGGCAAAGACCACCGGCTGGCCGTGCGGGGCACCGTCTTCGCGCAGGGGCAGCGTGACGCCGTTTGCAACGACCGCCCGCATCAGTAGGGCAACCCGACGTAGTTCTGCGCCATCGCCAGTTGCGCGGCCTCGTTCGAGCGCAGGAAGTCCAACTCGGCCACCTGCATCTTGAGGTCAAACTCCGACTGATCGGGATAACGGTGCAGGAGCGAGGAGAACCACCACGAAAAGCGCTCGGCCTTCCAAACCCGGCGCAGGGCGTTTTCGGAATAGCTGTCGATGCCGTCGGTGCTGTTGTCGCGGTAATAGCTCTTCAGTCCCTGATAGAGGTAATGCACGTCCGAGGCGGCAGTGTTCAGCCCCTTGGCCCCTGTCGGCGGCACGATATGGGCGGCATCGCCGCACAGGAACAGCCGGCCCCAGCGCATCGGTTCGGTCACGAAGGAGCGCAGCGGCGCGATACTCTTTTCGATCGATGGGCCGGTGACCAGCTTCTGGGCCATGTCGCTGGGAATGCGGCGTTTGAGTTCCTCCCAGAAGGCGGCATCGGTCCAGTCGGCGGGGCTCTCGCTCAGCGAACACTGGATGTAGTAACGGCTGAGATGGTCGTTGCGCATCGAGCAGAGCGCGAAGCCACGGCGGGAGTTGGCATAGATTAGCTCGTGATGCACCGGCGGGGTTTCGCTGAGGATCCCGAGCCAGCCGAAGGGATAGATCTTTTCGTATTCACGGCGGACCGACAGCGGCATGGACTGGCGGCTGACTCCGTGGAAGCCATCGCAGCCGGCAATGAAATCGCAGTCGATCCGGCGCGACGTGCCGCCGACGTTGCAGGTGACATAGGGCGCGTCGCTGTCGGCATCGTGGATAATTACGTGCTCGACCTCGTACAGGATTTGCGCGCCGGCCCTTTCGCGCGCGTCATAGAGATCGCGGGTCACCTCGGTCTGGCCGTAGACGATCACCGACGTGCCGGTCAGCCCTTTGAAATCGATGCGGAAGGTCCTGTCGCCGCAAGAGACCAGCGTGCCGTCGTGCACGTACCCCTCGGTGTGCAGGCGGTCGGCGCAGCCCGCCTCTTCCAGCATATGCACGAGGCCCTGCTCCAAAACTCCGGCGCGGATGCGGCCGAGCACGTAGTCCTTGGTCTTGCGTTCCAGCACCACGCTGTCGATCCCGGCGCAGCCCAACAGTTGGGACAGAAGCAGACCCGACGGCCCGCCACCGATGATCGCAACCTGGGTTTTCATCACGGGCTCCCTTCCTTGCCGCGTTTATCACATATTGCCGTTGATAATAAAAATGAGATATCAGGCAGATTACTTGTCAATTTCGGTATGCTTATGGATCGCCGCATCAAGTTCCGCCACCTTGAGGCGTTCAGCGCCATTGCCCGCGCCGGCAGTCTGAAGCGCGCGGCGGAACAGTTGCACCTGACGCAGCCGGCGATTTCGCGCACGCTCAAGGAGCTGGAAGAGATCATCGGCACCACCCTTCTGGAGCGCAGCCGCGCCGGTGTCAGCCTGACCGGCGAGGGTGAGGTGTTCCTGCAATTCGCCGAGCAGAGCACCGCGGCGTTGCGCAATGGGCTGCGCAGCCTGCGGTCCGGGGGCGCGGCGGCCGGGCAGTTGCGGGTGGGCGCCTTGCCGAGCGTGGCCTCCGGCCTTCTGCCCGGCGCGGTGATGCGGTTCACCGAGACCAACCCCGACGTGCTGCTGCAAATCCACGAAGGCCCGCACGAGGATCTGACCGGGCGGCTGCGCAGCGGCAATCTCGACATGGTAATCGGGCGGCTGGGGCGGCCGCAGTCGATGGACGGGCTGAGCTTCCGACAGCTCTATTCCGAGGCCGTGGTGGTGGTGGCGCGCGCGGACAGCCCGGCGCAGTCCGTCGCGCGGTTCGAGGATCTTGAGCCATTCCGCGTGCTCTATCCGCCGCAGAACTCGGCGATCCGGCCATTGGTGGCGCGGTTGCTGATCGCGCAGAGCGTGCCGCTGTTCGAGAACCGCATCGAATCTGCCTCCAGCTCGTTCGGGCGGGCCATGGTGCTGGCCGATCCGCGGACCGTCTGGTTCATCAGCCGGGGTGTCGTTGCCGACGACATTCGCGCGGGGCGGCTGGCGGCACTGGACATCGACACCGGGGCCACCGTCGGGGCCGTCGGCATCATGAGCCGCGCCGATGAAATCGCGCCGGCCACCGTCCGCGCCTTCGCGCGCTGCCTGTCGGACGCGCCTCAGGCGACGTAGAAGAACAGCGGCACAGGCGCCACGGCGCAGATCACGGCGGCAAGGTAGAGCGGAAAGGGAAACAGGCCCGAAGCGCCCGCAAGAAAGGCCAGCCCGCCGCCGCCGCCCAGAAGCGAGTTGCCAGGGGTGTTCAGAAGAACCACAAATGCAAGGTAACGGTATCGCAGCAGCCTGCCCTTCAGCGCCCGGGGCAAGGCGTCATCCAGCATCGCCCGGCGACGTGCGGCGTCGGCCCCTTCCAGCCGGTGTGCGAGGTTTCCGGCGCGGGTCAGGCCCAGCCAGTCCAGCAAGCGGCCCAGCAGGGGCATCGGCACCAGTCGCGCCACCCAATAGGACAGCACCAGCGCACCGACCATGCCGAGGAATACCCACAGGGCGGCCTCTCTGCCGAACAACATCAACAGCGCAAAGCCGATCTCTGCGCCCGGCACAAAGGGAATGGCGACCGTAACGACGTAGACCAGCAGGGCCGCGACCACGACGCGGCGCAGGGCTGTTTCGCTCATGGGCAACCGATCGGGCAAGGCGTCGCGTATCGCCATGCCCAGCAGTGAGCCACCCACCAGCAGGACGCCGTAAAACAGGATTGCCCGTCGCGCCGTCCAGATCCTTGCGAAAATGGCGGTCACGCCAAGTCCGCGCCGTCAGGCACAGCTTTGATCAGGTTCTGGCCGATGTCGGACTGCGGGACACTTGTGGAGCCCATCGGGGGCCTCCTCTCACCGGCAGTTTACGCTTGGGCAGGATAGCGCGCAATGCGCGCGCTCACACCCCGAAGTAGTCGCGGTACCAGTTGACGAAACGCCGGACCCCGTCGCGCACTTCGGTCTTCGGCTGGTAGCCGGTCAGCCTGCGCAGAAGAGTGGCATCGGCCCACGTGGCAGGCACGTCGCCGGGCTGCATCGGCAGGAAGTTCTTCTCGGCCTCGCGGCCGGTCGCCTCTTCGATGGCCTCGATGAAGGACATCAGCGGCACCGGCTCGGAGTTGCCGATATTGACCACCCGGTAGGGCGCAACCGGCGACAGGCTGTCGCCCTCGGGCACCGCGCCGTCCGCGGGGCGTTCCGGCGCGGCGTCGATCAGCAGGCGGATGCCTTCGACAAGATCGTCGATATAGGTGAAGTCGCGGCGCATGTCGCCGTGGTTGTAGACGTCGATCGGATCGCCGTTCAGGATTGCCTTGGTGAATTTGAACAGCGCCATGTCGGGCCGGCCCCACGGCCCGTAGACCGTGAAGAAGCGGAACATCGTCGTCGGAATGCCGTAGAGATGGGCGTAGGAATGGCCCATCGCCTCGTTCGCCTTCTTGGTAGCGGCGTAGAAGGACATCTGGCTGTCGGCCTTGTCCGTCTCGGCATAGGGCATGTCGGTGTTGGCACCGAAGACCGAGGAGGTGGAGGCCAGCAGCAGGTGCTTGCAGGGTGTGGCGCGCACCGCCTCGAGCAGGCGGAAGGTGCCGATCAGGTTGGCCTCGACGTAGCTTTCGGGATTGTCGATGGAATAGCGCACCCCGGCCTGCGCGGCGAGGTGCACGATGATGTCTGGCTGCACCTCGGCCACGAGGTCCTGCAGCACGCCCTCGCGCTCGAGCCGGTCGTTCACCGCGCGGAAGCCGGGGCTTTGCAGCAGCATCGCCTGCCGACGCTTTTTCAGCGCGACGTCGTAATAGTCGGTCAGGGCGTCGAAGCCCACGACCTCATAGCCCTCGTTGAGGAGCCGCTGGCAGAGGTGAAAGCCGATGAAGCCGGCCGCGCCGGTAACGAGCGCCTTTGGCATCGGTTCAGCCTTTCATGGTCTCGGATTCGCGGCCGCGCCCGATCGAGACGTAGTCGGTGAAACCGGCCTTCTTCAGCGTCGCCGCATCGTAGATGTTGCGCAGGTCGGCCATCCGGGGCGCGGCCATC
Source organism: Litorisediminivivens sp. KMU-197 (assembly GCF_056858395.1). NCBI lineage: Bacteria > Pseudomonadati > Pseudomonadota > Alphaproteobacteria > Rhodobacterales > Paracoccaceae > Litorisediminivivens > Litorisediminivivens sp. KMU-197. The sequence goes on along the minus strand of NZ_JBXEQG010000002.1, from coordinate 476,832 downwards.
AATGCCGCCATCCGCTCAAGGTCCAGCGCGCGGAACTCGTTCCACTCGGTCAGGATGGCGACCACGTCGGCGCCCTCGGCGGCTTCATAGGCGTCGGCGCACCAATGCACACCGGGCAGCAGCGCCTCGCCCTCGTGGCGGCCCTGCGGATCGGTGACGCGGACCTTGGCACCGCCGCCCACCAGCGCCGGCACGATGGTCAGCGAGGGCGCGTCGCGCATGTCATCGGTATTGGGCTTGAAGGTCACACCCAGCACCGCGATGGTCTTGCCATTGAACGAGCCGTCGCAGAGATCGCGCAGCTTTTCGACCATGCGGCGCTTGACCTCTTCGTTGATCTGGATGACCGCCTCGGTGATCTGCATCGGGCTGGCGTGTTCCTGTCCGATCCGGGCCAAGGCCTTGGTATCCTTGGGAAAGCACGATCCGCCATAACCGGGTCCGGCGTGCAGGAACTTGTTGCCGATGCGACCGTCCATGCCCATGCCCTTGGACACCTGCTTGACGTCGGCACCGACCTTTTCGCAAAGCGCGGCGATTTCGTTGATGAAGGTGATCTTCACTGCGAGGAAGGCATTGGCCGCGTATTTGATCATCTCGGCGGATTCCAGATCGGTGGTGACGATCGGGAAATCGCGAAGATAGAGCGGGCGGTAGATCTCTTCCATGACCTTGGCGGCCCGGTCGGTCTGGACACCGACGACGACGCGGTCGGGTTTCATGAAGTCGTCGATGGCGGCGCCTTCCCGCAGGAACTCGGGGTTCGAGGCGACGTCGAAATCGAAGTCGGGGTTGGCCTCGCGCATAACCTCGGCAACCTTGCGGTTGGTACCCACCGGCACCGTCGATTTGGTGACCACGACGGTGTAATCCCGCGCGGTTTCGGCGATTTCGCGGGCGGCGGCCATCACGTAGGTCAGATCGGCGTGACCGTCACCGCGCCGGGTGGGCGTGCCGACGGCGATGAACACCGCCTCGGCCCCGTCCAGCGCCTGCTTCAGGTCAAGCGTGAAAGACAGCCGTCCGGCTTCGACGTTGCGCTGCATCAGCCGGTCGAGACCGGGTTCGAAGATTGGCACCTTGCCCTGATTCAGCAACTCGATCTTGCGGGGGTCCTTGTCGACGCAGACCACCTCATGTCCGAAATCGGAAAAGCAGACCCCAGAGACGAGGCCCACATAGCCGGTGCCGAGCATTGCAATCTTCATGATAATTCTCCACCGCAATTTGCCCGACGTTCTGCGGCAGGCGGCATTGCGATGCAAGGTCAAAGGGTCGCGCGATCCCGCGTCAGATCCGCCCGACCTCTTCCAGCAAATCCAGCAACTGCCTGATCTTCTGCTTGCCAAGCGCGTCCTGAATGCGGCGGGCGATGGCGCGGGCTTGCTCGGCATGGTTGGCCAGCACCTGCCGTCCTGCGGCGGTTATGGTGACAACGTGTCGGCGGCGGTCCTGCTGGCTGGTCTCGCGGGTGACAAGACCCTTTTCGGCCATGGTCTGGACGATGCGTGTCTGGCTGGGCATCAGCAGGCAGGAGCGTTCGGCCAACTGCGTGGCATCCTGTGCACCGAACTCCTCAAGCACGCGCAGGATGCGCCACTGCTGTTCGGTAAGCCCGCTGGGCTGCAACATTTCGCGGATGGGGCCCATCAACCGTTCCCGCGCGCGGATCATGGCGATTGGCAGCGAGTCGGCGATGGGCGGCATGTCGATCTGAGGGTGTGCCGCAGGTTTCTTGCTCATGAGCAAGATGTAGACGCTACCAAACCTGCCTGCCAGCGATTTGCCTGACCCTAAGTTACCTTTCGATTAACATCGCAAACGTGAACATGGGCCCCTCCGCACCGACCCGGAGGCCAAGGCAGAAGCCCGCCCAACCGGCCGCATTTTCCGAGGTCACGGCGGCTGGCTTGCACCATTCGCGCTCCGGTTGACGCAGGATCAAGACCACGGCAATCCCGCCGCTGTGACGGTCGTCCGCGATGCTATATTCCATCGGATAGGTGCTCATCCCGACGGAGGCGTGCAAGGCGCGGCCAGTCATGGCACAAACTGCACAGCACGGGGGTACGCTTCGCCATGGCACTGCTTTTATGCCGACGCTCATTGCTTGCGGGTCTTGCGGCCGTCTGCGGCGCTCCGGCTGCGCTTGCCTGCAGATTGCCCGATCCCCTCGGACCAGTGGTCCTGACGGTGTCGGGCGCCATAACGCATTATAACGGCGACGGGGTCGCGCGCTTCGATCTCGAGATGCTGCGCAGCCTGCCATCGCGGGAATTCACCACCTCGACCATCTGGACCGAAGGCACGTCGACCTTTACCGGCGTGTCCCTCGATATGATGCTTGCTCATCTAGGGGCCAGCGGCAGCCGCCTGACCGCCACAGCCATCAATGACTATGCCACCGAGATCCCGGTCACGGACGCAACGCCGGATGGCCCGATTATTGCCTATGCGATGGACGGGCAGCCGATGTCGCGGCGCGACAAGGGACCGCTGTGGATCGTGTATCCTTACGACTCGTCCCTCCGGTACAAGAGCACGGTGATCCACACCCGCAGCATCTGGCAGGTTGACCGCATCGACGTGCGCGACTGAAGGCGGGCAACCGCCTTTTCGTTTCCGTGACCGCGCGATCTGGCCTAACATCGCCGGGATGAAACGCTCAGGTCTCTTGCAACGGCACGGCAACATGCTGCTGATCGCCCTTGCCACGCTCAGCGCCCTCGCGGGACTGATGCTGGCCGGGCAGGTGGTGCGCGAGCTTCGGATCCTGGCGACAGCGCATTCCGACAACGTGATTTGGAGCCTCGCGCAGACCGAGGTGGAATTTCTTGACCTGCAGAACGCGGTCGCCCTCGCGCTGGCCGATCCCGACCCACAGGGCGCGCTGCCGAACGTGCGGCTTGAGTTCGACATCTTCTACAGCAGGGTCGGAATGCTTGAGGAAGGCCGGGTCTATAAAGGCATGCGCACCACGCCCGAGTTCGCCGCCGCGCTCGGGGCCTTGCAGGGCTTTCTCGACCGCAGCGTTGCCGTGATCGACGGCGGCGACGCCGCCCTTGCGGCCGGGCTGCCCGGACTGAGCGCGGAGCTTGCCGAGGTGAAGACGCAAGTGCGTCAGATGGCGACCTCGGGCCTCGGCGAATATGCCCGACTGTCGGATGCCCGGCGCGACGATCATGCCCTGACCCTGATCTACCTTGCCGGCGCGATTCTGGCGCTGATCGCGGCGTTGGGCTTCCTCGCCCACAACCACAACCGGGTGCACAATCAGGCCAAGCGCCGCGGCAAGGAACTGAGCGAGGCCAATGCCCGGTTGAACGCGGTGCTCTCGGCCTCGATCGACGGGGTGATCCTGACCGACGCATTCGGGCGGGTTGTCGACCTGAACCCCGCCGCCGAGAAGATGTTCGGCTATGCCGCGTCAGAGGCATGCGGCCGGCAGATCGGAGACCTTATCGTGCCGGATGCGCTGCGCGGCCCTCTCGAAGCCGGGTTGCTTCGCCTTTGGGACGAAGCGCCGACCCGGCCGCTTGATGGCACCCGGGTCCGGCAAACCGCGCGAACTGCGGGGGGCACCGAGTTTCCGGTCGAACTGGTGCTGCGTCGCACGATCCGCAATGGCGAACCGCTTCTGATTGCCTTCATGCGCGATATATCGGCTGGTGTCGCGCATGAGCGCGAACTGACCGAGGCCCGCGACCGGGCGCTGGCGGGCGAAAAGGCCAAGGCCGATTTCCTGGCCGTCATGAGCCACGAGATCCGCACCCCACTGAGCGGCATCCTTGGAAATGTGGCGCTGCTGGAGGACAGCGATCTGACCCCCGATCAGGCGCGCTGCCTGCGCAACATGGGTATCTCGGCCCGGATATTGATGGAGCATGTGGACAGCGTGCTCGGCCTGACGCGCTTTGCCTCCGGCCTGGTCGATTTGCAGGAGGAACCGGTGGACATCGCGCCGCTGCTGCAGGACGTGGTCGACGGGCAGGAGAGCCAGGCCTTGGCCCAGGGCAACCGGCTGAGTTGGGCTTGGGACGGCGCACCGCTGGACCAGATCGTCGCCGATCGCGCCGCCCTGCAGCAGATCCTTTTGAACCTCGTGTCGAACGCGATCAAGTTCACCCGGCAGGGCGATGTCCGGATCGAAGTGGCCGCCAGCGACAACGAAATCGCATTTCACGTGATCGACACCGGCACCGGCATTGCCGCGGACGACCTGCCGCATGTGTTCGACGATTTCCGCACCACCGATGCCTCGTTAGGGCGGATGGCGGGCGGAACGGGGCTGGGCCTCGGCATCGCGCGACGACTGGCCAGCGCCATGGGCGGCGCGATAACGGTTACCAGCACCGAAGGCGAAGGCAGCGTGTTTCGCGTGGTGCTGCCGCTGGTTCGCGAGACTGCCCCTGCAGACACGCAGACCGGTGAAGTCGCCACGGACCCAGACTGCGCGCTGAAGGTTCTGGTGGTCGAGGACAACGAGATCAATCTTGAGGTCACGCGCGACATGATCCTGCACGCCGGACACCGGGTCGAGGTTGCGCGATCCGGACGCGAGGGCGTGAAGCTGGCCGCGCATACACGTTTCGACCTGATCCTGATGGATATCGCCATGCCCGAACTGGACGGGCTGGCCGCGACGCAGCAGATCCGGTCGGGCGGGGGCGCGTCTTCCGAGACGCCGATCGTGGCCTTGTCGGCCAATTTCATGCCTACGGATCGCGAACGCTTTCTCGCGGTGGGGATGCAGGACGTGCTGACCAAACCCTTGCGAAAATCGGCCTTGCGCCAGCTTCTCGCACAGAACGGCGCGACGCCGCCCGGCGCGGGCCTCAGCTTCGAGATGCCGCGCGCCCTCAGGTCGCGGTTCGACACCGAGCTTTCAGACCTGCTGCAATGGCTCAACCGGCCCGACATCGACCGACACGAGATTGCCGCGCGGTGTCATACCATGGCGGGGACGGCGTCGGTGTTCGGTGAGCATGACTTGCGCGTCAAGCTGCTGGCACTCGAAACGGCGGCCACGCAGGAGGCACCGCCCGCCCGGATGGCAGAGCTTGTCGCTGCAATCTGCGATGCCAGAAAAAGCCCGTTCGCCCAACCCTATCAAGACGCCGCCGAATAAGGCGCGGGTACGGACGGTCCAAGAGAGAGGACCGCCCGCCCGCAAACCGCTCCGTGAGTGATGAAACGCGGTTCGTCTACGACTGTCCAACATTCCGTCCAGTTTCGGGGTCAGGGCGCCGGAATGCAGGTATCTGTCCCGCAAGTTTCGCACAGGGTCCGGGACCTTACAGTGGCGGAGACGGATAGCGGCCTGACCGCCGGTATGGCAACCCAATACGAACGGATAGCTGGTGTCAGGCGTCAGGCAGGCGTCGGCCGATCACCGAAAATCGCCGAACCGACTCGGACATGGGTGGCGCCCAGTGCGATGGCGGTCTCGAAGTCGCCGGACATGCCCATCGACAGGCCCTCCAGCCCGTTGCGTGCTGCGAATTTCGCCAGCAATGCAAAGTGCAGGCTGGGCTCTTCATCTGCGGGCGGAATGCACATCAGACCGCGCACCGGCAAGTCGAGTTCGCGGCACTCGGCGATGAAGTCGTCGACATCGGCCGGCAGGACACCGGCCTTTTGCGGCTCTTCGCCGGTGTTGACCTGAACGAAAAGCTCGGGGCAATGCCCCATTTCCTGCGCCAGCCGCGCCAGCGTAGAGGCCAGCTTGGGACGGTCCACCGAATGGATCGCCTGTGCCAGTTCCATCGCCTGTCGCGCCTTGTTGGTCTGCAGCGGGCCGATCAGGTGCAGCGCGATATCGTCAAAATGCTGTCGGTACTCCGGCCACTTGGACGCGGCCTCCTGCACCCGGTTTTCACCGAATACCCGGTGCCCTTCCTCCAGCACCGCCTGAACTCTGTCGGCGGGCTGTTTCTTGGACACGGCAATCAGCGTCGTGCCGCCCTGCGGCCGGCCGGCGTTGGCCTCGGCCTTGCGGATACGCGCGGTGATCTCAGTCAGTCCCATGGTGCAAGCCTCGCTGTTTTGCGTCTTGCTAGCATCGGCATGGGACAAAAGAAAAGAGCGGGTCCGAAGACCCGCTCTTCCCAGATAGAACTGGTGACGTTCTTAGAACGACATCGCCAGACCCAGCGAGAACGTGTCACGCGACTGGTCTTTGCCGGTCAGGTTGATCGGGTTCTCTTCGGTGATGGTCGAAACGCCATAGCCGAATTTCGCCGACAGACCGCCGCCCAGGTCGTAGGACGCCGCGAGGCCAACACCGGAGGTGATTTCGTCGCCGTCCAGCACGTAGTGGCCGTAGTTCACGCCGATCGCCAGAGCGTTCATTTCGTAGCCGAGGCCGACTGCGCCGTGGCTGCCGTCAATGCCGTCGAAGTCCGCTTGGGTGTAGCTGAAGCCAGCGGTCACGCCGTTGGAGAAGCCTGCGTCAACCGACACACCGACCAGCGAGGTGTCTGCGCCGCCGATTTCAACAGCTTGGTAGCCGACGCCGACGCCCAGAGCAACGCCGCTCATCTCGCCGGAGTAACGAACACCAACGCCCCAGACCGGATCGTCGGTGCCGGTGTCGTCGAGTTCAGCCGACAGCGATGCAGTCACGCCGCTGAAAGCATAGTCGAAGCGAGCGATCTGGCCGTCGTAGGTGCCGTCCAGGCCGTTGTTGCCGTAGCCGCCGAATGCGATGTGCTCTTCGTCGTCGTTGATCGAGCCACCGGCATAGTTGACTTCTTTGATCGCCTGGTCGAACGCACCGTTGGTGTCGCCCATGGTCAGGGTCGCAGCGCCGAATGCAACGAAGATGGTCTCGCCGCCTTGGGTGGTGTTGGCGAAGGCCGCGCCGGTAACCGACTCGTCCAGGTCAACTGATGCACCGAAGGTCAGGCCGTTGTCAGCAACGCCGGACATGGTGAAGGTGACGTCGACGTCGGTGTGGAATTGCGGTTCGATTTCCACGTTGTCGTCAACGACGAAGCCCAGGAACGTGTCGAAATCGGTGCCGCCGATGACGCCCATTTCGGCCGAGCCGGTGACTTCGACTTCAGCCGCGGCGAAGCCTGCAGATGCGACCAGTGCAGTGGTAGCAAACAGAATGTTTTTCATTGTTTCCCTCATGTGTCTTAAAGCACGTACCAAACCGGTCGCCCGGCTTTGATGGGTGTGTCTTGCACCCTGAGGCCCTTCCGATGCAAGCGGCTGCGGATTGCGAGGCACCAACAAGGCCATGAGTGATGCGCAATTGTCACAAGAATTCAGGCCCCGCGTCGCCATAGGTTAAGTCCAGCGCTTCACAGGCGAAATCCCACGGTAAAGTGGCCATGAGAATGAGCGTCTTGTCGTTATTGGCCCCGGCTTGTATTGAGGGGCCTGACGAGACCTAACCCACCGGGCAGGAGCCGATTGATGACCGCGATTTCCGGAAAGGCCATGATTCTGCTGGCCAGCGCAGCATTGACCCTGGCCGCCTGCTCCAACCCGTTCGGGCCGCCGCGCGATCCCGACGAGGTGATCGACGAGCAAATCTACGGCGACCGTGGCCGTCCGCAATCGACGATCTGGGATTTGTTTCGCGGCCCACAGGATCGCTCCAAGATCGGGCGCGTTAACAAGTACATCTGGCATGCCTCGCTCGACGTGCTGGATTTCCTTCCGCTGGTGTCTGTCGATCCCTTCACCGGCGTGATCGTCACCGGCTACGGCACGCCGCCGGGCGGTGGCCGCGCCTATCGCGCGACCATCTTCGTCAAGGATCCCGCGCTCGATGCCCGGTCGCTGAACCTGTCGATGCAGACCCGCTCGGGCCCTGTCGCGGCAGAAACCGTGCGCGCCATCGAAGACGCCATCCTGACCCGCGCCCGCCAATTGCGCGACCAGGACTCGCGCCTGTAAGCCGCGCGGCGCGCTAGCCGGTCATCACACAAAGTAGTTCGAACATCACCGACACGCCCAGCCAGGCCGTCGCGCCGCTGGCGTCGAACGGTGGCGACACCTCGACCAGATCGGCACCCACGATGTCCAGTCCGGCCAGCGCCCGGACCACCTGCAACGCCTGGAAGGAATTCGGACCGCCCACTTCCGGCGTTCCGGTGCCGGGGGCAAAGGCCGGATCGACGAAGTCGATGTCATAGGACACGTAGGTCGGCGCCTCGCCCACGATTTCGCAGGCCTCGGCCATGACGTCCGGGACACCGCGTGCGAAGAACTCCTCGATCGGTATCACCCGGACGCCAACCGCCTCGGCGAAGTCACGGTCCTCGAAGTCATAGGCGGTGCCGCGGATGCCGATCTGCACCACCCGCGTCGGGTCCAGTAGCCCCTCTTCCACCGCGCGGCGGAACGGCGTGCCGTGGGTGTACATGGTGCCGCCGAAATAGCTTTTGAAGAGGTCGGTATGGGCATCGAAGTGCACCATGCCAAGCGGGCCATCGCCCGCCAGCGACCGCAGCACCGGCAGCGACGTCAGATGATCGCCGCCTGCCGTCAGCGGCCGGATACCGGCTGGCGCAAGCTGTTGATAGAAGGCGGTAATCCGGTCCATCGAGTCGTTGATGTCGGCAGGGTTGATGCCCACGTCGCCAAGATCGGCGCAATTGGCAACCTCGAAGGGGCGCACCCGCGTCGCGGCGTTCTCGGCCCGGATCATCGTCGAGGCATCGCGCAGCTGGCGCGGGCCGTGCCGCGGGCCCGGGCGGTTGGTGGTGCCACTGTCCCAGGGCACGCCGATGAGGCCGATATCGACCTCGCCGAAACGCGCATGGTCCGGCGGCACCACCGGCAGCCGCATGAAGCTGGGGACCCCCGCAAACCGCGGCAGGTCCATGCCGGACACCGGGGTGAAGAAATCGCTCATGTCGTGATCCTCGCGCGTCGAGTCACCTTGCCGTCGCCCTGCCGCTCGATCCGTGCGATCGCGGCGTCGGTGGGCTCGTAAGCCACTGCCATGTGGTGCGAATTGGCGTGCAGTAGCAGGTTGTCCCCGGCCACCCAGGCGACGTGGCCCTTCCAGAACAGCAGGTCGCCGCGAAAAAGAGGCGCGTCTTCGGCCAGCGTTTCGCCCAGCGCCGCTTCCTGCAGGTCGGAATCGCCGGGGCAGTCGATCCCGCAGGCCAGCAACCCGGCCTGCACCAGGCCGGAACAATCGATCCCGAAACCGGAGTTGCCGCCCCAGTGATAAGGCGTTCCGAGGAACCGCTCGGCGACCGCCACCGGGTCGCTTTCGGGCTGGCCCAACGGGCGGAGATGTGCCGCCGGAACGTAAGCGGCTCCGTGCAGGGTCTTCACCTTGGACCATCGGCCATCGTCCGACAGGTCGTCCACTTCAAACGTGGAACCAAAGGAGATCGGCTGCATCTCTGCCGCGTTTTTCAACAGCGGTTCCGGCGTCAGATAGCTCTGCCGCACAGCGACCACTTGGGTCGCTCGCATCGACATCTCGGTGAGGTGATCGCGCTGCAAATATCCGACGAACCCGTCGCGCGCCGCAAAGCCGAACACCCAGCCTTCATGGTCGTCCAGTGCCTCGAACACCTCGTGCAGCACCAACTCACGTTCGCGCCGCCGCCCGCCCGCCTGCTGCGGCCCCATCAGCGGCGCCACCGGCTGGGTGACGCGCATTGCGACGGGCGCGACGAAGCGCTCGGCCTCGACCTGCCCGCGCAGCGCCACATCCGCCACCCGGCCGTTGCTGCGCAAAAGCCGTGCGTCGGTCACAGGTCCAGAAGCTCCGGAAGCGCGTCGAGGATGGCACGGGCGCCCATGCCGACGCCGCCCTTGGGCCGGGCCGGTCTCGCCTCGGGCTGCCAGCCGTAGATGTCGAAATGTGCGTAGCGGGTGTTTTCGTTCACGAAACGCCGCAGGAACAACGCGGCGGTGATCGAGCCGGCGAAGCCGCCCTTGGGCGCATTGTCGAGATCGGCGATGCCCGGTTCGATGATGGTCTCGTAAGGATCCCAGAACGGCAGCCGCCACAGCGGGTCGTGCACCCGGTTGCCCCCCGCCTCCAGTGCTGCCGCAGTGGCATCATCCGCGTAGAACGGCGCGAGGTCCGGCCCCAGCGCGACCCGCGCCGCGCCGGTCAGCGTCGCCATCGAGATCACCAGATCGCTGTCCTCTTCGCAGGCCAGCGCCAGCGCGTCGGCCAGCACCAGCCGGCCCTCGGCGTCGGTGTTGTTGATTTCGACCGTCAGCCCCTTGCGCGAGGTCAGGATGTCGCCCGGGCGGAAAGCCCCGGCCGAAACGGAGTTCTCGACCGCCGGGATAAGCACCCGCAACTGCAGGGGCAGGTCCAGGGCGAGGATCATCCGCGCCAGCCCGAGCACCGTGGCAGCGCCGCCCATGTCCTTTTTCATCAGGCCCATCGAGGCGCCGGGCTTGAGGTTCAGCCCGCCGGTGTCGAAACAGACCCCCTTGCCGACCAGCGTCAGCTTCGGGCCCTCGGTGCCGTGCCGCAAATCGATCAGCCGGGGCGCCACGTCCGAGGCGCGGCCGACGGCATGGATCATCGGGAAGTTCTCGGCCAGCAGTTCGGTGCCGGAGGTCACCTTGCATTCTGCATCGAACTCGTGCGCCAGCGCCGTGGCGGCGGCTTGCAGGTCGTCGGGGGTCATGTCGTTGGCCGGCGTGTTGATGAGATCGCGGGTCAGCGCTTCGCCAGCGGCGATCGCCTCGATCCGGGCGCGGTCGACGCCCTCGGGGCAGACAAGCGCGACCCGCTTGCCATTGGCCTCCTTGTAGCGATCGAAGCGATACCCGGCGAGCAGCCAACCCAGCAGCTCGGCCTCCAACGCCTCGGGCGCCTCGGGCAGCCCGCTTTCGATGACGTAGGTCCCTTCCGGCAGGCTCTGCGCCACCGCGGCCAGCATGAACCGGCCGCGCGCCCGGTCCTTGGCCGAACCGACACCGCCCAGCGCCGCTTCGGGTGTGCCGTCCTCGCCGGGGAAAAGCAGAACTTGGCCGGGACCGGCCTTGAAGCCGTTGGCCTCGGCCCAGCCCCGGGCGCTGTCGTCCTGCGCCAGACGCCAGCCGTCGAAGGCCTCGGCTGTGAGAAGCGCCAGCGGAATCGCTGTGGCGTCGGGATCGGCGAAGGTCAGGTGCGCGGGTTCGGCCATGTCGGGCTCCGGGTCAGGGGTTTGCCCGCACCCTATGCACCGCTGTTGATGGCTGCAACTGCCTCGGGGCAACCACGGAAAGCCAGGCTTCTGCCCGGCCTTTCCCCGCGGTCCTGTCCCGCGACTGCCCGGGGGTTGCCCTGCCCTACATCATGAATTCCTGAAGGTCCCAGATCGCCGTCAGCGACTGTTCGCCGGTCCGGGCCAACCGAGACAGGGTGGCCGCCAGCGCCACGCGGTCGGACTGCTCGATGCAGGTACAGACATCGCGTGCCACGCGGCTGAGTGCGACCATGCCGATCTGCTCGGCGATCTTCGACAGCGATCTTACGCATTTGCGCATCTCGGCCAGGTCGCCGCGCTTGTGCAGCTTGTTGGCATAGGACATCCGCACCGCGATTTCCTCGAGCGCGCGGCAGACCACGTCCTCGGCCCCTTCGTCGCCCATCTGGCGATACAGATCCTCGATCCTGCCCTGATCGAGACGGACCCCTTCTTCGTACGCCAGCATTCGAACTTGTTCCACGGTACTCACCTTTCCCTCACGCCCCCACGGCTGCGCTCAAGATGGCGTCAAAGGGTTTGTAAAACGTTGCGGCTGCGGGCTCTTTTCACTCGAATTCATGGCAGATTATGCCTATCACATGGCGCCAGAGGAATGACGGAGACCCCGATGCAACACGCCAAACCTTTGCCGAAATACCTGCTTCAGCGCTACCAGGGCTGGAAGGCCACGCAATTCGCCGAGAACGCCGCCTGGTACGCGCGTCTGGCCGCCGAGGGCCAGCGGCCCCGCGCCATGGTGATCTCGTGCTGCGACTCGCGCGTGCACGTGACCTCGATCTTCGGGGCGGACCAGGGCGAGTTCTTCATCCACCGCAACATCGCCAACCTGGTGCCGCCTTATGCGCCTGACGGCGATCATCACGGCACGTCGGCCGCGGTAGAATACGCGGTGAACGCGCTGAAGGTGACGCATGTCATCGTGCTGGGCCATTCCCAATGCGGCGGGGTGCAGGGCTGCATTGACATGTGCAAGGGCAACGCACCGGAGCTTGAGGAACAGACGAGTTTCGTCGGCCGCTGGATGGATATCCTGCGTCCGGGCTACGAGCTGGTCAAGAATGTGGAAGAGGGTGAACCGCAGGCGCGCGCGCTGGAGCGCCGCTCGGTGGTGATCTCGCTGGAGAACCTGATGACCTTTCCCTTTGTCGCGGAAAAGGTTGAGGCGGGCACTCTTTCGCTGCACGGGCTCTGGCTGGGCATCGGCGAAGGCGCGCTGGAGGAATACCAGCCGGCCTCGGACCAGTTCCGCCCGGTCGGCTAGGCGTCCGTCAGAGCAGCAGCGTGCCGCGACCGATGCCGTCCTTCGGCGCCAGCACCTTCACGCGACCGAGCCGTTCGGTCAGCGATTGCAGTGGATGGCCGAGAAACTTGCACGAGCAGATGCGCGTGCCGGTTTCGCGGTCGGTCAACACCAGGCGCCCCATGTGGAAGCTGAGGCCGAACCCCTTGCGCGCCAGACGGCGGCGCAGGTTAGGCCAGCTTGTTGCCTGCTGAAAAACCGGTGCCAGCAGGCTGCGCAACAGAACTCCGGTTTCACAGTCGAGCCGGTTGCTGTCTTCTGCGCCGCGCCAGCGTGTCTGTGACGGGCCTGACGTCAAAAGATCGGGATTGTGTATCATGCTCTTGTCCTCCGATGCGGCCAGTTTCCCGATAGAATGTGGCATCCCGGTGGCGCATAGTTCAGATATTGCGCCGTGTGGACGCTGAGCAACACATTATTCCGCAGTTGTGAAAATTACGTCAAGGCAAGGCGCGTTCACCGTTCGCCAACCATGAAAAAAACCGGCACATTCGCTCGGCCGGATGACAGACGCCTCCAGACAACCATTTGGTATCAAACGAAAAGGGCCGCCAGACGGCGGCCCTTGCAAAGTTGGATCGGGGAAATTGGCCTCAGCCTTTCTTCAGAACCCGGTTACCAAGTGTTTCAGCGATCTGAACCGCGTTCAGCGCCGCGCCCTTGCGCAGGTTGTCCGAAACGCACCACAGGTTCAGCCCGTTGTCGATCGTCGAATCCTGACGAATTCGGCTGATGAAGGTGGCAAAATCGCCGACACATTCGACCGGCGTGACATATCCGCCGTCCTCGCGCTTGTCGATCACCATGACGCCCGGCGCCTCACGCAGGATGTCGCGGGCCTCGTCCTCGTCCAGGTAATCCTCGAACTCGATATTCACCGATTCCGAGTGGCCGACAAAGACAGGCACCCGCACGCAGGTCGCGCTGACCTTGATCGACGAGTCGATGATCTTCTTGGTCTCGACGACCATCTTCCACTCTTCCTTGGTCGAACCGTCTTCCATGAAGACGTCGATGTGAGGGATGACGTTGAAGGCGATCTGTTTGGGATAGACCTTGCGCTCATACTCCAAGGTCGGGTTGTAGACAGCCTTGGTCTGGTCCCAGAGCTCGTCGATGGCCGCCTTGCCCGAGCCCGACACCGACTGATAGGTCGAGACCACCACGCGCTTGATTTTGGCGCGGTCGTGCAGCGGCTTCAGAGCCACCACCATCTGCGCGGTCGAGCAGTTGGGGTTGGCGATGATGTTTTTCTTGGAATAGCCCTCGATGGCGTCGGCGTTGCACTCGGGCACGATCAGCGGCACGTCGGGGTCGTAGCGGTAGAGCGACGAGTTGTCGATCACCACGCAGCCCGCCTTGGCGGCGATCGGCGCGTACTTCTTGGTCGCGTCCGAGCCGATGGCAAACAGCGCCATGTCCCAGCCGGTGAAGTCGAACTGGTCGAGGTCCTGGGTCTTGAGGGTCTTGTCGCCAAAGCTCACCTCTGTGCCCAGCGACCGGCGAGAGGCCAGCACTGCGATCTCGTCGACGGGAAAGCCCCGTTCGGCGAGGATATTGAGCATTTCGCGGCCCACGTTGCCGGTGGCGCCTGCGACGACGATACGATAACCCATGGGTTCCTTTTCCTTCGTCTTCGGTTCAAGTCGGCGCCTGATACAGCAGAGTCAGGCGGGATGGAAGGGGCTGGCGCTGCGGCGCAGCATCGCGGCCGGGACATGGAGCCCCGCCACCGCCCCTGAGTATTGCGAGACAGAGACGAACGGCCGCCGTCAGTCGAGGCGGTCCCGGCTGAACAGATAGGGTACGATGCCGACCAGCGTGATGATGGCGAAGACGCCGAAAACGGCGGCATAGCTTTCGACCGCGGTACCAGAGGTTGCGGCGGCCTCTTGCACACGTCCCGTCACCATTTGGAAGGTGCCGACGCCGGCGATGCCAAACAGGTTCATCAGCGTCACGCCACGGCCGGCAAGGTGCTCGGGCACGAAGCTGCGGCCATGAGCGAGAATCAGCGGAAAGGCCATACCGAAGAAGCCGACAAAGCAGAACAGCGCAACCGCGGTGATCATCCCCGGCGCCGGCCAGAGCCACAGCAGCGTGCACCCCAGCACCACCATGACATTGCCCGGCAGCGCCACCCACTTGCGGGTGCCGAGCAGCCTGTCAAGCGGACCGTAGGCGAATGTTCCGGCAATCATCGCCACGCCCATCACCAATGTCGCGATGCCAACCGCGTTCGGCGCCAGACCGTGCACATCGCGGAGATAAGGCCCGATCCACACCGCGCGCAGACCGCCCGAGGCCGCGTAGTTGACGAACATCATCGGAAAGATCAGCCACAGCGCCGGCATCCTCAGCAGGTCCAGCACTGATCCTTTCTGCTGCGTCTCTAGCGGCGGCGGATCACGCACCACGAACCACAGGCCCACCGCGATCGCCGCGGTCACGGCGGACAGTGCCCAGAGCGTCTCGCGCCAGCCGATCGCCTCCACCAGCAGGGTGAGCGGCACCGTGCCCGCGAGATTGCCCAGCGTGCCCACGCCCAGCACCGTCGCCGCGAGCGAGGCGAAGACGGCGGGCCGCGACGTGCGCGCGAAGATGTAGTAAGAGGCCATCAGCACCGGTGAACAGCCCAGCCCGATCAGCCCCATGGCCAGCACCACCTGCAACGGCGACTGCGCCACCGCGAAAAGGGCAGCCCCGCCGGCCCCGCCCAGCAGGAAAAGCACGCTGGCGGTGCGCCGCGGGCCGATCCGGTCGAGCGCTGCGCCCACGGGGATCTGCATTGCCGCAAAGACCAGAAACCAGACGCCCGACGCAGTCGCCAGATCATCGGGCAGTGCGCCGATGTCGCGCTCCAGCACCTCTGCCAGCACGGCAAGGAATGAGCGGAAGAACTGGCTGAATACATAGCTCAGCGTCAGCAGGATCAGGCCGGCGTTCATGGAGCGTCTCCGAAATCGGGCGGGGTTGCAGAGGGTTGCTGCCGGATCGGTAGCGCAAATCGACAGGCACCGAAAGGTGTGGATTACGCAGCGCCACCCAGCCTCCGGGCCGCCGCCTGCCCGGCCCACCGCCCGGTCGCCAAGCAGCCGGTCAGAAGATAGCCGCCGGTCGGGGCTTCCCAGTCGAGCATTTCGCCGGCGACGAACACCCCGGGTCGCGCCACAAGCTCGAGGTCCGCCGTGAGCGCATCGAAGCGCACCCCGCCCGCGACCGATATCGCCTCGTCCAGCGGACGCGGACCGGCATGACGCACCGGCAGCGCCTTGATCAGGGCGGCGAGTGCGGCGGGGTCCTGCGGCAGGGGACGTGCGAACTCGGTCAGAAGCGCCTGCGCCACCGGGTCAAGCCGCGCCGCCTTGCGCCTGTGGTTCGCCGCCGACATCTTGCCGCGTGGTTTCGCCAATCGACGGGCGAGGTCTTGCGTCGTTACGTCCGGGGCCAGATCGACCGTCAGATCCGCGCCCTCCCGCACCGCCGCCGAGACCGCGTAGATGCCGCCGCCCTCCAGACCACGCTCGGAGATCACCGCCTCGCCGCGGCTCGTCATGCCTCCGGCGTGCCAGGCAACGCCCTTGATCGGCTGGCCGAAGTGTTTGTGCATGTGCTCGGACCAACCGACCTGGAGCCCCATGTTGGCCGGTCGGAAGGGCACAACCTCGACCCCACCGGCCCTGAGGATCGGCGCCCAGCCGCCGTCCGATCCCAGCCGCGCCCAACTCGCGCCGCCCAGCGCCAGCACGGTCACGTCTGCGTCTACGATCCTCTGTCCGTCCGGCGTGTCAAAGACGGCCTTTTCCCTGTCCCAGCCGCCCCAGCGCCAGCGCGTCCGCCACTCCGTTCCCTGCGCCTGCAGACGCGCCAGCCAGGCCCGCAGCAGGGGCGAGGCTTTCATGACGACCGGAAAGACCCGCCCCGTCGGCCCGGTGAAAAGCGGCTGCCCCAAACCCTCGGCCCATTTCGTCGCCTCCTGCGGTCCGAAAGCCTCAAGCATCGGACGCAGCGCGCCGGAACTTTCACCGTAAGCCGTCAGGAAATTCTCAAGGGCTTCGTCCTTCGTCAGGTTCAGCCCGGACTTGCCGGCCATCAGGAATTTCCGCGCCAGCGACGGCTTGTGATCTGCGACCAGCACCCTGTGCCCTGCCGCGCCCAGCACTTCGGCCGCAATCAGCCCCGCGGGGCCGCCACCGATGACAAGTGCCGAAACCTTCATGCGCAGCCTGCCGTGGAGAGACTGGCGGGAGTGTGCTGCATGTCCTATCTTTCCAACTGGCAATCCGCCCCGGTGATGCCCCGCGCGGGCGTCCGACACAAGAGAGACATGAGCCCCGAGACCGATCCGATATGTCCGCTCTGCCTGCGCCCGATCCCGCCTGAGGCGAAGCAGTCGCTGCATCACCTGATCCCGAAACTCAAGGGCGGCAAGGGCGGGCCCGTGGTGCGGCTTCACCAGATCTGTCACTCCGAAATCCACGCCACCCTGACCGAGGCCGAGCTCGCGCGCGACTACAGCACCGTCGAGGCGCTGCGCGCGCACCCGCGTCTGGCGAAATTCCTGAAGTGGGTGGCGAAGCGGCCGCCCGAGTTTCACTCGCGCTCTGCCGGCGGGCGGCGCAAACGTTGATCCAGATCAGATCGCGCGCCGCATTCCGGTGTATCATGGTGGCGCAAAGCGAGGTCGCATCATGACAATCACTTACACGGAAATCCCCGAGAAGCGCCGCGTCGAATTCACCGTCAGCGGGCACATATCACTGGATGACTACAAGAAGGTCGCGGAGCCGATGGAAAAGTTCATCGAGACCCACGGCAAGGTTCAGATGATCGAGGTGGTCGATCACTTCTCCGGCTTCGATCCCTCGGTGCTGCTGCCGGGCATCAGGTTCGATATCAAGGCCGTGCCGCACATCAGCCACATCGCGCTTGTGACCGACATCGGCTGGATCAGTCCGATCGCCCGTGCGGTGGGCGCGCTGATGCCGGCCCGCATGCGGGTGTTTTCCCGCGATCAACTGGAGGAAGCCAGGGCCTGGCTGGATGCGGAACAAGCGCAGCAATCGTGACGGACTCTGGCCGGACGGGGTGTCCCCGTGTCAGGCACCGCCGTCCCGGAATCGATCCAGGACCTCCACGCGGCCCGTAGTGTGAGGCCCCGGATCACGTCCGGGGCTAGGAAGGCTGGCTTACCCGATCTTGCCCGGCACCTCGCCCACGGCGCCACCGATCTGGCCACGGTGCATCAGGATATGGTCGAGCAGCACGCAGGCCATCATCGCCTCGCCCACCGGCACCGCGCGGATGCCGACGCAGGGGTCGTGCCGGCCCTTGGTGATGATTTCGGTCTCCTCACCCGACTTGGTGATCGTCTTGCGCGTCGTCAGGATCGACGACGTTGGTTTCACCGCGAAACGCACCACGATGTCCTGCCCGGTCGAGATACC
Source organism: Litorisediminivivens sp. KMU-197 (assembly GCF_056858395.1). Classification (NCBI taxonomy): domain Bacteria; kingdom Pseudomonadati; phylum Pseudomonadota; class Alphaproteobacteria; order Rhodobacterales; family Paracoccaceae; genus Litorisediminivivens; species Litorisediminivivens sp. KMU-197. Next base: position 458,890 of record NZ_JBXEQG010000002.1, on the reverse strand, counting down.
GCCGAGGATGCCGCCGGCGTGGTTCGAGGAATAGACCGGCCCGTCCGGCCCCATGAAGATCTCGTCGGCATTTTCCGACCCGGTCAGCGCCGCCGTCGCCATACCGTCGCCGATCTCCACCGCCTTGACGGCGTTGATCGACATCATCGCGGTCGCCAGATCGGTGTCGAGCTTGCCGTAGACCGGCGCGCCCAACCCCGCCGGTGCTCCCTGCGCCACCACCTCGATCACCGCGCCGACCGAATTGTGCTCGTCCTTCCTGAGCCGCCCGAGATAGGCGTCCCATTCCGGCACAGCGTCGGCGTCGGGCACCCAGAAGTCATTGCGCCCGATCTCGTCCCAATCAAAGCGGCTTCTGTCGATGTGCTTTTCGCCCATCTGCACCATGTAGCCGGTGACCTTCAGGCCCGGCAGCATATGCGCCAGCACCGCCCGCGCCACGCCGCCCGCGGCCACCCTAGCTGCGGTCTCCCGCGCCGAGGACCGCCCGCCGCCGCGATAATCACGGATGCCGTACTTCTGCCAATAGGTGATGTCGGCATGACCGGGGCGGAACTTCTCGACGATGTCGCCGTAGTCCTTCGACCGCTGGTCGGTGTTGCGGATCATCAGCTGGATCGGCGTGCCGGTCGACTTGCCTTCGAACACGCCAGACAGGATCTCGACCTCGTCAGGCTCCTTGCGCTGCGTGGTGTTCTTGTTCTGGCCGGGCTTGCGTTTGTCGAGCCATTGCTGAAGGAACCCGGCGTCGATCTCTACCCCCGGAGGACAGCCGTCCACCGTGGCGCCCAGGGCAGGCCCGTGGCTTTCGCCCCAAGTGGTGACGCGGAACATGCGGCCAAAGGTGTTGTAGCTCATCGCGGACCCTCCATCTTGCCCTTCCTCTAAGCCGCCACCCCGCGACCCTCAAGCACTATCAGCTTGAAGCGCGGCCGGTGCTGGCCTAGGTAAACCCACACCTCGGGGTGCCCGCCGCATGGACGGGCTGAGATGCATTGCGAACCCGTTGAACCTGAACCGGCTAGAACCGGCGGAGGGAAGGCTGGCTGCAAAAGCACCCCACTCCGCCCACAACACTAGGAGACCCCCATGCTGGGACGTACTCTCGTTGCGGGATTGATTGCTTCCACGGCCACGCTGGCCGCGGCGGACACCCCCGTGCTTACCGTCTATGCAGGCGATTACTTCAGTTCCGAATGGGGTCCTGGCCCTGGCATCGAAAAGGCCTTCGAAGAACGCTGCGCCTGCGATCTTCAGTACAAGACCGGCGAGCTTCTGCCCCGCATCCTGCTCGAAGGCGAACGCACCGAGGCCGACGTGGTCATCGGCCTGACCTCCGATGTTACGAAGAAGGCCCGCGAAAGCGGCCTTTTTGCACCCCACGGGCTGGACACCTCGGCGCTGACGCTGCCGGTGGAATGGGACGACGACACCTTCTTGCCGTTCAACTACGGTCACACGGCGTTTGTCTACAACAAGGAAAAGATCGCCGAGCCGCCCGCGTCCTTCGACGCCCTGCTCGACGCGCCTGACGACCTGCGCATCGTGATCCAGGACCCGCGCTCGTCGATCTCGGGCCTCGCGCTGGTGCTCTGGGTCCATGCCGTTTACGGCGACGAGGCCGAGGCCGCCTGGGCCAAGCTGGCGCCCAAGATCGTCACCGTCACCAAGGGCTGGTCGGAAAGCTATGGCCTCTTCACCGACGGTGAGGCGGACATGGTGCTCAGCTACACCACCTCGCCCGCCTATCACATCATCGCCGAGGAAGACGACACCAAGGCCGCCGCGATCTTCCCCGAGGGCCACTACTTCATGGCCGAATCGGTGGCGAAAGTCGCGGGTACCGAAGTCCCCGACCTTGCCGACCAGTTCCTGGAGTTCATCCTGACCGAGGAGTTCCAGACCATGATCCCAACCTCCAACTGGTCTTTCCCCTCCGCGCTGCCGAAGGAAAAATGGCCCGAGGGCTTCCGCGATCTGCCGGTGCCGGAAAAGGTGCTGTTCTACAGCGAAGATGAAGCAGCAGAGCTTCGCGATGAGGCCATCGAGGCATGGCGCAGCGCGCTCTCCCGCTGATCTGGGCGCTCATCGTCGCGGGGCTGGTGATCGGCCCCGTGGCGGCGGTGATCTGGCGCGCCGGAGGGCTGGGGTCACTGGGCGCGCCGGATTATGCCGCTCTGTGGTTCACCCTCTGGCAGGCCGCTGTGTCAGCGGCATTGAGTGTGGGACTCGCCATCCCCGTCGCGCGCGCCCTGTCACGCCAGAACTTCCCCGGACGGTCGCTGTTGATCGCGCTGCTGGGCGCGCCCTTCATCCTGCCTACCATCGTCGCCGTGCTAGGTCTGCTCGCCGTTTTCGGCGGCAACGGCCTCGTCAACAGCCTGGGCGGTGCGCTGGGGCTGCCGCGGATGGACATTTACGGCTACCATGGCGTGATCCTCGCGCATGTCTTCTTCAATCTGCCTTTGGCGACGCGGCTGATCCTGCAAGGCTGGCTCGCCATCCCGGCCGAACGCTTCCGCCTTGCCGCCTCGCTCGACGCGCCGGTGGGCCGCTTGCTGGAACGTCCCATGCTGCGCCGCATCGCGCCGGGCGCCTTCGCGGTAATCTTCGTGATCTGCCTGACCTCCTTCGCGGTTGCCTTGACGCTTGGCGGCGGGCCGCGCGCCACCACGGTGGAACTGGCCATCTATCAAGCGTTCAAGTTCGACTTCGATCTCGGCAAGGCCGCAACGCTGGCGCTGGTGCAACTGGCGCTCGGCGTGGCGGCTGCCGCGGCGCTCTACCTTCTGTCGCCGCCCGACGGTTTCGGCGCGGGGCTTGACCGGCAGCTGCAACGCTGGGATGCGCAATCCGGCCTCGCCCGCATCACCGATTTATTCTGGATCGCCTGCGCCGGGCTGTTCCTGCTGACACCGCTGGCGATGATCGTCCTCGCCGGGCTGCCGGGCCTCACCCAGCTGCCGCCCGAGGTCTGGTCCGCGGCCTTGCGCTCGCTGGCCGTCGCGCTCGGCGCCACCCTGCTCACCCTCGCGCTCGCCCTGCCGCTGGCCACCAAGGCTGGTGAACTTGCTGGCCTGTTGGGCGTCGCGGTCTCCGGTCTGGTGCTGGGCACCGGCCTGTTCCTGATCGTGCAGCCCTTCGTGCGCCCCGCCGAAGCCGCCCTGCCGGTGACGCTGATGGTCAACGCGCTGATGGCCCTGCCCTTTACCCTGCGCATCCTGCGGCCTGAACTGGAAACCGCGCGCGCCGATTACGGAAACCTCGCCGCCACGCTTGGCATCACCGGCTGGGCGCTCTGGCGCATCGTCCTGCTGCCGCGCCTGCGCCGTCCGCTGGGTTTCGCCGCCGGCCTCACGGCGGCGCTGTCGATGGGCGATCTCGGCGTTATCGCGCTTTTTGCCGATGGCGAACATGCCACCCTGCCGCTGCAACTATATCGCCTGATGGGCGCCTACCGGATGGAGGCCGCACAGGGCGCCGCGCTGCTGCTGTTGGCGATGAGCCTCGGGCTGTTCTGGGCGCTGGACCGCGGAGGCCGCGCCCATGCTTGAACTCAGGGGCATCGAGGTCCATCAGGATGATTTCCATCTCACCGCCGACGCCGCCTTCGATGCGCCCTTCACCGCGCTGATCGGTCCCTCCGGCGCGGGCAAGTCCACCATCCTTAACCTGATCGCCGGCTTCTATGTACCCACCCGCGGACAGGTGCTTTGCGACGGCAATCCCATCGATCATCTGCCCCCGGCGAAACGCCCGGTGAGCATCCTTTTTCAGGACAACAACCTCTTTCCGCATCTCACCGTGGCCGCCAACCTCGCGCTCGCCATGACCACCCGCCGCCCCACCGCCGAGCAGACCGCCCGCATCGACGCCACGCTGGCCCACGTGGGTCTGACTGGTAAGGGTACTCGAAAACCCGCCGAACTCTCCGGCGGCCAGCAAGGCCGCGCGGCGCTGGCCCGCGTGCTGTTGCAACACCGCCCGCTGATGCTGCTGGACGAGCCGTTCTCGGCGCTCGGCCCGGCACTACGCGGCGAGATGCTCGACCTCGTGGCGCGTCTGGCGGCGGAGCAGGGCATCAAGGTGCTGATGGTCAGCCACGCCCCCGAGGACGCGCGGCGGGTCGCGGATCAGGTGGCGCTGGTCTCGCACGGGACGCTGCACCCGCCACGCGACACCGAGGCATTCTTTTCAGACCCCTCGGTCGAATTGAGCGCGTATCTGGGGCGCACCTGACCCCGGGTCCTTCTTCGGTTCTGAAATATCCCGGGGGTCTGGGGGCGGAGCCCCCAGCCTGTCGACGCGCGCAAGGCGCGGCGAAAACCCTCCTCGCAAAGAAAAACCCCGCCGGAGCGGGGCATTTCGGTTCTCTTGTCACGAAGGGTCTCAGTCCTTCGAAGCGTATTTGATCGGCCGCCAGATGCGCTTGTTGGTCAGGTACAGAAGCACCGACAACAGCGCGAGGAAGATCACCCCGGTCAGACCGGCATGCTGGCGCGCCATCATCTTGGGCTCTGCCGTCCACATCAGGAAGGCCGACACGTCCTTGGCAAGGTCGTGCGTGTCATTGCCGTGGCCATCCGCATACTCCACCAGCCCGTCGTCCAGCGGCGGCGCCATCGAGATCCAGCCGCCGGGGAAGGCGGTGTTCTCGTAAAGCGTCACCCCGGCTTCGGTCTTTTCCTCGCCGGTATAGCCGGTCAGGAGCGAGTAGATGTACTCGGCCCCGCCCATGCCCTTGAAGAACTGGTTGATGCCGGTGCCGTAGGGGCCGTGGAACCCGGCCCGCGCCTTCGCCATCAGCGACAGGTCGGGCGCGCCGGCGGCATTGTTGGCCGGGAAGTTGTCGGTTTCCTTGGCGGGACGGAAATCGTCCAGGTCCGCGTCGAAGACCTCGAAGTTCTGGGCCGCGTAGGCGCGGACCTGGTCTGCGGGCAGGTGCGGACCGCCTTCGTCGGCCAGCGTGCGCAGCGGCACGTATTGCAGACCGTGGCAGCCGGCGCAGACCTCGGTGTAAACCTGAAGGCCGCGCTGAAGCTGGTGGTCGTCAAAGGTGCCGAACGGGCCCTCGAAGGAGAAGTCCACATCCTCGATATGGCCCGCGTCGCCCGCGGCCCAGGCCCCGGTTGCCGTCAGCGCCAGCGCGGTGACGGCCGAGATCGTGAGGGTCTTGATGGTCATTTGTCTTATGCCTCTCGATTATTCGCCGGGGGACACGACGGTCTTGGTGCCGCCGGTCTTGGGCGCATAGTGCGCATCGAAGTCGTCGGCGATGGTGGCCGGCGGGGTCAGCGGTTTCTCGATCACGCCCAGAAGCGGCAGGATCACCAGGAAATAGGCGAACCAGTAGGCCGAGGCGATCAGAGAGAAGGACGCATAGGGCTCTTCCGCGGGCATGGCGCCAAGCCACATCAGCGCGATGAAGTCGATCACCAGCAGCCAGAACCACCATTTGAACATCGGCCGGTAGCGGCCCGAGCGCACCGAAGAGGTGTCAAGCCAGGGCGCCAGCGCCATCACCGCGATTGCGCCGAACATCGCCAGCACGCCGAAGAACTTGGCGTCGATGATGCCACCGGTGATGAAGCTCGCGAACTGCACCACCCAGACCTCGGAGGTGAAGGCGCGCAAAATGGCGTAGAACGGCAGGAAGTACCATTCCGGCACGATGTGCGCGGGCGTCACCAGCGGGTTGGCCTCGATGTAGTTGTCCGGATGGCCCAGGTAGTTGGGCATGAAGCCCACGATGGCGAAGAACACCACCAGGATCACCGCCAGCGCGAACAGGTCCTTCAGCACGAAGTAGGGCCAGAACGGAACGGTGTCCTTTTCGGCTTCCGCCTTCGAGGTGCGGCGCACTTCGACACCGGTGGGGTTGTTGTTGCCCGTGGTGTGGAACGCCCAGATGTGCACCGCGACCAGCGCCGCGATCACGAAGGGCAGCAGGTAGTGCAGCGAGAAGAAGCGGTTCAGCGTGGCGTTGTCGACAGCCGGTCCGCCCAGCAGCCAGGTCTGGATCGGCTCGCCGATGAACGGAATGGCGCCGAACAGGCCGGTGATCACGGTCGCGCCCCAGAAGGACATCTGGCCCCAGGGCAGAACGTAGCCCATAAAGGCGGTGCCCATCATCGCCAGATAGATCAGCATGCCGATGATCCAGGTGATCTCGCGCGGGGCCTTGTAGGACCCGTAGTAGAGACCGCGGAAGATGTGCAGATAGACCGCGACGAAGAACAGCGAGGCGCCGTTCATGTGCAGGTAGCGGATGAAGTGGCCGCCGTTCACGTTGCGCATGATGTGCTCGATCGAGGCAAAGGCCAGATCGACATGCGGCGTGTAGTGCATCACCAGGATGATGCCGGTGACGATCTGCATCACAAGACAGAAGGTCAGCACGATGCCCCAGATCCACATCCAGTTGAGGTTCTTGGGCGTCGGAATCATGATCGTGTCATACAGCAGACCCGCGATCGGAAGACGCTTGTGCAGCCACTTTTCGCCGCTGGTCTTCGGTTCGTAATGGTCGTGTGGGATACCAGCCATCTATACGCTCCTTAACCCAGCAGAAGAGTGGTTTCGTTTTCGAACAGGGCGGGCGGGATGTGCAGGTTCTCCGGTGCCGGCCCTTTGCGGATGCGGCCCGCGGTGTCGTAGTGCGACCCGTGGCAGGGGCAGAACCAACCGCCGAACTCGCCCGCGCCATCACCCAGCGGCACGCAGCCCAGGTGGGTGCAGACGCCCATCTGGACCAGCCACTCGCCCGAGTTTTCGCCGTCGGCGGTGGCCAGGGTGCGGTTTTCGTCGGTCGCGGCGACATCGGCCCCGATGTTGGGGTTGCGGGCGATCGGATCGACCAGCTCGCTGACGTCGACCTGGCGGCCGTCGTTGATCTCTTCCTCGGTGCGGCGGCGGATGAAGACCGGTTTGCCCAGCCATTTCACCGTCAGCTGGGTGCCGGGCTCGATGCCCGAGACGTCAACCCGGATCGAGCTGAGCGCGCGCACGTCGGCGGAGGGGTTCATCTGATTGACCAGCGGCCAGACTGCGGCACCTGCCGCAACCGTGCCCGCACCTGCGGTGGCGTAGTAGAGAAAATCTCTGCGGGTGCCTTCGTGATCGTCTGCGTGGGACACGAGTGATCTCCATTTCAGCGCCAGAAACCTGGCATAATTATTCCCGGCTGCGCTCGCGAACGAACACAGCTCCCCGGAGGGGTGTTTAGCGTCGCACGGTAATGTCGTCCAGCATTCAAGAGCCCGTATTGCGCATCGCGCCTTAATGTCGCGGAAACACGGCAGTGGCGGATCAATTCAACCGTTTGGTGCCCTCGCCGGTAGCTTCTGAGAGGTTAGTCGTTATCCTTCTGGCACAGCCTTACCATATTTCGAGAATGTCATGATCGCACGTACCCCGAATCGAACCATCGGATTTATTATTGCCATCTGGATGACGCAGGCCGGCGGCGGCGCCGCCGAGACCGAGCTGAGCGTCTATCTCGGGGCGCAGGGCGTGGCCGCCTCAGACCTGAGTGGCAGCACCGGCGCCGGCAGTTTCGACACCAACCTCGCGTGGGAGGGCCGCTCTGACCAGATGCCGCTCTATTACGGTGTGCGCGGCACGATCTGGCAGCCGTCCGACTGGGGCTTCGGGGCCGAATTCACTCACAACAAGGTCTATGCCCCGGCGGATGAACTGTCCGGGACCGGCCTGACGCGGCTCGAGTTGACCGACGGACACAATATCCTGACCGCGAACGTGCTTCGCCGCTATCCCGGACTGCTTGGCAGCATCACCCCCTACTGGGGCGCGGGCCTTGGCATCGCGGTGCCGCACGTTGATGCACGCGACACCTCGGGCAACCGCACCTTCGAAATCGGCAACGCCGGACCGGCGGCACGGGCTTTCGTTGGGGTAAGCCTGCCGATCAGCGAAAACTGGTCGGCCTTCGGCGAGGTTCAGGCGACTTGGGCGGACCTTGATGTCGGTCTCGACGGTGGGGATCTGCAGACCCAGATCACCACGCAGGCCATCAACCTTGGCGTCAGCTTCAGTTTCTGACGCGTCGCGCGTTCAGTCCTTCGGCTCGGTCGCCTGCATTGACGGGCGCTGGCTGAAGGTCTCGTACCACTCGGCCAGCGCGGTGTTGCCGGTGCGCCAGCGGCGCGCCTCGTGGCGGAAATCGAGATAGCTGAGCGCGCAGGCCACCGAGATCTGGCCAATGTCCAGCGGTCCCTGCAAATGGCTCACCCACCGGGTGTTCAATGCCGAAACCGCGCGGTCGATCTTGGCCCATTGCCCCTCGACCCATTCCTGAGACCGCTGCGCCTCATCGCGGAAGCGATTCTCATAGACCATCAGCACCGCCGCATCCATGATCCCGTCGCCGGTCGCCTCCAGCGTCAGCACATCCCACTGGCGCTTGTCGGGATAGAGACCACCGCTGACACGCGCGTCCAAAAAGCGGCAAATCACCCGGCTGTCATAGATCGTCGGCGCATCGGGCCGGATCAGCGCCGGGATCTTGCCCACCGGATTGGCGGCAATCAACTCGGGCGACGGCCCGGTGGGCGAAGCCACCACGCGTTCATATTCGACCGCGTTCACCTGATCGGTTTCGTGCAACACCACCAGCACCTTGCGGACGAAGGGCGACGGGCCGGCCATCAGAAGCTTCATGCGGACTACCTCACGGGTGAAAGTTGCCGCCACGTTAGCAGGTCAGCCGGCCTTGTCCACGCCCTGCATCAGCGCCGCGAGAAAGGCGATCTCATGTCCGTGACCATAGCCCGCCACACTCTCGGCCGCCCGTTCGCGCACGTCCGCCGGCTTGTTCTGTCCAAGCTTCCATGTGCCGTCGATCTGTTCAATCACCAGCCGGAACGGCGCGATGGTGCGCATCATGCGGTCCAGCACCTCCGGGGTCATCTTCGACGAGGTCCAAGGTGCCTTCGGACGCAGACGTTCCTCGAACAGCGCCGTCTGCCGGTCGATCAGGTCGCGCAGCGCCTCTGGCGGCATCGGCAAGAGCTGCCCGGTCAGATGCACGGCCACGTAGTTCCACGTCGGCACCTGGTCGGCGACACCGTACCAGTCGGGCGAGATGTAGCTGTCTGGCCCCTCAACCGCGATACGCGCCGGTAGCGGCCCTGCGCAGGCCCGCGCGATGGGGTTCGAGCGCACAAGATGCAGCTCCGCCTGTCCACCATCTTCGGCCAGCAGAAAAGGCACGTGGCTCAGCAGCGGCGCGCCTGCCGGAGTGCTGACCGCGAGCGTGCCGAAACCCCGCTCTCGTGCGAAGGTCAGGTTGCGGGTCTCGGCTTCGCGACGAAAGACAGGGTTCGGGTGCATACGTCAGGCCACCAACTGGTGACCGTCGAAACCGGCTATCTTTGCGCGCACGATCTGGCCTTCTGGCTGCGCCGTGGCGAAACGCACCTCGGCAAACTGCTCGGTCCGCCCCATGTAGGGGTTTTCCATCAACACCTGATGAACACGGCCATTCTGTCTCGCCAGATGTTCGGTCACCCGCACCGCGCCGGCCGCCCGCAGGCGCTTGGCCCGCGCCTTGATTGCAGTGCCGTTCACCTGCGGCATCCGTGCCGCCGGGGTGCCGGGACGCGGCGAATAGGGAAAAACGTGCAGCCAAGTCAGGTCGCAATCTTCGACCAGCTTAAGCGAATTGTCGAACATCGCCTTGGTCTCGGTCGGGAAGCCGGCAATGATGTCGGCACCAAAGGTCATGTCGGGACGAAGCCTTTTTGCCTCTTCGCAGAAGGCAATTGCATCGTCGCGCAGGTGCCGCCGCTTCATTCGCTTGAGGATCATGTCGTCGCCAGCCTGCAACGACAGGTGCAGGTGCGGCATCAGCCGGGGCTCGGTGGCAATCGCCTCCATCAGCGCCGGGTCGGCTTCGATCGAATCGATCGACGAGATGCGCAGCCGCGCCAGATCGGGCACCAGCTTGAGGATGCGCCGCACCAGATCGCCCAGCCGGGGTGTCGCGGGCAGGTCCGCGCCCCAAGAGGTCAGGTCCACCCCGGTGAGCACGACCTCGTTGTAGCCCCGGTCCACCAGCCGCTTGATCTGGTCGACCACCACACCGGCCGGGACCGAGCGGGAATTGCCGCGGCCGTAGGGGATGATGCAAAAGGTGCAGCGATGATCGCAACCGTTCTGGACCTGTACGTAGGCGCGCGACCGCGTACCGAAGCCATCGATCAGATGGCCGGCGGTCTCGGTCACAGACATGATGTCATCAACCATGACCTTCTCGGTCTCGCCCACGAAGTCCGCGGCCATGCCCTTCCATGTTTCCGGCAGCATCTTCTCGGTGTTGCCGATCACGGCATCGACCTCGTCCATCGCGGCAAAGGTCTCGGGTTCGGTCTGGGCCGCGCAGCCGGTCACGATCAGCCGCGCCTGCGGGTTCTCGCGCCGCAGCTTGCGAATCTCCTGCCGGGCCTTGCGCACAGCCTCGGCCGTGACGGCGCAGGTGTTGATCACCACCGCGCCGTCCAGCCCGGCATCGGCGGCCAATTCCTTCATCGCCTCGGTCTCATAGGCGTTGAGGCGACAGCCCATGGTCGAAAACACGGGCGCGGTCATTTCAGGCTTTCCAAAAACTGGTCGGTCAGGGTGCCAGTGAAGACATGCATCGTCGGTCCGGTCATCCAGACGCCATCCGCGGTGACGCGAATGTGTATCACCCCGCCGTCAAGATGAATTGCCACCTCGGGTCCGGTCAGCCCGCGCCGATGCGCCGCAACGGCCGTGGCACATGACGACGATCCGGAGGCAAGGGTCACGCCCGTCCCGCGCTCCCACACCCGCATCCGCAGGGTGTCCTTGCCGATCAGGCTTGCGAACTGCACGTTGGTGCGCTCAGGGAACAATGGATGGTGCTCGATCTCCGCACCGCGCCCTTCGAGGTCCACCGCCTCCGCGTCATCGACAAAGAAGGTGCAATGCGGATTGCCCATGCCGGTGGCGACCGGGTCGCCATCGATCGGCAGACGCAGCGTATCCACCTCGCGCGCCAGAGGCACGCGGTCCCAGCGCATGTCGGGCGCACCCATGTTGACGCTGGTCAGCCCGTCCCCGGCATCCTTCGCCTCGAGGATCCGCGCACCGGTCTTTAGCCTCAGCGCCGCCTGGCCGCCCTCATTCATAAGATGACGTGCAATGCAGCGTGTGGCATTTCCGCAGGCCGCCGATAGCGAGCCGTCGGAGTTGTAGAATATCAGTTCGGCGTCAAGATTGTCGCTTGGCACGATCACCGCAAGCTGGTCGAACCCCACGCCCCGGTGCCGGTCGGACAGCGCCTGCGCCAGTGTCGCGGTCATCTCGACGGCGCGCGCACGGCCGTCCAGCACAACGAAGTCGTTGCCCAGCCCGTGCATCTTCATGAAGGGCAGATTGGTATCCGGGGTGCTGTTCATGGCGCGCATATACGCCGGTCGGGAAACCTTTTCCAGAGCCCGCGGTTTTTTCGCGTTTTCGGGGTTGACCCTAACCCGCGCTCTTTCTAGTAACCCCGCCAGTGGGCCGTTAGCTCAGTTGGTAGAGCAACTGACTTTTAATCAGTGGGTCGCAGGTTCGAATCCTGCACGGCTCACCACTGTCACAAAATTGCACGTCGCGACGTAGTACGCTTTTGGGCGTACTCAGGGTGGTTTTCATAATGTTGGAAGCGCCTTGCATGGCGGTATGCGGGACCCCGGGGGCCTGTGTCGTCCGCACGGTCCCCGGGGTCCCTGCCCATCCCTCTATCAGCCTGCAAGGCGATCAGGCACAGGGACGGGATGCGGGATATATTACTTGCGACGTTCGACGCGCACCGGGATCGGGCGCAGGTCATACGTCATTCCCCGGTCGGGCGACGCGAGAACGTGGAGCACGGCGTCCCGTGCGCCGGCGAACATCGAAAGCAGCGTGGTGTGTGAGCGGCGCATTGGCGGTCTCCTCCCAAGGTGTGGATACCGGGACAACGCCAATATGGCGCATCCGGTTCCTTGGATCAGGTCTCGCCGTTGGCTTCGTCGTCATGCCACGCACGCGGGAACGTCACGTGCAGTTCATATCGGCCGGGCTTCTCGACCACGTCGATCGAGCCGTTCAATTGCAGCACGAAGGATTCGATCAATCGCGACCCGAGCCCGGTGCCCGCCATCTTCAGACTGCCCTGCGGCGTCTTGCCGTCCTCGCCGGCCGGAGCGAGCGAGTTGACCACGCTCAGGCAGACGGTGTCGCCGTTGCTTTCCTTCAGCGCGATGTTGATCCAGGGCACCTCGCCCTGGGAACCGCCGCAATACTTCACCGCGTTGATTGCCGCCTCGGCCGCCAGCAGCGACACCGGAACCGACTGGTCCGGGTTGATCTCGATCGGATCAAGTTCGGTTGCGACGGAAATGCGATAGCCGGCCTCCTGCATGGTGCCGACAATCACGAGCTGCTGAATAATGTCCTCCAGCAACTTGTCTATCCGCACCAGCGAAAGCTTGCGCGCCAGATACAGGTAGCGGTGCACCGCCGACAGCGCCATCACCCGGTCTTGCACCCGGCGCAGAAGGTACTTCGCCTCGGTACTGTCGGTGGCCCTGATCTGCATGTTCATCATCGACGAGATCAGCTGAAGATTGTTCTTCACCCGATGGTGGACCTCGCGCAGAAGTACCGTCTTCTCCTGAAGGTCCTCTTCGCGCGCACGGTCCTGATCGGTGAGCCTGCCGGTCATGGCGCGGAAGGCCTCGGCCAATTCCTCAAGCTCCTGCGGAGCATTGTCCAGCCGGGCGTGGATGAAGTTGCTGTGGCCGCCGGCATAGAGCCGCAGCCACGACCGCAAGCGACGAACGTGGCGAATGACCAGCCGGTGCAGGCCGATCGAGGCCACCAGCGTGGCGATCACCCACATTGCAATGGGGAAATAGAGCGCGATGGCCTCGGCGTAGGCAGGCGTTACCAGACCGCGGTGACGCGGTTCCCAGCTGCCCAGAACGAAAACATCGTCGTCAAACACCGGCGCAACCACGAAGTCGCGGTCCAGACCTTCGCGGCTGACACCGCGAAACACCTGCCGCCCGCCGGTGGCCAACTCGGGCAGCGTCCGGTCTTCGGGAAGGACGGCACGTCGGCTGTCGTTGAACTCCTCGGTTGCCAGAACCTGACCATCGGCCTGAAACAGCACAAGGTCGGCGTTTGGTGCGGCGGCGGTCAGGGCGTTCTGCAAGGCCGAGAGCGGCAGGGCGACCCAGATCGTGCCCAGCATTCGATCTTCGACGATCACCGGGACCGTGACATTGACCGTGACGACCCCACCAAGAAATTCGAGCGAGCGGAGGAAGATTCCCGGTGCGCCGGGCTGGAGTGTCTCGCTCAGCGTCTCGAAGGCGCCCAGCAGGCTTTCATCGCGATCCCGCGACGAACACACCAGATCAAATTCCGTATCGGTGTAACCCGCGAAGACGATGGACGGATTGCGCTGAACCATCTGGCGCATCACGGCGTCGCAGTCGGTGTCGGAGGTGCGCAACAGCGGCAGCATCAGGCTGAGCGTCTCGGCCGCGCCCGAGGCAGCGCCAAACAAGCCGCGGCTGGCCGACGCGGCCTGTTGGGTGGCATCCTGAAGCGCAGCGCCCGACAGGGTTCGCCGATCCTCGATCACCTTTTTTGTCTGGTAGACCGAGATCAGCCCAAGCGGAAGCATTGCGATACTGAGCACGAAGATCAGACGCAATGCCAGTCCCGGTCGGGAGAACCGGCGCGGTTCTCCTCTTTTCGGATTCATGCAGCCGGTTTTCCCGTTACCACGGCAAGGGTCGCTGCGTCGGTCATCTCAAGTTCGTCCTCATCACTCAGATGCATCAGTTCGGACAGGCGCTTACGGGCGCGGTTCGTGCGGCTCTTGATGGTTCCGACGGCACAACCGCACATTTCGGCGGCATCCTCGTAGGAAAAGCCTTCGGCCCCTACCAAAATCAGCACTTCGCGCTGCTCATCCGTCAGTTTTGCAAAGGCCGAACGAAAGTCGGTCATCGCGAGGTGACCATCATGCGCGGGTTTTTCGGACAGTTTGCCAGCCATCTTGCCATCGGGATCTTCAACTTCACGCCGGCGCTTGCGGTAAAGCGAATAGTATGTGTTGCGCAAGATGGTAAACAGCCAGGCCCGCAGATTGGTCCCGGTCTGAAACTTGTCGAAATTACCCCATGCTTTCACAACAGCATCCTGCACGAGGTCATCGGCCGCGGCCGAATTCCTTGTCAGGCTCATCGCGAAGGCACGCATTGCGGGGAGATGCTCTACCAACTCCTCCCTCGGGTCCTTGACATTGCTCACTGCTCATCCTCGGACGTGGGTTCGGAGTTTGCCTGTTCCTTCTGACGCAGTTGGTCGAGCAGTTGCGTAAACCTGTCAGGCAACGGTTCCTGCGCCACGTCTGCGTACACGCGTCTTAGGTTTTCATCAATTTGTTGTTCCAACTTGGAAGTCCCGGATTTATTTGCCATTGCACCGACGTTTCTGCATCATTGAACGAGCGGTTTTTCACGCTCGCTCGGGAACATAACACAAGGATCAGCGTTTGGTTCCCTGCTGAGCATTATTTTTGAGGGACACCCATGACCGACACAGCAAGTCAGCAAGACCTGACGCACCAGATCGCCCAGGAACTTCCCTATCTGCGGCGCTATGCGCGGGCCCTGACCGGCAAACAGCAATCGGGCGACAATTATGCTGCGGCCACGCTCGAGGCAATTCTCGAGGATGACGGCATCCTGCGCAGCGGCTTGGCGCCCAAGACGGCGCTATTCAAGGCATTCCATCAGATTTGGGTCTCCTCCGGGTCGCCCATCGATGACGCCGAGGATCCCTCGACCCCCGAAGCCCGCGCGCAGAAGCGTCTGGCGGGGCTGACCAAGAACACCCGCGAGGCGCTGCTGCTGCACAGCATCGAAGGGTTCGATACGGCGCAGATCGCGGAGATCCTGGAGGAGCCCGAAGACGACGCCGCGGAGCTTCTGTCGATCGCGCGGCGCGAGATGCAGAGCAACATCGAAAGCCGCATCCTCGTGATCGAGGACGAAGCGATCATCGCCATGGACATTATCGCCATCGTTGAACACATGGGCCATATCGTCACCGGCAACGCGCGGACCAAGAACGAAGCCGTGGCATTGGCTCGCAAGGATCCGCCGGACATGATCCTCGCCGACATCCAACTGGCAGACAATTCGTCGGGCATCGATGCGGTAAAGCACATCCTGAAAGAGACCGGCGACATGCCGGTGGTCTTCATCACGGCCTTCCCGGAGCGTCTGCTGACCGGCGAGCGGCCCGAGCCGACCTTCCTGATCACCAAGCCCTACACCGAGATGCAGGTCCAGTCGGCGGTCAGCCAGGCTACATTCTTCGCCAGCACAGACACCCTCAAGGCCTGAGGCCTGCTGCCTGAACGGAAAAACCCTGCACCGCAAGGCGCAGGGTTTTTTCGTTCGGTCATGGCATCCGCCCGTCAGGGTGCACGACCCCGCATGGCGCGCATCACTAGGGCGGCGACGAACAGGACCAGGAAGATGACGAACAGGATCTGAGCGATCCCGGCAGAGGCCGACGCGATTCCGCCAAAACCAAAGAGGCCTGCGATCAGGGCGACGACGAGGAATAGTAATGCCCAATAAAGCATAGCTTTCTCCTTCGTGAAGTTTGCGGTTACGATTGGGCTGTCAACCGACGGATCGCATCATGGTTCCCCATGGACGACCCGTTTAATCCGTCAGTTCAGGAGGTTGAGAGCGAAGGGAACCGAAGGCGCCGGGATGCGTTATCTCTACGAGGACTCTGTTTGCAAAAGGGGAAAACATAATGGCCACCGCCACCAAGACGACTGCCGCCGCCACGCCGGAGAAGGATATCGAGCAGCTTTCGCAACAGATCGCTGCGCTGAAAAAGGACATTGCGGGAATCACCACGACCCTGTCCAACCTCGGAAGCTCGACAAGTGCCGCAGCCGTCAGCACTGCCAAGCGCACGGCGGAAGACCTGCGCCTTGCCGGTGAGCGCAAGGTCGCCGAAGCGCAGACAACGGCCGAGGATCTGGGCAAGCAGGCTGCCGAGGCCGTGCGCCAGCAGCCGGCTGCCGCGATGGGGCTAGCCGTCGGAATAGGCTTCCTGCTCGGCTTCATGTCGGGCCGGAAATAACCGGTGAGAGCCTACTTCACGACGCTCCAGTGGCGCGCTCGGCTTGCCGCCCGTGCCGCCGCCTTTTCCGTCATCGGCATCGTCTTCAGCCTCGTTGGCCTAGTCTTCCTGACCGTTGCGCTGTGGTATCTGATCGCCATGAGCCAGGGACCGCTGGTGGCCTATACCGTCCTCGGCGGACTGTACCTTCTGCTTGGCATCATCTTCCTTGCGTTCGGATCACGCACCCGCCGCTATGGCGCGGTGCCGCCCGCAACGGCGGTGCCTCCGGCTCCGGTGGTCCCGCGCGAGCCTCTGGTGCAATTGGCGGAAGGATTTGCGATGGGGCTTGCCGCGGGACGCCAGGCCCGCAGCAAGAAGGAATGACGCCTAGTACTCGGTGTCCTTCAGCGCGTCGAGAATCATCAGGTCCGAAAACGGCCGGACCAGCATGCTCCAGCCGCTGTCGCGGACCCGATCGTAATCGTCCTCACCCTTGGTGAGCACGATATGTGCACCGCGATCGACCAGATCGCGGTGCAGGCCGCTATCCACCACCTGCGCATAACGCATCCCCAGGATAGCAGCGGTGATCCGCCCTTCGCCCGCCACATGGGCGCCGACTTCGGACGGTTGCTTGACCCGAATGACCCGGCATTCGCCGGCAGCTTTCAGTGATCCTTCGATATCTTCAGCGACAAGAGCATCATGCTCGAGCAACAGGAAAACACGCACAGGCATGACCTCCGAAAACGAGTCGTTTGACCCGTGAATAGACATCCGATCCCCTCCTAAGAGATTCCACTGTGCATTTAATTTGGATGTCGCGCATTAATCTGTGACATAGTTCGACAGATAAATGCCGGCCGGGAGCAACTTACTTTGGCAATACATTGTTCAGCCTGCCCCTTGCGCGGCCGTCCAATCTTCGATCCGATGACCGAGGCTGAAATCGCCTTCATGGCCAAGTTCAAGGTTGGCGAACTCGAGGTCGAGGCAGGCGCGACGCTGATGATGGAGGGCTCGAGCTCGCCGCAGCTCTACACCGCGCTCACAGGCATGGGGTTGCGCTACAAGACGCTGGAAAACGGAAACCGGCAGGTCATCAACTTCGTTCTGCCCGGCGACTTCATCGGCCTTCAGGCCGGTGTGATGCAGCAGATGAAACATTCGGTCGAAGCCACCACCCGGATGCGGCTGTGCGTCTTCGACCGCAAGAACCTCTGGACGCTGTTCCGCGATCACCCGGACCGCGCCTTCGACCTGACATGGGTCGCCGCGGTCGAAGAGCACTATCTGGGCGAGACACTTGCCGTGATTGGCCGCATGGAGGCGATCGAGCGCGTCGCCCGTGCCTTCGTGAAATTGTTCGATCAGGCCGCCGCGCTGGGCCTGACCAAGGAAGCACGGATGCGGCTGCCCTATCGCCAGCAGGACCTCGCCGATGCCATCGGCCTGTCGCTTGTGCACACCAACAAGATGGTCAAGCGCTTGCGTCAGGACGGGCTGGCCGAGTGGCACGACGGGGTGCTGGACATTCACGACTACGAGGCGCTGTGCAAAGTGGCGCACATGCCGCCGACCTACGCCCCGGAAAAGCGCCCTCTGATGTGACTTGAGGCTTGTCAGTCCGAGATGACGGCTGCATCCTTGTCGCCGCGTCCATGGATCCGCTCGCGCGGCCACCACTCCGGATGCTCGGCGCGGATGAACTCCATCAGTCGTTCGCGCAACTGCATCTCGACCTCCCAGCCGGTCGAGGGGTCCGGGGTCATGACATAGAGCGTGACCTCCTGCCCCTCGGCGCTGTGATCGGTGACGAAACATGACAATTGATCGGGTTCGATCACGCCGTCGGTGTCCTCGGCAACCTTCATGAACCTGTCGCGCAGCGCGTCCACATCAGCGGAGTGATCCAGCGTCAGCTTGATCGTCTTCATCATCCGCGCATCCTTGACCGACCAGTTCTCGAAAGGTTTTGACACGAAATACTTCACCGGCACGATGATCCTGCGCTCGTCCCAAGTGCGCAGGCGCATGAAGGTGTAGAAGATACTCTCGACATAAGCCCAGTCTCCTTCGAATTCGACGCTGTCACCGATGCGCACAGGCTTGGCCAGCGCGATCTGCAACGAGGCAAGGATGTTGCCAAGCACCGCCTGCCCCGCGATCCCCAGCAATACTGTCAGCACCCCGGCCGAGGCCAGCAGCGTGATCCCCAGCGACTCGAAGAGGTTCAGCCGCATGAGAATGAAGATCAGCGCGAAACCAACCATCAACAACACGATCACCCGTCGCAATGCGTAGATCGAGGTATAGAGTTCGCGCTTGTCGAGGTTCCGGGCGTCGTCGATCTCACCGATATAGCGCAGGGTGATCCGGTCAAGCACCGCGTCCACCACTCGCAGTGCGGCCATCCCGGCACCGGTGGTCATGGCAATCACCAATAGCGGCTGCACGATGCTGGTTACTGGCCCCGAGAAGGACATCGCCAATCCCAGCACCACCTGCGCCGCAACCGCCACGGCAAACAGCGCCAGCGGAAATCCGGCGTTGGAGAACGCTGTGCGAAGAAACCGGTTCTCCAGTCGCGCCGCAATCCAGTCGACGCCGTTGTGTACGATCCACCCCAACGCAACCAGCATTGTCAGCATGATCGGCATCGCGATCCATTCCCACAGCCGAAGCCCGGCGACCTCGCGCTTCATCGCGCCCGGAATGAACCGTTCGAATGGACGCGGACCGAAGGCGTCATGCAACGCCGGAATGTCCTCAACCGTCTGCGGGGTGAACATCCAAACGGCCTGTTCGTCGCCGTCGGTGGTGTACCGCCCCAGGCGAATCTCATAGGCGCGTCCATCCAGTTCGAACAGCTTCAGCCCCAGATCGCGCCGCACCTGGCCCGCCTGAGGGTTGTTGCCGGACCCGTCTTCCACCAGCGCGTCGGGGCGCGACGGCAGCCCCGACCAGTCGATCCAGACCCGGCGGTTGATGACCTGATACAGCTGCCGTGCCAGAAGCGGCCCAGTCTGGGCCTGCTGGTCTTCGGCGATGGATTTGAGGTTAAGAGCGTGCGCTGCCTCGTCGAAACGTCCGGCGTCGGCGGCCTCGATGAAACTGCGGACTGCGGCGCGCGGTGTCTCGAATTCCACCGGCTCCGGCCTCGGACCCAATCCGGCGTTCAATGCTTCGACGTGGTAGAAAGCCTGTGACTCGTCCTGCGCAGCGACAGGCACGGCAATCAGGGACAGGGAGACAAGATAAAGAAGACCAAGCAGGCGAAGCATGGGTTCCGAACGCGCTTCGGCACTGATGGTTCCTGAAAAGAAAAAGGCGCCGGGGAATGCTCCCGGCGCCTGTCGCGAAATGATCAGACCGTGGTGGAGTGACGACGGCCCCAGTCATCTACTTCGCGCTCGGCTTCTTCGCGCGTCTTGCCGTACTTCTCTTGGATCTTGCCGACAAGCTGGTCGCGTTCGCCTTCCATCCTGTCCAGTTCGTCATCGGTGAGCTCGCCCCATTGTTCTTTGGCGCTGCCCTTCATCTGTTTCCATTGGCCTTTGACTTGGTCCCAGTTCATGACGTTCTCCTTTCGAATGTCGTGTATCCGGGCAACGCCCTTCGCGCCGCGGAAGTTCCGTCAGCGGCACGGGAACAAATTCGTGAAGGTCACGTTTGCAAAGACATGGAAAACACACCCCTCCAAGGCGATCAGGTCGTCCGTTCCGCAGTTATCGTGATCGCTGTGGTCATGGTTTTCGCAGTCCTCAAAATCGGTGAAGACATCTTCGCGCCCATCGTGCTGGCCACGGTAGGAGGCGTCATGCTGGCGCCCCTGACCGACTGGTTGTGCAGGCGCGGATTCAACAGCGGGCTCGCCGCTTCGCTGGTGCTGCTAAGCGGCATGATCCTGCTGGGTCTCATCATAATCCTTGTCGAGCCGGTGATCTGGCGCGTGGCCGATGCCCTGCCCCGCATCAAGTTGGAGATGCGCGAGGTGGTGGATGAAGTACGCGCCGTGATCCGTGGTCTGGACGAGGTCAACCGCGAGGTTGAGGAAGCGCTCGGCACCGAAAATAATGGCACCGCGTCAGAGGAAGAGGGCGAAAGCGTGATGCCCAACCTGACCGATGCGTTGCTGTTTGCGCCCGTCTTCATTGCACAGTTCTTCATTTTCCTCGGCACATTGTTCTTCTTCCTGCTGACACGCCGGGGCATCTATATCTGGGTGTCGCGCCGCATTGGATCGTCGTCCGACACGTTTACCATCATGCGCCGCTTCACCACTGCCGAACGGCTGGTGTCGCGCTATTTCCTCACCATCACAATGATCAACTTCGGACTCGGCGCGGCGCTTGGCAGTGCGATGATCCTGATCGGACTGCCCGCGCCGATCATCTGGGGACTGCTGGCGGCAACGTTGAACTTCATCCTCTACCTTGGTCCGATCGCAATGGCGGTGGGCCTGTTCATCGCCGGTCTGGTGGCCTTCGACGGGTTCATGGTGATGGCACCGCCCCTGATTTACCTGTGCCTGAACATGATCGAGGCGCAATTCGTGACGCCGTCTCTGGTGGGCAAGCACATTTCGGTCAACCCGCTGCTGATCTTCGTGTCGCTGGTGTTCTGGCTGTGGCTCTGGGGCCCGATCGGCGCTTTCATCGCCATCCCCGTTCTCGCCATTGCGCTGGTGATGCTGGATGTTTTCGACAAGGACGCCGCCAGGAATTCCGGCGCCCCCGCGACAGCTTCGGCCAAGACCGCCGAGGCGGGCTGAGGTACAAGCCATTCAACGACATACGACCCGACGGGTAATCCCCGTCGGGTTTGTCCGTCTCCCGGTTTTAGACGCTGGACAAGAAAAGGCCCCCGTCGTTTTTCAGACGGGGGCAGGCACCCGAGGGACAGGCGGGGTGCTATGGGCTTGCTTGGGGAAAGATGAGGGATGCAAGCCCGGGACATCGTCGACGCGCAGCGCGTCATCTATTCGTTAACACCCGGTTCGCGAATTGGTTCCCGCTGTTCCGAACTTTTTTCAAATATTTTCTTCGGTCTCTTCGACAGCCTCATCCGCGGGATTTTCGCCATGGCGCGCAAGGCGCACGCCATCGTCAGGTGTCTTGACGTGATCGGCGACGAAAGCATTGCGCTGGCCGGGGGCTTGGTCGCGTCCGACGGTGGTATCCTGCGCGGTCTGAAGCTCAAGCTCGGCATTCAGCAGCGCGCCCAGCAGCACCACATAGGCACTGATGTAGAACCACAGCAGCAACGCCACCACCGCACCGATGGATCCGTAGACCTCGTTCAACGAACCAAAATTGCGCAGGTAGATCGAGAATGCCGCCGATCCCACCGTCCAGGTCAAAAGCGCAAACAACGCGCCCGGCGTCAGCCAGGACACGCGAGCGCCGCGCCGATTGGGACCATAGCGATAAAGCAGCCCGACGCAGAACAGGAAGACGCTCAACAGGATCACCCACTTCATAGAAGTGATCAGCAGCTCGATCCCGACCGGCACCGTCACGATGGCAAGGATCACCGGAACCATGACCACGGCAGCAAAGGCAAACAGTGCCACCCCAACCAACAGCGCCGTAAGCCCGACCGCCATAGCGTATCGCACGATCGGGTTGGTGCGATGGCTCTCGCGATAGACCGCGTTCAACCCGCGGATCAACGCCGCCACCGCCTGCCGGGAAGTCCAGAGCGCGGCGAGGATCGACAAGAGGCTGGTCAATTGCAGGGTCGAGTCGTTCGATGCAATCAGCACCGCGATCTGGTCCTCAACGATCAGGAAGGCCGCCTCGGGCACCAGACGCTCTGCCATGTCGAGCTGGCCGGCAATGGTCGCCGGGTCGGCGATGAACCCCCAGATCGAGATCACGGCGGCGATACCGGGGAACAATGACAGCATCGCGTAAAACGCGACCCCCGCCGAGATAAGGCCCAAATTGCGGGCATCGGACTCCGCAAGGACCCGTTTCGCTACCTTCCACCAGATGCGCATCCCGAACTCGGCGGGCGACGACGCTTGTGCCGCTGTCTTTTCGGTTTCGGCCACGCTCAATCCTTGGAAGCCCGCGGACCCGCAATCAGCCAGATGATGAAGCCCAAGAGCGGAAGGATCAGGATCAGCACTACCCAAAGGACCTTCTTGCCGGTGCCCGCACGCGATCCGACGACCGAAATGATGGCCCAGAGATCGAGGATCAAAAGGATAAGGCCGCCAAGGCCAGTTATTTCCAACATCAGTCGAGGTCTCCTTGCCAGCCGGGCTGTGGCCGCCGCGGCGGAACGCGCACAGCAAGCCCTTGTAAACGCACAGCATACGTTACCGGTTCCGCACCGAATCGGAAATCTATTTTCAGGCAGGTTGGAAACCAATTGGTCACCTGCCGGTTGGTCTGCTGTGGCGCCGCACGACTGCGGCGCAATGAATGAACCAGGAAGGAAACACGTTATGAAACGCATCCTCGCAACGACCGCGCTTGTTGCCCTGACCGCCTCGGCCGCATTCGCGGAATCGCATGTCGCAGCCGACGATGGCACCAAGATGGAAGCCACTGCTTCCACTGAAATGAACACCGATGCCTCGATGGAACCGATGGCAGAAGTTGACGGCCTGACCATCAACGCTTCGGACCTGCTTGGCAAACGCGTCTACGTGCGCGGCGAAGCCAATGCAGAAGCCGAAATCGGTGACACCATGGCAGAGCCCGACGCCGATTGGGAAGACGTGGGCGAAATCGGTGATGTGATCATTTCCGAAGACGGTCAGATCGAATCTGTCGTGCTGGACGCCGGTGGCTTCCTCGGATTGGGCGAGAAAGAAATCTCGACCTCGATGGACGAATTGAAGTTCGTGCGTGAAGAAGGCGACGAAGAGGAATACTTCGTGGTCTACACCGGCGACCGTGCCGCTCTGGAAGAGCAGGACGAGCTTGATCGTGACATGACCCGCGACGAAGGCTGGACCTTCTATGGTGACCGTGGCGAACAGGCCGAGATGGAAGACGGTGAACGCGTCGACACCGTTGCGGTGACCGAGCAAGCCGAAGCCGAGTCCGTGACCGGCGACGCCGAAATGGAGAAATCCGAAGACGTCACCGAAACGGAAAACCCCACCGAGGAGTCCGACACCGTCGTGATCACCGGCGATACCGACGCTGCCACCGATGCGTCGACAACTGACATGGCCGAGAACGAAGAGGCCATGGAAGAGACCGAAGAGAACCGCGAAGCCAATGTCGTCGACGAAGACATGGAACGTTCGGACGCTGCGGGTCGTGACTTCATGACCGCCGAAGACCTCGACGGCCTGAACGTCTATGACGGCACGGGTGAAGACATCGGCGAGATCTCGGACCTTGTCGTCGGCATGGACGGACGCATCACCGCCGTGATCGTCGACGTCGGCGGCTTCCTCGGCATTGGCGAGAAGCCCGTCGCCCTGTCGTTCGACAAAATCGAAATCGGTCGTGACGAAAACGGTTCTCTGGTCGCCTCGACGGCCTACACCGAAGAAGAGATGAAGTCGGCAGACTCCTGGGAATACTAAGTTTCCCTCAATTAGCGAGTGAGAACCGGGCTCTTCGGAGCCCGGTTTTTTTCTAGACCTCTTCCGCGAAATGACAGGCCGAACGAGACGCGCCGACCTCGCGCAGCCTCGGCCGTTCGCGGGTGCAGATGTCCTGCGCCAGCGGGCAGCGCGGGTGAAACGCGCAGCCGGACGGCGGATTGATCGGATCGGGTATCTCGCCTTCGGGCGGCTGGACCTCACGGCCGAAACCATCCATCTTGGGCGCCGCTTCGAGCAGCATTTTCGTATAGGGATGTTTCGGGGCGCTGAACAGGTCCTCCGGCGCAGCCTCTTCCACCAGCCGCCCTAGGTACAGCACACCGATCATGTCCGCCATGTGCCGCACCACGGTCAGATCGTGACTGATGAAGACATAGGTCAGCCCGAAATCATCCTTCAGGTCGCTCATCAGGTTCAGCACCTGCGCCTGCACCGAGACATCGAGCGCCGAGGTCGGCTCATCGCAGACGATCAGCCGCGGCTCGCTGGCCAACGCCCGCGCGATGCAGATCCGCTGGCGCTGACCGCCCGAGAATTCGTGCGGGAACTTGCCCGCGTCCTTAACCGACAGCCCGACCTGCTCCAGCAGCTTCTCCGCA
Source organism: Litorisediminivivens sp. KMU-197 (assembly GCF_056858395.1). NCBI lineage: Bacteria > Pseudomonadati > Pseudomonadota > Alphaproteobacteria > Rhodobacterales > Paracoccaceae > Litorisediminivivens > Litorisediminivivens sp. KMU-197. The sequence continues at coordinate 434,536 of NZ_JBXEQG010000002.1, read as the reverse complement.
AGCCCCTCCGTCTTGCCGCCGCGCGCGGCCACCGGTTCCACGATGATGTCCTTGACGCGCCAACGCGGATTGAGTGAGGCGAAAGGGTCCTGAAAGATCATCTGGATGTCGGACCGGATCGCATCCACCTTGGCCTCGTCCGTTTCGGTGGCCAGGTCGACACCCTCGATCTCAACCATGCCATCCGAGGGACGCAGAAGTCCCACCAGCATCTTGCCAATGGTCGACTTGCCCGATCCGCTTTCGCCCACCAACGCATAGGTGGACCGCTCCGGCACCTCAAAATCGACCTCCGATACCGCCGTTAGAAAGGCCTTGCCGCGTCGTTCGAGCACACGGTTCAACCAAGGTTTGGACACGTCGAAGACGCGGCTGAGGTTGTTCACCCGGACAAGCGCCATCAGAGCACCCTTTCTTCTTCGACAAGGGGATGCCAACAGGCGGCCATTCCGCTTTCGACCTTGGGCGGCGGTGGCGTCCGACAAACCTCGGTGGCGCGCGGGCATCGCGGATTGAAGGCACAGCCGTCGGGCACTGCATCCAGACGCGGCATCGCGCCGGGGATCTGGTGCAGCCGTGCCTTGCCGGCCGAGGCCAGCGGGGTCGATGCCATGAGGCCGTGGGTGTAGGGATGCTGCGGCCGGGTCAGCACCTGTTCGACCGGGCCAAGCTCGGCCAGCCGCCCCGCATACATGACCGCGACCCGGTCGGTCGCCTCGGCGATCACGCCCATATCGTGGGTGATCAGCATGACAGCCGTGCCACGCTCATGGCACAGTCGCTTCAGCAGCGCGATGATCTGCGCCTGCACCGAGACGTCGAGCGCCGTGGTCGGTTCGTCCGCGATGACGAGGCTCGGCTCGGCACAAAGCGCAAGGGCGATGACAACCCGTTGCCGCATCCCGCCCGAGAACTCGTGCGGGTAGGAATCGACCCGCTCCGATGCGCCGGGAATGCCGACCTCTTCCAGCGCTTCGACAGCGCGCCTGCGGGCCTGGCTTTCGCTGATCCGAAGGTGCGTGCGCATGGTCTCGACCAGCTGATCGCCGATCCTCAGAAGCGGATTGAGCGAGGTCAGCGGGTCTTGGAAGACCATGCCGATCTCCTTGCCGCGGAGCCGCCGCATCGCTTCACCGCGCAAGCCGTCGATGCGCTTGCCGTTCAGCCAGATCTCGCCCGAGGCGATATGCGCCGGGGGCGAAAGCAACCCGATCACCGCATTGCCGGCCATCGACTTGCCCGCGCCGGATTCACCGACAACGCCAAGGATTTCGCCCCTAGCAATGTCGTAACTCACATTGTCCACCGGCTTCACGATTCCATGACGCGTCGGGATTTCGACCGAAAGATTACGGATGGAGAGGACTGTTTCGCTCATGACGGCTGTCCTTTCGATAGGCATGCAGCCACCTTGCTTTGCAGCGGGTGGGCGCCTCGGTGCGATCGATCATCCTTCTCGCAGCGCGGCCAGACGCACCCTGCGAACCTGATGTGGTTACGCGGTAAGACTTGCGCTGGGTTCATCAACGCAGCCTCGGGTTCAGCGCGTCACGCAGCCAGTCGCCCAGCAGGTTCACGCTCAGCGCCAGCGACAGCAGCGTCACGGCGGGAAAAAACAGGATCCACCATTCGCCCGAGAACAGGAAACCCTGCCCGATCCGGATCAACGTGCCCAGCGACGGCTGCGTCGGCGGTGCACCCACGCCGAGGAACGACAGCGTCGCCTCGGCGATGATCGCCAGCGCCAGCGAAATGGTGGCGATCACCAGCACCGGGGACAGTACGTTGGGCAGAATGTGCCGCAGCATGATCGCCCCCTTGGTGCGCCCGATCAGCCGCGCCGCCTGAACGTATTCCTTGTTCTTCTCAACCAGCGTGGCCCCGCGGACCACGCGGGCGAACTGCACCCAGTCCGACAGGCCGATGGCGAGGATCAGCACCCAGATCGCCATCTGGTCGCGGTACTCCACCGGAGTGATCCCCTTGGCGATGCCAAAGATCAACATGGCCACAAGAATGGAAGGAAAGGTCAACTGCACGTCGGCGGTGCGCATGATGATGGTCTCAAGCCATCCGCCGATATAGCCCGACACCAACCCCAGCGTGATCCCCAGCACCATGGCAAAGGCAACCGCCGCGACGCCGACGAAAAGCGAGATCCGCATCCCGTAGAGGATGGTCGAGAATACGTCCCGCCCCTGGTCGTCGGTGCCCAGCAGGAAGGTGTCCCCGGTAAAGGCGTTGGGTTCCATCGGCGGGGTGAAACCGTTCATCAGGTTCAGCGAGGCGGGATTGAACGGGTTGGTCGGCGCGATCAGCGGCGCGAAAACCGCCGAGAGCACGAGGATCAGCACCACCATCGCCGAAATCACCGCCACCGGCGATCGGCGAAAGGTGTAGAAGACGTCGCTTTCCAGCGCGAGGCGCATCCGCGACTTCGGCGGCGGCGCAAGCGGCGCGTCTGAGGGCATATCGGGCCTGTCGGTCATCAGTGGCCTCCGGTCCGGTCCGCGCGCAAGCGCGGGTCAATGAAGTAGTAAAGGATGTCCACCAGCAGGTTGATGCCCACGAACATCACCGAAATCAGCATCAGGTAGGCCGCCATCACCGGAATATCGACGAACTGGATCGCGTTGATGAACAACAGCCCGACGCCCGGCCACTGGAACACGGTCTCGGTGATGATGGCGAAGGCGATGATCGCCCCCAGTTGCAAGCCGATCACGGTGATCACCGGAACCATGGTGTTTTTCAGCGCGTGGTGGAAGTTCACCGCCCGCGTCTTCAGCCCGCGGGCGCGGGCAAAGCGGATGTAATCCTGCCGCAGCACTTCCAGCATCTCGGACCGCACCAGCCGCATGATCAGCGTCATCTGGTACAGCCCCAGCGTAATCGACGGCAGGATCAGCGCCTTCAGCCCGCTCTCGGTCAGGAAACCGGTTTTCCAGCCGCCAATCTCGACCACCTCACCGCGGCCGAAACTGGGCAGCCAGCCAAGCTCGACCGAGAAGACATAGATCAGCAGGATGCCGATCAGGAAGGTCGGCAGCGAGACCCCGATCAGCGACGCCGACATGATCGCATTGGCCAGCACGCCGTTGCGGCGGATCGCGGTGAAGACGCCCAGCGCGATGCCGAACACGATGGCAAGGATGCCGGACACCGCCGCCAGTTCCAGCGTCGCCGGGGCGCGTTCAAGCAAGATGTCAGTGACCGGACGTCCCTGCCTGTAGCTGACGCCGAAATTGCCCTGCACGGCCTCCTGCAGGAACTTGACGTACTGCACCACGAAGGACCGGTCGAGGCCAAGCTGTTCGCGCAACCGCGCGATATCCTCGGCGGTGCGCTCCTGACCAAGCATGTTGTCGATCGGATCGCCGACGAAATTGAACATGGAGAAGGCCACGAGGCCGACCACCAGAAGCACGAGAATGGACTGGCCGACGCGGCGGATGATGAAAGCTAGCATGGCGCCAAAAGATAACGGGCGGTCTGGGGCGTCAAGGTCAAAAGGGCGCCCGACGCGCCGCTGTCGTGACGTTACGTCGCGACGCCCGGAAACGTGATGCGACCGCGCGGACTCGGCGGCCTACCCCCGGTTGAGGACGGCGTGGATCAGCGCCACTTCGGATCAATCATGTCGTAGCCCAGCATCTCCGCCAGCCGTCCGACGGTGGCCCCGGCAAAATCCGCTGCACCCTTCGGGATGCGTGCATCGTAGCCGCCGGCGCGCCCCAACAACCGGCCGGCTGCGGCGAATTTCATAGGATGCCGTGGCAGGCCCAGTCTATCCAGCTTGATCCGGCCCGCCCGGTCCCAGTCGAAGACGGAAAAGAAAAAGCCCAACGTGTCCCGCACGACCGACGGATCGTGCCCGGTGATCCTTGCGTGATGCTCCATGACCATCGGCTCGGACGACGTGTTCATCGGGTGTATATGCTTGACCCGCTCTGGCATTGCGATCGTGTCGCCGGCCTTGACCTTGCCCTCCTTGCCATCCAGCCGGTAGCTGCCCGATCCGGACAGAACCTTGAAGTCCTCGTGCCAACCAAGATGGAAATGCTCGGCAAAATCCGGCGCGGCCGAGGGTTGGTTCATCGTGTAACGCATCACGAATCCGTCGTCGCTCATGTCGAGAAGTTCGAACTCCGTTCCCGACCTGGGATTTGAAACTTTCGCACCGACGGCCAACATAATAATTGTCCCTCCAATTGGTAAATGGAGGGACAATACTACAAATCCTTCATCTCGCGAAATGCGGCCTCAGTTCACTGTCACCCAGCGCAGGATAAAGAAGTCGTCCGGCCGCTGCGTCAGCTCGATGTTGGACCGCGCGCCCCAGACCAGCGGCTGCACGTAAAGCGGCACATAGGCCACCTCGTCCGCCATGATCTGCGTGACCTCGTCGACCATCGCCTGCCGCTTTTCCTCGTCGATCTCGGACTGGATCATCGGCAGCAGCTCGTCGATGCGGTCATTCGAGAAGCCGCCGAAGTTCCAGCTTCCCAGTTTCTTCTCCTCGTTCGGCGTGGCGACGAGGAAGCGGATCGGGTGTTCGGCGTCGAAGGTTCCCGGCGACCAGCCCAGCAGGTACATGTCGTAGTTGTCGGCCCGCAGTTCCGGCCAGTAGTTGTTGACCGGCATCGCTTCCAGCGTGGCATTCAATCCGACCTGGGCCAGCATCGCCGTCACCGCCTGACAAACGGATTCGTCGTTCAGGTAGCGGTCGTTGGGGCATTTGAAGCCGAAAGAGAAGCCCTCGGGATAGCCCGCCTCGGCCAGCAATTCGCGCGCCTTGACCGGGTCGTAGGCGGGCGCATCTGCCAGCGCCTCGGAATAGCCGTTCATCGCCGAGCTCACCAGTTGGTTCACCGGCTCGGCATTACCGCGCATGGTGGTCTGCAGGATCGCCGGCACGTTGATGGCGTACTGCACCGCCAACCGCACCTTGGCATCGGCAAAGGGGTTGGCGTCGGGGGTGTCGGACGAATACTTCAGCGTCTCGGCCTCATGCGGGAAACCCAGCATGATGACCCGCGCCTCGATGCCCTGGATCACCTCGACATCGGGATTGTCCTTCAGCCGCGCCACGTCCTGGATCGGCACCGGGTTGATGAAGTCCACGTCACCCGACAGCAGCGCCGCCAGCGCGGTGGCCGGGTTCTGGATCGGCGTCAGTTCGGCGCGGGTGATATTGTGCTCGGCCTCACCCCACCAGTTCTCGAACGGCTCCAGCACGGTGCTGAGGCCGGGCTCGCGCGAGGTCACCATGAACGCGCCGGTGCCATTGGCGTTCAGCGTGGCGTGGTTGCCGTTTTCCTTGTCGGGGCGGGTGGTGTCATTTGCTTCGGCCCAGCCGCTGTCCATGATCATCCAGTTGGCGATGGACGACGGGAACAGCGGGTTCGGCGCAGAGGTCATGAAATCGACGGTATAGTCATCGACCACCTTCACCTCCGAAACCGGCGCGAACCAGCTGCGGGTGTCGGCCTCTTCGCTCGAGGCGCGCTCGTACGAGAACATGACATCCGCGGCGTCGAAAGTGGCACCGTCGTGAAAGGTGACGCCCTCGCGCAGGGTGAAACGCCAGCCCTCGCCCTCGCCGATGGGTTCCCACCTCGTTGCCAGCGCCGGCTCGACCGACATGTCCTTGCCGCGCCGCACGAGGCCTTCGTAGACATTGTTGAGAAAGCCAAGCACCGGGGCCGAATTGGTGGCGTGCGGGTCCATGGTCTGCGGATCGGTGGTGACTGCCCACTTGAAGTCTTCGGCCACGGCGGGCGCGGCCAAAGCCACCCCCAGCGCGACCGCGCTTATCACACGTTGCATGTCGGTATCTCCCCTGTTGGTTTGACCAAGGGTAGCACAGGACGGCGAAGCGTCCATCGGCAAGCACGCGGACCAGTGGCAGCGGCCAGTATCAAGCCGTCGACAGAGTGGCGTGCTGTGGCTATGGCCTGGACCGACGGCTTGACAGCAATCCCGCGGTTTCTCACCGTCCGGTCGAGGCAGGCCACCACCCCAAGGATATACGGGAGCAAGACGCATGGATACGCGAAACGAGAAGCGGGATGCACTGGTGGTTGGTGGCGGCACGGCCGGGTTCGGCGCCGCCCTCGCCGCGGCCCGGCAGGGGCTCAGCGTGACCCTGCTGGAGGCGACCACCAAGATCGGCGGCGTCATGGCCTTTTGCCCCGGCATGCCCTGGGGCGGCGGATACCCGCAGGACCGGATCGTCGGCGGCCTCATTCAGGAGCTTACGGAGCGGCTTGCCGCGATGGATCCGCCCGCGGCCGAGGTGCGCCCCTGCACACTGGACAATTTCGGGCCCGAGATCGTCTACGACCACGACCTCGCGACACTCACCATGTTCGAGATGCTGGAAGAGGCGGGCGTGCGGCTCCGGTTGGGCGCAATGGCGCTGCATCCGCAGATGCAGGGCGACAGGATCGCAGCAGTGTCATGTTGCGACAGGAACGGGCCGTTCACCGTCGAGGCCGGCATTGTCATCGACTGCTCGGGCGACGGCGACCTCTCTGCAAAGGCGGGCGTGCCGCACGTGCTTGGCGACGCGTGCGGCAACATGATGGCGGTCACGATCTCGTTTCACATGGTCGGCGTGGACTGGCAGGCGGCCTTCGCCAATCCCGACCCCTATTTCGAACGCTACGGCGCGCGCGGTGTCGCCGAGGGGCGCCTTCACCCCGACCTTGCAAGGCTCTATCTCATGCGCGGCTTTCACCGGGGCACCGTCTTCTGCAATTCCGTCCATGTCCGGGGCGTCGATGGCACCGCCCCCGTCGCGGTGGGCAAGGCCACGCAGGAAGGCCGCCGCCGATGCCTCCAGCTGGCGCGGTTCCTGCGCAGCGACGTGCCGGGCTTCGAACAGGCGCACATGTCGATGCTGTCACCAACCGTCGGCGTGCGCGAAACGCGCAAGCTGGAGGGCGTCTACCGCGTGACCGGCGCGGACCTTGCCCGCGCGACCAAGTTCCCCGACGGCATCGTGGCCTGCGACAACCCGATCGACGACGTCATGCGCGCCGAGGGTGACATGACCCACGAGGCCGCGTTGCAGCCGGGCGATTTCTATACCATTCCGTTCCGCTCCCTGATCCCCGTCGGGATTGCGAACCTGATGTTCGCCGGTCGCATCCTGTCGGCGGACCCAGTGGCCTTTGCCTCGGTCCGGGGGATGCCGCAGTGCATGACGATGGGACAGGCGACCGGCACCGCCGCCGCGCTGGCATTGCAGGCGAACGTGCCCGTACAGGAACTTCCACCCGACGCACTGATTGCGTCCTTGACGCGTCAAGGGGTCAACCGCCTCGTCACGGGCTGACGCGGCCGGACAAGGTCATCATGTCAAACGACAACGCCCCCACGAACATTCGCGGGGGCGTCTTTGTCATTTAGGTGTCGAACCAGCGCCGAAGCGGCAGGCTCAGTTCATCGTGAAGTACTTGATCTTGGGCTGGTCTTCCGGGTCGACCTCGATGCCGACCTTCTCGGCCATGCCCCAGTTCAGCACTTGGTGGTGGATCGGGATGTAGAGCTGCTCATCCTGAACCACCCGCCAGATGTCCGCGATGTCCTTGTTTCGGGCCTCCAGATCGGTGTTCGACGCCAGCGTCTCGATCTTGGCATCCAGCTCGTCGTTGTCGTAGCCGGTGCCGTTCCAGGTACCGATGTCATCTTCGCGCCCGTGCACGAGGAAGTTGAAGATGTATTCGGAATCGTAAGTCGGCACGCCCCAGCCCAGCATGTAGAAGTCGGTCTTGCCGTCTGTGATGAGCGGGAAGTGCTGCGCCTTGGGCTTCGCGTCGAGGTTCACGGTCACGCCGATCTGACCCAGCATGCCGACGGCGGCCTGACAGATCGCCTCGTCATTGACATAGCGGTCGTTCGGGCAGTCCAGTCGGATCGAGAAGCCGTCGGCATAGCCCGCTTCCTCCATCAGCGCCTTGGCGGCCTCGATGTCGGTCTTGGCCTCAGCGTCCATCTCCTCGGTCCAGCCGTTGACGAAGGGCGGCGCGATCATGCCGGCGGGCTGTGACTGGCCGCGCATCACGACCTGGCGGATGGCATCGCGGTTGATCGCCATCGACATTGCCTTGCGCACCTTGACGTCGGCCAAGGGGTTCTTGCCCTCGACATTGTCTGCCTCGATGTCATCGGCGCCCTGGTTCATCCCGAAGAAGATCACCCGGTTCTGCGGCGCCTGCTTGACGGTCAGACCCTCGGCGTTGTTGACGCGGTCCAGATCCTGCACCGGCATGTCCTGAAGAAAGTCGACCTCGCCCGAAAGCAGCGCGGCAACCCGCGTGGCGGCATTCTGGATCGGGGTATAGACGATTTCGGTCACTTCCATCGGGAACTGGTCCTTACCCCAGTAATCCTCGTTGATGGTCATCACCGTCTTCACGTCCGGCTCGCGGCTTTCCAGCTTGTAGGGTCCGGTGCCGTTGGCGTTGGTGGTGGCATAGGTGATCTCGCCGCCTTCAAAGTCCTGGACGTTGACGGTGTCGTTGGCCTCGGCCCAGCCTTTGTCGAGGATGAAGAGGTTGGTCAGGTTCGACGGCAGGATCGGGTTCGGGCCGTCAGTGACCATCTCGATGGTGTAGTCGTCGACCGCGCGGACCTCGGTGATCGAGCCGATCAGCTCTTTCATGTCCGAGTTCGGCTGCTTGGCGCGCTCGAAGCTGAACACCACGTCCTCAGCGGTAAAGTCCGCGCCATCGTGGAATTTCACGCCTTCACGCAGGTTGAAGACCCAGACGTTCGGATCGTCTTCGGACGGCGCCCAGTTGGTGGCCAACGCGGGTTCGAAATCGCCCTTCACATCACGGATGATCAGCGGTTCGTACATCTGGTGGCGAATGGTGTGGGTCGGGCCCTCGTTCTGGGCATGCGGGTCAAGCGTGAGCGCGTCACCGGAGCGCGCCCAGCGCAGCGTCTCGGCGCTCAGCGATGCGGTGGAGGCCAGCAGAGCGGCCGTCACGGTGCATACGAGTGTCTTGTTCATGGAGTTTCCTGTTGGTTGTTTTCGTTTCTGGTCTTTGCCAATGCGCGCAGTCTTTGCCACCGCGTTGCGATTGACAAGGCCCCAGATGCGGCCGCGCGGTCCAGTGGCGGCGCCTGTTAGCGCTGTCGCCCTTGCAGTCAGGACTCGGACGCGGGCGAAAAATTTGACCAGACGGCAAAAAAATCCTTGCTGAATCACCCCTCCGCACACACACTGGTTGCGAAAGTTTTCAGAACTCGCCTTTTAATTTCAGGAATTGCTGCCGTGCGTCTGAAATCCTTCTGTCCACCGATTGCGCGGCCGGCCTGCACCGGTTGCTGCCGTCAGGGTCTTTCGGCATGACCTATGTTTGGCCCGACAACGCCCGCGAAACCCTGCATGGCGCTTTCAGGGACCGGCAGCTCTGCCTCTACCTTGGCGCCGGTGTTTCGGTCGCCAGCGCCCTGCCGACTTGGGACAAGCTGGTACTCTCGGTCTATTTCGCTGCCATCTCCGAGGCCAAGCTCGGCCAGTGGCGCCCCTTCCCCAATTACCTTTTTGCCATTGCCGACTGGTATCTGGGCGAAGCCCGTGAACCGCTGGAGGTCGTTGCCCGCAAGCTGCGCCAGCTTTACCCCGAGGGTGAGCACGGCGACGTCGAGTTCCTGTCGGCAGTACGAGACGGTCTCTACCGGATCGAGGATGCCACCCTGCGTGACAGCGGCGCGCCCGAGATCGACGGGAACGAGACGCTGCAAGCAGTTGCCCGGCTCTGTGCCAGCAACACCGGGCAACGCTATGGTGTCCGTTCGGTAGTGACCTACAACTACGACGACCTGCTGGAGCGCGCGCTTGAGGGCCAGAGGCAGGCCGCACCGGTCTTCAGTCGCGCTGCGCCGCCACGCAACCGCCTGCCGATTTTTCACGTCCACGGCTACATCCCCTTTCCGCGCGACGGTGGCCCCGGGCCCGAAGGCGTGGTCTTCACCGAAGAGGAATACAACGCCGCCGCCAGCGACCCCTATAGCTGGTCCAACCTCGTGCAGCTGCGCGAAATGTCCAGCTCGGTGGGGTTGATGGTCGGCCTGTCGCTGTCGGACCGCAATATCCGCCGCCTACTGGACGCGCTGTCACTGTCACCGGTGCGGGCGCAGATTTACGCTGTTCTGAAGACCCCCGACCGGCATGTCCCCGACAAGACACAGGTCGACGGGATCGACCGCGCTGCGAAACAGCTGCTGGACGATTTTCAGAGCGCCGGCATCAAGTCCCGCGCCATGGGCCGCAAGGAAAAGGGGTTTCAGCGTCACAACGTCAAGGCCGCTAGCCGCTACGAACACGAGATCCGGGGCATTCTGGAGGCGGTCGAAGACCTTGCGCAGGAGCAGGAGACACGCGTCCTGCGGCGGCTGGGCATCACGCCCATCTGGTACGACAACCACGCCGACATCCCGACCATCCTGAAAGACATTACCGATGCCTGACGCCCGCCCCGACACCCGCATCGGCCTTGCCCTTTCGGGCGGCGGCTTCCGCGCCACGCTCTACCATTGCGGCGCGCTGATGCGTCTGAACGAACTCGGCTGGCTGCCGAGGCTCGACCGGATCACCAGCGTGTCGGGCGGCTCGATCGCCTCGGGCCGGCTTGCGGCGCGTTGGTCGCGCCTGCAGTTCGGCGCGGGCGGCGTGGCCGGCAACCTGATGCCTGAGGTCATCGAACCGCTGCGCGACTTCTGCCGCCAGACGCTGGACCTCAAGGTCGTGGGCCTGGGCCTGATCCCTTTTACCAAGTCCGCCGCCGAGCGCCTGATCGACGCCTATGACGAACAGCTCACGGGTGGCATGACCCTCGACGAAATGCCCGAGCGGCCGGATTTCATTTTCAAGTCCACCAATCTTCAGACCGGCCGCACCTGCCGGTTTTCGCGGGTGCGGGTGGCAGATTACCTCGTGGGCGAGATCCGCAATACCGCAAGGTTCAGCGTGGCACAGGCGATGGCCGCCTCCAGCGCCTTTCCCCCGGTGCTGTCGCCGGTAAGCTTCGACCTCGCCGCTTCGGACTGGAGCGACCTGCCGGGCACGCAGTTCTTTGGCAAACCGGAGTTCACCACCAAGCTCAACCTGACTGACGGCGGCGTCTACGACAACCTCGGGCTCGAACGCATCGACCGCTTCGGCACCATCCTGTGCTCGGACGCGGGCAAGCCCTTCACCCACGGCCCGACCTTCGGTCCGCTGTCGCCGAAACAGGTGCTGCGCGCACTCGACATCGCGATGGATCAGTCCCGCGCGCGCCGGGTGTCGGCGTTGTTCGCCTTGCGCCCCTTCACCGAGCAGAAGCTATCCTACTGGGGCATCGACATGGGGCCGACGTCCGACGCAGCCCCCGATCTGCTGCCGCGCTCGCCCGCCACCGTGGCGCGGATCGCCGCGATGCGCACCCGGCTCAACGCCTTCGATGACACCGAGCAGGGATTGCTGATCAACTGGGGTTTTGCCTGCTGCGACGAGCGGATGCGCACCTACCTGACGCCCGATGCCGCGCCGCCGGACGGACTTCCGCTTCCCGAACACCCGCTGACCTGAGCCGGTCAGATCGCAGGCAGCGCCTTTACCATGGCCGCCAGCACGTCGTCCGCCGGCTTGGTCCACCAGTTCCTTGCCGAGAAGATTTCGACCTCGACGAAACCGTCGAAGCCCTGATCCTCGACCATGCCGCGCAGCGCCGGGATGTCGATGACGCCCTCGCCCATCATACCCCGATCGGTCAACAGGTCGCGGGTCGGGTTCAGCCAGTCACAGACATGGAAGGCGTGAAGTCGGTCCCGGCCGGCGCGCTTTATCTGCGCCGCGACCTCGGGGTCCCACCAGATGTGATAGACGTCCAGCGCCACGCCGATTCCGTCGCCGAGCCTGTCGCAGATATCCAGCGCTTGCCCGGTGCTGTTCACGCAGGCGCGGTCGGCGGCATACATCGGGTGCAACGGCTCAATGGCGATCTTCACGTCGGCGGTGCGGGCGTAGTCCAGCGTCTTCTCCAGCCCTTCGGTGACGATCTCACGCGCGGCCTCGATATCCTTGGAGCCTCTGGGCAACCCGCCCACCACCATGACAAGGCAGTCCGCACCGATGGCGGCGGCTTCGTCCACGGCGCGCCTGTTGTCGTCGATCACGCTCTGTGTCAGCGCGCCCTCGGATGTATACCATCCGCCCCGGCAGAGCCCCGATACGCCAAGCCCCGCCTCGCGGATCAGCTTGGCGGCGCGGTCTACGCCACACGCCTGCAGCGCGTCGCGCCAAGGGGAAATGCCACCGATGCCGTGACGCTTGCAGCCCTCGATGCATTCCGCAAGGGTCCATTGCCTCGAAACGGTCGCGGTGTTCAGCGACAGGTCGGCGGCGGTCAGCGTTCTCATGACCAGACACCCCGGGCCTGGAAGACCGGCTTGGCGCGGCGCACCACCTCGTCGGGATCGGTGAAGATCTGCGCCGCGTTCGCCAGCCGGATCGTCTCAGCCAGGTGCAGGGTCGATCGGGCACTTTCCTGCCCACCGATCATGGTGAAGTGGTCCTGATGGCCCATCAGGTAGGCAAGGAACACCACACCGGTCTTGTAGAAACGCGTCGGCGCCCTGAAGATATGGCGGCTGAGCGGCACGGTCGGATCGAACGCATCGTGATAGGCGGCGGCATCCCCCTCGGCCAAGGCCGTCAGCGCCCGGGATGCCGCTCCGGCGATAAGATCGAAGATGCCCAGCAGCGCATGCGAATAGCCCCGATCGTCGCCCTTGATCAGCTCGGGGTAGTTGAAGTCGTCGCCGGTGTACATCGCCACGCCCTTGGGCAGACGCCGGCGCATGGCGATCTCCTTCTCGGCCGACAGCAGCGAGATCTTGATACCGTCTATCTTGTCGGCGTTGTCGGAGATGACCGACAGACAGGTCTCCATTGCCGTCATGTGGTCGCCGTTGCCCCAGTAGCCCGCAAGTGCCGGATCAAACATCTCGCCCAGCCAGTGCAGGATCGCCGGCTGTCTCAGACCCGACAGCACGCGGGCATAGACCCTCGCGTAGTCCTCCGGTCCTTTCGCGGCCTGCACCAGCGCACGGCTGGTCATCAGGATCACGCGGCTGCCGGTGGCCTCGACCGCCTCGCATTGCATCTCGTAGGCGGCGATCACGTCGTCGATGGTGACATTCGGGCCGGGGGCAAGGTGGTCGGTCCCGGCGCCGCTGGCGATCAACGCACCCTCGGGCGCGGCGTCCATGCTGCGACGGATCAACTCCAGCGAGGTCGGCCAGTCCAGACCCATGCCGCGCTGCGCGGTGTCCATCGCCTCGGCCACACCAAGCCCCAATGACCACAGGTGCTGGCGAAACGAGATCGTGCGGTGCCAATCGACGGCCATCCCATCGCCGGGGTCGACGTCTGCCGTTGGGTCAGAGACCACATGCGCCGCGGCATAGGCGGTGCGGGTCCAATCGCCGCCCGGCACCGGGACAGGGCCTGCGGCGATCTCGACCGGTGCTAGGCCGCCGCCAGAGGTGGGCAGGATCAGCCTCGCCATCTCCGCCTCCTCAGATGTCCAGCGCCGGCACATCGAGCCAGCGGCGTTCCGCGGAACTCCTGTAGCCCAGTTCGGCCAGTTGCACGCCCTTGGCGCCCTCTGCCAGCGTATAAGACCAGGGCCCATCCTCGACCACGTGGCGCAGGAACTGCTCCCACTGCACCTTGAAGCCGTTGTCGAAATCGGCGTTGTCGGGCACTTCGACCCAGTCGTCGAAAAAATTCATCGTCTGTTTCTGGTCGGGGTTCCAGACCGGCTTGGGCGTGTTGACCCGTGCCTGGGAATAACAGGTGTGCAACCCGGCCACCGCGCTGCCGTGGGTGCCGTCGATGTGAAAGGTCACCAGATCGTCGCGCCGCACGCGCGTACACCACGAGCTGTTGAGCTGGGCAATGATGCCGCCCTCCAGTTCGAAGGTCGCATAGGCGGCGTCGTCGGCGGTGGCGTCATAGCGTTCGCCGTTCTCGTCCCAGCGCTCGGGGATGTGAGTGACGGCGGTACAGGATACCGCCTTGACCGGCGCGATTACATTATCCAGCACATAGCGCCAGTGGCAGAGCATGTCCGACACTAAGCCGCCGCCGTCCTGCTTGCGATAATTCCACGACGGCCGCTGTGCCGCCATCCAGTCGCCCTCGAACACCCAGTAGCCGAACTCGCCACGCACGCTGAGGATTCGCCCGAAGAACCCTGCGTCGCGCAACCGCTTGAGCTTAACGAGACCCGGCAGGTCCAGCTTGTCATGCACGATGCCGTTCTTGACGCCCTTTTCCTTGGCGTGGCGGGCAATGGCAATGGCTTCATCCAGCCTCTCCGAAACGGGCTTTTCCGAATAGACATGCTTGCCCGCGTCGATTGCCTTGCGCAGCAGGCCGGGGCGCATCCGGGTGCTGGCAGCGTCAAAGAAGATCGAGTCGTCAGGGTTGGCCAGCGCCGCATCAAGGTCGGTGGTATAGCGCTCGACGCCGTGTTTGGCGGCCAGTTCGGCAATCTTGGCATCATTGCGGCCCACGATGATGACGTCGGGCACAAGCCGGTCGCCGGTCCTGAGCGCCATGCCGCCCTCATCGCGGATCGCCAGAACCGAGCGGATCAGGTGCTGGTTCATCCCCATTCGGCCGGTGACCCCGTGCATGATAATGCCGATGCGTCGTGTTGCCATTGTCACGTCCCCCGCCTTGACGCCCCTCCGGGCCGCCCCCTGACACGCGCTCCCTTCACTACGCCGCACGGTTGAAACGCTTAACTTACTAAATAGTAGTTTATATCAGTTATGTCAAGCCGAAGATGGTGCCGCAGGGCGACCTCGTTCCCGAAAGGGTTGTGCTAAACGGGGGGCTGAGCGTGGCTACTCCGCATCCGGGTCGGCAGTCTTCAGATAGGTCACAATCATGTTCGCAGCCTTCTCGGCATGGCCGGTCAGCCAGTCTTCCTCGATCGGGGTGCGAAAAGCGATCGACAGGGTGTGCATGTTCGAGATCGGAAACCAGCAGACCGAGGCAATGAAGATGTACAGTTCCACCGGGGACATTTCGGATTTGAAAAGACCGGTCTCGCGCCCCTTGCGCAGAATTTCATCGACCCGCTGCAGCAACAGCGACTGGATGTCGGCCGCGTCCTTGAGTTCCCGAATGGTCGACCCACCCCGGAGGTTCTCGGTGTTGAGCATCCGGATAAACCAGGGGTTGTTCCAGAAGTGGTTCATGGTGAACATCACCAGCGTCCGGATCGCCTCTCCCGGCTCACGGGTGTCCAGTTCCAGCTTGGACTCCCCCTCGCGGATCTGGACATAGGCCTCGCGCAGCGCGGCGGCATAGACCGCGTCCTTGTCACCGAAGTAGTCGTAGATCATCGGCTTGCTGACACCGGCCCGTGCGGCGATGCGGTCCACGCGAGCGCCGGAGTGGCCGACTTCGCTGAACTCCTGCAAAGCCGCAATCAGGATGGCGGAGCGTGTCACTTCGGGGTTGCGCTTGCGATCCCTGCGGATCGGGGTCACCTGTTTGGCCATTCAATCTCGTCTCATCGTTTCGATGTTAAGTGTATATGTCGTTGCGCCGCCAAGCCACTGTTCAGAGACTGCCGTCGGGTCAAGCCGGATCCGCATCCAAAAGGGGTCGGTCAGGCATTTAGTCGGGCCCCGATCCAGCGAAAGGGCGCCAGCGCCGCCCGCCGCACCGACGCCACGTTCATTGCGATCGACAGCACGATCAGCGCCACGAAGACCGCCGACACCGGCCGGGTGAAGAACGGCGCCAAATCGCCGTCGCTCAGCGTCAGGCCGCGGCGCAAGCTCTTGTCCAGCAGGTCACCGAGGATGATCCCCAGAACCAGGGGCGCCATCGGGTATTTCATCTGCCGCAGCACGAAGCCCACCAGCCCGAAGGCCACCATGATCCAGATGTCGAAAATCCGCTGGCTCAACGCGTAGGTGCCGATCACGCAGAGCACGAAGACCACCGGCATCAGATAGGCATAGGGCACCTTCAGCACCTGCACGAAGACCCGCGTCAGCGTCAGCCCGAAGAAGGCCATGAACAGCGTCGCGATCACCACCATGGCGCTGATCAGACCGATGAAGTCCGGCTGCTCGATCATGATCAGCGGCCCCGGCCTTATGCCGTGGATGAACAGCGCCGCGATCAGCACCGCCGACGAGGCCGAGCCCGGCACCGCAAGCGTGATCGCCGGGATCAGCGAGCCGGGCACCACCGCCGAGTTGCCGGTCTCGGCCGCAATCAGCCCCTCGTGGCTGCCGTGGCCGAACCTGTCCTTCTCCTTCGAGGTCCTGCGCGCCGCCGCATAGCTGGCCCAGGCGCCGATATCCTCGCCCACGCCTGGGATGATGCCCACCAGCGTGCCGATGATGCCGGACCGCGCGATGGTGAACTTGTAACGCCACAGGTCGATCATGTCGGGCAGGGTCCGGTCGCTCTTATCCCTATTCACCGCCAGCTCGCCGGCGCGGTTCCACATCGCCGTCAGCACCTCGGCAAAGCCGAAGGCACCGACCATGGCGGGGATCAGGGCGATGCCCGCATTCAGGTCCTGTAGCCCGAGGTTGAAACGCACATGCGCGTGGATACCCTCCGAGCCGATCATGGCGACCGCCAGCCCAAGCAGCCCCGCAATGTAGCCCTTGAGCGGCGTGGTGCCGGCGGTCAGCTGACCCGAGATCAGGATTCCGAAGACCGCCAGCCAGAAGAATTCGAAGCTGCCGAAGTTCAGCGCAGCCTCGGCCAAGGGCGGCGCTACCAGCACCAACATCACCACGCCCGCCAGCGTGCCCAGCGCCGATCCGGCCGTCGCCAGCCCCATGGCATAGCCGGCCCGTCCGGCCTTGGCCAAGGGATAGCCGTCCAGTGAGGTTGCTGCGCTTGCGGGCGTGCCGGGGATGTTCAGCAGGATGGCAGAGCGTGAGCCGCCGTAGATCGCGCCGACATACATGCAGACCAGCACGAGGATCGCGGTGGTCGAATCCAGCGAATAGGTGAGCGTAGTCATCAGCGCCACGCCCATGGTCGCCGTCAGCCCCGGCAGCGATCCCACCAGAATGCCCAGCAGCGTCGCCCAGCCCGCGTGAAACAGCATCCCGGGTGTCGCCAGCGTGGCCAGCCCGTTCAACAGGTCGCCCAATCCGCTCATGGCAGCCGCACCAGAAACAGCTCTGCGAACAGCAGCGCCGATCCGAAGGCCACCCCGGTGCCCAGCGCCAGCGCGCCCAGCACCGCGACCGCCTGCGCCTGCCGAGTGCCGTTCAACGGAAAGGAAAACAGCAGCGCGAAGGCGCTGGCGAAAAGGAAGGTCGCCCAGACGTAGGGCAGCGACCCGACCAGCCCCAACGCATAGATCACGCAGATCGCGGCGGTCAGCCCCAGCCGCACCCAAGAGCCTCCGCGCAACACCATCGCCTCGCCTTCGGCCCGCGCCCTGAACGACGACCAGAACAGCATCGCCGCGCAAAGCGCCAGCAGGACGCCAAGGATCATCGGCACCAGCCCGGGGATCGAAGCCGGATGAATCTGGCGGACCTCCAGCCGGTCCATCATGTAACCCCCGCCCAGCAACGCCAGCCCGAGCAGAAAGAGGAGGACCGCTGTCAGCCGGTCGGCCAGAGCCATGGTCATCGGATCACCTGTCGTTGCCACGCGGCGCGGGCGCGGTACTCCGCTGCGCGCCCACGCGGCCCTATTCAGCGGGGCAGTCGATGCCGATCTCGGAGGGATCGACGACCGCCTCGCCGCGGGTAACGCGGGCGCAGGCCTCGGTCACCACAACCGGCATCGCCTTGTCGAGCGCCGCCTGCCCATAGCTCGGCGAAAACACGGCGCCACGGTCAGTCGCATAAGTCTTCAACGCCTCGCTGTTCATCACATGGTCCTGCCAGACCTGATCAACGGTGTCATAGACCTCCTGCGGGGCACCGGTGGGGATGAACACCCCGAAGTAATCCGCCGCAACGTGGAAATCCGGCAGGAAGTCGGTGATCGGCGGCACCGGGTCGATGCCCTCGACCACCAGCGCGGTGTCCGACAGCACGGTCAGCGGGCGCAGGCGACCGGCGCGGATCATTTCGGTCTGTTCCACCGCAAGCTGCGTGGTGACCTCGACCTCACCGCTGGCCGCCGCGATCACCGCGGGGTTGCCGCCGTCATAGGTAATCATCCGGGCTCCCGACAGGTCGCCCTCGGCGCTTTCCTTGATCGACGCCAACGCCATGCCGCCAGACGAGTTCACCCCGGCGGTGCCGACAGTGACCGATCCAGACTTCATCGCCTCCAGCAGCTCCGGGAAGGTCTGGTAGGGCGCATTGGCGTTTACGCTGACCACCGGCACATTCGCGACATGCAGGTAGATACGGTAATCCTCGATCGAGGTATCCTCGATCAACCCGGTAACGGTATAGGTGGCATTGTTGGCAATGGCATTGGCGGTCCATGTGTACCCATCGCGCGGCGCGTCCAGCGCTGCCTTGGTGCCGGTCGATCCGGAGGCGCCGGGCTGGTTGACCACGACGATCTCGGTGCCCAAGGCCTCTTCCAGTATAGGCGCCACGACGCGGGTGACCTGGTCGGTCGATCCGCCCGCCGACCACGGCACGATGATATTGATCGGACGGTCTGGCTTCCAGCTGTAATCCTGTGCCGCAATCGGTGCGGTCAGGGCGCTGACTGCCGCGGCGAGCGCAAGGTTCCTAAGGGCGGGCATGATATCTCCTCCGTGATCTACCGGTGGTAGGTTTTGAAGCCGATCGGCACCTCTCAAAATTTACGGCTGACGCATGGTCATTGCCGCCACATCAGAAGTTGCCATTCGCACCTTTCGTGCCGGGCGTGTCAAGCCGACTGGCGGATCATTTCGCCCCCGATGGCTGGCTCCGCACCGCTGCTGCCTCATTGCGGCGGCGGGCAAAGCCACCTCATGCGCGCTCGTAACCCGCTTCAGGCAGACGCCATGTATCAACCTATGGGTTGCAATTTCATGATCAACTCTACGAATCGTTGCGCAGAACCCGGATCTGAGCGTAGCCTGTTCGCGCGCAGAGGCAGACCCTTTTTGCCACCGCACGTCTTTCAAGACGCTCCGTTGGGCAACGACCCTCGGGCCTTCAAAAAATCGGAAATACATGGGAGATCGAACAGATGTCATTTGGAAAAACCCTATTTGGTTCGACTGCACTGCTTCTGGCACCCGCTTTCGTCGGTTCGGGTTACGCAGCTGTCGGAACCGACAGCCAGGCGCTGCGCGATGCCGTCACGGTCGAGGCCATCCGTGCCCACCAGTGGGCATTTCAGGAATTCGCCGATAACAGCGGCGGCACCCGCGAAGCCTCGAGCGCCGGCTATCAGGACTCGGTCGAATACGTCGCGCGGCTGATGCAGGAGGCCGGATACAACGTCACCGTGCAGCCCTTCGACTATCCCTTCTTCGAAGAACTGACCGAGGCGATCCTTCAACAGATCTCGCCCAACCCGACCAGCTACACCTACTTCGGTGAGCCCGGGTTTGCCACGATGTCCTACTCCGGATCGGGCGACGTGAACGGCATCGCTCAGGGCGTCGATCTGATCCTGCCGCCCGCACCCGACGCCAACACCTCGACCAGCGGCTGCGAAGCGTCCGACTTCGCGGACTTCGATGCCGGCAACATCGCGATCATCCAGCGCGGCAGCTGCTCCTTCGCCCAGAAGGCCAGCAATGCCCAGGATGCCGGCGCCTTGGGCGTGGTGATCTTTAACGAAGGCCAGCCGGAGCGCGACGAGAACTTCCTCGGCACCCTCGGCGGCCCCGATTTCACCATCCCGGTGGTGGGCGCCTCGTTCTCCGTCGGCGCCGACCTCGCCTCTGCCTATGGCGATGAAACGGCCGAGGATGTCGTTGTCCGCATGGTGGTCGACGCCACGTCCGAAATTCGCAGCACCGCGAACGTCATCGCCGACAGCCCGGCCGGCCGGGACGACCGCGTCGTCGTGGTGGGTGCGCATCTCGATTCCGTGTCCGAAGGCCCCGGCATTCAGGACAACGGCACCGGATCGGGCGCGATCCTCGAAATTGCGCTGCAAATGGCCGAGTTGGGGATCGAGCCGCGCAATCAGGTCCGGTTTGCCTGGTGGGGCGCGGAAGAGGCCGGGCTGCTGGGTTCTGAATACTACGTGGCGCAACTGTCGAAGCGCGACACCAAGGACATCGCCATCAACCTCAACTTCGACATGATCGGATCACCCAACTTCGTGCGCTTCGTCTATGACGGCGACGGCGACGCCACCGGAACCGCCGGGCCGAACGGATCAGCCAATGCCGAGGCGATCTTCCTCGACTACTTCGCGTCGCAGGGCCTGCCGGTGGAACCGACAGCCTTCGACGGTCGCTCGGACTATGGCCCGTTCATCGCGGTCGGCATTCCCGCGGCAGGGCTGTTCACCGGGGCGGAGGGCACCAAGACCACCGAGGAAGCTGCGGTCTATGGCGGCGTGGCGGGCGCTCAATACGACCCCTGCTACCACCTCTCCTGCGACACGTTCGACAACATCAGCCTCGAGGCGCTTGACCAGATGAGCGACGCGGCCGCGCATGCGGTGCTGACCTTCGCGATGACGACCTCGTCGGTCAATGGCACGGCCAAGGCGAGCCCCAACGCGACGATGGCATCCATGAAAACCATGGCGTTCCGCGGCCCCCGCGCCCTGCGATGACCCGGTCGGGCTGCAAATCACTTGTGGCCCGCCTGGCCCTGGCCGCCGCGCTCATCTGCGCGGCGGTCACTGGTGCGACCGCCTCGGTGGATGACACCGCCGCCGCATCGCTCACCTATCAGGCTCGTGAAAACCTGCTGTCCGGCAGCCTCCCGCAAGGCACCGACCGCGCCAGCATCATCCGGCGGATCGGCGAGCTGGCCGGCGTCGACGTCAGGATCAGCGCCAGATTGCCCGCGCTGCACCAAGACGTGACCTTCGACCGGCTCTCGGTCGAAGACGCCTTGCGCCTGCTTTTGGCGCAGAAATCCGTCGTGCTGCTTTATGACGGCGCGACTGCGGGCCCCCCGTCGCTGCGCAAGATCTGGGTCATTGCCGACGGCATCCCCACCACCGTCGCCCCGCAATCCCCGTCGGATGGGGCCACGACCGAGGACCCCGCACCGGCCGACCTGCGCGTCCAGCGTGCGCGCGCCACGCGCGAAATCGTCCAGCTCAGCTACCGCGCCGACGCGGCCTCGATCCGCCGTCTGAGGGACATCGCCGCGGACGCGGACGACCCCGCCTTGCGCAAGGCCGCGCTGAGCGCGCTGGCCGGACAGACCGGAACCGACAATTTCGAGCTCTTTGTGAACCGCGGCCTCGCCGACCCCGACCCCACCGTCCGGATCGAAGCCGCCCGCAGTCTGCTGCGACAGGACAACATCCATGCAAAATCCATCATCCGTCACGCCGCCGAGCGCGAACCCCATGCGCCGACTCGCTCGATCCTGAGACGGCTGGCGCAAGGCGAAATCGTCGACCGCAAGTCCGGTCTGGACAGGACACCGGTCGCCGATTAACACGTGCTCCAGCGTCGAAAGACCGCCCGGGCGGCCCGTTCCGCGCGTCTCGCAAATCTTTCGCCCCACCCGGAAACGTCTGTTTTCACGCGCTTTCCTTATACAAGCCGCACATTTCCGCCGCTTCACCGTTTTTTACCATTTGATAAAAAAATTTTCTGTGGCAGCCTGTCGTCAAAAGAACAGGGAGCTACCATGACCAACCCGTTGACCCCAGGTATCGCCGCCGCGCGGCTGTCCCCCGAGGACCTCGCGGCCAATTTCTCCGACCTGCACCCGCCGCTGGATGCGCATGAGGCGCATGTCGCCGCCGACCGCTGCTACTTCTGCCACGATGCGCCCTGCATCACCGCCTGCCCCACAGACATCGACATCCCGCTGTTCATCAGGCAGATTTCGACCGGCCAGCCCGAGGCGGCTGCGCAGACCATCCTCGAACAGAACATCCTCGGCGGCATGTGCGCCCGTGTCTGCCCGACCGAAACGCTCTGCGAAGAGGCCTGCGTGCGCGAACTGGCCGAGGGCAAGCCGGTCGAGATCGGCCGCCTGCAGCGTTATGCCACCGACGCGCTGATGACCCGGCAGGGCCACCCCTTCACCCGCGCCGCCGACAGCGGCAAGCACATCGCGGTGGTGGGCGCGGGGCCGGCCGGCCTTGCCTGCGCGCACCGGCTGGCGATGAAGGGCCACAAGGTCACCATCTTTGAGGCGCGGCCCAAGCCCGGCGGGCTCAACGAATACGGGCTGGCCGCCTACAAGACGACCGATGATTTCGCCGCGCGCGAGGCCGAGTGGCTGATGGGCATCGGCGGCATCACCGTGGAATACGGCAAGGCGCTGGGCCGCGACATCACGCTGGACGCGCTCAAGGCCGATCACGACGCGGTCTTCCTCGGCATCGGCCTCGGTGCCGTCAACGCACTGGGCATGGAGGGCGACGAGGCCGCCGACAACGCCGTCGATTTCATCGCCACCCTGCGCCAGACCGCCGACCTGACCACCCTGCCCGTGGGCCGCGACGTGGTGGTGATCGGTGGCGGCATGACGGCGGTGGACGCCGCCGTGCAGTCCAAGCTGCTTGGTGCCGAAAACGTCACCCTCGCCTATCGCCGCGGCCGTGACCGCATGGGTGCCTCGAAGTACGAGCAGGATCTCGCGGCCTCCAAGGGCGTCCGCATCCTGACGAACGTGATGCCGGTGGCGATGAAAGATGGTAAGCTGGTGCTGGAATATACCGCCGACGCCAACGGGCGCCTGCAAGGCACCGGCGACTACCTCGAACTGCCCGCCGTGCAGGTGCTGCGCGCCATCGGCCAGACGCTGGTGCCGCTCGACGGTCTGAGCCTCGACGGCGGCAAAGTCGCGGTGACGGACGCTGGCCGCACCGGCATTGACGGCGTCTGGGCCGGCGGCGACTGCACCCCCGGCGAGGACCTCACGGTGGTTGCCGTTGCCGAAGGCCGCGACGCGGCGGAAGACATTCACGCGACGCTCACTGCCTGATGCGCCGCAGTCCCGGACCCCGATCCGGGACCTCACCACACATCCGCGGAGGCCCCGGATCAGGTCCGGGGCTGCGGACCGCAAGGATCAAGGACCCGAACCCATGGCTGACCTGACCACAGACTTCCTCGGAATCACCTCGCCCAACCCGTTCTGGCTGGCCTCTGCGCCGCCCACCGACAAGGAATACAACGTCCGCCGCGCCTTCGAGGCCGGCTGGGGCGGCGTCGTCTGGAAGACGCTGGGCGAGGCCGGCCCGCCCGTCGTCAACGTCAATGGCCCGCGCTACGGCGTGATCCACGGCGCCGACCGCCGGCTGCTGGGGCTGAACAACATCGAGTTGATTACCGACCGCCCGCTCGAGGTGAACCTCGAAGAAATGGCCCGCGTCAAGGCCGACTATCCCGACCGCGCCCTGATTGCCTCGATCATGGTGCCCTGCGAGGAAGCCGCCTGGAAAGCGATCCTGCCGCGTGTCGCCGAAACCGGCGCCGACGGGATTGAGCTTAACTTTGGCTGCCCGCACGGCATGTCCGAACGCGGCATGGGCTCCGCCGTGGGCCAGGTGCCGGAGTACATCGAGATGGTCACTCGCTGGTGCAAGGAAAACTACGACCGTCCGGTGATCGTCAAGCTGACCCCCAACATCACCGACATCCGTAAGCCGGCGACGGCGGCCAAGAACGGCGGTGCCGACGCGGTCAGCCTGATCAACACCATCAACTCGATCACCGCCATCGACCTCGACAATTTCGCACCGCAGCCGACCATCGACGGCAAGGGCAGCCACGGCGGCTATTGCGGCCCGGCGGTCAAGCCCATCGCACTGTCGATGGTGTCCGAGATCGCCCGCAACCCCGAGACCCACGGCCTGCCTATTTCTGCCATTGGCGGCATCACCACTTGGCGCGACGCGGCCGAGTTCATGGCGCTGGGCGCCGGCAACGTGCAGGTCTGCACCGCCGCGATGACCTATGGCTTCAAGATCGTCGAAGAGATGAAGCGCGGGCTGTCGCAGTGGATGGACGAGAAAGGCTATGCTAAGACGTCCGACTTCATCGGCCGCGCGGTGCCCAACGTCACAGACTGGCAGTACCTCAACCTCAACTACGTCACCAAGGCCCGCATCGATCAGGACGCTTGCATCAAGTGCGGCCGCTGCTACGCCGCCTGCGAGGACACCTCGCATCAAGCCATCGCCATGTCGCCCGAGCGCAAGTTCGAGGTGATCGATGCCGAATGCGTCGCCTGCAACCTCTGCGTCGATGTCTGCCCGGTCGAGAACTGTATCACCATGGAACGGCTGGCCCCCGGCACCGTCGATCCGCGCACCGGCAAGGTGGTGCAGGAGGAATACGCCAACTGGACCACGCATCCCAACAACCCGATGGGACAGGCGGCGGAGTAATCGGGGACAATAAGGGGACACGACCGACCGCACTGGCCGGGATGACCGGAAAATTCTGGAGATCCCGGCTGGACGCTAAGCCCCGCATCGCCGGGCCGAGGTGCGGCGATCCAGCATCCGTGGAGGCCACTTGATGCCTTCGGTTGCCGTAGACGCTCAGGCTGACAGGCGTCCATCAGTCATATCGCCGTGCCGGAGGGCGGCCCGGCGATGCGGGGCGGCTTCGCCGCTGTTAACCCGCTTGGAACCATACTCGAACGATCCGTCCGCCGTGACGTCTCAGGCACGCCACTCAGTCCTACGGCACCAGCACCCGCCGAAACACCCGCTCCAAATGCGCCTCTGCCGCCTCGAAAGGGTCTCCCTTGCCAAGCACCGCCGTCACCTGCACCTCGAAATCCGCGTAATGCTGGGTCTGCGCCCAGATCGAAAAGATCAGGTGCACCGGGTCTACCGGCGCCAGCCGCCCCTCGGCAATCCAGCGCTCGACGACGGCCGCGGTTTCCTCGACCAGCTCGCGCAGATCGGTCTTCAGGTAGGGCAGCATCCGCGGCGCACCCTGCAAAATCTCGTTGGCGAACAGACGGCTCTCGCGCGGATAATCCCGCGCCAGTTCCAGCTTGCGGCGCACATAGGCAAGGATCTCGTCCAGCGGTTCACCCTCGGAATCGAGCGCACGCAGAGGATCGAGCCAGGTCTTCAGCAACCCCTGCAACAGCTCTTCGTGCATCGCCTCCTTGGACGGGAAGTAATACAGCAGGTTCGGCTTCGACAGCCCGGCCTCGGCAGCGATCTGGTCCAGCGTGGCGCCGCGAAACCCGTATTGCGCAAACACTTCCAGCGCCGCCTTCAGGATCACCTCGCGGTTACGCTTCTGGATGCGGGTGCGCGGCTTGGGGACGGCGCCGTTTTGCGCCCGTGCAGTTCTTTCTGTCATATCACGCGAATCCTGCCCAAATTACCGCCATTTGCCTGCCGGGCCAGCGAATGCCTTGACTGACCTCTCACCCGTGGTAGCGTGCTTTTGACCGATTGGTCAAATTCAATGAGAGCCCGAAGGGCCAACGACAGGGAATCAAATGACCGAACCGACAGCCAACCTGACCGTCGATGGCGACCGCCTGTGGGACAGCCTCATGGAAATGGCCAAGATCGGCCCCGGTGTCGCCGGCGGCAACAACCGCCAGACCGTGACCGACGAAGACGGCGAAGGCCGCGCTCTGTTCCAGCGGTGGTGCGAGGCCGCCGGCTGCACCATGGGCCTCGACCAGATGGGCAACATGTTCGCCCGGCGTGAGGGGACCGACCCCGACGCCCTGCCGGTCTACGTGGGCAGCCACCTCGACACCCAGCCGACGGGCGGCAAATACGACGGCGTGCTGGGCGTGCTGGGCGGGCTGGAGATCATCCGCACCCTCAATGACCTCGAGATCAAGACGAAACACCCGATCGTGGTCACCAACTGGACCAACGAGGAAGGCACCCGCTTCGCGCCCGCAATGCTGTCCTCGGGCGTCTTCGCCGGGATGCACGCGCAAGACTGGGCCTACGACCGCGAGGATCACGACGGCAAGAAATTCGGCGACGAGTTGCAGCGCATCGGCTGGCGCGGCGAGGAAGAGGTCGGCGCCCGCAAGATGCACGCCTTCTTCGAGCTGCACATCGAACAGGGGCCGATCCTCGAAGCCGAGGGCAAGGACATCGGCGTCGTCACCCACGGCCAGGGCCTCAGCTGGACGCAGGTCACCGTGACCGGCAAGGAAAGCCACACCGGCTCGACCCCGATGCCGATGCGCAAGAATGCCGGTCTCGGCATGGCGCGCATCCTCGAAAAGGTCGACGAAATCGCGTGGTCGCACAAACCCGACGCGGTGGGCGCGGCCGGCCATATCGAGGTCTTCCCCAACTCGCGCAACGTGATCCCCGGCAAGGCAGTCTTCACCGTCGATTTCCGCTCGCCCCAGCTCGAGGTGATCGAGGACATGGAAGCGCGACTAAAGACCGAGGCGCAGAAGATCTGCGACGACATGGGCCTGTCGGTCGAGTTCGAAAAGGTCGGCGGCTTCGACCCGGTGGAGTTCGACATGGACTGCGTGGCCGCCGTGCGCAACGCTGCCGATCGGCTGGGCTATTCCCACCGCAATATCATCTCCGGTGCCGGGCATGATGCCTGCTGGATCAACCGGGTGGCGCCCACGGCGATGGTCATGTGCCCCTGCGTCGACGGGCTGTCGCACAACGAGGCCGAGGATATCAGCAAGGACTGGGCCAAGGCCGGCGCCGACGTGCTGTTCCACGCGGTGATCGAAACGGCGGAGATCGTGGCGTGAGCCTCTTCAAACCTCGCGTCCCGGGCCTGACCCGGGACCTCATGGCCAGCCACGAGGCCCCGGCGCGGGGGCCGGGGCGCGATTCATCCCGTGTTAACCTTGCTCGTAAAACGATGCGGTATGGCGCATTTCGTCTACATCATGGCCTCCCGTCCAGGCGGAGCGATCTACATAGGGCGCAGCCACAACCTGCGCGTCCGGATCGAAACGCATCGCGCCGGGATGTCCGAACACACCGCCGCCTACAACATCCGCACTCTGGTCTGGTTCGAAGCGCACGAGGACTTCGAAGCCTCACTCTTGCGCGAACGGCGCCTCAAGCGCTGGCGACGCGCGTGGAAAGACCAACTCATCACGGAACTCAACCCGCAATGGCGGGACATTACGCATCTCGTTCCCGAGTAGGCGCCGGCGAGGTCCCGGCGCAAGGCCGGGACGGGCGATACAGGGAGACACACACATGACCAAAGTCATCAAGAACGGCACCATCGTCACCCACGACCGGACCTACAAGGCCGACGTCCTGATCGAAAACGGCCAGATCACCGAGATCGGCCCTGACCTCAAAGGCGATGAGACCCTCGACGCCACCGGCTGCTATGTCATGCCCGGCGGCATCGACCCTCACACCCACCTCGAGATGCCTTTCATGGGCACCTATTCCACCGACGACTTCGATAGCGGCACCCGCGCCGCGCTCGCCGGGGGCACCACCATGGTCGTCGACTTCGCCCTGCCCTCTCCCGGTCAGGGCCTGCTTGATGCGCTGAAGATGTGGGACAACAAATCCACCCGCGCCCATTGCGACTATTCCTTCCACATGGCCGTCACCTGGTGGGGCGAGCAGGTGTTCAACGAAATGGAAACCGTCGTCAAAGACCGCGGCATCAACACCTTCAAGCACTTCATGGCCTACAAGGGCGCGCTGATGGTGCAGGACGACGAGATGTACGCCTCGTTCCAGCGCATCGGCGAACTCGGCGGCATCGCGCTGGTCCATGCTGAGAACGGCGACGTGGTGGCCGACCTCCAGCAAAAACTGCTGGCCGAAGGCAACACCGGCCCCGAGGCCCACGCCTATTCCCGCCCGCCGCAGGTCGAGGGCGAGGCCGCCAACCGCGCCATCATGATCGCCGACATGGCCGGCGTGCCGCTCTACATCGTCCACGTGAGCTGCGAAGAGGCGCACGAAGCCATCCGCCGCGCCCGCCAGCAAGGCAAGCGCGTCTGGGGCGAGCCGCTGATCCAGCACCTGACGCTGGATGACAGCGAATACATGAACAAGGATTGGGACCACGCGGCCCGCCGCGTCATGTCGCCGCCGTTCCGCAACCAGAAGCATCAGGACTCGCTCTGGGCGGGGCTGCAATCCGGCTCGCTGTCGGTCGTGGCGACGGACCACTGCGCCTTTACCACGGAGCAGAAACGCTACGGCGTGGGTGATTTCACCAAGATCCCCAACGGCACCGGCGGGCTCGAGGACCGGATGCCGATGCTCTGGACCCATGGCGTCGAAACCGGCCGCCTGACGCCCGAGGAATTCGTCGCCGTGACCTCCACGAACATCGCCAAGGTGCTGAACTGCTACCCGAAGAAGGGCGCGATCCTGCCCGGCGCGGATGCCGACATCGTAGTCTGGGACCCCGAGAAGACCAAGACGATCACCGCCGACAAGCAGGTCTCGGCCATCGATTACAACGTCTTCGAGGGCAAACAGGTCAAGGGCCTGCCGCGCTTCACCCTGACCCGCGGCCATGTCGCGGTGCATGATGGCGAGCTGCGCAGCCAGGAGGGACACGGCGAATTCGTCAAGCGCACGCCCAACACCGCCACCAACAAGGCGCTGTCGAAGTGGAAGGAACTGACGGCACCGCGCCCGGTGGAACGGTCGGGCATCCCGGCAAGCGGGGTATGACGGTGCAAACCCGCCCGACGCGCAAGACAACCCGATGACAGCCGCGTTCAAGCTCGACCAGCGCCGCCCCCGTACAGAGGACCTCGCCGACGTGACATCCCCCGCCCCCCAGCCCGCGCAGGCCCAGGCAGAACCGGTCATTCAGGCCAGCCACCTGGACCTGACCTTCGAGACGGGTGATGGCCCGGTGCACGCTCTCAAGGACGTCTCTCTCGACATTCCCAAGGGCGCCTTCGTCAGCTTCATCGGCCCATCGGGCTGCGGCAAGACCACCTTCCTGCGCTGCATCGCGGCGCTGGAACACCCCACCGGCGGCAGCCTCACCGTCAACGGCATGACCCCCGACGAAGCCCGACAGGCACGCGCTTACGGCTACGTCTTTCAGGCCGCCGGGCTCTACCCGTGGCGCACCATCGGAAGCAACATTGCCCTGCCGCTTGAGATCATGGGGTTCTCCAAGACCGAGCAGAAGGAGCGCATCGCCCGGGTCATGGACCTGGTCGATCTCAGCGGCTTCGAGAAGAAGTTTCCCTGGCAACTGTCGGGCGGGATGCAGCAGCGTGCGTCCATCGCCCGCGCGCTGGCCTTCGACGCCGACCTGCTCTTGATGGACGAACCCTTCGGAGCGCTGGACGAGATCGTGCGCGACCGCCTGAACGAAGAGGTGCTGCGCCTCTGGGCCAAGACCGACAAGACCATCGCCTTCGTCACCCACTCGATCCCCGAGGCGGTGTACCTGTCGACCCATATCGTCGTCATGTCGCCCCGGCCCGGCCGGATTACCGATGTGATCGAAAGCCCCCTGCCCGCCGATCGTCCGCTCGACATCCGCGACACGCCGGAATTCATCGAGATCGCCCACCGCGTCCGCGAAGGCCTGCGCGCGGGGTACCAGGAATGATCCATCCCATGCGCTCCGCCGCCCCGGACCTGATCCGGGGCCTCTCGTCAACGGCGGCCACTCATGTCTGAGGCGCTGAACATGAGGTCCCGGATCAAGTCCGGGACGGCGGCCGGCCTCAGCCTTCCCCCGGTGCTCGCCGTCATCCTCGGCCTCGTCGCGCTCTGGTACGTCGCCGTGGTGCCGATGAACGTGCAGGAAACCCTGACCCGCGCCGAACGCGCCGGTGTTGCCGTCACCCCGGCCGCCGCCGTGGACCGCCGCGACGCCAGCACCTGGGCGCTGGTCGCGCGAAACACCCATGCGCTTGGTGAAAGCTGGTCGCTCGACCGCCCGCGACTGCCTGCCCCTCACCAGGTCATGACCGAGCTCTACGAATCCACCTGGGTCGAGGAAACCACCGGCCGCCGCGGCCTTGTGAACTCCGGCAGCCTGTCCAACCGCGGGCTTGTCTATCACGCGGTGGTCACGCTGAACGCCACGCTGGTGGGCTTTCTCATAGGCACCGGGCTGGGCATCCTGCTGGCCGTCGGCATCGTGCATTCGCGCGTCATGGACATGTCGGTCATGCCCTGGGCCATCGTCAGCCAGACCGTGCCGATCGTGGCGCTGGCGCCGATGATCATCGTGGTGCTTTATTCCGTAGGCGTGCAGGGGCTGCTGCCGAAGGCCGTCATCTCCGCCTACCTGTCGTTCTTTCCGGTGGTGGTCGGCATGGTGAAGGGCCTGCGCAGCCCCGACGCCATGCAGATGGACCTGATGCGCACCTACAACGCGCCCACCTCGGCGGTGCTGTTCAAGCTGCGGCTCCCGGCTTCGGTGCCCTACCTCTTCGCCTCGCTCAAGATCGCCATCGCCGCCAGTCTCGTCGGCGCGATCGTCGGGGAACTGCCGGTGCAGAAGGGCGGCCTCGGCGCACGTATGCTGGCCGGCAGCTATTACGGGCAGACGGTGCAGATCTGGTCGGCGCTATTCCTCGCCGCCGCCCTCGCCGCGCTGCTGGTCTGGGCCATCGGCTGGGCCGAGCGGCGCACGCTGCAACGCATGGGAATGACGCCATGACCCACGTTTTCGGTGCCTTCGCCGTCTGGATCATCGGGCTCGCCGTCAACCTGCGGCTCGCAAACGGCCCCGCGCGCGACAGCAGCGCCGCCCGCCTCGCCGTGCCGTTGATCTTCGGTGCCACCATCCTGATCATGTGGGAACTCATCGTCACCGGCCTGAACGTCCCACGCGTGATCCTTCCGCCCCCGTCCGAGATCGCCGCGACCTTCGCCGCCAACCTCCCGATGCTCTGGGCCGATTTCGTGCAGACCATCCTCAAGGGCGCGCTGTCGGGCTGGGTTATCGGCTGTGCGGCCGCCTTCCTCACCGCGCTTCTGGTCGACCGGTTCGACTACCTGCGCCGGGGCCTTCTGCCGCTTGGCAATTTCATGGCGGCGCTGCCCATTGTCGGCACCGCGCCGATCCTGGTGATGTGGTTCGGCTTCGGCTGGCAGTCCAAGGCCGCCGTCGTGGTCCTGATGGTCTATTTCCCGATGCTGGTGAACACCGTCGCGGGCCTGCAGGAAACCTCTGCCATGCAGCGCGACCTGATGCAGACCTACGCCGCCACCTGGGGCGCGACGCTGCGCAAATTGCGCCTGCCCGCGGCGCTGCCCTTCATCTTCAACGGGCTCAAGATCACCTCGACGCTGGCCCTGATCGGCGCCATCGTGGCCGAATTCTTCGGCTCGCCGACGCTGGGCCTTGGCTTTCGCATCTCCACATCCATCGGACAGCTTGACCTGGGCCTCGTCTGGTCGGCTATCCTCGTCGCCGCGATCACCGGCACGCTGGTCTACGGCCTCGTGACGCTGGCGGAACGCTGGACGACCTTCTGGCACCCCTCGCAAAGGCGGTGACCGGCCCCGAACAGGCATCAAAAGAAGACCAACAGGAGAGAACGACAATGAAAACCACACTCATCGCCACGCTCGCCAGCGCGGCCCTCGCCGTCCCGGCCTTCGCCGAGGATGTCACCCTGCAACTGAAATGGGTCACACAGGCGCAATTCGCCGGCTACTACGTGGCGCAGGATCAGGGCTTCTACGAAGAAGAGGGACTGGAGGTCACCATCCTGCCCGGCGGCCCCGACATCGCGCCCACGCAGGTGATCGCCGGCGGCGGCGCCGACGTAATCGTCGAATGGATGCCCGCCGCGCTGGCGGCGCGCGAAAACGGGTTGCCGCTGGTCAACATCGCCCAGCCGTTCAAATCGTCCGGCATGATGCTGACCTGCTGGAAAGACGCCGGGATCGAAAGCCCCGAAGATCTGGACAACCGCACCTTGGGCGTCTGGTTCTTCGGCAACGAATATCCCTTCCTGTCGTGGATGAGCAGCCTCGGGATCAAGACCGACGGCAAGGCCGAAGGCTCGGTCGAGGTTCTGAAACAGGGCTTCAACGTCGATCCGCTGCTGCAACGCCAGGCCGATTGCATCTCGACCATGACCTACAACGAATACGGCCAGGTGCTCGATGCAGGCGTGTCCGAGGATGAACTGGTGACCTTCAAGTACCAAGATCAGGGCGTCGCCACCATGGAGGACGGGCTCTACGTGCTCGAGGAAAACCTCGACGACCCCGACTTCGTGTCCAAGATGGAGAAGTTTGTCCGCGCGTCGATGAAAGGCTGGAAATGGGCCGAAGAAAACCCCGAGGAAGCGGCGATGATCGTGCTCGACAATGACGAGACCGGCGCCCAGACCGAGGATCACCAGATCCGCATGATGGGCGAGATCGCCAAGCTGACCGAAGGGTCTGACGGCGCGCTCGACCCCGAAGACTTCCAGCGCACGGTGGATACGCTGCTGGCTGGCGGTTCGGACCCGGTAATCACCAAGCAGCCGGAAGGCGCCTATACCGCCAAGATCACCGACGCGGCGCTGAACTGATCCGCGCCTGACAGACGGGTCCCCGGAATCCGGGGGCCCGTGCCCGCCCTACGCAGGGCCTTCCGACACGATCACCAGCGGCCGCACCTCCGGACCTTCGGGCACGCGCTTGCACAGCGCCGCATACCCGGCCGCCCCCGACGGCGTCGTCGCCAGTCCTTTGGCTGTCAGCGCATCCGCGCCCGCCTGTCCTTCTTCCTCGGTCAGCATTTCATACCGCACGTCGCAGCGCTCCAGCGCCTGCCACGCCACGATCGACGCATCCTTGCAGTCAAGCCGCCCCATCGCCGAGTCCGGCCCGTCGCCCCGCGTGGGCTTGCCGGCCAGATGGCTCGCCCGCAGGCAGGCCGCCGCCTCCGGCTCCACGACGATCAACTCAGGCTGCTCCGCCCAGTTCAGCCGGATCATATGCGCCATCGCCGCGGCCAGCCCGCCGACACCCGCCTGCAGATAGACATGCGTCGGCCAGTCCCCCGAGGCTTCGAATTCGCCCCGCAGTTCCTCGGCAATGACGCAATAGCCCTCCATCACCCACTTGGGGATCTCGGTGTAGCCTTCCCAGGTGCCGTCCGCCAACAGCGTCGCTCCGGTCCGTTCCGCGTCCGCCGAGGCCGCCGCCACGCTCTGCTCATAGTCGTCGCCGGACCGGACAACTTCGGCGCCCAGCGCCTCCAGCCGGCCGGTAAAGCCCTCGGGCACCGTGGCCGCCAGGTGGATCCGTGCCTTAGCCCCGATATCACGCGCGCCGGCCGCGACGCCGATACCGTGATTACCGGCGCTGGCGCAGACGAAGGTATGCGCCGCCGCGAAGGCCCGCACATCAGCGTCGCCCATCCGTTCGGGCGTCAGGTCCTCGCCGGTCTGCGCGTGCCAGCCCTCGCCGATAATTCGCGCCACAGCATAGGGCGCACCCAGCGCCTTGAAGGCCCCCAGCCCCATGCGCCCGGTCTCGTCCTTGGCCAGAACGGTCAGACCGCCCGGCCCCTCGATCCGGTGCAGCGGCGAAATCGCATAGCCCGGCTGCGCACGGAAGAACGCCAAAGCGCGGTCCACCTCCGGCCGAAATTCCAGCGTATCGGTCATGTCGTTCTTCTCCTTGATTGCGCCCACTCTCTACAGCCCCTCCGGCCTTTGCAATTTCCGTCTTCGGACGCGGCGGCTAAAAAACCCCTCGCCACTTTCCGCGAAACCGGAAAGACTTTGTCACGCCCGACGCGAAAGGACCGCCGATGACCGCCCCCGACCGTGGCTTCCCCGCGGAAGAGTTCGCCGCCCGCACCGCCCGCGCGCAAGCGCTGATGGCCGAAACCGGCCTTTCCGGCCTGCTGCTCACCACCGAGGCGGAGGTGCGCTATTTCAGCGGCTTCCAAACCCTCTTCTGGCAAAGCCCGACGCGACCGTGGTTCCTGTTCGTGCCGGCCAGCGGAAAACCCGTCGCGATCATCCCCGAAATCGGCGCCGACCTGATGCGCCGGACATGGCTCGACGATATCCGCACATGGTCCGCCCCCGCCCCCAGCGATGACGGTGTCGGCCTGCTGACCGATCTGCTTCTGCCCCTTGCCAGCCGCAAGGACACCATCGGCATCCCGAAGGGACACGAGACTCACCTGCGCATGCCGCTTGGCGATTACGAACGCCTTGGCGCAAACCTTCCCGGTCTTCGAATTGAAGACGCCACCCCGCTGATCCGCACCCTGCGCATGGTGAAGTCCGAGGCCGAGATCGCCAAGATCGCCCACATCTGCGCTATCGGTTCGCGCGCCTTCGCGCAGGTGCCGCAGATCGCCCACGTCGGACAGCCGCTCGAAGACCTGTTCCGCGCCTTCCGCCGCGAGGCGCTGGCGCAGGGCGCCGACGACGTGCCCTACCTCGTCGGTGGCGCGGACACCGGCGGCTATCACGACGTCATCTCGCCGCCGTCCCGCCGCCCTCTGGCCAAGGGCGATATCCTCATGCTCGACACCGGGGCCACCTGGGACGGCTACTTCTGCGACTTCGATCGCAACTTCGCAGTGGGCCCGCCAGACGCCGCCGCGCGAAGGGCCAATGACGTGCTCTGGCGCGCCACCGAGGCCGGCATCGCCGCCGCCCGTCCTGGCAACACATGCCGCGATCTGTTCCGCGCCATGCAGGACGTGATCGGCCCCGTCACGGGGGACGTCGGCCGCTTGGGTCACGGGCTTGGAATGCAGCTTACCGAATGGCCCTCGCACGCGGCCTGGGACACGACGGAAATCACCGAGGGCATGGTGCTGACGCTCGAACCGTCCATGGGCTACGGCGAGGGACGCATCATGGTGCACGAAGAGAACATCGTCGTGCGCCGCCACGGCGCCGAACTGCTGACCGCGCGTGCCGCCACCGAGCTTCCGGTCATCGGCTGAACCTTCAGGGCAATATGGTCCCGTCCGACAGCACGACCTCGTCCATCGGCACGTCCCAGTGCATCGGAAAGATCGTCTCTACCCGGCACTCCGCGAAGCCGACGCCGATCACCCGCGGCTTCACCGGCAGCGCCACCAGCGTCCGGTCGTAGTACCCGCCGCCATTGCCCAGCCGAAACAGCTTCTCATCGACCCCGACCAGCGGTGACACCACCACATCAGGCGTCTCCGCCCGCCCCTCCACCGGCACCGGGATGTTCCACGCGCCGCGCGTCATCGCGCAGCCGGGCGCCCAGCGGTGAAACTCCAGCGGCTGCTGCTTCGCGACGACCACCGGCAGCAGGACATCCGCGCCCGCCTCCGCCGCCCGGACCATCCAGCCGCGCAGATCCGGCTCACCCCGGATCGGCCAGTAGGCCGCGATTCGCACGCCCGGCCCTGCCGGAACGATCCGCCCAAGGCAATCGGTCAGGACCGCCTCGTCCGCCTTGCGTGCCGCAACCGACCGCTTGCGCAGCCCCAGCAAGCGGGTCCGTTCGGCCCGGCGAAAGCGCATGACGTCCCGCAGGGTCTCCTCGTCTGCGGCCCGTTCGTCGCCCAAAAGGTGCTGGAAACAGGGCGCCTCGCCCCCCCGGTCGTCCGTCTCATCCATGGTATCCGCCTCCGGGACAACGGTGCCCGCGCCTACCGCAGGCGTCAACCAACCGTTTCCGGCTAATCCGAGGATATGGCGGGTAGTAGGCCGACCTTGCCCTTTCCCAGAGGCGCGGGGCGGGTCGTGTTCCGCGCCCCGGTCTGCCGTGAGCAGGTCTTGCCATCAGCGCCAATAGCCATACCTGAAGACCCACTCGCGCACCCGCTGCGCACGCTTGCAGATCGGTCTCCGGTTGCCGCTAGGGCAGCGGAACAATGCAGCGAGATGCTGGTTCGTGACCTACACGGACAGAAAGGGACGGCACAGGTCATGGCGGAGCCTTTGGAGGGCAAATCAGTTCGCGCTAACGTCGCTGATGACGGATCGACAGACCAAGAGCGCCCGGACTCACCGCACACCATGCTCACCGCCGACCACCAGCAACAGACGCAGACCCTCCACCGCGAAGCGCAAACAGTCACCAAGACGGGCGCTTTTACGGATGAAGTCCTGCGCGCCGACAACGATGAGCTTCCGGTCGCTCGCGAGAAACGG
Organism: Litorisediminivivens sp. KMU-197; assembly: GCF_056858395.1. Taxonomy (NCBI): domain Bacteria; kingdom Pseudomonadati; phylum Pseudomonadota; class Alphaproteobacteria; order Rhodobacterales; family Paracoccaceae; genus Litorisediminivivens; species Litorisediminivivens sp. KMU-197. The sequence continues at coordinate 398,362 of NZ_JBXEQG010000002.1, read as the reverse complement.
TCAGGCGCGACAAAAAAACTGAAATCCCGCAACGAGGCTCTGGCCGTCCGCGTTGCCGCTCTCGAAAAGAAGGTGCGCGAACTCGAGGCCGCCAACGACGATCTCACCCACCTGATCTCTTCGACCGACATCGCGACCCTGTATGTGGATACCGGACTGACAATTCGCCGCTATTCCGAAAGGGCCGCCGAACTGATGTCGATCCGCGACGCCGACATCGGCCGTCCAATTACTGAACTCAGCCTAAAGGTTCGCGACCCTAGGCTGTTGGACGACGTGCAAGGCGTCCTGAGCACGCAGGACCCGGTCGAGCGCAGCATAACCGGGCCGCACCACGCTTACCTGCGCCGCGTCGTGCCCTACCGCAGTCGCACCAACCAGATGCAGGGCATCGTCGTGACCTATTCCGATGTCCAGTCCCTTCGGCACGCCAACGAGCGGATGGAAAAACAGGCCCGTCGACAGGCCAGCATCGCCGACCTCAGCGAACTCGCGCTCAGCCCCGGCGCGCTGAACGATCTCTTTGCGCGGATCGCCGACGACATCGCCGAACATCTCGACGCCCGTGTTGTCGAGGTGCAGATGCTCACGCCTGACAGGTCCCGGTTCAAACTGACCGCCGGGCATGGCTGGCCCAGCGGCATGGTGGGCCACGCACTGTCGCCGAACGATCCGCACCAGCACCTGGGCTTCGCGCTCGGCCAGCAGCAGGCGGTCGTGGTTCCTGACATCGCCGACGACAGTCGCTTCACCCCGACCGAAATGCTGGGAGAGCGCGAAGTCAAATGCGGCGTCTGCCTGTGCATCGGCACCCCACGGGCGCCCAGCGGCGTGCTCTGCGCCTGGCGCAACCACCACTGCAATTTCGATGTCGAGGAAACCAACTATCTGCGCGCCGTCGCGCGGATCCTCTGGCTGGCCATCAACCACGCCGAAACCCAACGCATGCGCGAACGCGAAACACAGGCCCTGCAAGACCTGATCGACGGCCTGCCGGTGATGGTTGCCCTCGTCGACGAAGACTTCCGCATCGGCATGGCCAACCGCACGTTCGAGCAGATCGGTCTGGTGAGCGACGAGGTCCGCAATGCCCCGGTCGAGACCGTGTTCGGCAAACCGGCAGCGGACGCGCTCAGGCGGTCAAGCCCAGAGGTAGAAGGCGGCGCGGTGCATTTCGAAAGCCGATTGCCCACTCCGGGCGATGGGGATCGGACGTTCCTCATGCAATGCGCACCGCGTGCGCAGGGGGGACGGCTCGAAGGCTACTACATCGCTGCCATCGACATCGACGAACGCAAGCGCTGGGAAGAGCGGAACAAGGTGATCTCGGCCGAGCTCGACCACCGGGTGAAGAATATCCTGTCGCTGGTCAACACCATCGCCCGCATGACCGCGCGCACCGCACACAACATCGAGGATTTCAGATCGGTCTTCGCCGCCCGCATCCAGTCGCTGTCGCGGACACATGCGGCATTGGCGCAGAAAAACTGGGATGGCATCGCTCTGGATCGTCTCGTTCGCAACGAGCTTGAGGCTTTCGGCCCCGGCGACTTCGGGCACTACTCGGTCGAGGGCCCCGAGGTGCAGGTGGGCCCCGCGGCGGCACAGTCGCTCGCGCTGGCGGTTCATGAGCTTGCCACCAATGCCGCCAGATACGGCGCCTTGTCGAAAGCCGGTGGACGGCTCGAGGTTTGCTGGGCCATTGACGACGAAAGGCTGCGGCTTACGTGGCACGAAAGCGGGTTGGACGCGGTGTCCGAACCCGGTGTGAAGGGCTTCGGAAGCACGGTCATCCGAAGCGCCGTGGAAACCCAGCTGGAGGGAACGATGGACGTCAGCTTTGACCCGTCCGGTGTCGTCTATGAATTCGCGATCCCGACCGACGGGATCCATTCGTTCACGGTGCCGATATGACGCGCCGCATTCTGGTGCTTGATGACGATCCGCTTCTTGCGCTCGACGTGGGCACCACGCTGGAAGAGGGCGGCTACGAGGTTTTCGGCTATACCCACTCCGTCCGCGAGGCGACGGGACTGCTGGAAACCGACAAGCCCGACGCCGCCGTGCTCGACGTGAATCTCGGCCGCGGCACCAGCCTGCCGGTCGCCCAACGCCTGCGCGAGCTTGGGGTGCCCTTCGTGCTGCTCAGCGGCTATGAGCCCAGCGCCTTCCCCGAGGAGATGCGTGACTGTCCCCGGCTGGCCAAACCCTTCCGGCAGGAGGAATTGCTGCGCGGCGTCGAGGATCTGCTCGACTGAGGGGGTCAGCCCAGCCGCACCACGACGCCCTCGGCCCAGCGATCCGCTGCCGCGCCAAAACAGTCATGCAACGAATCCGCCGCGATCACGCTGCCCAGCGCCATCCGACCCAGCAACGCCAGCCCGTCCTGTGCGCGACCTTGGGCACCCAGCAACCGTCCGTCCGCGTCGATCCGCGCACCGAACCCCTCCGCCATCTGGTATATCCGGCCGTCGGCCTGCAGTCCCATGATCAAGGGGTCGGTCACGATCCCCAGATCCGGGTTGGGCAGCACCGCGTCGACCATGACCGAAACTTCCGCCTCAGCGCCCTCGCACGCCAGACGCCAACCGCCGTCCACCTCCGAGATGTCCGGATCCCGCGTAAAGTCCAAGTCCAACACCCCCGCCTCGGCAAGCATCAGCATCTCACGCGCTGACCCGACTGGCGGCCCGTAGGAGTACCGCTTCATCCCCTCGTCGAACCGCACGATCACCTCTGCCGTTTCGGCCTTGGCCTGAACCGGGTTGAACCCCGCGCGCAAGGCATCCTGCCAATGCCGCCAGACTTGCCCGGTGACATAGCCGATCGTCGGTGGCACCTTGCCTTCGGCCAGCGCCACCCCCCGCTGCAAGGTCTCTATCGGCCCGGCCTGAAACTGCGACCCCGGTTCGCGCCATTCTGCCGCGATCCAGTCGCCGACTCCGCCGGCGGCCTCCGCCGCCCCGTTCTCACGCAGCACTCGCGACACAGGGCCCGCCAGCGCTTGGCTGATCGCCTCCCGCGCCACGTCAGGCTCCGCCGCCGCCGCGTGTTCGATCGCCTCGGAAAACTGTTCCGTTTCGTGCGATCCCGGCCGAAACCGCGCATCCAGCGCCCCGGTCGCGGGCTTCGGAAAAGGCGGCTGCCCGTCCAGCGAAAACGGCAGTATGCGCGCAGGTTCCCTCCCCGAGGCCAGGTATCGCCCGCCGTCAAACCGCCCGCCCTGCCCCATGGTCAGCGCGCGCAGCACATCGAAACACGACAGTCCCAATCCCCGGATCGCCACCGCCTTGCCGGTCCAGTCCCGTGCCGCCTCGACCAGACTCGCCGCCGGATAGGCCTGCGCCACGACCGCGCCGCCTGTACCAGCATGCGCCTGCCACCCGGCCCACTGATCGTCCGGCGCGACCGCCGGCTGCCCCAGCGCCAACAGCACCTCCGCATAGGGCCCGCGCCAGCCTTCGGCCTCCAGTGACCAGCCCTCTGCCTTGCGCCGCAGCGCCGTCACCCGCTTGCTGGAATGGCGAATATCAAGCCGGCCCAGCCCGCGCAAATCCGCGTAGCGCGCTTCCAGATACCGCCCCAGATCCGCCCGCGTCGGAAAGGCATCCGCGTCCGGCGCTTGCTCGAGCCATTCCCCAAAACCGCCGCAACTCGTGAACTCGGGCGGCCGGATCGACAGGTCCCGCATCGGAATGTTCAGCAGGCACAGCGCGCTCTCCTCGGGTGAGAAGTTGGGCCCCGCCCCGGGATGCGGCCCCGGCTCGTACACATCCACCGCCAGACTGTCACACCGCCCCGAGGCCGCCAGCGCCTCCAGAGCGCCCAGCCCGCGCGGCCCCAACCCGATCACCGCGATCTTCGCCTGTCCCATCACGCCCCACACCCTTCCCGGCAGGTCTCGCACCTGCGCCCGCCCCGTTGTACCATAGCTAGACCGAAACCTGCGCCCGAGCACCCCATGCCTGCCCTTTGCCGCGATTGTCTGCACGATTTCGACAGCGGAGCCTTTTGCCCCGCCTGCCGCTCGCGCCGCGTGGTCGCGCATGACGAACTGTGGGACCTGAGCATCGCCCACATGGATTGCGATGCCTTTTATGCCAGCGTCGAGAAACGCGACGATCCCACCCTGGCTGGAAAGCCGGTCATCATCGGTGGCGGTCGGCGCGGGGTCGTCTCCACCGCCTGCTACGTCGCCCGCATCCGCGGCGTGCGCTCGGCGATGCCGATGTTCCAGGCGCTCAAGCTCTGCCCCGATGCGGTGATCATCAAGCCCCGCATTCAGGCCTATGTCGAGGTTTCCCGCGCCATCCGCGCCATGATGGACGAACTCACCCCGGTGGTCGAACCGCTGTCATTGGACGAGGCCTTCCTCGATCTCACCGGCACCGCACGGCTGCACGGTCATCCGCCCGCCGTCATGCTGGCCCGCCTGACGCGACGGATGCGGACCGAGCTTGGCATCACCGGCTCCATCGGCCTGTCGCACAACAAGTTTCTCGCCAAGATCGCCTCGGACCTCGACAAACCGCACGGTTTTTCCGTCATCGGCAAGGCCGAGACCGAAACCTTCCTTCACGACAAGCCCGTGCGCCTGATCTGGGGCGTCGGACAGGCAGCGCAGGCATCGCTGGAGCGCGCCGGCATCCGTACCTTCGACGACCTGCGCCGCTGGGACGAACGCGATCTCAGCGCGCGTTTCGGCTCCATGGGAACACGGCTGTGGCATCTGGCGCGCGGGCAGGACCGCCGGCGGGTCTCGGCCAATGCGCCGGTCAAGTCGATCTCGAACGAGACCACTTTCAACGACCCGACCTCCGATCCCGATCTCCTGGACGGCCACCTCTGGCGCATGGCCGAAAAGGTGTCCGACCGCGCCAAGGCCAAGGACAAGGCCGGTCAGGTGGTGACGCTGAAGTTGAAGACCGCGACGTTCCAGACCCTCACCCGCCGCCAGTCGCTGCGCGACGCCACCCAGATGGCCAATACCGTCTATCGCACCGCCCGCGCGCTGTTTGACGCGACCGGCGACCGCGGGCCCTATCGTCTGCTGGGCTGCGGGCTGTCACACCTTGTCCCGGCGGGCGAGGCCGACCGCTCCGGCGACCTGCTGGACCCCGACGCCGTCCGCCGCGCCGGCGCCGAACGCGCCACCGACGCCATTCGCGCCCGTTTCGGGCCGGATGCGATCCTCAAGGGCCGGGCTTTGCGCTAGGGTGATGCGGCACTTGCCCCGGACCGGATCGGGACACACTGCCGACACCGCCGCGCCGCGTCACTCCGCGGCCAGCGGCACCTCCTGCGCGCCGATGCCGGCGATTTCGGCCACAACGCCGCGGATCAGCTTGCGGAACGCCTGAAAGTTCGCGTTCGGACGGATCGCCTGCTCGTTCATGTAGATCGCCCGGTCGATCTCGATCTGCACAGCGTGCTGGTTGCGCGACGGGCGTCCGTAATGCTGCGCGATATAGGCCCCCGCGAAGGGCGCGTTGCGCACCACGCAGAGTCCCGCGCTCACGAATGCGGCTTCGATCCGGTCCACCACCGCTTCGCTCGCCGACGCCCCGAACCGGTCGCCGATCACCACCTCGGGCCTGCGCGCACCCGCGCGGGCAATCGGCTCCAACGCCTCGTGCGGCATCGAATGGCAATCCACCAGCACTGCCTCGCCGAAAATCGAATGCGCTTCGCTGAGCAATCCTTGCAGCTCGTCGTGGTAGGGCCGCCAGTACCGGTCGATTCGGGTCTCGGCCTCGGTCAGCGGAAGTTTGCCGCGATAGATGTTGCGCCCGCCGGCCACCACCCGGGGAATCACCCCCAGCCCCGAGGTCACGCGCGGATTGTGACCAGGCTTCCTCGCCCCGTCGATCAGCGCCGGATCAAGCTCGTCCGCCGAGCGGTTCAGATCGACGAAGGCGCGCGGCGCGCCGGCCTTCAGGAACGGGGCCCCGAACTGCGGCGCGCATTCGAAAAGCCTGTCCACATAGGCGTCTTCCGAGGTTCGGATGACATGTTCGTCCAGCACCGTGCGGCGCAGGAAGGACCACGGATAATCGCGCCCGGAATGCGGGCTTGCAAAGACGACCGGTGTCGTCAGCCGCTCGGGGCGCGACAGGTGAAATGCGAATTTCGGCACTCAGGCCTCCAGACTTGCTTGGCAGATGATAATCCGTTTTCTTTCCGTATCAAAAGCCCTTGATCGCCCCCACGAACCCATTTATAGGGACCGCTACTGGCGCGGGGTTCCGCGCCCCATTCATTTGGGGCTCTCGCGACGGTGCCGGATTTCCGGGCGATTAGCTCAGCGGTAGAGCACTTCGTTGACATCGAAGGGGTCACTGGTTCGATCCCAGTATCGCCCACCATATCACCGCCGCCCCCGGGTGGCAGAACCGCAACCAAGGCGCACGCCAGCGCCGCGTAGAAGGAGAGACTGACCATGAAAGTCAAGAACTCGCTCCGCTCGCTCAAGAATCGCCACCGCGATTGCCGCGTTGTGCGCCGCAAGGGCCGCGTCTATGTGATCAACAAGACGCAACGGCGGTTCAAGGCCCGTCAGGGCTGAGCGCTTCAAGCGAACCGAATTCGGAAGGGCCGTGCAGTGATGCGCGGCCCTTTCCTTTTGCCGATCTGCGCGGTTGAGCGCCGCGCACTTTGCCCTCATAGTCGCGGGAAAAGGCAAAGAGCGGCGGCGTGACCAAGTACCTCCTGATCCACCAGAATTTCCCCGGCCAGTACAAGCACCTCGCGCCCGCCCTCGCGGCGCGCGGCGATCAGGTAGTCGCGCTGACCCCCAAGGTCGAAAAGGCCACGAAGTGGCGGGGCGTCACCGTGCTGCCGTACAAGTATCAGGGCAAGCCTGCGCAGGGCCTCCACCCATGGCTGGTGGATTTCGAAACCAAGCTGATTCGCGGCCAGTCCTGCTATCGCGCCGCCGTGGCCCTGCGAGAACGCGGCTTTTCGCCCGACGTGATCCTCGCCCATCACGGCTGGGGCGAGAGCCTGTTTCTCAAGGACGTCTGGCCCAACGCCCGCCTCGGCCTGTATTGCGAGCTCTATCATACCGATGACTATCCCTTCGTCGGCTTCGACCCCGAGTTCACGCCGCCCTCGCCCGAGACCGATTCCCTGCGGCTGCGCCTGAAGAACCTCAACAACCGCCTGCACTTCGAAATCGGCGACGCCGGTATCAGCCCCACCGCCTTTCAGGCCGACACCTTCCCCGATGAGATGCGCCGGCGCATCACCGTCGCGCATGACGGCATCGACACGGGCCTCGCAAAGCCCGATGGTGACGCCCGCCTCACCGTCTCGGACGGACGCGACCTGACCCGCGACGACGAGGTCATCACCTTCATCAACCGCAATCTCGAACCCTACCGCGGCTATCACATCTTCATGCGCGCCCTGCCCGAACTGCTGCGCCGCCGCCCCGCGGCGCAGGTCGTGCTGATCGGCGGCGATCAGGTCAGCTACGGCGCCAAGGCCCCCGACGGAAAAAGCTGGAAACAGGTCTTCATAGACGAGGTGCGCGGCCAGATCCCCGACGAAGACTGGGCCCGCGTGCATTTCCTCGGACGGGTGCCCTACGACCGTTTCCTCGCCTTCATGCGGGTCAGCCGGGCGCATGTCTACCTGACCTACCCCTTCGTGCTCAGTTGGTCCCTGCTCGAAGCGATGAGCATCGGCGCGCCGATCGTGGCCAGCGACACCGCCCCGGTGCGCGAGGCGCTGAGCGACGGCGAAACCGGCCTGCTGGTTGATTTCTTCGACCGCGAGGCGCTGGTCGACAAGGTCTGCACCCTGCTCGACGATCCCGCCTTGCAAGCCCACCTGAAGGCCAACGCCCGCCGCCACGTGGTCGCGCAGTATGACCTGAAAACCGTCTGCCTGCCGCAGCAACTTGCCTGGGTCGACAGCCTTATGTCGCTGACGCCGCGCCCGCCGAAGCCCTAATCCCAGGCCGGTCGCAGGATGCCAAAGGTAAAGGTGTTTCCCGAGGCGCCCTAGCGGTCGTGCATCCCCTTGCCTGCAAGGATCAGGGGCGCCCATTTGTCGATCCGCGCCTCCCGCGTCTTGGCCTGCTTGGCGCCGGATATTTGCAGCACGTAACCCCGCCGCCGTCCCGGGGTCAGCGCCGCCCACGCCGCCTGCAATGCGGGATCGCCGGCCAACCGAACCGCCAGTTCCTCGGGCAGCTTAAAATCGTCCTTCGGCAGGTCGACCTTCAACCCGGCCGCCGCATGCGCCACCGCTTGCCCCACATAATCCTCGATCACCGCCTGCAACCGCCGGATTTCGCCTTCGCTGGAGAACGGGATCATCCGCGCCGAGCGCGAGTTCTCGCCCGGCGCAATCAGCAACCGCTCGGGATCGTCCAGCAGAACGCCCTTGAAGAACCCCAGCGCGCAGTGCTCCTTGAAGCCCCAGAGGATCGCCACGTTGCTGCCATGCGCGCAATAGACCGGCCCGCGCCACTTGAAAGCCTCGTCCACCGCGCAGCCCAGCATGATGTCGCGCAGCGCCCGCAGTTCGCCCTGCCAGCGCGTGCGCTTGTCGAACCAGATGCCGGCGCGTCGGTCCGGCTGTCCCATGTCAGGCCCTCCCCGGTACGCCCCGCCACGGGAGCAGGGGTCATTCGCGCTTCAGATGGTCACGGATTTCCAACAGCACGTCCAGTTGCGTGGGTCCCGCCGGCTTGGCTTCGGCGGGGGTGTCGGGCTCTTCCTCGCGCATGGCCGCATCTTTCACCCGGTTGACCATCTTGACCAGCATGAAGACCACGAAGGCGATGATCAGGAAGTTGATGACCGCCATGAGAAAGGCACCATAGGCGAAGATCGACCCACCCGCCTCGCGCGCCGCCTCAAGGCTGGTGTCCGAAGGCGCCTCGCCCGCGAGCACCACGTATTGATCGGTGAAGTCGATGCCGCCGGTGAACAGGCCGACGATGGGGTTGATCAGGTCATGCACCACCGATTGCACGATGGCGGTAAAGGCGGCCCCAATGATGATGCCGACCGCCATGTCCATGACATTGCCCTTGGCGATGAAGTTTCGGAATTCCTTGATCATGTCTGCCGTCCCTCGCTGGCTTGCCTACGCCGGCAGGGTTGCGCCTGTCCAAAGCGCAAGCAAGACTTTTCGCCAAGGGCTTACGCTGGGGCAGGTCCACCCGGCCCTGCGCAGCCCCGTGGGACGGGCGGGCGCAGGCGTCCGCCCGCGTCCAGCCGTCGCCGCTCAGCCCGGCAGCTTGCCGGTCTGCACGTAGCGCAGGATATCGACCACCTGCGACGGCTCGCGCGTCACCGCCAGCGCCGCCGCGTCGACCTCCTTCAGCGCGTGGTCGTGATCGGGTTGCTGCAACACAATCAGCGACTTGCCCAGTGCCGCCGCATAGCCGGCATCGAAGGCCGCGTTCCACTGTCGGTACTTCTCGCCGAAGCGCACCACCACAACGTCCGCCTCCTCGATGCCCTTGCGGGTGCGGATGGCGTTCATCATGGCACCCTTGTGGTCATGCCAATACTTGTTGTCTTCACCACCCAGGATCGCCACGCCGCAATCGTCGCTTGCCGCGTGATCGGTCACCGGTGCCGAGAACACCACGTCAAGGCCATGCGCGCCCTCGATGATCTGTTCGCGCCAATCGGTGTGGATCTCTCCGCTCAGGTATACGTTCAGGGTCATCACATGCCTCCAATCCGGGTCGCGCGGCCGGGCCGCGATTGCGCGCCCGGCCTAGCACCGCCCGTTCGGAAGGTCGAGGATGTCAGTGCCCGGTGCCCTTCAGCACCACGTGAAAGGTCCGTCCGATCAGCCGCAGGTCCGTGACAAAGGACAACTCGCGGAAATACCGCGCGTCAAAGATCGCACGCTCGGAAAAGCTGGCCTCGTTGCGGGCCGACGTCTGCCAGATTCCGGTGATCCCCGGCCGCATCGCGAAATATGCCGTGCCGGGATAGATCGACCGCTGGCTCACCATCATCGGGCGGGGCCCCACCAGCGACATGTCGCCCCGGAGCACGTTGAACAGCTGCGGCAACTCATCGAGGGAACTCTTGCGGATCAGGCTGCCCACCGCGGTGATCCGGGGATCGTCGCGCAATTTCTGGCTGCGGCTCCACTCGGCCCGCGCCTGCGGACAGGCGTTGAGGTGTGCCTGCAACTGCACGTCGGCATCCGGCACCATGGATCGCAACTTCCACATCCGGAACACGCGCCCGCCACGGCCGATCCGCTCTTGCCGATACAGCGGCGAATGTCCGTCCATGGCCACCATCAGGCACAGCGGCAGCAGGATCATCAACACGGGGATGAGGGCCAGCAGCACGATCCCGATGTCAATCAGCCGTTTGGCGAACTGCCGATAGACGCCGCGGTGAAGCGGGTCGATAGAGCCAGCCAGCAAGTCTTCCGTTGTTCCGGCAGCAGGTCCCACCGAACGCATGTGCAGTGTCAATGTTGTGCCCTCCAAGGCGGTCATCGACGAAGCGAAGCTCAGGCTTCCAGTCTGACGGACACACGCGGACAGTCGCACCGGTGCCGGTGCGATGTGCCGTACGTCCTCATGTACATATCATGTCACGACAGGGCCGAGCAGCGCTCTTACCGTGCCGATTACAGACTATTGACCCTTTTCCCTCACTCCAGAGTGAAAGCACCAACCCCCAAGTGCCGTTTGCAAGATTTTGCCACGATTGAAGCTCTGTCTTGCTCGACTTCGTCAAATCTGGCGCGGTGCACCGGTCCCGTCAAGGTGCGCCACGGTACTGCATCGGCGCGATACGGGCGCCCCAAGCCGGCACAGCGGACCATCCCGCCAAAGCTACGATTCGGTACCCAACCGCCGGCGCCGGCAAGGGTCCGGGGACGTCCGGGGAATGCGGCAGTGCCACCACACACGCCGGACGTGCAAAGCGATTGCAATTGTCGAAATTGGCGAAACAATGCCATGCGATTTTTCCGAATAACGCCGAATACGCACCACAATACTGATCCTGAAAATTCCGTGACCCTGCGTTCAACTTGCAAAAAACTCTGGCTATTGACGCCAATCTCAGGTCCGGAATCCCTGGGCCCCGCGGTTTCCGCTAGGGCATTTGGCTATTCAAAATTGCCGTCGATGACCCATACGAGAACTTGAATATTTATTTGCGATAGCCCATCAAAACGCGATTATCGGCGTCATCAATACCCCCCGGATCCGGGGATTGGACAAATTCGGGAAAAATTTGCGGCGATATTGCGGCAAAGTGATTCGGGCATCCGGCGGCCGGGGCCGTCATTGCATCGCACCCGCCAAACTACTATTCCCATGGCACATTTCCTACAGGAGCCCACGGCCATGGCGCATCAACTCTATCAGGGCGATCTTCCCGACGGGCTCGATCTCGGGCCGGTGGTCGCCATGGATTGCGAAACCATGGGCCTCAACCCGCACCGCGACCGTCTCTGCGTGGTGCAGATGTCCTCGGGCGACGGCGCCGCGCACCTCGTGCAGGTCGCGAAAGGCCAGACCGAAGCCCCGAACCTCTGCCGCATGCTGGCCGACCCGGCGGTGCTCAAGCTGTTTCACTTCGGCCGGTTCGACATCGCCGCGCTCCACAACGCTTTCGGCACCCTCGCCGCGCCGGTCTATTGCACCAAGATCGCCAGCAAACTCGTCCGCACATATACCGACCGCCACGGGCTGAAGCACCTGATCCAGGAACTGCTCGGCATCGACATCTCGAAGCAGCAGCAATCCTCCGACTGGGGCGCCGAGGCGCTCACCCGCGCGCAGATCGACTATGCAGCCTCGGACGTGCTTTACCTGCACCAGCTGCGCGATGAATTGAATGCACGGCTCGACCGCGAAGGCCGCAACGATCTGGCACAAAGCTGCTTCGACTTCCTGCCCACCCGCGCCCGGCTGGATCTCGCCGGTTGGCCGGACACCGACATCTTCGCGCATTAAGGCGCCTTTGCACCCGGCCCCGCCGCGCTTAAGTATAAGCCGATCCAACAGGAACCCGCCCGACCATGCGAGAGTCGCTCCATTCCAGTATCGTGGCCGGCCTCAAGGTCTTGCTGCCGCTGACTGCGCTGGCGCTGCTGTCGACCGTGTTCCTGTTGTCGCGCTCGGTCAACGAAGACCCCGACCTGACCTTCCTCGGCGACGCCTCGGAGATCCCCGAAAGCGACAGCGTCACCGCGCCCTACTACACCGGCAGTACGCCCGAGGGCCATGCGGTGCTTGTCACCGCCGATCATGCCCGCCCGATGCCCGAGGACCCGGCGGGGGTCATCGCCGACCGGCTCGATGCCGCCTTCCACCTCACCGACGGCTCGCGCATCCACATCGTCGCCAAGACCGCGGCGGTGAACGAACCCGCCGACCGGCTGAACCTGACCGGCGACGTGGTGATCGACAGCTCCTCCGGCTACGTGGTGCGCACCGATGCCCTGCGGTCCGCGCTGCGCTCGGTCACCGCCGACGCCCCCGGCGGGGTGACCGCGACAGGCCCGATCGGAGACCTCACCGCCGGCGCATTCCGCATCCGCGAGGCCGGAACCCACGGTGACGTTCAATTGTTTTTCACAAAGGGGGTGAAACTGGTATATCACCCCGCAAAAGCCACCCGTGACGTAGAAAGTGATACTCCATGACCGGTATTCGTATCCTCGCGGTCTGCCTGATTGCGCTGCTGCCCGCCTTCGCATTTGCACAGAACGCGCAAGTGGGCTTTGGCACGATACAGGCCGATCCCGACGCTCCGGTCGAAGTCACCGCCGACAACCTTGCGGTCAATCAGGAAGACGGCACCGCGGAATTTACCGGCAACGTGGTGGTGGGCCAGGGCGACATGCGGCTCTCGGCCCCGCGGGTGCTGGTGGTCTACAATTCCGACCGCTCGGGCATCGCCCGGCTCGAAGCGCGTGGCGGCGTGACGCTGGTGTCCGGCGAAGAGGCGGCCGAGGGCGACAGCGCCGACTATGACGTCGAGGCCGGCACCGTGGTGATGACCGGCAACGTGCTGCTGACCCAGGGCGGCAACGCGCTGACCGCCGAGCGCATGGTCGCCGACCTCAACGCAGGCACGGCGCAGATGTCCGGACGGGTCAAGACCGTGATCCAGCCCAGCAGCGACGCCGGCCAGTAATGCCCGAGCCAGAGCTGACCCTGACCGAAGGCTCCGCCGGCCTCCGCATCGACCACCTGCGCAAGAGCTACCGCAAGAAGGTGGTGATCCGCGACGTCAGCATGGAGCTGCAGCGCGGCGAGGTGGTGGCGCTTCTGGGCCCCAATGGGTCGGGCAAGACAACGACCTTCTACTCAGTCGCCGGCCTTGTCTTCCCCGAGGGCGGCAAAGTCATCATCGACGGACAGGACGTCACCTCGATGCCGATGTATCGACGCGCCAAGCTGGGCATCGGCTATTTGCCGCAGGAAATGTCGATCTTCCGCGGCATGACCGTCGAAGACAACATCCGCGCCATCCTCGACATTGCCGTGCCCAAGGCCCATCGCCGCCGCGAGCGGCTGGAAGAACTGCTGTCGGAATTCCACATCGAGCACCTCCGCCGCGCCCCCGCGCTGGCGCTGTCGGGCGGCGAACGCCGCCGGGTCGAAATCGCCCGCTGCCTGGCCGCCGAACCCAAGTACCTGCTGCTCGATGAGCCCTTCGCCGGTGTCGATCCGATCTCCGTGGGCGATATCCGCAGCCTCGTGGCCGACCTGTCGCACCGTGGCATCGGCGTCCTGATCACCGATCACAACGTCCGCGAAACGCTCGAGATCGTCGACCGCGCCTACATCCTGCACGACGGCAAGGTGCTGATGTCCGGCACGCCCGACGAGGTGGTTCAGAATGAAAATGTCCGGCGCGTCTATCTGGGCGATCAGTTCTCGATCTCGTGACGCCCGGCGATTTTTACCTTTCGCTTACGAATCCACCCATAATCTTTGCAGAGGTCATTGACAGACAGGCTTTGCCTGTCCTCAAATAGAGGCATGACGCACGAGTGGCTTTCCGTGTCAGACGTCGCGCTCCTGCCTGCAGGATGGGTGAGTACAATGAAGTCAGTAACTGCGTCAGTTTCCCAAGATGGTGCCTGATCCGGCTGGGCTGTTCCACGCAGCCCCGCGCCCGACGTGCCACCGGAACAATAAGAAGGACCCGAGATGCGCTATCAAATAACCGGCAAGCAAATCGACATTGGGGCAGCCCTGCAAACCCACGTTCAGGATGGGCTGGGGGCCGTGATGCAGAAATACGCCGAACGTCCGACAGACGCCAACGTGGTGTTCTCCAAGGCAGCGCATGAATATGTCTGCGAAGCCACAGTGCATCTGTCGACCGGCCTGACCGCTCAGGCCAAGGCGCATGACACTGAAATTTATGCAGCTTTCGAAAGCTGCGCCGACAAGATGGAAAAGCAGCTGCGCCGTTACAAGCGCCGCCTGAAGGACCATCACAAGGACCGGAGCGAGCCGGTTGAAACATTCGGGGCGTCGTCGTATATCCTCGCCAGCGATGGGGTCGACGAAGATTCGGAGCCGGACAGCCTGCAACCGATGATCGTCGCCGAGATGAAGACCGACATTCCCGCACTCACGGTGGGTGAAGCGGTGATGCAAATGGAAATCGCCGGGGCGCCTGTTCTTGTGTTCCGGAACGAAAAGAAGGGTCTGAATGTCGTCTATCGTCGCGATGACGGCAATATCGGCTGGATTGAACCGCAAGAGCAGGCCTGACGTGGGTCGCGGATCGTTCAGGGGACTTTAATACAGGCAAGACATGGAACTTTCTGAACTGCTGAAGCCCGAGGCGATCCGGGTCTCCACGACCTGTTCGAGCAAGAAGCGCCTGATGCATGACGTCGCCGAACTGGCGCGTCATGCCTACGGCATCGACGGCTCGACCGCGGTCGAAGCGCTTCTGGAACGCGAAAGCCTTGGCCCGACCGGCGTTGGCCACGGCGTCGCCCTGCCGCATGCCCGGATCAGCGGCATCGACAGCGTCGTCGGGTGCTTCCTGCTGCTGGAAAAGCCGATCGACTTTGATTCGGTCGACCGTCAGCCGGTGGATCTGGTCTTCGGCCTTTTCGCGCCCGAGGACGCAGGCGTCGAACACCTCAAGGCGCTGGCCCGGGTGTCGCGCCTGCTGCGCGATGCAGCGGTCTGCACCAAGCTGCGCGCCAACCACGACAGCTCCACGCTCTACACGATCCTGACCGAACACGAGGCGATGAAGGCCGCCTGACACCGGCCGTTCCGCTCCGAGACATCCGCCTGCCCCGCACCGCGCGGCAGGCTTTTTCATGTCCACGCACCCCCAGGCGCGCCGCCGATCCCGGACATGATCCGGGATCTCCCGTCATCGTTGCGGGGCAGGCGCTTCCCGACACCTGCCCCCAGTGGCGCACCCTACTGGATCCGCGACCAGTTCTGCGACGAACACAGCAATCCGCCCGCGACGCATCCCTGCAATTTCAAGGCATTGCCGCTCAGCGTCATCTTGCCGGTATAGATCTTGTCGTTCGACGGCCGCCAGACCTTGCCGGAATACTTGCCGCCGCCATTGGGCACCATGTTGATCACCAGCGTCTTGCCCTTGTTGGGCGAATCGTATTCGCCGCCGGCGTTGAAGGTCCGGCTGATCACGCCACAGACCTTGCCCGAACAGGGCTTCATGGTGACATGCGCATAGGCGCCATCGTCGGGCTCGGTCTGCCAGACGCCCAGCACCGGATCGGCCACTGCCGCCCCTGCCGTCAGCGCCAGTGCGGCACAGGCCATCGCGAATTTTTTCATCTCTCGTCCTCCCTGAGTGATGATGCAATCCTGAGAGTCATATGCCGCGACTGGCAAGTGTGACGTGGGGTCCATTGCAATCCGACGCTTAACATGCAAAACGCCCTCGCTATTGCGACACCAAGGGTTCCGACGCTCATGATCCTCTACCCGGCCATCGACCTCAAGGACGGCAACGCCGTGCGTCTGCTGCGCGGCGATATGGACAAGGCGACGGTCTTCAACGACGACCCCGCCGCCCAAGCCCGCGCCTTCGTCGATGCGGGCTGCGAATGGCTGCATCTCGTCGATCTGAACGGCGCCTTTGCCGGCGCGCCCGTCAACGCCGGCGCGGTCGAGGCGATCCTCGCCGCCACCGCGGTGCCCACCCAGCTGGGCGGCGGCATCCGCGACATGGCCACCATCGAAAGCTGGCTGAACAAGGGGCTTGCCCGCGTCATCCTCGGCACCGTCGCCGTCGAGGATCCCGCGTTGGTGCGCGCAGCCGCCAGCGCCTTCCCCGGACAGGTCGCCGTCGGCATCGACGCCCGCGACGGCCGCGTCGCCACCAAGGGCTGGGCCGAAGAAACCGACGTGCTGGTTACCGATCTGGCGCGAAGCTTCGAAGACGCCGGTGTCGCCGCGATCATCTACACCGACATCAATCGCGACGGTGCCATGCAGGGCCCCAACATCGAGGCCACGGCGGCGCTGGCCAACGCCGTGTCCATCCCTGTCATCGCCTCCGGCGGCGTCTCCTCACTCGACGACCTGCGCGCGCTGAAGACCTGCGGCGCCCCGCTCAACGGTGCGATCTCCGGCCGCGCGCTCTATGACGGTGCGATTGACCTGCGCGAGGCGCTCTCCATAATGGCCGCATAATCCCGGCCAAACCGGAGCGCCCATGCTCAGCGACGCCCTCCTCGCCTTTTTCGTGATCGCCCCCGCGGCGATCTCGGCGGTCACGGCCCGGCAACACCCGCACCGCGCCGCGCGCGCCATCGCCCTCTGGGCCGGTGCGGTCTGGTCGCTGCTGACCGGCCTCGCCCTGCTGCCAAGCCTGCTCTGCGATGGCGGCCTCTATGGCGACTTCGCGGCCTGTGCCGGTGGCCCCTCCGTCACCGCAGCCTTCACCGCCGCCGCGCCGCACATGCGCCTGATCCTGCTCAGCTACGTCCTCTCCGCGCCGTTCTTCGCGCTGCTGGTCGCGCTGCTGAACCGCGCCGCCCTGCGCACGGCCCGGCCGCTCTCGGGCCCGTCGTCTGTCTGAAAACGCCGCAGTGCTGGCTTTGACGGGGGCCGCGCCCCGTCACAGCAACCCCGCTTCCACAAGGAACTCTTGCGAGGTGCACATCGCCGAATCCTCGGCCGCAAGAAACAGCACCATCTGCGTTACGTAGCCCGGCTGGATCAGCTCCTTCAGGCACTGCGTGTCTAGGTTTTCCTGCAAAGCCTCTGGCGTCGCCCAGAGCGTCTTCTGCCGTTCGGTCATCACCCAGCCCGGCACCACTGTGTTGACCCTTATGCGGTGCGGCCCCAGCGCCGTCGCCATCGACCGCGTCAGCCCGTGCACCGCCGCCTTGGCTGTGGTGTAGGCCGGCATGTTGCCCATGCCCTGCTTCCAGCTGCACGACCCCATGTTGACGATCGACCCGCCGCCGGCCTCGATCATCCCGGGCGCAACCGCCTGGATCGCAAAGAACTGATGCCGCAGGTTGGTCGCCATCCGGTCGTCCCAATAATCCCCGGTCACATCGCGCCAGTCATGCCGGTCGTCCCGCGCCGCGTTGTTGACCAGCACGGTCGGCGCGCCCACACGTTCCGCCAGTCCGGCCACCGCCGCCCTAAGGGCCCCGATGTCACGCAGGTCGCAGGCCGCGAAGGCCACGCCAAGCTCCTCCGACAGTGCCGCGCCGGCCGTCGCGTCGAGGTCGATGAAACCGACGCGCGCGCCCTGCCCGGCAAAGCCGCGCACCATGTCCGCCCCGATCCCCGAAGCTCCCCCGGTCACCAGCACCGACCGCCCGCGCAGGCTCGGATAGCGCGCAAATTCCGTCATCCCGTGTTCCTCCGAACTTTGGTATACCATTTCCCAAGCCGCCGCGATTTGCAACGCCCCGCTTGCCCCCTGCCGCGCCGCGCCGTATGAGACCCCATGCTCAAGACCCGCATCATCCCCTGTCTCGACGTTGCCGACGGCCGCGTCGTCAAGGGCGTCAACTTCGTCGACCTGCGCGATGCCGGCGACCCGGTGGAATCGGCCCGTGCCTATGACGCGGCGGGCGCGGATGAGCTCTGCTTCCTCGACATTCACGCCACCCACGAAAACCGCGGCGTGATGATGGACGTGGTGCAGCGCACCGCCGAGCAATGCTTCATCCCGCTCACCGTGGGCGGCGGCGTCCGCACCGCCGCCGATGTCCGCAAGCTGCTGCTGGCGGGTGCGGACAAGGTCAGCTTCAACTCCGCCGCCGTGGCCAACCCCGACGTCATCGCCGAGGCTGCCGACCAGTTCGGCAGCCAGTGCATCGTCTGCGCCATCGACGCCAAGACCGTCAGCCCCGGCAAGTGGGAGATCTTCACCCACGGCGGCCGCAAGCCCACGGGCATCGACGCGGTGGAATTCGCCGAACTGGTCACCGAGAAGGGCGCCGGGGAAATCCTGCTCACCTCGATGGACCGCGACGGCACGCGGGCCGGTTTCAACCTGCCGCTGACCCGCGCGATCTCGGACGCCGTGTCGGTCCCGGTGATCGCCTCTGGCGGGGTCGGCACCCTCGATCACCTCGTCGACGGCGTGCTCGAGGGCGGCGCCTCTGCGGTGCTCGCCGCCTCGATCTTTCATTTCGGCGACTACACCATCGCCGAGGCCAAACAGCACATGATCGACAGCGGCATCCCGATGAGGCTGACATGAGCACCCTGCACGATCTCGCGGCCACCATCGCCGCCCGCAAAAGCGCCGATCCCGACAGTTCCTGGACCGCCAAGCTGTTGGCGAAGGGGCCCGAGAAATGCGCCGAGAAGTTCGGCGAAGAGGCGGTGGAAGCGATCATTGCCGCGGTGAAGAACGACCGCGACAACCTCCGGGACGAAGCCGCCGACGTGCTCTATCACCTCCTTGTCATGCTCGCCGCCCGCGACGTGCCGCTCGACGACGTTCTGGCCGAACTCGCCCGTCGGCAGGGCACTTCCGGCATCGCCGAAAAGGCTTCCCGCGGCTAAGGCCAAGGGCAGGGAACCACCCCGCCCGCAACACGTTGTGTCCCCGCAACCTGAGGGGACCAACATGGCCGATCTGACATGCGACGTGGCGATCATCGGTGCGGGCACCGCAGGGCTCGCCGCAGAACGCAACGCGCGCGGCCACGGGGCCAAAACCCTGCTGATCGACCCCGATTTCGCCGGCACCGTCTGCGCCACCGTGGGCTGCATGCCGTCCAAGCTTCTGATCACCGCCGCGAAATCTGCCCATGCCGCGCGCAACAGCGACACCTTCGGCATCCGCACCGGCGAGGTCGCCATTGACGGACCCGCCGTCATGCAGCGCGTCCAGGACCTCCGCGACGACTTCGCCTCCCACACCCGTGAAAGCTTCGACGAACTGCCTGACGGCACCTGCATCCAGGCCTGCGCCCGCTTCACCGGCCCCACCGACCTCGCGCTCGACGATGGCCGCACCGTGCAGGCGAAGTCCGTCATCATCGCCGCCGGGTCCGCGCCTATGATCCCTGAGCCTTACCAAGATCTCGGCGACCTTGTGCTCACCAACCGCACCATCTTCGAACTGGACGACCTGCCCGGAAGCCTTGCCGTCATTGGCGGCGGCGCCATCGGCGTGGAACTGGCGCAGGCCATGGCCCGCCTCGGCGTGCGCGTGGCGCTCTACGACCGCGAAACCACGCTGGCGGCCATGCGCGACCAGACCGTGCAGCGGGCGCTTCAGAACACCCTGTCGCAGGACCTGACCCTGCACCTCGGCACCGATCCTCAGCCCAGTGTGCACGACGGCAAGGTCCGCCTCGCCATCGAGGGCCAGACCGACACCTTCGACAAGGTGCTTCTTGCCGCCGGTCGGCCGCCGCAACTGGACGGGCTCGATCTCGAAGCCACCGGCCTCGAACTGAACGACAAGGGCCTGCCCGACATCAACCCCACCACCATGCAGTGCGGCGACGCGCCCATTTTCATGGCAGGCGACGTGAACGGCATGCGCCCGGTACTTCACGAAGCCTCGCTTGAGGGTGCCGTGGCCGGGCGCAATGCGGTGGCCTTTCCCGCCGTGGTCAAGACCGACTGCCGCGTGCCGTTTACCATCACCTTTACCGACCCGCCCGTGGTGTCCATCGGACACCCGCCCGAGGGCGACGGCCACACTGGCACCTCGCATTACACCGATCAGGGCCGCGCGCGGGTCGAGGCTCGCAACGTCGGTCTCCTGCGCCTCTACGCCTCTGCCCCCGAAGGCCGCATCACCGGCGCCAGCCTGTTCTGCCCGGGCGCGGAGCATCTCGGACACCTGCTGGCCTGGGCGATCGAAACCGGCGCCACCGCCAGCGACCTGCTCGACAACCGCCCCTATTACCACCCGACGCTCGAAGAGGGCCTCCGCTCGGCCCTGCGCGACATCTGCAAGGCCCTGCACATGCCGGTCCCCGGCAGCCGCGACCCCGGCGACCCGCCCGGGATCTAACCCGGCCCGATCACCGCGCCGCTGGCTGCCTGCTCCTCCGCATGGGCCATCCACCCGGCACAGCGCCCCAGCGCGAAAAGCTCGAGCCCCGCCTGCTCCGGCAGGTCCAGTACCGTCACCACATGCGCAAGCGCCAGGTCGAGGCCCGGACAGACTCCGCGCTCGGCCAGCCACGCGACCACCCTTTCCCAGTCCGGCTCCAGCGGAAGCACCCGGAATATCTCGTCGACCCGGGGATCGGCCTCTGACGACAACTGCCCGAACCCTGCCGGCACATCCTCCGGCAGCTTGTCGCGTACCGCGCGCATCGTCTCCAGCGCCCGGACGACCCCGTCGCCCCTGCCCGACAGCGCCGCCAGCCCGCTGACCAGGCAGGCGGCGAGCCCCGCACCGGTCGAGGCAGTCACCCGGCAGGCATGGGATGATGCGTCCGGCGCATGATCCGCGCACAGCACCAGCACCCGCCGCAACAGGTCTCCCTCGTCGTCGGCCAGTTCCCAGGCCTCGGCCAACTGCTCTTCGACCGGCCCGATCCCGCGCTGCCGCGTCACCGCGTTGACCAGTGCCTGCACCAGGTCGAGCGGCGTGACCTCCGGGTCCGCCACCCTCCGGGCCAGCGCCATCAACATCCGCGGCAGCGCTTCCGGAGCGGCCAGCAGGGGCATCTTGTCCGGCCGCGCAGCCGTCAGGGTGCGTCCCAGCAACAGCGCCGTCACCGCCTCGAACGACATCGTGCGCGACAGCGCCAGCGCATCCTTCCCGCGATAGAACGGCCGCCCGTCCCGCACCTCCGTGATCAGGGGCGCCCGCGCGCCGCGCTCCAGCCGCACTGCGGTGCGCGTGCGTCCGCGCGCCTTCCGCGCCGCCCAGGATTCAACGTCTTCGCGGACATACAGCGATCTGCGCGCATCGCCCGGATGCTGGAACGACCGGATATGGCCACGGCTGACGTAGGCATAAAGCGTCTGCGCGCTGACCTTCAGCAGGTCGCGGGCTTCGTCCGCCGACATCACCTCGTGATCGCGCAGTTTCATGTTGATTATCTTGACCGGAATTTCGCACCGGTCAATCGTGAGGCCTAGTCCATGCTGCGCTCGATCCGCGCCAGAACCTCCGGCAGGTCGCCCAGGCCCACGCCCTCCACCATCTGCCTGTTCAGCGTCTTGGGTGAGGCCAGCGCCCACTTTTCCTCGGCCAGCCGACCGGCGCGGTCGAGCGGCGTGCTCTGAAGAAACCCCGTCACCAGCCGCGCCACGTAAAGCTCGGCCGCGTCCGCGTCTCCGGTACGGCCTGCCAGCCAGCCGGCCCCGGTTTCCAGCATTTGCAGCACCCCGGTCACCAGCGTCGAGGCCGCGAAATGCGCCGGAATGGCATCCTCCGCCACCGGCAACACCGGGTTCATCGGCCCGAACAGGGCCTGCATCGCGCCTGCGTCCCCCGCCACCGGCAAGGGACAGCCGCCATGTTCGACAAAGCCGTAGGGGATCGTCACTGAAAGCCGCGTCACCGGCGCGCAGACCTCGCCCAACTCCGCCAGAGACACCCCGGCCATCACCGACACCACCTGCTGTCCGTCCCGGAAGGCCAATGCCGAAACCACCTCGCGCCATACCCCCGGACGCAGGCACAGGATCACCACCTCGCTGCCCTCCACGACGGCCTGGTTCTCGGCCACCGTGATCCCCAGACCCGCCGCCGCCAGCCTGGCCGAGGTCTCGCGGTTTCTCTCCGACACCCTCACCTCATGACCGGCCCGCGCCAAGGCCCGCGCCATCGGCGCCGAAATATGCCCCGTTCCGATAAACCCGACCCGCGCCATGTCACGCTCCTCCCGCTTCATCTTGCCGGAAAAACTCCCGCCGGAGGCTCCCGCATTCCCGCAAGCGCCACCGCCGGCGCCGTCATACAGTCCGTTCCCGCCGCGCATTGCGCCATTGCCGCCAGAGAAACGCGCCGATGAACCATAACGTCAGCATCAGCACGATGGTCGGCGCCGGTGCGCTGTCCAGCCAGAAGCTCGCATAGACCCCGCCCAGCATCGCCGTCAGGTTCACCCCCACGGCCACCGCCAGCATGTGCCGGAACTCCCGCGTCAGCAGGAACGCGATCGCCCCGGGTGAGATCAGCAGCCCGATCGCCAGGATCAGCCCCACCGCGCTCAGCACCGCGACGATGGTCAGCGACAGGATCGACAGCATGCCGTAGTGCAACCAGCCCACCGGCAACCCGATGGCCTGCGCCTGCGCCGGATCGAAGGCATGCAGCAGCAGGTCCTTCCATTTCAGCACCAGCACGAAGGTCACGAACGCCCCCACGATGCCCGCCGTCCACAGGTCCGCCGCGCCGACCCCCAGCATGTTGCCGAACAGGATGTGATCGAGGTGCACGTTGGTCTGAACCTTGACGTAAAGCACCATTCCCAGGCCGAACATCCCCGAGAACACCACCCCCATCACCGTGTCCTGCTTCACCCGGCTGTTGGCGTTCAGATACCCCGTTGCCAGCGCACAGGTCATCCCGGCCACGAAGGCCCCGATGATAAGCGGAATGCCCAGCATGTAGGCCAGCACCACGCCGGGCAGCACCGCGTGGCTCACCGCGTCGCCCATCAGCGACCAGCCCTTGAGCACCAGAAAGCAGCTCAGGATCGCTGTCGGCGGCGCCAGCAGCAGCGCCACCAGAAAGGCGTTCTGCATGAAGGGAAACAGGAACGGCATCGCCAGCTGGTCCATCACGCCTCCCGCAGCGCCTCGGCCGCGCGGGCCTTCGCCGCCCGCAACCCGTGCTTCGGCGCAAAGAAGAACGCCAGCAGGAACAGTGCCGTCTGGAAGCAGATGATGATCCCGCCCGTCGCGCCATCAAGGAAATAGGACGCATAGGCCCCCACGAAGGACGTTACCGCGCCGATTGCCACGCTGATCGTCAGCAGCACCGGAAACCGGTCCGCCAGCAGATAGGCGGTGGCGCCCGGCGTCACCACCATGGCAATCACCAGAAAGGCCCCCACCGTCTGCAACGCCGCCACGCAAGAGGCGCTCAGCAGCACGAAGAACACGAACCGCAACCGCTCGGGCCTGAGGCCAATGCTCCGCGCATGTGTCTCGTCGAAGAAGGCCACCATCAGGTCCTTCCATTTCCACAGCAGCACCGCCAGCGACACGAAACCGATGATCGCCAGTTGCAGCGTGTCCTCCGGCGTGATCGCAAGGATATTTCCAAGGATGATGGTCTGCACGTCCACCGACACCGGCGAGACCGACACCATGAACAGCCCCAGCCCGAAGAAGCTGGTGAAGATGATGCCGATGATCGCATCCTCCTTCAGCCCGGTCCGCTGGTTCAGGAACAGCATCGCCGCTGCCGCCAGACCGCCCGACAGAAAGGCGCCCAGCGCAAACGGCAGCCCCAGCATATAGGCCCCCGCCACCCCCGGCACGATCGAATGCGAAAGCGCGTCACCGATCAGGGACCAGCCCTTCAGCATCAGGTAGGCCGATAGGAACGCACAGACCGCGCCGACCAGCGCCGAGACCCACATCGCGTTGGTCATGTAGCCATAGGCGAAGGGCTCGAGCAGCGTGCTCACGTCTCGTCCCCGTTGTCGTTCGCCGCGTCCTCGGCCGCGTGCTGGGTCCGCGCCTGATCGTCGTACATCACGAAAGGCCGCTCGTCGTCCGACAGGATGGTGACCGCCCGCGTGTCCTCATCGTCATGCAGGTCGGCGCCGCCGAGGACGAAGTGCCGCAGCACGCCGCCAAAGGCCGCCTCGAGGTTCTCGCGCGTGAACACCTCTTCGGTCGGGCCGTAGTTCAGTACCGTGCCTTTCACCAGCACCACCTGATCGCAGAACTCGGGCACGGAACCCAAGTTGTGCGTCGACACAAGCATCACCTTGCCCTCGGCCCTCAACTCGCGCAGCAGCGCGATGATCGCCTCCTCGGTTTGCACATCGACGCCGGTGAAAGGCTCGTCCAGCAGGATCACCTGGCCCTCCTGCGCCAGCGCCCGCGCCAGGAACACCCGCTTGCGCTGGCCGCCCGACAACTCGCCGATCTGGCGCTTGCGATAGCCCTGCATCCCGACCCGGTCGAGCGCCGCCTTGACCGCCGCCTTGTCCTTGGCCGAGGGGATGCGCAGCATCCCCATCCGGCCATAGCGGCCCATCATCACCACGTCCTCGACCAGCACCGGAAAGGTCCAGTCGACCTCCTCGGCCTGCGGCACATAGGCCACCAGCCCCTGTCTCAGCGAGGCCGCGACCCCCTGCCCGAGAATGCCGATCTCGCCCTTCGAGGCCGGCAGGAACCCCATGATCGCCTTGAACAGCGTCGATTTCCCGGCTCCGTTCACGCCGACGAGGGCCGCGATCGACCCCCGTGGCACCGCGAAGGACGCGGATTTCAACGCCGTCACCCCGTTGCGATAGGTCACCGCAAGATCGCGGACCCAAAGCCCCGCCGTGTCGAACTCAGCCGTCTCGATCCTAGCCACCGGTCAATCCGTTCACCACCGTTTCGGTCGTCACCCTGAGAAGGTCCAGATAGGTCGGCACCGGACCGTCCGCTTCGCTCAGGCTGTCCACGTAAAGCTCGCCGCCGTACCGCGCACCGGTCTCCCGCGCGACCTGTTTCGCCGGATCAGTGTTCACCGTGCTTTCGCAGAACACCACCGGTATTTCCTTGGCGCGGATCGTGTCGATCATCCGCCGCACCTGCTGCGGCGTGCCGGTCTGGTCGGCGTTCATCGGCCAGAGGTAAACCTCGTTCAGCCCGAAATCCCGTGCCAGATAGGAAAACGCGCCCTCGCAGGTCGCCAGCCAGCGCTGGTCTTCCGGCACGGTCTGGATCAACTCGCGCAGCGGTTCAATCGCCTGCGTGATCTGTTCCTTGTAGGCCGCAGCATTGGCGGAATAGGTCTCGGCGTTGTCCGGGTCGTGCTCGGCCAAGGCGTCGCGGATGTTGTCCACGTAGATCAGCGCGTTATCCAGCGACATCCAGGCATGGGGGTTGGGCTTGCCCTCATAGGATCCCTCCGCAATCGGGATCTCCTCGACCCCTTCGCTGACCGTGGCCGACGGCTTGTCCCCGAGGTTGCCCAGAAACTGCTCGAACCACAGTTCGAGGTTCATGCCGTTCCACAGCACAAGGTCGGCATCCACCGCATCCACCAGATCGCGCGGCGTCGGCTCATAGCCGTGGATCTCGGCGCCCGGCTTGGTGACCGAGACCACCTTCGCCGCGTCGCCGGCCACGTTCTGCGCCATGTCGGCAATCACCGTGAAGGTCGTCACCACCTTGAAATCCTGTGCCGCCACCGGCCCGCCAACAGCCAGCGTCAGTGCGGCAATCGCAGCTCTCAACATCGCGTATTCTCCTTCAGGGTCCTCTGCGCCAATATGCGGCCCCGGCCCCGGATGTCAATGCAATTAAGAACCATTCTCAACAAAGATCGGCCCCCTTGCACCCCCGGCCGCGCTGCCTATGCTGCCCGAAACCTCCGCAAACCACAGGATATGAGCATGAGCCTCCGCGTCGATCTCAACGCCGACATGGGCGAAAGTTTCGGGCCGTGGGTCATGGGAAATGACACCGCGCTGCTCGACACCATCACCTCGGCCAACATCGCCTGCGGCTTCCATGCCGGCGACCCCGACACCATGGCAAAAACCATGGCGTTGGCCGTGAAGAACGGCGTCGGCCTCGGCGCCCACCCCGGTTTCGAGGACCTGCGCGGTTTCGGCCGCCGCCGCCTGAAACTGTCGTCGGAGGAATTGTCCAACCTCGTCACCTACCAGATCGGCGCTGCGCAGGGCATGGCCCGCGCCGCCGGGGGCGAGGTGCGCCACATCAAGCTGCACGGCGCGCTGGCCAACATGTGCTCCGAAGATCGCGACCTCGCGCTGACCTGCTATCGTGCGGCGATCAAGGTCGCGCCGGAGGCCCGCATCATGGTGCTTGCGGAAACCGCTCAACAGGCCGCCGTTGAAGAGCTGGGCGACCGCTGGGTGGGCGAGATCTTCGCCGACCGCGCCTACAACGACGACGCCACGCTGGTCGACCGGTCCAAACCCGGCGCCGTGATCCATGACGCCGACCGCGCCGGGCCGCGCATTGCCGAGATGGTCAAGGCCGGCGCCATCATCACGGAGTCGGGCAAGCACATCCCAGCCAAGATCGACACCATCTGCCTGCACGGCGACACGCCCGAAGCGGTCGAGCTGGCGGCCTCTGTCCGCGCCGCGCTGGAATCCTCCGGCATCACCATCCGCCAGTTCGACTGAGGCCCCATGTTCCCCGACACCCTTCTCGCGCAGGTGCGCGCCCGCTTTGCCCATGTCGACACCTGCCCCTTTCAGGGCCCGCGCATCTTTTTCGAGAACGCCGGCGGCGCGCTGACCCTCAACTCGGTGGTCGAAACCTCAACACGGTTCGCCGCCATCCCCGACAATCAGGGCCGCGACAACCCCGCCGCCCACGCGTTGATGGACGCCATCGCAACGGCCAAATCCGACATGGCCACCTTCTTCGGCGCGTCCACGGGACAATTCTTCGTGGGCGAGTCGGGCACCGAGCTTACCTTCCGCCTGCTCCGCGCCATGATCCTCGGTTCCCGCCAGGGCCCGGTGATCGGCTCGACCGTCGAGCACCCGGCCTCGCGCTCTGCCGCCCGGAAATGGGCGCATGTGTCGGGCCGCGATTATATCGCCGTGCCGCATGACGATGCCCGGGGCCTCGCCACCCCCGAGGCTTACGCCGCCCACGTCACCGAGGACACCACCGTCGCCACCATCCTGCACACCTCGCCGGTGACCGGCATGGCGATGGACCTGCCGGGCATCGTCAAGGCCATCCGCGCCACGGCCCCCGACTGCCTGATCTTCGTCGACGGCATCCAGCATGCCTCGCACGGGTTGATCGACATCGACAGCTACGACATCGACGGCTACGTGATCTCGCCCTACAAGGTGTTCTCGCGCCATGGCTACGGCATCGCCTGGGTCTCGGACCGGGCGTCGAAGCTGCGGCTCGAAGGGCTTCAGGGCGGCCCGGACGAAAACTGGGAATTCGGCACCCGCGACACCGGCGCCTATGCCACCTTCTCCGACGTGGTGGACTACTTCGACTGGTTGGGGGAACAGGTCTCGGACGCAGAGGCGCGCCGCGACCGTATCCTCGCCGCCGGCGCCGCCATCCACGATCACGAACAGGCGCTGACGCAAGCCATGCTGCACGGCACCGGCAACCTGCCCGGCCTCGCCGAATTGCCGGGCGTGCAGATCGTCGGTGGCGCTGACAACCCGGCGCGCGAAGGTCTCGTCAGCTTCTGGCGCGACGGCACCGCGTCGGAAGAAATCGTTGCCGCCCTCAACGCGCAAGGCATCCGCACCCACACCCGCAAGGCGGATCACTATTCCGGCAACATCCTCGATCCGCTGGGCCAGCCCTCCTGCATCCGGGTTTCGATGTGCCACTACAATTCGCTGGCCGAGGTGGCGGCTTTTCTCGCCGCGATGAAGGACATGTAGGATGGGTGCTCAGCACCCATCCTACGCAAAACTGCCATGGCAGAACCAGCCCGGCGACATGGTCGCACCATGGGCGAAGAACAGCCACAGCCGGTCGCCCTCGGCGCAGGTCACCCGCCAGTAATCGCGCTGGCCGGTGCGCCAGTCGGGATCGTCCAGCCACCACTCCGGCGCAATCCGCTCGGGCCCCTCTGCCGCCGCAAGGTGCAGATCGCGCCCGCGCCAGCGAAACCGCGCCGGCGGCAGCGGCCGATCCGCCGCGATCAGCGGCTCGGGCCGCCAGAGCCGCAACGGCCGTGACAGCCCGCCCCGGGGCCAGGCCGCCGCAGGCTCGGACCAGGCGGCGGCAAGCACCTGCTCGGTCTTCTCCGGGATGTGGCTGTCGCCGGGATGGCGCCGGGTGATCGCCTCCATGCCGACCCGCGCCCCCAGCCGCCCGATCAGGTCGTCCAACGCCGTGTTCGCCGCCAGCCGCGCGTTCACCGCCGCGCCGGCCGCCAGGTGGCCGACCGCGCTGCGCAGCGCCAAAGGCTCGACCTGCACCGCCTCCAGCCGCAGCATGTCGATGCCGAACCCGGCGTCGATATCACCCAGCTTCATCGCCAGCAGCGGCCGCAGCCGGTCCGGATCCTGAGAGGCCCGCGCCAGCCGCGCCTCGATGGCCTGCATGGTGTGGTCGGTGCGGTATGCCTGCAGCCGCAGCGTCCGCGCCCCCTGCCCCTTGTCCTGCAGCAACTGCGCCAGCCGCGCCAGCAGCCGGTCGAGCCCGGCAGCCATGTCCTGTTCCAGCCCGATCGGCTCGGGCAAGGTCATCCTGACCGCAAACCGGAACGGCGGCGCCGCCGGCGACAGCGGTTCCGGCACCGCGCCGGTCGCCTGATCGAGCCGCAGCACCAGCGCCTGCCCGAAACGCCGCGCCAGCGCCGCCCGCGGCTGACCCGCGAGATCGCCGATCACCCGCAACCCCAGCCGCGCCAGCTGTGCCACCACCTCGGGATCCAGCCGCAATGCCGCCACCGGCAGTCCCGCCAGCGCCGTCCGCGTCTGGCCCGGTGCGGCAACGCCACCCGTGCCTGCCTCGGCCTGCCGCGCAGCCGGTGCTGCCCCGCCACGCTCCCAGTGGCGGCGCTTGCCGGCCCGCGACCGCGTCGCTGGCGCCTCCTGGTCGATGTCGTCGCCCGACCGCGCCGCCGCCGCCCCGCGCCCGGCATAACGCGCCAGCGCCCAGGCCCCGCCGCGGCTGTCGGCCAGCCCGATCCGCGCGGTCAGCCCCATGTCGGCGGTCTCCTCGGCCAGCTGCCGGCAGAGCCCGGCCTCACCACCGAACAGATGCGCGCAGCCGGTGATATCCAGCAGCAGCCCGTCGTCACCATCCACCGTGACCCAGGGGCTGAACTTCCCGGCCCAGCGCATCAGCGCATCCAGAAACCCCGCCTCGGCCTGCCGGTTGCGCCGCGCCGTGCGCAGCCGGGCCGAAACCGCATGGGCATCGCGCAACGCTTGTCCCTTGAAGATTCCCTCCGCCGTTGCCGCCGCCGAGACCGACGACAGGATCTGGGTATTGCCCACGTCTTCAACCACCGCGAACGGCGCGTCCTGCAAGGCAGGCTCGCTGCGCAGACGGCGCAACAGGCGCTCGGCCCCGAGACGGGGAAACCAGAGAGAGAGAATACGGCGGCGGGACATGGAACAGGCAGCTTGTTCGCTATTTGTTCCATGGTAGCACCGGCGCACGAAGGAGTCGAGGCAGGGCGGCTTTGGTCGGAAACAGTCAGCGGTTGCCCAGCGCGGCGCCGAGCCCGCCGCGGCAGGGCCAAGCCGTCAGCCGCAGTACACCCCGGTGATCACGTCCTCCGCATCCACCTTCACGTTGGTCCGCACCGGGTTGAACTCCAGCGTCACCACGTCGCCCGGACGGATGATCCGCTTCGGCTCGGGCACCGCCTCGGCCGCCGTCACCGGCTGGCCTTCAAGCTCGGCAAACCGGTCCGCACCGCAGGTCATCCCGTCCTCGCCGATCGGCGCGACCCCGTCGCAACCCGCCAGCACCGCAAGACAGACACTGATCACGAAATTCCGCATAGGCACCCCCAAAGTCATGCAAGGAAAACCGCCGGGTCCCGGCGAAGTTCCCCCGATCGTGAAGACCGACCGGTTGCACCCGCCACAGGCCTGCGCCACCTTGCGGCCAAAGCGACCCAACCAAAGGCCTTCCCGATGAAATCCACTCTCACCGCCCTTACCCTCTCTGCCCTTCTCGCCACGGCCGCGCTGGCCCACAACGGCGTCAAGGACCCGGACGTCATGGCCCGGATGGAAGGCATGTCTGCACTGGGCACGGCGGTCAAGACGCTGGCCGGCATGGCCCGCGGCATGGCTCCCTTCGACGCCGAACAGGCCGCCGCCGCACGCGACAAGCTGCTGGCCCGCGCCGCCGCCATCCCCGAGGTCTTCAAAACCCCCGCCGCCGATCCCAAAAGCGAAGCGCTGCCGGACATCTGGCAGGATTGGGACGCGTTCACCGCCGAGGCGGAAGCGCTGGAACAGGCAGCGGCTGCCCTGGACACCTCCAGCCTCGACGCGCTCAAGACCGGCATCCCGCAGATCGGCCGCGCCTGCAGCAGCTGCCACGAGGACTATCGCATCGACAAGTAAAGCCATTCTCCGCTCTTGATCCCGCGCCCGCTTTGCCACAGGGTCTTGCGAAATCTGACGCAGGGAGAGCGAGACAATGCGCACCAAAGCCGCCGTGGCCCTTGAGGCCGGCAAACCGCTGGAGATCATGGAGGTGAACCTCGACGGCCCGAAAGAGGGCGAGGTTCTGGTCGAGATCAAGGCCACCGGCATCTGCCACACCGACGAATTCACCCGCTCGGGCGCAGACCCCGAAGGGCTGTTCCCGGCGATCCTCGGACACGAGGGCGCCGGCGTGGTGGTCGAGGTCGGCCCCGGCGTCAAGGACCTCAAGGTCGGCGACCACGTGATCCCGCTCTACACCGCCGAGTGCCGCGAATGCGAATACTGCCTGCACCCCAAGACCAACCTCTGCCAGAAGGTGCGCGCCACCCAGGGCAAGGGCGTGATGCCCGATGGCACCTCGCGGTTCTCGATGCTCGATGGCACGCCGATCCTGCACTACATGGGCTGCTCGACCTTCTCGAACTACACCGTGCTGCCTGAAATCAGCCTCGCCAAGATCCGCAAGGACGCACCCTTCGACAAGGTCTGCTACATCGGCTGCGGCGTCACCACCGGCATCGGCGCGGTGATCTACACCGCCAAGGTCGAGATCGGCGCCCGCGCCATTGTCTTCGGCCTCGGCGGCATCGGCCTGAACGTAATCCAGGGGCTCCGGCTGGCCGGCGCCGACCAGATCGTCGGCGTCGACCTGAACAACGACAAGAAGGACATGGCCACCAAGTTCGGTATGACCGACTTCGTCAACCCGTCCGAGGTCGACGGCGATCTGGTGGGGCATCTGGTCGAGCTTACCAAGGGCGGCGCGGATTACACCTTCGACGCCACCGGCAACGTCAACGTCATGCGCACGGCGCTGGAATCGGCGCACAAGGGCTGGGGCGAATCGATCATCATCGGCGTCGCGCCGGCAGGGGCCGAGATCGCGACGCGGCCGTTCCAGCTGGTCACCGGCCGGGTCTGGCGCGGCACCGCCTTCGGCGGCGCGCGGGGCCGGACGGACGTGCCCAAGATCGTCGACTGGTACATGGACGGCAAGATCGACATCGACCCGATGATCACCCACACCATGCCGCTCGAGGATATCAACAAGGGCTTCGACCTGATGCACGAGGGCAAGTCGATCCGTTCGGTCGTGGTTTACTGACGCAGGCGATGGGTGCCGAGCACCCATCCTACCGACAAAGGGGGGCTGCGGTCCCCTTTGTCACGTGGTGCGCATGGGGTGGCGTAGACTAGGCCTAAGGAGTGGGATGAATGGAAGTCACGATCCAGGAAGCCCGGCGCGGAGAGGACGATGCGCGGGTCTGGCAGATCCTGAAACCGGCCGTCGAGGCCGGCGATACCTTCTGCGCCGATCCCAATGGCGGCATGGCCGGAGGGCTGGCGTACTTCTGGCCTGCGGCGGCGCAGGTCTGGATCGCCTCGGAAGACGGGCAAGACCTCGGTTGCTTCTATCTTCGACCGAACCAGACCGGCGGCGGTTCGCATGTCTGCAACGCCGGCTATTGCACTAGCCCGGCGGCGCGAGGGAAGGGCGTGGCGCGGCAGATGCTGACGTTTTCGCTGGAAGAGGCGCATCGGCAGGGCTACCGCGCCATGCAGTACAACTTCGTCGTCGCGACCAACATCCGCGCCATCGAAACCTGGCAGCGGGCCGGCTTCGATGTGGTAGGCCGCCTGCCCGGCGCCTTCCGGCACCCGACCGACGGTCATGTCGACGCGCTGGTGATGTACAAGACTTTGGTTTGACGGAGCCGCACCCGTGGCCCATATGGAACCCATGGCTGACAAAACCCCCTTGCTCGCCGTCCTGATCGACGCCGACAACACCTCTCCCAAGTACACCAAGGCGATCTTCGACGAGATCGCCACCCTGGGCGAGGCCTCCGTGCGCCGCTGCTACGGCGATTTCTCCTCACAGCAGATGGCCGGATGGTCGCGGGTGCAGGCCGAATTCGGCATGGTCCCGCACCACCAGCCCGCCAACACCGTGGGCAAGAACGCCAGCGACATCGCGCTGGTGATCGATGCCATGGACATCCTGCATTCGGGCCGCTTCGACGCCTTCGTGCTGGTGTCGTCGGACAGCGATTTCACCCGCCTCGCCAGTCGCATCCGCGAACAGGGCCTCGCGGTCTATGGCATCGGCCAGCGCAAGACGCCCGAAGCCTTCCGCAAGGCCTGTAAACGCTTCATCTTCCTCGAAAACATCGGAGAAGACGAACCCAAGGCTACCCCTAGCGGTCGCTCGCTCGACGAGGCGCGCAACCTGATCTTCAAGGCGATGGAGGGGATCGAGCAGGACGACGAGTGGTACACCCTGGGCCAGATCGGCCAGTTCATCACCGCCGCCAATCCCGACTTCGACACCCGCAGCTACGGCCACCGCAAGCTGAGCGACCTCGTGGCCAAGCTCAAGGTTTTCGAGACCCGCAAGGGCGCCGGCAACCAGCTGCTGGTGCGGCGCGTCGACTGAGCCTGAAAGAAAGAAAGGGGCGCTGCCCCTCGCCCTGCGGGCTCACCCCGGAGTTTATCCGGCAAGATGAAGCAGCAGCGTCGTCCCCGAGTCTTCTCTGGTTCACAAGTATCCCGGGGGTGAGGCCAAGGGCCGAGGGGGCAGCGCCCCCTGAGCGGCCGACGGTGTCGGTCATCTCAAGACATCAGATATCGCGTGCACCATCGGCGCAAGCCAGCTCAACCCAGCATCCCGCCGCTTCGTGCGACCGCACGCAGGCGTCGATGAACCTGACGCCTTCGGCGCCATCGGCCACACGCGGCAGACCAAGCCATCCCGCAGGCAGGTCGCGGCCGTCGCGGCGCGCGGCGACAGCCATGGCGAACTCGGTGTAAAGATTGCCCCAGGCCTCGATGATGCCTTCGGGGAACCCCCGCGCGGTGCGCACAAGCCGCTCGGTGGCGGCCGACACGCCGTGACCATGGCCGCGGCTGAGGACACGGTCTGGTTCACCGAAACGGTTGACCTTCAGCCGGTCGCAATCTTCGAGGTCCCACTCCAGACCGCCGTCCGAGCCGAACACCCGCAGCCGCAGGCCGCCGCGATTGCCGGGCGCCAGCCGCGTGGCCATCAGCGTTCCCGGCACGTCGCCGTGGCGTGTCCAGGCAAAGACCGTGTCCTCCAGCGGTTTCGGTGCGCCGCAAACGTGGAATTCGGCCCGCAACCCGGTCAGGTCCAGATGGCTGACAAAGCTGGCAAGGTGCGCAGCATGGGTGCCGATGTCGCCTACGCAGCTGGTCTTGCCCGATTTCGCCGGATCAAGCCGCCATTTCACATGCGGCGCATCGGCCACGTCGTCGGGCGTCATCCAGTCCTGCATGAACTCGACGTGGATCTGGTTGATCCGACCGATCCCGCCGCCTGCCACGATCTCGCGCGCCTGCCGGATCATCGGAAAGCAGGACATGACGTAGGACACCCCGAAGACGCAGCCTGTCTCGTCAGCCAATTCCACCAGCGCCTCGGCCTCTGCCACCTCGTTGGTCAGCGGCTTGTCGCAAAGCACATCGATCCCGGCCTCCAGAAAGGCCTTGGCGCAGTCGAAGTGCAGGTGGTTCGGCGTGGTGATCATCACCGCGTCCACCCCGTCTTCGCGGGCGGCCTCGGCGGTCGCCATGTCCGCGTAAGAGCCATAGCAGCGGCTCTCGGGAAGATACCATTCGGCCGCGGCCGCCCGGGCGCGCACCGGGTCAGAGGAAAACGCGCCTGCCGCGACCTCCCACCGATCGGTCAGGCGCGCGGCCGTGGCCTGCATCCCAGAAATGCGCCCGCCGCCGACCACGCCCAGACGCAGGCGACGGCTGAGCCGGGGGAAACTGCCGTCAAAATCAATCGTCTCAGGTAACAGCATGGCAGACCTCCTTCATGCGGGTGGCATCACGCCCTCGGGCAGCATTTCGACCGCCATGAAGACCGACGGCGTGATCGTCTCGTACTGGTGCCAGGGATAGTTGCCCTGGGCGTCATACATCGGGCGGTGGGTCGCGCCGGGGGCCATCGGCTCTTCAAGATAAAGCGTCGCCACATCCCGCGCGCGGCATTGCTGCATCTTGCCGAAACCGATGATCTGGGTGTGCACCTCGCGAAACCCCGGCACCGGGCAGAAGGCATGATCGCGGTGCAGCCCGACGTTCAGCGGCACCGAGGCCGAATGGTAGAGCGTGAAGCCGAATTGCCCGATCCAGACCTTGGGCGACATGTAATGCGCCACCCCGCGCAGGCGCTCTTCGCCGCGCACCTGATAGGCCGAAGGCCACGTGTCCCGGATGCGGGCCAGCAGCGCGCCCTCGTCCGCATGATCGTCGACCCCCTCGATCAGTACAGCATGGGCCACGTCGCGAATGTCGGTGTCCTTCAGGATCACCGATTGCAGCGCGCCAAGCGACTGGTCGCGTACGCGAAGCGGCCGTTCCGCAAGGTTCAGAACGATTGTCCTGCCGGCGATGGCGTGACGGTCCTCGTTCCTCAACACGCGGAGCCGGAAGAACGGGTCGCCGATGGTCAGTGTCTCGATGGTCATGGCGCAACCCTCAGATCGACATTCAGGCCGGGCTCGGAGGTCTCGGCCAGCATGGGCGGGCGGGTGCAGGTGCTTTCGATTTCGACGAAGCGGCCAAGGCCGGGGCTTCGCGTCATGCCCTCCATCACCTCGCACAGGTGCAGGCTCAGCGCGCCGCTGGCACGCGGCTCGCGCCCTTCGCGGACGGCGCACGCCAGATCTGCCAGCCCCACCCCGCGGGCGTCAAAGTTCAGCCCGTGGGTATTCTCGGCCGCCTGCCATTGCGCCGGGGCGTCGGGGCGCGGGCGCTTCGTCCAGCGCGCGGTGTCGCGGGTCCGCAGCCAGACCGGCCCCTGAAAGATGTTCGCCCCGTCGCCCGGATCGGGATCGGGGATGCACAGCGTGCCTTCGGTGCCGTAGATTTCCAGCCGGGGGGTTTCGCTGTCCCAGACATCGAAGCTCACCATCATCTGGCCGGTGACGCCGCTTTCGAATTCGATCAGGCTAAGGCAGTGGGTGTCGACCTCCACCGGCATCATCTGGCCGTGGCGGGGCCCGTTTTCGATCCTCCGCGCCGTTTCCCGCCGACGTCCCATGCCCGCGACACGCGCGATCGGACCAAGGCAGAACACCAGCGCCGCAAGGTAATAGGGGCCAAGATCCAGAAGCGGGCCGCCGCCCTCGGCGTAATAGAAATCCGGGTTGGGGTGATGCCGCTCGACCCCGCTGGTCGGCACGAAGGCCGACACGCTGTGCGGCTCACCGATAATGCCGCTGTCCAGCAACTTGCGCAGGGTCTGCCACCGCCCCCCAAGAAACGTGTCAGGTGCGTTGCCGACCTTGCGTCCCTTGGCAGCGGCGCGTTCCAGAATGCGCCGCCCGTCCGCAAGATCGGTAACGAAGGGTTTTTCCGAATAGACGTGTTTGCCGGCCTCAAGCGCCGCAAGGCTGACCGCCGCATGCGCCGCCGGAACGGTCAGGTTGAGCACCGCGTCGATGTCGGGATCGGCAATGATTTCCTCTGGTGCCATCACCCGCGGCACGCCATGATCGGCTGCCTTGGCGCGGCTTTCATCCATGTTCAGGCTTCCGCAGGCGGTGATCCCGACGCCGGCGCATCCCTTGATGTTCGTAAGATAGATGTCGCTGATGCGACCGGTCCCTATCAGACCGACCCGGAAGGATTTCGCGGGGTCACTCATCGTTCTCCTGTGGGTGGTGGTTTCGAAAGACGGGCGGGCGAAATCCCCTCGCTGCGGCCCCTTTGTTCACAGCACGCCTCATCCCTGGTACCCGAACAGCCTCGGCAGCCACAGCACGATGCCGGGGAACAGTATCATGAGCAGAAGCGCCCCCAGCAGAACGGCAAGGAAGGCCCAGATCTCGCGGATGATTTCCTTCAGCGGGATGCCGGTGACCGCGTTGATGACGAAAAGAAGGATGCCATAGGGCGGCGTGATCAGGCCAATCATCGAATTGACAACGATCAGCACGCCGAAATGGACAAGGTCGATGCCCAGTTCGCGGCAGGTGGGAATGAAAAGCGGGATGATCACGAGGATGATCACCGTGGCATCCAGAATGCACCCCAGAAGCAGCACAAGCACGTTGACCAGCAGAATGAACATCAGCGGGCTGATGTCGGCCCCCGCGAAACTGCTCGAAATCGCCTGCGGGATGTTCTCCTGAATGACGATGTAGGTCAGGATCATCGACGCGCCGATCACAAGGCCGACCGAGGCCGCGGACCGCGCGCTTTCCACGAAGATCTCGTAAAGCGTCCTGATCTTGATGGCGCGATAGAGACCGGCCGCCACGATCAGCGCGTAAAGGGCCGCAATGGCCGCCGCCTCCGTGGGTGTCGTCACGCCGGAATAGATGCAGCCCAGCAGGATGACCGGCATCAGCAGTGCCGGAAAGGCCCGCACGGTCAGCCCCGGCAATTCGCGCATTGGCACGGCCTCTTCCTGCCCGAAATTCCGCCGATGCGAGATCGCGGTATTCATCGCCATCAGGACGATGCCCATGACAAGCCCCGGCACGATCCCGGCAAGGAACAAGTCGCCGACCGAGGCATTTGAGACCAGCGCATACAGCACCATCGGGATCGACGGCGGGATGATCGGCCCGATGGTGGCGGTTGCCGCCGTGATGGCCGCCGCGTAACCGCGCGTGTAGCGCCCGCTCTTGACCATCATGTCGATGATGATCTTGCCGATCCCGGCGGCGTCGGCCACGGCCGATCCGGACATGCCCGAGAATATCAGGCTGGCCACCACGTTCACATGCCCCATGCCACCCCGGAAGCGGCCCACCAGCGCGATGCAGAACTGAAGCAGCCGGTCCGAGATCGACCCGGCATTCATGATGTTGGCCGACGCGATGAACAGCGGAACCGCCAGCAGCAGGAACCCGTCGAACAGCCGCTGCACCATCGTCGTTCCGGCAATCGCAAGGTCCTGCCCCGAGACGCCGAGATAGACCAGAACGCCCACGAGGATCGCATAGGCAACGGGCGTGCCGATCGCCGCCATGCCGAACAGCGCGATCATGCCGCAAATCAGCTCGATGCTCATTCGCGCGGTTCCATCTTGTCTGTCTCGCCCTCCAGCAGCGCCCCGATTTCCGTGTTGGGCGGCCCAAATCGCAGCACGGTGTAGATGCGCCAGACATAGCGGATGGTGACCACGACCATCAGCATCACGAAGGGGGCGAACAGCCACTTGATGGCGATCTTGTCCCCTGTGATCGGCATCCGGATCGTCTGGATTTTCTTGAGGTCCATCAACCGATTGGCAAAGACCGTGTCCCACACGGCCGGCAGGGAATAGAGCATTGCGGCAATCATCAGAACGGCGGTGATCAGGGCCAGCACCTTCCGCACGGGGCGCGGCACGGCAAGGTACAGCACGTCAAAGGTCACGTGATCGGATTCGCGCACCACGAAGGCGCAACCGAAGAAGATGACAAACACCCACAGAAGCGAAATCAGGACAACCGACCAGCCGATCGGTTCAAGAAACGGCACGTAGCGGAAAAGGATCTGCAGCAGGAACGTGACGAAAATCGCCGCCAAGGCCATGGCGGCGATGAATTCTGCGCCGCGGGTGAACCATTTGAGAAATACACTCATGCTCGCTCTCCCGCGGCTCTAGGGACTGCTCGGATCAGTTTCCCAGTTCGTTGATGCGCTCGAGCACGCCTTCGGGCCAAGCTGCGGCAACTTCGCTGCCGACGTACTGGGCCTGCACATGCGAGCGGAAGGCATCCAGATCGGGCGTATAAATCTCGACGCCCTTGCTGCGGATGAAATCAGCCAGGTTGTTTTCCTTATCAAGCTGCTTCAGTCGGCCATAGGCGGCGGCGGCATCCGCGGCACGCTGAACCGTCAACTGCTGGTCAGTATCAAGGCTGTCCCATGTCTCTTTCGAGAAGGCGATGTAGTTCAGGTCGACAAGGTGCGAGGTCAGCGCAATCTGCTTGGTCACCTCATAGAACTTCTG
Source organism: Litorisediminivivens sp. KMU-197 (assembly GCF_056858395.1). Taxonomy (NCBI): domain Bacteria; kingdom Pseudomonadati; phylum Pseudomonadota; class Alphaproteobacteria; order Rhodobacterales; family Paracoccaceae; genus Litorisediminivivens; species Litorisediminivivens sp. KMU-197. The sequence goes on along the minus strand of NZ_JBXEQG010000002.1, from coordinate 359,649 downwards.
GTCGACGACGGTCGGCAGCGGGTTGTCCTGACCGTCAATCGCGCCCGAAGCCAGAGAGGTGTACACCTCCGAAAAGGCCAGCGGGGTGGGCGATGCGCCCAGCGCCGAGCCGAGGAACTGCCACGCATCGGTGCCCGGCATCCGCAGGTTCACGCCTTCCAGATCGGCCGGCGTCATCACCTCAAGCTCGTCACGGGTCTGGCGCAGGTTCACGTGACGGCGGCCGAGGTACATGACCGACAACAGTTTGACGCCAAGTTCATCCTCGACCGTCTGCTTGAAGGGGTCCATCAGAGGGTCGTTGAACACGCGCACCTGATGCGCCGCGTCCTGATGGACATAACCCGTGGCAAAGATCGAAAACTCGGGGAAGAACTGTGCCAGTTCCTGCGCCGAGGCGATGGACATCGTCAGGTTCCCGCCTGCGATGGCCTCCAGTTCGGTCCCCTGCGCAAAGAGCGTGCCGTTGTAGCCGGGCTGGTAGTCAGCGAACTCCGCCACCATGGGCGCGAACACCTCTGCCATCGCGACAGAGCGCTGGTCCATTTCGGAGCCTGACGTGGCCAGTGTGAATGTCATCTTGTGACTGTCAGCCGCCGCAGACATCGCGGAAGCAGCAAGACCAAGCGCTGCCACGGACGCGATCGCGGCCCGCCGTGTAAGTTTCATCATGAGAGTCCTCCCTTAGGTTTTGCGCCCCACGGGCGCTTCAGTATTTATGGCGACGTTTTCCAGTTTGAGATATATTTTGCAAAATACCAGATATATTTGCTATCCGCAGGCAATTTGCGTTGCGTCAGTTTCGGCCTCCAATGCAAGTGCAATCTCGCGCCCGGATTCGGCGGACAGGGCAACGGCTTCGACGACTTCCAGAGATCTCAGCCCCTCCGACCCCGACACCAGGGGTGTCTCGCGCCCGGCGATGACGGCTGCGAAATGCTCCATCTGAACGACAAGCGGATCATCCCGCTTGCAGGTCAGGTTTTTCGCCGAAATCGGGGTCCACCAGTCCGGCGCGTCCGGGTGGCTCCAGACCCGCAAATCAGGCAGAGACAGGCCACCTTCGGAACCGCCGATCAGATAGCAGCTTTCGGATGTCGCCGGGTAAGCCGGGTTTTCGCGGGCCGTCATCTCCCAGCTCCAGGGCGCGACGATGCTGTCGGAGACGGAAATCGTCGCGATCGCTCCGGACCGGAATTTCAGGATAGCCGTCGCAAGGTCTTCGTTCCCGAAACCGCGGCGCGACGGAACCGCCACAGCCTGAACCGAGGTGACATCACCGCAGAAATGGCGCAACAGATCGACATCGTGGACAAGATTGACCGATATCGGCCCGGCGCCTTTTTCCCTGCGCCACGGGGCGACGTCGAAATAATAGTCGGGCTTGTAGAACCAGCAGGTTGCCTGAACCGCGCGAATGTCCCCGACGGCGCCGTCCTCCAACGCCTGTTTCGCGGCCTTGACCATCCCGTTGTGCCGCCGGTGGTGCCCCACAAGAAGCGGGACAGCGGCCCTCTCCGCCGCATCGGTCAGTTGCCTTGCCTCTTCGGACGTGACCGCGATCGGCTTTTCGATCAGGACCGGGCAGCCGGCAGCAATGCAGGTCAGCCCCTGCTCCAGATGCAGCGGCGTGGGCGTTGCGAGGATGATGCCGTCCGGTCTGGAATATGACAGCATCTCGTCCAGCGAGGCGTATACCGGCACGCCAAGCGCCGTCGCCGCGGCCCGACCTTCCGGACTTGGCTCAACGACCGCCGAAAGCGTCATGTCCGGCGCACGCCTGACAACCTCGGCATGGCGACGACCGACAAGACCAAAGCCTGCAATCGCAATCTGCGTTCTCTGTGACATGTCCTGACCTTTCCGCCTCGCGAATCCGTTCGTCGCGCAACTTACGCTATCAACACACGAAGTCAATAATGTCTGATATTTTTATCTATCGCATATAATTTTCAGAATTGCGGTCAGCATTGCGTTCGGATACTTTGTCGGAACACTCAAGGGCTAACGGACGAAATTTGATGGCAAAATCGCTCAACGCCGTGGGCGCATCGACCTACCAGCGCATCAAGCGCGACATCATCTTCGGTACCCTCGCACCGGGATCGAAACTGAAGCTGGACGGTCTGCGCGAACGCTATGCAGCGTCGATGTCCACCCTGCGCGAAACCCTGAACAGGCTGGCCAGCGAAGGTTTCGTCGCCGCGCAGGATCAGCGCGGCTTCTTCGTGACACCGGTCTCTCGCGAGGACCTGATCGAAATCGCCAACCTCCGCGTTCTGCTGGAATGCCACGCATTGCGGCTGTCCATCGAAAACGGCGACACCGACTGGGAGGGCAACCTCGTCGCGGCGCACCACAAGTTGCACCTGATGGAGCAAAAGATGCTCGACGGTGACGACAGTCAGAAAGAGGACTGGAAGCGCTACGACTGGGAATTCCACCTTGCCCTGATCGAGGCCTGCGGCTCGAAGAACCTGCTTTCCCTGCACTCGGTGCTCTATGACAAGTACCTGCGCTATCAGATGCTGGTCCTGACCCATCGCGGCGAAGAGGCGGTCGCAGAGCATCGCAAGGTTTTCGAAGCAGCCCTCGCCCGCGACATCGACACCGCCGCCGAGACGCTGAAAACGCACATCGACAAGGGCCTTGAACACACCCTGGCGGCATTCTAGCGGCTCAATCATTGCCGTCCGCCAGCGCAATCCCGATCTGTCTGTCGGCCATGCGGAAATCGAGTCCCGGACCTGATCCGGGACCTCCCGCTCAGCCTGTGGCGCCCTCGGTGCGGGCGCCGTAACGCGCCATGAAGGTCTCGACCGCGCCGTGCAGCACCCGGTCGACCTCCTCCTCCGAGAATCCCTCCGCCACGTTGAACACCCGCCGCGGCCAGAGGTCCGACTTGCAAAGCTCGGCAAACTGCTCCGCCGCCAATTCGTAATCCTCGATCCGAAGCTCGCCGCGCGCCGCCGAGGCCTTCAGGTAGGCCACCACCGCACCCTTCATCACCGCAGGGCCGGAATTGTAGAACTGCCGCCCGAGGTCCGGAAACCGGTCCGCCTCGGCGACGCAGATGCGAAAGATCGACAAGCCGAAATCCGACAGGATGAAGCTCAGGAAATGCCGCCCGACCTGCAGCAGCACCTGCCGCGGCGGTGCCGACATGTCGACATGGGTCAGCGCATGTTCGGCCTGGCGACCGCATTCGCAGGACGCCACTTCGGTGAACAGCAGCCGCTTGTCAGGGAAATAGCTGTACAGCGTCGCCTTCGACACTCCCGCCACCCGGGCGATATCGTCGACCGAAGCGCCTTCGAACCCCTGTGCCAGAAACACGTCGCGCGCGCCCTCAAGCACCTGATCGAACTTGCGTCCGCGGCGGATTTGTCCGGCCTCTGCGGCCTGTGCCAGCTTGGCGTCTGCACCCATGTCTCACCCGTTCTTTCCCCAGAAGTATAGACCGTTCGGTTCAGTTTCAACAGGCCGCCGCCCGGCTGCGACGTTGCGTGACCCGGCTGCGCGCTGCTACTCAGGGGCAAAAAGGGGGTCCGCCCATGCCCGACCAGCAGCAGAAATACCAGACCTTCCGCCGCCTGCACAACGGCCCCGGCGCCTTTGTCGTCGCCAATCCATGGGACGCGGGATCGGCCCGCATCCTGACCGCGCTGGGCTATGCCGCGCTGGCCACCACCAGTGCCGGATACGCCTTCGCCGCCGGCAAGCGCGACAGCGCCGCCAGCCTGACCCGCGACGAGATCCTCGCCAACGCCCGTGCCATCGTCGCGGCCACCGACCTGCCGGTCACCGCCGATCTCGAAGACGGGTTCGGCTCCGCCCCCGAGGCCTGCGCCCGCACCATCCGCGACGCCGTCGCCACCGGCCTTGTCGGCGGCTCTATCGAGGACGCCACCGGCGATCCCGCCGATCCGATCCATGACATCGCGCTGGCCACCGATCGCATCGCCGCCGCGGCCGAGGCCGCCCGGGGCCAGCCCTTCCTGCTCACCGCCCGGGCCGAGAACCACCTCTGGGGCCGCCCCGACCTGCAAGACACGATCGCCCGGCTGCAAGCCTTCGAAGCGACCGGCGCCGATGTGCTCTATGCCCCCGGCCTGCCGGACCTGGCCGCGATCCGCACCGTCTGTGCCGCCGTCAGCAAGCCGGTCAATGTGGTCATGGGCCTGAAAGGCAAGGCCTTCACCGTATCTCAGCTTGCCGAGGCCGGGGTGCGCCGCATCAGCGTCGGCGGCTCTTTCGCCCGGGCCGCTCTGGGCGCGTTGCAACGCGCCGGCCGCGAAGTTCTGGACGAGGGCACCTTCACCTACGCCGCCGAGGCGATGGGCAACGACGAGGTTTTTGCCCTGATGTCCGACACACGGCCACCCAGCCGCAACTGAGCGCAACAATCTTCTTGCCCGACGCGGTCCAACGCATATCTTTAGAACAATTCTAAACCCAGCGCGAGGGCAGCGATGCGATTCCTGACACAACGCCGGCATTTCTCCGATCTCTCGGAACAGGAGGTGCTGGCGCTGGCCATCTCCTCGGAAGAGGACGACGCCCGCATCTACCGCATGTACGCCGAGCGCCTGCGCGCCGATTTCTCCGACAGCGCCCGCGTCTTCGACGGCATGGCCGAGGAAGAGGACAGCCACCGCCAGCAGTTGATCGACCTGCACCGGCGGCGCTTCGGCGAGGTCATCCCCCTGATCCGCCGCGAACACGTCGCAGGCTACTACGCCCGCCGGCCGGTCTGGCTGGTCGAGAACCTCGGGCTCGAACGGATGCGCGAGGAAGCCGCCAATATGGAGCGTGACGCCGAACGCTTCTACCTCAAGGCCGCCAAGCGCACCTCCGACGCCGAGACCCGCAAGCTGCTGGGCGACCTTGCCGCCGCCGAGGCCGGCCATCAGCACAGTGCCGAGCGTCTGGAAGAGGCGCATCTCGACCCCGAGGCGCGCAGCGAGGAAAATACCAGCGCGCACCGTCAGTTCATCCTGACATGGGTGCAGCCGGGACTGGCCGGGCTGATGGACGGTTCGGTCTCGACGCTGGCGCCGATCTTCGCGGTCGCCTTCGCCACCCAGAACACATGGACCACCTTCCTCGTGGGGCTGGCGGCCTCGGTCGGCGCCGGCATCTCGATGGGCTTCACCGAGGCCGCGTCCGACGACGGCGAACTCTCCGGTCGTGGTTCGCCCGTCAAACGCGGCATCGCTTCGGGCGTCATGACCACCCTCGGCGGGCTAGGCCACGCCCTGCCCTACCTGATCCCCGACTTCTGGACCGCCACCACCATCGCCATCCTCGTGGTCTTCGTCGAGCTTTGGGCCATCGCCTGGATCCAGAACAAGTACATGGAAACCCCGATGCTCCGCGCCGCCTTTCAGGTGGTGCTGGGCGGCGCGCTGGTATTCGCCGCCGGCGTCCTGATCGGCTCCGGCTAGCCCCAGGCGCCCCGCGGTCCCGGCCCCCGCGCCGGGACCTCATCGCCCACGCCCCCCGTGGCCGCGCCGCCGGCCTTGCACCCACCCGCAGATCCAAATTGACCCCGCCCCCCCACATGCTATGCGGTGCCCATGCTGCCCATCTTCCTCAAGACCCTGCCCTTCTTCGCCATAATCGCGCTTGGTTACGGCGCCGGCCGAACCCGGTTCTTTTCCGAGGAAGCCACCGCATATCTCACCAAGTTCGTCTTCTACTTCGCCCTCTCGGCGATGCTGTTCAGGTTTTCCGCCAACCTTTCGCTGGCCGAGATCTGGGACACCCAGCTGGTGCTCGCCTATCTCGCCGGCACCACCGCGATCTACCTCGTCGCCACCCTTGTCGGCCTGATCCGCGGCATCGGGATCGAACAGACCGCGGTCGAAGCCCAATGCGCGGTGATCGGCAACGCCGGCTTTCTCGGCGTTCCGATGTTTGTCCTGCTGTTCGGCGAACAGGCCATCGGGCCCAGCATGCTGGCCCTCGCCGTCGATCTGATCGTGTTTTCCTCGCTGATCGTGATCCTGATTACCGGTGCCCGCGATGGCCGCATGTCGCTGGCGATCCTCGGCACCGTCGGCCTCGGGCTGCTGAAGAACCCGATGATCGTCTCGATCAGCCTCGGCCTCGCCTGGGCCGCCGCCGACATCCCGCTGCCCGGTCCGGCCAACGAATTCCTGCTCATTCTCGGCGGCGCGGCCACGCCCGGCGCGCTCTTCGCCATAGGCGCCTCGCTGGCGTCGAAATCCGCCGAACGGATGCAGATCGCCGGCTGGCTCAGCTTCTGCAAGCTGGTGCTGCACCCGATCGCGGTGGCGCTTGCGGTGCTCTACGTCTTCGAGGTCGATGCCTTCTCGGCCACCATCGTGGTCTCCGCCGCCGCGCTGCCCGTGGCCGGCAACGTCTACATCCTCGCCCAGCACTACGGCGTCGCGCCGCAAAGGGTCTCGGCGGCGATCCTGATCTCGACCGCGCTGTCGATCCTGACCCTGCCCTACGTCATCGCCTGGATCACCGGCGCTTGACACCCGCCGCCCGGGGTCTTCTTCTCTTCCCCAAATACGCCCGCCAGAGGCGTCGTCGCAGACCCAGGAGGGACCACCATGGACATCACCGCACAGAACCGCGCCTTCGGGGGCCAGCAGCTCGTCGTCACCCACGCCTCCGAGGCCTGCAAATGCGACATGACCTTCGGCCTCTACCTGCCCCCGCAGGCCGAGGACGGGCCGGTGCCGCTGATCTGGTATCTCTCCGGTCTGACCTGCACCCATGAAAACGCCATGACAAAGGCCGGTGCCCAGGCCTGGTGCGCCGAGGCCGGCATCGCCATGGTGTTCCCCGACACCTCGCCCCGCGGCGATGGGATCGCCAATGACGACGCCTATGACCTCGGGCAGGGCGCCGGCTTCTACATCGACGCCACCGAATCCCCCTGGGCGCCCAATTTCCGCATGGAAACCTACATCATGGAAGAGCTGCCCCGCGTCCTCTTCGCCAATTTCCCGCTGGAAGAGGAGGCCCAGGCGATCACCGGCCATTCCATGGGCGGCCACGGCGCGCTGACGCTGGCGATGAAATACCCCGGCCGCTTCGTCTCGGTCTCCGCCTTCTCGCCGATCTGCAACCCGTCGGACAGCGACTGGGGCCGCAAGCAGTTCACCGCCTACCTGGGCGAGGACGCCGATTGGGAAGCCCACGACGCCAGCCGCCTGATGCGGCAGGACGGGATCGACGTACCGGTGCTGATCGACACCGGCACCGACGACCAGTTCGGCGACCTCCTGAAGACCGAAGCACTGGCCCAGTCCATGGCCGAAAAGCGCGTCGAACACGTGCTCAGGATGCAGAAGGGCTACGACCACTCCTATTTCTTCGTGGCCAGTTTCATGGAGGAACACGTGATCTTCCACGCCGAGCAGCTCTGGAGCTGACGTGGCGATCTATGTCGACGCCGACGCCTGCCCGGTCAAGGCCGAGGCCGAAAAGGTCGCCACCCGCCACGGCTTGCAGATGTACCTGGTGTCGAACGGCGGGCTGCGCCTGTCGCAGAACCCGGCGGTCGAGGTGGTGATCGTCCCCGACGGCCCGGATGTCGCCGACATGTGGATCGCCTGTCGCGCCGGCCCCGGCGACGTGGTGGTCACCGGCGACATTCCCCTGGCGGCCAAATGCGTCGAGGCCGGCGCGCAAGTGCTGCGCCACACCGGCGAGGCCTTCACCCCCGCCAACATCGGCCAGAAACTTGCCACCCGCGACCTGATGGCCGACCTGCGCGCCGCCGACCCCTTCCGCCAGGGCGGCGGCAAGCCCTTCTCCAAGGCAGACAGGTCACGGTTTCTGGATGCGCTGGAGCGCGCCGTCAGGGTAGCCAGAGCACAACACTGACACCCCGCCCCACCGCAGTCCCGGACCTGATCCGGGACCTCTTGCCAAGCGTCAAGGCCTGCGCATACCGCTACGTGAAACCCCACCCGACAAAAGCACCCCGTAGGCCGGGCTTCAGCCCGGCACCCCTCCCACCAGGCCCGATGCGCAGGTCAAACGCCCGCTATCGGCTCAGACCGCCGTGCAGGTTGGGCTGCTCCAGCGCCGTGAACCCGTAGTGCCGCAGCCAGCGCAGATCGCTGTCGAAGAACGCCCGCAAGTCCGGAATGCCGTATTTCAGCATCGCGATCCTGTCGATCCCGATCCCGAAGGCAAACCCCTGCCACTGGTCCGGATCGATGCCACCCGCTTCCAGCACCTTCGGATGCACCATCCCGGACCCGAGGATCTCCAGCCAGTCGTCGCCCTCGCCGACTTTCAGCTGACCGCCCTCCCAGGAACACCGGATATCCACCTCGGCCGACGGCTCGGTGAACGGGAAGTGCGAGGCCCGGAACCGCAGCTCCACCCCCTCGACCTCAAAGAACGCCCGCAGGAACTCCTCCAGCGTCCACTTCAGCTGCGCCATCGAAATGTCGCGGTCGATCGCCAGCCCCTCGACCTGGTGGAACATCGGCGTATGCGTCTGGTCGTAATCGGCCCGGTAGACCCGCCCCGGCGCGATGATCCGGATCGGCGCACCCTGCGCCTCCATGGCGCGGATCTGCACCGGCGAGGTATGGGTCCGCAGCACATGCGGTGCACGGTCGTCGCCCTCGGCCCGGTGCATGTAGAAGGTGTCCATCTCCGCCCGTGCCGGGTGATGCGACGGAATGTTCAGCGCATCGAAGTTGTACCAGTCGCTGTCGATCTGCGGCCCTTCGGCGACCGAGAACCCCAGCTCGCCGAAGATCGCCGTGACTTCCTCGCGCACCTGGCTGATCGGATGGATGGTGCCCTGCCGCCGGCCACGCCCGGGCAGGCTCACGTCCAGCCACTCGCCGCGCAGACGCTCTTCCAGCGCCGCATCGCCCAGCGCCGCCTTGCGCGCCGCCAGGGCCGAGTTGATCTCGTCCTTCAGCGCGTTCAACTTCGGCCCCATGACCTGCCGCTCCTCGGGGGTCATCTTGCCCAGCTCGCGCATCTTCAGGCTGATCTCGCCCTTCTTGCCCACGGCAGTGACCCGCAGATCCTCCAGCGCGGCCTCGTCACCGGCATCGGCAATCAACTGGATGTACTTGTCGCGCAAATCGTCCATTACGGGGGCCCTCGGGGTCATTTTCGGCGTTCCGCCTCAACTACCCCCATGCCCCCGCCTGCGCAAGCCGCCACCCGCCCTGCGCTTCTTCTGGCCGGAAATATCCTGGGGGGAGGCCGCAGGCCGGGGGGGGGCGAAGCCCCCCACCCTGTCGACACGAAGCTTGCCGACGCAAAAGGCCGCCCCAACCGGAGCGGCCCCTCATCATCTCGCTGGCGGACCCATCAGGCCGGCAGCGCACCCTTCGCCTGGTCGACGATGGCGCCGAACGCGGCCGGCTCATGCACGGCAAGATCGGCCAGAACCTTGCGGTCCACCTCGATCCCGGCCAGCGCCAGACCGTTGATGAAGCGCGAATAGGTCAGCGATTCGTCATGCGCGCGGACGGCGGCGTTGATCCGCTGGATCCACAGCGCGCGGAACGAACGCTTGCGCGCCTTGCGGTCGCGCGTGGCGTACTGGTTGGCCTTGTCGACGGCCTGACGGGCCACCTTGAAGGTGTTCTTGCGGCGGCCGTAGTACCCTTTGGCTGCCTTGACGACTTTCTTGTGACGGGCGTGGGTAACGGTCCCACCTTTGACGCGTGCCATGTGTCAGGTCTCCTCAGCGCGAATAGGGCATCATCGGCTTGACGATCTGCTCGTCAGCCTTGGTCAGCACGGTGGTTCCGCGTGCATCGCGAATGAATTTCTTGGTGCGCTTGATCATGCCGTGGCGCTTGCCCGCCTGGCCGGCCTTCACACGGCCCGAGGCCGTCACCTTGAACCGCTTCTTGCAGCTCGATTTCGTCTTCATCTTGGGCATTTCGGTCTCCTTGATGGATCGTTCAGGCGCGACTCGGCATGCCACTATCGGCCGGCCGCGCGGTTGGAAGCTGCCGTATAGAGCGCATGACCACGAATGCCAAGCGCAAAAATCGGGATCAGAAGAAGCGCGACATCACGCGAAAGAACACTTCCGGAAGCTCGCCAATCTGATAGCCGCCGGGATGCGCGCCGATGGCAAAGACCATCAGGCCTCCCCCCACCAGCACCGCGATCGAGGCCGCACGCGGGGCGCGGCCGTCACTGAGCGCCGAGATGATCGAGGGAACCGCGAGGACAAGGATGATTGCCCCCAGAACCAGCGCCAAATCCGTATCCATACTAATAAATTCCCCTTGAAACCGGGGCCGATTCTATTCCGGATCGGTGTTGTAAATCAAACGCTCATCGCAGGGCGCCACCCGCAGGATGTTGGTTGTGCCCGAGACATTGAACGGCACACCGGCGGTGACCACGATCTGATCGCGCTCGGTCGCCATGCCCGAAGACCGCGCTGCCCGCGCTGCCGACACGACTGCTTGCTTGAAGCGCTCCATGTCGCCGGTGTTGACGCAATAACAGCCCCAGGTCAGCGCCAGTCGACGCGCAGTGGTCAACCGGTTGGTCAGCGCGATGATCGGCACCCGCGGCTTTTCGCGCGACACCAGCGACGCGGTCGTACCGGACGAGGTGAAGCAGCAGATCGCCTTGATGTCGGTGGCCTCGGCGATCTCGCGCGCGGCGGCGACGATGCCGTCGGCGATCGACTTGCGCTCGATCTTGCGTCCGGCCTCGATCACGTCGGTATAGGTCGGGTCGTTCTCGACCTCGATGGCGACATTGTCCATCGTGGTCACGGCCTCGATCGGATAGTCACCGGCAGCCGATTCCGCGCTCAGCATGATGGCGTCGGCGCCCTCGTAGATGGCATTCGACACGTCCGACACCTCGGCGCGCGTCGGCATCGGGCTGTCGATCATGCTTTCCAGCATCTGCGTCGCCACGATCACCGGCTTGGCGGCAGAGCGGCACTTCTTGACCAGCCGCTTCTGGATCACCGGCACGTTCTGCACCGGCAGTTCGACACCCAGGTCGCCGCGCGCCACCATGATCCCGTCCGAGGCATCGAGGATCTCGTCGAAGTCCTTCACCGCGGCGGGCTTTTCGATCTTCGACAGCACGGCGGCGCGGCCGTCGATCAGGTCGCGCGCATCCCAGACGTCCTTGGCCCGCTGCACGAAGCTCAGCGCAATCCAGTCGACCCCCAGCTTGCAGGCGAACTCAAGGTCGCGGCGGTCCTTCTCGGTCAGCGCCGCCAGCGGCAGCACTACGTCGGGCACGTTCACGCCCTTGCGGTCGGAAATGGTGCCGCCGGCCACCACCACGCAGTTGGCGTAGTCCTTGCCGCAGTCCTGAACGCGCAGGCGGATCTTGCCGTCGTTCACCAGCAGGTGCGAGCCGGGCTCGAGCGCGGCGAAAATCTCGGGGTGCGGCAGGCAGACGCGGGTCGCGTCGCCCTCGGCCTTGTCGAGGTCCAGCCGGAACATCGCGTCCTGCTCAAGCTCTTCGCTGTCGTTGGCAAAGGTGCCGACCCGCAGCTTCGGGCCCTGCATGTCGGCCAGGATGGCGATCGGGCTGTCGAGGTCCTTCTCGACCTTGCGGATGATCGCGTGCCGCGCCGCCTGCTCCTCGTGGGTGCCGTGGCTCATGTTCAGCCGGAACACGTCTGCGCCCGCTTCGTGCAGCGCTCGGATCATCTCGTAGGTGCTCGACGCCGGTCCCAGAGTGGCGACGATCTTGACTTTGCGGTCACGTTTCATTGGCGCTCGGGCCCTTTCGTGTCTGGCGGTATGCGCTGAAATCAGGCGATGTTACCGCTAACGTCCTTCACCCGCTCTATGCACCGTTTCGCCCTCGCAGGCAAGCGCCGGGCAGGCTACATATCCCGGGGCGACATTACGAAAGGATGACATGAGCTTCCACCCCTATTGGACAGAAGGTGCCGACAGGCCGGGCCGCTGGCTCATAACCTGCGACCATGCCACAAATTGCGTCCCGCCCGAAGTCAACGGCGGCGACCTCGGACTCTCGGCCGCCGACATGCGGCGTCATATCGCATTCGACCCGGGCGCCCTGGGCGTCACCCGCTACCTGGCCGAGCGTCTCGACAGCCCGGCGCTGTTCGCGAATTTCTCGCGTCTCGTGATCGACCCGAATCGCGGCGAGGACGATCCCACGCTGCTGATGAGGCTCTACGACGGGACCATCATCCCGGCCAACCGCCATGCCGACGATGCCGAATGCGCCCGCAGGCTGAATGCCTACCACCGGCCCTATCATGCGGAATACGACCGTCTGGCCTCGCGTCGCCCGGACACGGTGATCGTCGCGGTGCATTCGTTCACGCCGCAACTACAGGCGCGTCCGCCGCGCCCGTGGCACATCGGTCTTCTTCACGGCCATGACGCCCGCCTCGCCCTGCCGCTGCTCGCGCGTCTCAAGCAGGAAACCGACCTCGTGGCCGAAGCCAACGTGCCCTATTCCGGCCACCTGCCCGGCGACAGCATCGCGCGACACGCGCTTGAGACGGGATTGCCGAATGTGCTGATCGAATTGCGCAACGACCTGATCGCCGAAGAGGCCACCCAGCGCGCCTGGGCGCAGCGTCTGGCGCCGATCCTGTCCGAGGTTCTCGACCGGACCGGGCTCTGACCCCGGTCCGGGAGGGCTTTTGTACAAAACAGGGGGGTGTTTTGTACAATTTGTACAAAACTCGGCCCCGCGTCAGTTGCCCAGCTTGCGCAACTCTTCCTGTATCGAGAAGTTGATCAGCGGCAGCCGCGCGTTCTTGTTGAGATCACCGAGGATCACCGTTGTCGCGCTGCCGGCATCGTCATGAATGACCCACTGGCGCAGCTCCACCGGGTTGGCGGTGAACACCAAGTCGATGGTGCCGATCTCCGGCCGCTTGGGATCGCGCGCCCGGATCGTCGTCGCGGTGCCATCATAGGTGTGGTTGGTCACATTGGCACGCGACAGGTCCACCGTCTTGGCCAGGATGATGCTCAGCGGCGTATCGCCCAAAGGATACCGCTCAGGCGCCTGACGGGTCTTGCGATCGAAGATCGCCACCTCGCCGGCGGACGCCAGCACCAGCGCTTTCGCCGGCGGATTATAGTCGAAGCGGACCATGCCGGGCCGCCGGATCGAGATTGTCCCGGTCGAGATCGACCCGTCGTCATTGACCTGGGTGAAGGCTCCCTTGGCCTGCTGCAACTGGTTGAGATAGTTCTGGATTTGCCCCAGCGACAGTTTCTCGGCTGCCGCAGGCAACGCGGCTAGCGCCACGCCGAGAGTGAGAATCAATGTCGTCAGTACACGCATGAGCGTTCTTTCCACTTGGTTACATGAGGACCACTTACACGGTTACGCCGATGATATGCGATAACACGGTCCCTTGTCAGGGATGTAGGGGCGGGCCCGGCCGAGGGCAAACCCGGCGGCCCCGGCCGAGGCTCAACCTAGCGTGATATTGCCACCGCGTCCCGGGCCTGACCCGGGACCTCATGGCCCGCCTCGCGGTCGCCGTCAGCCTTGCTCCGGCACCAGAATTTCGCGCTTGCCGACGTGGTTGGATGCGCTGACGACGCCCTCGTCTTCCATCTGCTCGACCAGTCGCGCCGCCTTGTTGTAGCCGATGGCCAGTTTCCGCTGGATATAGGAGGTCGAGCATTTGCGGTCCTGAATCACGATCGCAACCGCCTGATCGTAGAGCGCATCTTCGCCGCCGGTGTTGCCTCCGGTGTTGAGCCCCAGCACCGCGTCGATGTTCTCGGCCTTGTCGTCGTCGGGGCCGGACACCACACCCGAGACGTATTCCGGCGGGCCGAAGGCCTTGAGGTGATTGACAATTTCCTCGACCTCCTCGTCCGAGCAGAACGGCCCGTGACAGCGGGTGATCTTGGCACCGCCGGCCATATAGAGCATGTCGCCCATGCCCAGAAGCTGCTCGGCCCCCTGCTCGCCCAGAATGGTGCGGCTGTCGATCTTCGATGTCACCTGGAAGGAAATCCGCGTCGGGAAGTTGGCCTTGATGGTGCCGGTGATGACGTCCACGGACGGCCGCTGAGTTGCCATGATCAGGTGGATTCCGCTCGCCCGCGCCATCTGTGCAAGCCGTTGGATACAGGCCTCGATTTCCTTGCCGGCCACCATCATCAGGTCGGCCATCTCGTCGACGATGACGACGATATAGGGCATCTTCTTGGGCTCGAATTCGTCGGTCTCGAACACCGGCTCGCCGGTCTCTTCGTCAAACCCCGTCTGCACGGTGCGCGAGAACATCTCGCCCTTGGCCAGCGCGTCGGCCACGCGCGAGTTGTAGCCGTCGATGTTGCGGACGCCCATCTTGGACATCTTGCGATAGCGTTCCTCCATCTCGCCCACGACCCATTTCAGCGCCACCACGGCCTTCTTGGGATCGGTCACAACCGGCGACAGCAGGTGCGGGATGCCGTCATAGACGCTGAGTTCCAGCATCTTGGGGTCGATCATCACCAGCCGCAGGTCATCGGGCGACAGCTTGTAGAGCAGCGACAGGATCATGGTGTTGATCGCCACCGATTTGCCCGAGCCGGTGGTCCCGGCGATCAGCAGGTGCGGCATCTTGGCGAGGTTGGCCACCACCGGCTCGCCGCCGATGTTTTTGCCCAGCGCCAGCGGCAGCGACCGGTTGCCGTCGCCGTAGTCCTTGCCCGATAGGATCTCGCGGAAGGACACCATTTCGCGTTTCTCGTTGGGCAGTTCGATGCCGATGACGGAGCGCCCAGGCACGGTCGAGACCCGTGCCGAAAGCGCCGACATGGACCGCGCGATGTCGTCGGCCAGGCCGATCACGCGGCTGGCCTTGAGGCCCGGCGCGGGCTCCAGTTCATACATGGTGACGACGGGGCCCGGGCGGACGCTGACAATCTCGCCCTTCACGCCATAGTCGTCGAGAACAGACTCCAGCATCCGCGCGTTTTCCTCCAGCGCCTCGTCGGACAGCACGTGCCGTTCGATCAGTGCCGGGTCGCCGAGCAGCGCCAGCGGCGGCAGTTCGTACTCCGCATCGGCGGGGTCGAAACCCAGTTCCGGCTGCGCCTCGGCCTTGGCGCGTTGCGACAGTTGCGTGGGCTTGCGGACCGGCTGCTGCACCACCTTCTTCGGCTCGGCCACCGGGGGCCGCGCGGTAAAGGCGGGGGCCTGCGGTGCGGGGGCCTCCGTGACTTCGAAGTCATCCTCGGCGCCGTATCCGGCCCCTTCGTCACGGAAGATGTTCTCGGCGGTCGGTGTCGCCTCGGGTTCGGCATGGACGTGGCTACCGTAAGCGGTCTGGGCAGCCACCGGGGGCGCGGCCGGGACGGCGGGGGCCTCGGGCGCAGAACCGGCGGTGAGCGGCGGTTCGGAACGCGCAGGCCCGCCGGACAGGCGTGGTTCATCTCGCAGGATTAGCGGGTCGGGGCCACGACCGCGGCCCTTCGTCAACGGCGCCACGGATTCGACCTGCACCTCGGGATTGCGGCGCACGCGGTCCTTGATGGCGCTGTTGATGCGGGCGCGGATGCGGTCTTCGCCGGGGGCGTCGATGTCGACCGTCGGGCCTGTGCGTTCGATAAGCTCGGGGCCGGGCATCTCCTGCGGCTCGGGATCGGAGCGGCGGATGAGCGAAGGCATGCGGCCCAGAAGGCCGGTTTTCTCGGGCTGCGCCTCTTCCGGGGCGGCGGGCATCGGGGTGGCGGTCCGCGCGGCGGCGGCGGCCTCGGCGGCCTGCTGCTCGGCCCATTCGGCGGAAAGGCGGCGCTCTTCGGCGCGTTGCGCACGGCGCTCGGCCTGGCGGGCCTGCAGGATCTTCGCCGCGCCCAGGGCGCCGGTTGCGCCGACGCCGATGAACCGCAGCAGCGTGGCATAGGCCATGATGATGCCAAGCAGGAGGAACCGGCCAATGGTTTTCAGCTCGGGCATGGTGAAGCCGGTGACGAATGCGCCGACGGCGAGAATCGCCAGCCCCATCAGCAGCGAGGCCAGCTTGACCACCACCGCGGAGCCCACCGGCAGCGCAGTCAGAAGCGAGCCGAGCACAGTGTCGCCGAACAGCCCGCCAAGGCCGAAGGCGTGGCTCCATTCCGGGCCGGGCACCAGCGTGGCGGCATAGACCGCGGCCAGCGCAATGGCGATGGGGGCAAAAATGACGCGGCCAATGGCGCGGTCCGAGCCCATGTGCAGCGCGAAACGCAGGCCCCAGGCCAGCAGCACGGCGGCAAGACCCCAGCTGCCCCAGCCGACGATCATGAACAGCGGCGCGGCGATCGAGGCCCCCGCGCGGCCCATCCAGTTCTGCACCGGCGCATCGGTGGCGGACATCCAGCTGGGATCGTCCGGCGTGTAGGACGCGATCATCGCCGCCGCTGCCAGTCCCAGCAGGATCAGGGCGATGCCGAAAAGCTCTTTGCCGCGTCGTTCCACGGCGGCCTGGGTGTTGCTGTCGAGAAGCGGATCGCGCCCGCGTGCCTGGAATGCCATGCTCACCTCACCTTTGTTTTGCGAACAGACAGTCGCGCAGCCGAGTGAGGCCGCGGCGCATGTCGTCCATTGGGGCCACCATGGCGACCCGGATATACTGCTTGCCAGGGTTGGCCCCGGCCACGTCACGAGACAGGTAAGCACCCGGAAGCACCCTGACCGCTGTCTCCTGCCACGCCTTCAGCGCGGCCTCTTCACCGTCCTTGACCGGCAGCCAGAGGAAGAACCCCGCCTCTGGTCCGGTGTACCCCCGGGTACCGGCAAAGATCTCGTCCGCTGCGTCATACTTGGCCTGATAGAGCGCGCGGTTTTCCTGCACGTGCGCCTCGTCTGCCCAGACGCTTTCGCTGACCCGCTGGATCGGTAGCGGCAGCGGCGCACCGGAATAGGCGCGGAGTATCTTGACGCGGGCGATGCTCTCGGGTCCGCCCGCGATGAAGCCAGAGCGCAGGCCGGGCAGGTTCGACCGCTTGCTGAGCGAGTTGATCAGGATCACACGCTCAGGATCGGCGCCCATCTCGGCCGCGACGTCGAGCGCGCCAGTGGGCGGCGTGTCGCGGTAGATCTCGGAATAGCATTCGTCGGCGATGATGCGGAAATCATACTTCTCGGCCAGCGCGATCAGGTCCCGCCAGTAGCCGCGCGGAGCGATGGCGCCCTGCGGATTCGCCGGCGAACAGATATAGGCCAGCGCGGTGCGGTTCAGGACGTCCTCGGGCAGGCTGACGTAGTCGGGCAGATGGCCGGTTTCGGCCGTGGCGGGGACGAAGACCGGCTCCGCCGCCACGGAAATCGCGGCGATCATGTAGACCTGATAGAACGGATTCGGAGTCAGCACGACGGGGCGCTGGCCATTCTTCCGCTCGGGACAGAGCGCCATGGCGGCGTTGTAGAGCCCTTCGCGCGAGCCGTTCAGCGCCATCACCTGCGTCTCGGGGTCCAGAGTCACGCCGTAGCGGCGCTGCGCCCAATCGGTGATGGCGTTGCGCAACTCGGGTGTGCCTTCGTTCGGCGGATACTTTCCGAAGTCCGCGATATTCTCGGCCAGGATGTCGCCCACGAAGGCCGGAAAGGCGTGCTGCGGTTCGCCGATGGTCATGTGCAGCACATCGTCCGCATGGGCGCGCGGCGCATGCGGGTCCAGCAGCGCGCGCAGGCGCGGGAATGCATAGGCCGGAAGGTTCGAGAACCGATCGGGGAACATGGGATTACTGCTTTTACTGCCTCGGATACGGGGTCGTCTGCGCCCCGTTTGACGGTCAGGATACGGCAGCAGAGGGACCGCGTCCAGAAAAAGGCGGGATGGGGGAAGGGTTTGTGGCTTTTGGGCACGGGGCCCGGCGGGACCTGAGGTGCCGGATCAGGTCCGGCACGGCGCAGGTGCATTGTGCCGCGATGGCGTCAGTCCAGAGCCTGCTCCGCCGCCCGACCCAGACGCAGCAGCCGTTCATCGGTGCCGGGCGGCATCAGCATCTGCAAGCCGCAGGAGGGCACACCGGTGGGCAGGGTCAGCGCCGCGCAGCCCATCAGGTTGCCGATGCGGGTATTGCGCAGGGTCAGAAGGTTTTCGGTGACGTAATAATCGTGCTCGGTCATCAACCTTTCCTGATCCGGGGGCAGGTTGGCGGCGGTGGGGGTGAGCACGGCATCAAACCGGGCAGTTGCCTTGTAGAACGCGGCCTTGCACCGGTCCAAGGTTTGATAGGCGGCGATCAGGTCCGAAGCTTTCGCGTCGGCGCCGCTGCGGAAACGTTCGAGGATCGGCGCGAACATCTTCTCGGGTGCGGATTCGATGGTGTCGCGCCATGTGCCATAAGCCTCGGGGGCGTAAAGGATGCCGGACAGTGCCATGGCGTCGGCGATTTCGGGTATCTCGATGGTCTCGACCTGCGCGCCCGCCGCCTTGAGCCGTGTGACGGCCGCGAAGAAGGCGTCACGGGGCGCGTCGCGGACGTCGTCCATGGCGACAGTCTCGAGCAGGGCGAAGCGGCGGCCCTTCAGGGAGGCTCCGCGCAGGTCGGCGGGTTTGCCACCGCCCAGGATGGCCAGCAGCAGGGCGGCGTCCTCGACGGTGCGGGTCAACGGGCCGACGGTGTCGAAGGTGGCGACCAGCGGCACGGTGCCTGCGTTCGAAAGCCGCCCGTGCGAGGTTTTCAGGCCGACGAGATCGTTCCACGCGGCCGGGATGCGCACCGATCCGCCGGTGTCGGAGCCGATCCCGGCGGCCGCCAGCCCATAGGCCACCGAGGTGGCGGCGCCGGAGGAAGAGCCGCCGGGCACCGCGCCCTCGCCGTTTACGCAGGGCGGCGTGGCAGTGACGGGGTTGAGGCCGAGCCCCGAAAAGGCGAGCTCGCTCTGGTGCGTCTTGCCGAGACAGACCAACCCCGCGGCAGAGGCGTTCTGCAGGACCTCCGCATCGCGGACGGGGGTGCGGCCCTTGAGCAGCGCGGAGCCGGATTCGGTGGCAATCCCCGCGGTGTCGAAGAGATCCTTCCAGCTGATCGGCACGCCGTCCAGCGGCGACAGCCGGTGGCCTGAGCGGGCGCGTTGGGCGGCGGCGGCGGCCTCGGCGCGTGCGCGGTCAGGGGTGGTGCGGGCATAGGTCGCGGCGCCGTGTTCATGGGCGTCGATGGCGGCAAGATAGGCGTCCGTCAGCGCCACCGGATCGATTTGTCCCGCACCGATTGCACGGCCCAGATCGGCCGCCGTCATCCATAGCCAGTCCTGCATGATGCCTCCGCTTCGTGTCGGCGCGACGGTAGCGGCATGGAATGGCATGGACAATCCCGCCCTGCCGCCCATATTCGCCTGCATGACACATGACAGCGACCTTCTGATCGTCGGCGGCGGGCTGAACGGCCCGGTTCTGGCCCTGGCCGCGGCGCAGGCCGGGTTTTCCGCGACGGTGATCGACGCGCAGGCGCCGGGCGCTCAGCGATCGGACAATTTCGACGGGCGCGCCTATGCGCTGGCCCTCGCCTCGCAACGGATGCTGGCGGCGTTGGGGCTGTGGGACCGGCTGAAGGACGACGCGCAGCCGATGCTGGACATCATCGTCTCGGACGGGCGAGCCGGCGAAGGGTCGTCGCCGTTCTTCATGCACTTCGATCACAACGAGATCGAGGAAGGCCCGATGGGCTTTATGGTCGAGGATCGGTGTCTGCGGCGGGTGCTGCTGGACGCGATGGAGGCCGAGCCTCTGGTGACCCACCTGCCGGGCGAGAAGGTGGTGGCTCAGGACGTCGGAGTGACGTCGGTCTCGGTGACGTTGGCCACGGGGCGGAGCCTGTCGGGACAAGTGCTGGTGGGCTGCGACGGGCGCGGTTCGGGCACGGCGGCGCGCGCGGGGATCGGGCGAACGGGCTGGGACTATGGCCAGACCGCGCTGGTTTGTGCGATTGCGCATGAGCGGCCAAACGGCGGCTGTGCGCATCAGTTCTTCATGCCCGCGGGGCCGCTGGCGATCCTGCCGCTGACCGGCAACCGGTCGTCCATCGTCTGGAGCGAGACGCACGAGATGGCGGCGAAGATCAACGCCCTGCCCGACGAGGATTACCTGACGGTGCTGCGCCCACGGTTCGGGGATTTCCTAGGAGAGATCTCGCTGGCCGGCGAGCGGTTCACCTATCCGCTGGGGCTGACGCTGGCGCAAAGCTTCGTGTCCGAGCGGGTGGCGCTGGCCGGGGATGCGGCGCATGGGGTCCACCCGATTGCCGGGCAAGGGCTGAACGCTGGACTGCGCGACATCGCGGCCTTGGCAGAGGTGCTTTGCGACGCGGCACGCCGGGGCGAGGATATCGGAAGCAGCCCGGTGCTTGCGCGCTATGCGGAATGGCGGCGGTTCGACACGGCGGCGCTGGCGCTGGCGACCGATACGTTCAACCGCCTGTTTTCAAGCGACAACGCCGTGTTGCGGGCCGGGCGCGATCTGGGCATGGGACTGGTGAACGCGGTGCCGGGCCTCAGGCGTGGTTTCATCCGCGAGGCGGCGGGACTGACCGGCGACCTGCCGCGCCTGATGTCGGGGCAGAAGTTGTAGGAGCGCTCACGCGTAACCCTTCATGAGGTCCTGCAGCATGGCGGTTTCCTCGTCGGTGAGGTCCGTCAAGGGGCTGCGCACCGGGCCGGTATCGAAGTCGCGCAGCCTGACGCCCGCCTTGATCGCCGATACCGCGTAACCGGTCTTGCGGTCGCGGATCTGCGCGAAGGGGTAGTAGAAGTCGCGCAGCATCTGCGTGCAGGTCGCGTCATCCCCGGCGACGAAGGCCGCGTGAAATTTCAGCGCCGTCTCGGGCACGAAGTTGAACACGGCGGAACTGTAGGTATCCACCCCCGCGCCGCGGTAGGCCTGCGCGAACAACTCATGCGTCGGCATCCCGCCGATATAGGCCAGCCGGTCGCCCAGCCCAACCGTGATGCGCTTGACGGTGTCGATATCGCCGGTGCCGTCCTTGAAGCCCACCAAGTTGGGGCACTCCTCGGCCAGCCGCACGAGAGCCTCGGCCCCGACCACCGACTGGCCCCGGTTGTAGACGATCACGCCCATGTTGGTGGACCGGCAGACCGCGCGAATATGCGCCGCGATGCCATCCTGCGGCGCGCCGATCAGGTAGTGCGGCAACAGCAGGATACCGTCGCCGCCCGCCGCCTCGATCGCCTGTGCCATGTCGCAGGCCATACGCGTGCCGTAGCCGCAGCCGGCGATGATCGGCTGTCCGGGCTGCGCCGCCTTGGCGGTCCTGACCACCTCGACCACCTCGTCGGGCGTCAGCGAAAACAGCTCGCCGGTGCCGCCGGCGACGATCAACCCGGCGATCCTGTGCGGGCTCAGCCATTCCAGATGCGCCGAGAAGGCTTGCGGGTTGAAGCGGTCTTCGGCGTCGAACGGCGTCACCGGGAAGGACAGCAAGCCTGAGCGGATGATGCCCTGCAGCTCATTGGGTGCGATCATGTCAGTCGTCCTCATGGATGCCTTCGGCGGTGAATGTCCCGCCCTGATAGATCACCTCGGGCGCGTCTTTGGCGGGCCGGTCCATTGCGGCGTCGATCTTGGCGCGGAACTGCTCGGAGCTGTCCTGAGGAGTCCAGCCTAGCCAATCGGTGTTGGAATTGTCCCACCACGTCGCGGCATTGTCCGAGACGCCATAAAGGATCGGGCAACCCAGATGCGGCACGTCGAAGACCCGCTCGATCATGCGCACGAAATCGGCATAGCTGAACCAGGTCGACAGCATGCGGTGGTTGACGGGTTCCGGGAAAGACGACCCGATGCGGACGATCGCGGTCTCCTGCCCGAACTTGTCGTGGTACAAGTGGGCGATGGCTTCGCCGAACACCTTGGACACGCCGTAAAGCCCGTCGGGGCGCGGATAAACCGTGTTGTCGATGCGCTGGTCCTGCCGGTAGAAGCCGATGGCGTGGTTGGACGAGGCGAAGACGATCCGGGGATGGCCATGCTTGCGCGCGGCCTCGTACAAGTTGAACACGCCCTCGATGTTGGCGTCGCGGACCACGCTCCAGGCGCCTTCGACGGATTTGCCGCCGAAATGGACGATGCCGTCGCAGCCTTCGACCAGCGACTCGACCGCCGCCCTGTCGGCCAGGTCGCAGCGCACGACCTCTTCACCGTCGCCCGCCGGTTCCATCTCGGCGATGTCGGACAGCCGCAGAATGTCCGCCATGTGACGCAGCCGATGGCGCATTTCCGCACCCAGCCCGCCTGCCGCGCCAGTGATCAAAAGCCGCTTCATCCTCGTCCTTCTCCCTCGTTTACCCGCACATCTAACATACTAGAAACCCAATTGACACATTGGAACGAATTTGCTGGCAAGAAACAGGTGGAATAAACGCGCCGCCGCTTGGCCTGGAGTCAGTCCGACCGATCGCGGGGGTCCTGCGGCTGCCAAGTGACAAAGAACTCGTATGCGCACCACGCCCCCGCAGCGCCGAACACCAAAGCCCAGAGCCAATTGCCGGCGAAGGCTTCGAACAGCGTCCAGCCGGCCAGCACCGCAACCACCAGCACACGCCGCCAGAGCGGGTTGAACAGCGGATGCCGCACGTCGAATGACCTGCGCATGGTGCCTCTCCTCCGTCCGTGTCCTGAGACCGGTCGGCCTGACGAAACGCCAAGTCCTACCAGCGTGTCAGGGCGTCCTCGTCCTCATCCTTAGCGGCCACCCATTCGGCCCCGTCGGCACCGATTTCCTTCTTCCAGAAGGGGGCACGGCTCTTGAGAAAGTCCATCAGGAATTCCGCCGCCTCGAAGGCCGCCTTGCGGTGCCGTGCGGCGGTGGCAACCATCATGATCATCTCGCCGGGTGCCAACCGTCCGTGCCGATGGATCACCAGCACGTCGGCCAGATCCCAGCGGTCCTGCGCGTCTTTGGCGATCTTGCGCAGGGCGCGCTCGGTCATGCCGGGGTAATGCTCGATCTCCATCGCTGCCAGACCGCCCTGCGCCCGGTCCCGCACGATGCCGGTGAAGGTCACCACCGCGCCGGCACCGTTTTGCCGGGCGGCAAAACCCTGCGCTTCCTGCCCCAGTTCGAAGGCCTCGCTCTGAACCCTCAGGTCCATGACCCTCAGCCCCCGGTCATCGGCGGGAAGAACGCCACCTCGCGCACGCCGTCCAGCGGTGCGTCGAAGTCGCTCAGTTCCTGATCCAGCGCCACCCGCAAGGCCGACAGGTCGGCAAAGGCCGCTTCATAGCGCGCTTCGCGGCCCTTCAGTTCGGTCACCAGATCGGCCACCGTCGCGGCCCCGGTCTCAATCCGTTCCTTCGGCACGCCGATCCGTTCGCGGACCCAGGCGAAATACAGAACATCCATCAGCTTTCCTCCCGCAAATGCGGCAATGCCTTGCGCAGGTAATCCCACCCGGTCGCCAAGGTCAAAGCCGCCGCGATCCACAGCAGCGCAAGCCCGATGTAGCCCGACCAGAACATGCCATGGTACATGTTCACCAGCCCGAGGTTGTCTTCTTCGCGGCCCTCGAGGATGTCGACGACCATCTGCTGGTCCATCCCCCAGGACCACATGCCGAAATAATGCTCGAAGATGCCTTGCGAAAACAGCACGGCAATCGCCACCATCTGCGCCGTGGTCTTCCACTTCGCCAGCTTCGTTACCTTCAGCGTGCCCGCCACGTCGCCCAGGAACTCGCGCAACCCGCTGACAAAGACCTCGCGGAACAGGATCACCGTCGCCGGAAGCACCAGCCACGGCGAATAGGACGAATAGGCCGCGATCACCATCAGCGCGATCACCACCATCGCCTTGTCGGCAATTGGGTCCAGCATGGTGCCGATCTTGGTTTCCTGCTTCCAGGCGCGTGCCAGGTAGCCGTCGAACCAGTCGGTGACCGCCGCCACCAGAAACAGAACCAGCGCCGCGATGTCGGCATAGGGCCGCGCCCAGTAGAGGAACATCAATGGCACCGCGGGCGCCGCGACGAGACGCAGCAGGGTAAGGATATTGGGCAGGGTCCAGCGCATACCTTGGGTTCTAGCCCGCAGGGCGGGGCGGGGAAAGGGCGAAGCGCGATATTTCACCTTCGCGTCATGCAACGATCCGTGGCGTACATAACGCATCATCCCGCGGCTGCCCGCGCCGCGCTGATCGTGTCACACGGCGCCGGACAGGGCGTGGTTTTCAACGCCCCCGGGTTTCATCTTGCCAGGTAAACTCCGGGGGTTTGGGGGCAGAGCCCCCAAGGCCTGCGTGGCCCGAGCGCAAACCAACCTGCGCGCGTAGCGCCCCGGCGGATCACGCCTGCCGCGCCTGCAACCTGTCCAGCAACCGCGCCCGCGCCGGCGGCAGAGGCTTGCTGCCCAGCGCCGGCGCCAGCTTTTCGCCAAGGAAATAGCCGGTGACCGCCAGCCCCGCGACGATCTCCGCATCCTCCGCCGCACCGCGCCCCAAAAGCACCTCCGGCAGCGGCAACAGCCGGTCCGCCCAGTCCCCGGCGCCGGCACGCGACACCGCGCGTCCGGACTTGGGCGACACATAGACCAGGCCTTCCGACGCCCCCGTGACCGCGCAGGCCGAAAGGTCGAGCCCGTACCCAAGGTCCTCCAGCAGCGCCAATTCCCAGCGCAGGTAGGCCAGCGGCCAGACCTCGTCCTGCCCCAGCAGGTCCAGCAACTGCTCGGTCCGCCGATAGAGCGCTACATGCGCCTCGCGTTCGGGCAGGCAGAAGGCCAGCAGCGCACAGACCGCGTTCAGGCCGGCCAGCGCCAGACGGCTGCCCATGGCCTGCGCGGCGCGTGAGCGTTGCAACTCGATCGAGAACCCACCGAGGTGTTCCTCCAGCCGCCCGCGCCAGCGCAGGTCGAGCTGGGCGCCGGGTTGCAGAACGGGACCCAGCTTGCGACTTGTGGCGCCGCGCACGACGCCGGCGTGCAGCCCGTGCTCGGGCGTGAAGGCCTCGACAATGGCGGAATTCTCGCCGTGGTGGCGGATGCTCAGCAGGATGCCGGTGTCACGCCATTCCATCGGATCACAGCCCGCCGTCCGCGAGCAGGTGGCGTCCGGCGCGGTCCTCGACCTCGACGATCCACAGGTCCGGGTCGCTGCGCCGCTGTGCCGACAGCGCGGCGTCGATCTCTGCCTCGGGGCCCGACAGCATCTCTTCCCAGCGGGTTTCGTCGGCCATCAGGTCGTGCATCCGCTGGTACAGCCGGGCCTGACCGTCCAGCGTGTTCAGCTTGATCACGACCATGCCCGACGTATCGTCTCCATGGGCCACCACGAAGGCCGGGATGTCCTGCTGGCGCAGCCGGCCGATATAAGCGGCCACCCAGAAATCCGCTGTCAGGCGCATCGCAGGCCTCCCCGGTCAGGCATTCCCGTCGCGGAAATCGAGGCCCATCTCGGAATAGCGTTCCTTCTCGTCCTGCCACTTCTCGCGCACCTTCACCTGCAGGAACAGGTGCACCCGGCGACCGAGGAATTCCTCAAGCTCTTCGCGCGCGGCCTTGGAGATCGCCTTAATCGATTCACCCTTGTTGCCCAGCACGATGCCCTTATGGCCGTCGCGCATGACATAAATCATCTGGTCGATCCGGGCCGAGCCGTCCTTGCGCTCTTCCCAGTTCTCCGTCTCGACCGTCAGCTGATAGGGCAGTTCCTGATGCAGCCTGAGCGTCAGCTTCTCGCGGGTGATCTCGGCGGCGATCATGCGAAGCGGCAGGTCGGCGATCTGGTCCTCGGGATAGAGCCACGGGCCTTCGGGCAACTCAGCCCCCAGCCAGCGCTTCAGGTCGTCGACGCCATAGCCTTTCTCGGCCGAGATCATGAAGGTCTCTTCAAAGGCATAGGCGGCGTTCAGCTTTTCGGACAGGCCCAGCAGCACGTCGGATTTCACCCGGTCGATCTTGTTGATCGCCAGCGCCACGCGGCGGCCCTGCCCGATCTCGTCCAGCCCGCCCAGGATGCGCTCGACGCCGTCGGTCACGCCCCGGTGCGCCTCGACCAGCAGCACGATGATGTCGGCGTCCGCCGCCCCGCCCCACGCCGCGGCCACCATGGCACGGTCGAGCCTGCGCCGCGGCTTGAACAGGCCCGGCGTGTCGACCAGCACGATCTGCGCATCGCCCTCCAGCGCCACGCCGCGGATTCGGGCGCGGGTGGTCTGGACCTTGTGGGTCACAATCGAGACCTTGGCCCCCACCATGCGGTTGGTGAGGGTGGATTTGCCCGCATTGGGCTCTCCGATCAGGGCGACGAAGCCGGCGCGTGTGGTCATGGGGTTCCGGTCCAGGTGATCAAAGCCGGTCGTTTACAGGATTTTGCCGGCGCTCGCCAGATGCAATGCAGCGCCGACAGCACAGCGACAATACCGTGTCATGCGATGGCATTGATGCCCCGGGGGAACCAATTGCGGCAGAAAACGTGCACAATCCGATCCGCTGCAAACAATTTTCCACGAAACGTCCAATTTGCCGCCTCATTCCTTAACTAGATCCCGGCGTTCAGGAACGGGGCAAACTATGACTTCAACAGACGAGAACCTAGTCACACAATTCGCAATTCTTCACTGGCCAGCGCTGCCCGGCCCGCCGCCCGAGTCGCTGCTGCGGCAGATGACCAACGAGATCTCGAGCCTGCAATCCCTGCCTGGTCACCCGTCCGGCAGCGTGCGCGCCGTCTGCGAAATCGTGTCGCGCCGGCCGGCGGCCTGCAAGGTCTCGGTCCGTGCCGCGAGCTCGGAGGTTGCACTGGCCGAACTGGCGCGCCTGACGCTGGCATTGGTGCGCAGACATCGGGTGGTGCGGATCGCATGGCTGGATCAGGCTGCGGTGCTTGACCGCGAAAGCTTTCTGCGGGCGCTCGACCCGGCACTGGGACGCCCGAAACGCCCGCCGGTCAAGCGCAAGGCGGCCCGGTCCGTGCCCCGGATGTCATCCGCGCAGTCGCAGCGGGTGCTAGAGAACGTCCTGCGGATGGACATTTGCGGTCCGGTCGACCGGTCCGAAACGATCGAGGCCGGGGCCGCGGCGCTTCGCGCGCGGCCTGCTCCGCAGGGCGATGTCGCCGGCCGCTGGGTCGCCGTGGTGTCAGTCGTGGCGACGGCGGCGGTCCTTGTCGCCAACGCCGGCGGCGCGGCGGCGCAGGCGATGTCATCGGCCGGGTTCTTCTGACGGTTTGCGTTTGGCGCGGACGATATGTCCGTGCAGCCATCGGTGGCGTCCACCGCCGGATCAGGGCGCTGTCTCAGCCGGCGGTCAGCTTGTCCAACAGGGCCTTGGCCGCCGCGTGCTCTGCCAGCCGCTTTGACCCGGCCTGGGCTTGCTCGGTCTCGCCGCTTTGCAGCCGCACCTCGATCACGAAGACGGGCGCATGGTCCGGGCCGCTGCGGCTGACCTGATCGTAGACCGGCGGCTTCTGACCGCGGGCCTGCGCCCATTCCTGCAGGCTGGTCTTGGCATCGCGGGCGTCTTCGTCGACCGCGTCGATGCGCTTGCCCCAGAGCCGCAGCACCAGTGCCTTTGCCGCTTCGAAACCGGAATCCAGATACACGGCTGCGATCACCGCTTCCATTGCGTCGCCCAGCAGCGCCATCTTGCGCCGGCCACCAGACATCATCTCGGACCGGCCCAGCTTCATCGCCGCACCCAAGTCGATCTGGCGAGCGACGTCGGCGCAGGTTTCCTTGCGTACCAGCGCATTGAAGCGGGGTGCCAGCAGGCCCTCGGCGGCGGCTTCGTCGGCGGCGAGCAGCGCTTCGGCCATCACCAGCCCGAGCACGCGGTCGCCGAGGAACTCCATCCGCTGGTTGTCATTGCGCGTAGGCGTCGACATCGACGAATGGGTCACCGCCTGCACCAGCAGGCGGGGGTTGGTGAAATCGTACCCCAGCCGCTTCTGCAGGGCCTTCAATTCGGCGGAAAGCTTCACTTGATCGCCTTGAAGAAGCGATCCCCCCGCCAGGTCCAGAAGTACAGCATCGAGCTGCCGGCGGAGGAGAACATCACCCGGTCGGCGCGGCCGACGAGGTTTTCGAAGGGCACCATCCCGACGCCGCCCACTTCCTGCCGGAAGCGCGAGTCGGTCGAGTTGTCGCGATTGTCGCCCATCATGAAGTAATGCCCTTCGGGCACGGTGAAGACCGGGGTGTTGTCGGACGACTGCGGCGCGATATTCAGAACCGAATAGCTGGTGCCGTCGGGCAGGGTTTCGGAGAATTTCTCTTTCACGCAGGTGCCGCCATCGCCCACCGGTGCGTTGGAGCAGCGCGGAGACAGCCGTTGCGGACCCTGTGGTCCGGCGCGTTCCTCGAAATTGCCAACCGGCTCCAGCTTGACCGGCTGGCCGTCGATGTGCAGCACGCTGTTCTTGACCTGAATCTTTTCGCCGGGCAGACCGACCACCCGCTTGATGAAATCGCGGCCGGTCACGGGGTGCCGGAACACCGCCACGTCACCGCGCTCGGGCTCGTCGCCCCACAGGCGCGTGTTGTCGCCGTCGGCCCAGCCGCAGAAGTCCTTGGCGTCCATGTTGATGCCGAAGCGCGGTATGATGATCGACGGGCAGGAGGCGTAGGAATAGCCATAAGCCATCTTGTTGACGAACAGGAAGTCGCCGATCAGCAGCGTGTCCTTCATCGAGCCGGAGGGAATCCAGAACGGCTGAAAGAACAGCGTGCGGAAGACACCCGCGATGAGCAATGCGTAGACAACGGTCTTGATCGTCTCGACGATCGCATTGCCCTTTTTCTCTTCGGCCATGGACATGGGGCTCCCCGCGTGTGCTTGTCGCAGGCTACATGCGGCTCCGGGGCATAGGTGTCAAGCAATCGGCACTGGACGCAACCCATCGTCATGGCCAATGCTGCGCCAGACAGCAGGGAGGCCGAGATGACCGAACACCCCAATATCCTTATCCTGATGGTCGATCAATTGAACGGCACAATGTTCCCCGACGGACCTGCGGACTGGCTGCATGTGCCGAACCTGCGCAAGCTGGCGCAGCGCTCGACCTGTTTCGCCAATGCCTACACCGCTTCCCCGCTCTGCGCGCCGGGGCGGGCAAGCTTCATGTCTGGGCTGCTGCCCTCGGCCACCGGGGTCTATGACAACGCGGCCGAGTTCGCCTCGTCGATCCCGACCTATGCGCATCACCTGCGCCGTGCCGGATACCATACCTGCCTGTCGGGCAAGATGCATTTCGTGGGGCCCGATCAGTTGCACGGGTTCGAGGAGCGCCTGACCACCGACATCTATCCCGCCGACTTCGGCTGGACGCCCGATTACCGTAAGCCCGGCGAGCGCATCGAATGGTGGTATCACAATCTGGGCAGCGTGACCGGCGCGGGCTTGGCCGAGATCACCAACCAGATGGAATACGATGACGAGGTCGCCTATCACGCCACCCGCAAGCTCTATGACCTTGCCCGTGGCAGGGACGCGCGGCCGTGGTGCCTGACGGTCAGTTTCACCCATCCGCATGATCCTTACGTGGCGCGGAGGAAATACTGGGACCTCTACGAAGACTGCGAACACCTGCTGCCCGAGGTGCCGGCCTTCGACTACGATGAGCACGACCCGCATTCGCAGCGCATCTTCGACGCTAACGACTGGCGCAGCTTCGATATCTCGAACGATGACATCCGCCGGTCGCGGCGCGCCTATTTCGCGAATATTTCGTACCTCGACGACAAGATCGGCAACATCCTCGAAGCGTTGGAGTCGACGCGGCAGGAGGCGATCATCCTTTTTGTGTCGGACCACGGCGACATGCTGGGCGAGCGTGGGCTGTGGTTCAAGATGTCCTTCCTCGAAGGTTCGGCCCGGGTGCCGCTGATGATCTCGGCGCCGCAGATGGCGCCCGGGCTGGTCGAGGTGCCGGTGAGCACCATCGACGTCTGCCCGACGCTGTGCGATCTGGCCGGGGTGAGCATGGAAGAGGTTATGCCGTGGACGACGGGCGAGACGCTGGTGCCGCTGGGCCAGGACGGCACGCGCATCAGCCCGGTTGCGATGGAATATGCGGCAGAAGCCTCGTATTCGCCGATGGTCTGCCTGCGGGCGGGACGGTGGAAGTACACCAATTGCGCGCTCGACCCCGAGCAACTGTTCAATCTTGATGTGGACCCGCACGAGTTGACCAACCTTGCCGAGGACCCGTCCCATGCGGAGGAGCTTGAGCGCTTCCGGGTCGCGGCGGCCGCGCGCTGGGACCTTGAAAGTTTCGACGCCGAGGTCCGCGAAAGCCAGGCGAGGCGCTGGGTGGTCTACGAGGCGCTGCGCAATGGCGACTACTACCCATGGGATTACCAGCCGCTGCAGCAGGCGTCCGAGCGGTTCATGCGCAATCATATGGACCTGAACGTGGTCGAGGAACGACAGCGTTTTCCGCGCGGGGAGTGAGGCCGTTGGCAGTCGCGGGCCGCCGCCCCGGACCCGATCCGGGGCCTCATGCCACCGCTGTGCAGGAGGTCCGGGGCGGCGCCGTGCGTGTGACGGGGTGGTGAAACTCAGCCCAGCGGCCGCGCTTCGATCAGCACCATGGCCTGCGCCCAGGGGTGATCGTCGGTCAGGGTCACGTGCAGGATCGCTTCGTGCCCCGACGGCGTCATCGCATCCAGCCGGCGCTTCGCCCACCCCGTGACATGCATGACGGGCTGGCCAGTGTGCATGTTTGTCACCGACATGTCCTTCCACGCGATCCCCATGCGCAAGCCGGTGCCTAGCGCCTTGGAGCAGGCTTCCTTGGCGGCCCAGCGTTTGGCATAGGTGGCGGCTTCATGCGGGCGGCGGGCGGCACGCCTTTGTTCGCGTTCCGTGAAAACGCGGTTGCGGAAGCGGTCTCCGAAGCGGTCGAGGATGGCCTCGATCCGTTCGATGTTGCACAGATCGGTGCCGATGCCGAGGATCATGGGTGCCTGCATTACCTTGTTCGGTCTCAGGCTAGAAGGGAATGCAGGCGAACGAAAGGCTCAGTTGACCGGTTCAGTTCACCAGCCCGGCCTCGGTCAGGTAGCGTGCCATGCCTTCGATGTTCAGCTCGCGCATCTGGTCGTAGCGGCCCCAACCGGCATAGGCGTCGAGCGTGAGTTCCGACTTGATCTCATCCACCGACTTGCCGGCCTTCAGCCCCTCCAGCACGCCGCTGCGCAGATCGTTGAAATAGGCAAGGTTCTCCTGCACGTCGGCCTTGTCGCCGACTTGGCCGTGACCGGGCGCGAAGTGATCGAAATCGAGCCTGTCGGCGGCCTCGATCTGGCCGATCCAGTCGTCGACGTTGGCACCGCCGAAGTCACGCCACGGCAGCAGTTCGGGCGCGGCCACGTCGACGATGAAGGCGACGTTCTCGGGGCGCACGACGACGGCGAGCATGTGGTTGTCATGGCCGGAGCCGAGGTTGGTCAGCTCGAAGGTCTTATTGCCGACTTCGAGGGTGTGGCTGTCGCCGACCCGGGTGTCGGGCGTGGTGTCGTCGATGGTCTCGGGGGCGTCCTCGTGCGCAATGACGGTGGCGTCGGGATGGGCCGAGCCGCCCGATCCGTGGTCGCCGTGGGAATGCGAATAGATCAGGTGCGACACCGGCGGGGCGTCGATGGTGGACAGGTTCTCGTTCAGCCATGCGCCGGCCTCGGCATTGATCGGATCGACGCGGACGGTGCCTTCGGAGGTCGAGACCACCAGCGAATTGTGGAAGTTGTTCTGGAACAGATAGACATCGCCGGTGACGTGGTGCAGGGCGCGGGTAGGCTCTTGCGCGGCGACAGGCAGCGCGGCGCAAAGCGCAAGGGTGGTGAACAGGCGGGTCATCGGAAATACCTCGTGGATGAACAGGAAGCTTCAGCCTGCGCCCGAGGGTGACCTTACGGCAAGCGTTGGGCCGTCACGTTGGTGTGAAGCCTGCGCATCGATGCGGATCGACTGCGAAGACACGCAGCAACAGGCGGCTCAGGTGCGGGCTGCATCCATCAGCCGGCGCATTTCGGCAATTGCGGGTTCCAGCCCGCGAAAGATCGCCTCGCCGATCAGGAAATGGCCGATGTTGAGCTCCATCACCTGCGGGAAGGCGGCCACCGGCGAAACGGTGTCATATGTCAGCCCGTGGCCGGCATGGACCTCCAGCCCGAGGTCGTGGGCAAAGGCGGCCATGTCGCGCAGCGCTTCCAATTCGCGATTGCGGTCGTCCATGCGGCCCTCGGCGTGGGCGTCGCAATAGGCGCCGGTGTGCAGCTCGATCACCTGCGCGCCGATGCGGTGGGCGGCCTCGATCTGGCGGCGGTCGGCGGCGATGAAGATCGACACCCGGCAGCCGACGTCGCGCAGGGGGGCGATGAAATGCGCCAGCCTGTTTTCATCCCGCGCGACCTCCAATCCGCCCTCGGTGGTGCGCTCTTCGCGCTTTTCGGGGACGATGCAGACAGCGTGGGGCTTGTGACGGAGCGCGATGGCCTGCATCTCGTCGGTGGCGGCCATTTCGAAGTTGAGCGGCACCGACAGCACCTCCATCAGCCCGTCGATGTCGGCGTCCGAGATGTGGCGGCGGTCTTCGCGCAGATGCGCGGTAATGCCGTCGGCGCCGGCCTCTTCGGCCAGCTTCGCGGCGCGGATCGGATCGGGAAAGGCGCCGCCGCGCGCGTTGCGGACGGTCGCCACGTGGTCGATGTTCACGCCGAGCCTGAGGTTGGTCATGGATGCCCCCGAAAGTCTGTTCGGCACAGGCTAACGCCGCGGAACAACCGAGGAAACCCGAATCCGCCTAGTCGGCCTCTTCGGCCTGCGCGGCCTTGCGCGCGGCGGCCTTGGCCTTGATGGCCTCGAGCCGTTTCTTTAGCGCACCCTTGCGGCGCGCCTGGTAGGCGCGGATCAGCGGTTCGGCGATGATGTAGGCAATGGTGGCGGTGATGATGCCGGGAATGATACCGCCGATCATGTAGGGGTAGAAGACGTCGTGCCAGAACACCTCGAGCCCGCGCCAATCTTGTGGTGTGCCTTTGATCCAGAGCCAGAAATTGCGGGTCAGGTCCTCGCCGGCGTCGACGAATTTGCCCATGAGGGTGCGTTCGACATCGGGCGACAGCTCTGTCCCCAGCAGGAATTGCCCGGTCTGGAGCGAGATCACCCCAATCGGCACGTAGGTCAGCGGATTGCCGAAAAAGGTGCCCAGCAGCGCGGCAAGGATGTTGCCCCGCATGATGAAGGCGATCAGCCCCGCGACCACGAAGTGCATGGTATAGAACGGCGTGAAGGTGGTGAAGACGCCGGCCCAGATGCCACGGGCGATCTTCTCGGGGGGATCCGGCAAGCGCCGCAGCCGGTGTTTGACGTAGCGGGCGGCACGAGTCCATCCTCCACGCGGCCAGAAGAACTCCCACACGGCGCGCCAGGTTGGCTTTCTGTCGCGGCGCTTGAAGACCACGGTTCCTGATACCTCTCAGTTTGCCTCGGCGCGCGCGGATATCGGGGTGACATCCCGCATCCGCGCGACCCGCGCGATGTCGCTTTCCGCTTCCAGCGCGGTGAACAGGGAATGCAGATGTTCGGCATCCCGCAGTTCCACATTCACATACAGCCGGTAGAAATCGGGTTTCCGGTCCATGAACTCGAGGTCCGAGATATTCGCCTTGTGCTCTCCGATCAACGTGCAAATACGTCCCAGCACGCCGGCGTCATTGGACATCGTCAAGTCAAGCGTAACCACGTATTCCGCCGGGTGCTTGCCTTCGGACCAGTGCAGGTCGAGCCATCGGTCGGGCTGTTCCTCGTACTCGGCCAGCTTTTCGCAATCGATGGCGTGCACGACCACGCCCTGCCCGCGATAGGTAATGCCGACGATGCGCTCGCCCGGAAGCGGCTGGCAGCAGGGGGCGCGGCGGAAGCCCTGCCCCTTCTCCAGCCCGATCACGGCGCGCTTGCGGTCGATCTCGTCGCCGTCCTCGGTGATCAGGTCGGGATAGACGGCCTCGACCACCGCTCGCGTGGTCAGCTCGGCCGAGCCGAGGCGGGCCAGCAGTGTTTCTGCGCTATCGAGCCGCAGGTTGCGGGCGGCGGTTTCCAGTACCTTGTCCTTGGCCTTGCGCCCGACGTGTTCAAAGGCCGCCCGCGCCAGCTCCTTGCCAAGCCGCACGAAACGCTCGCGGTCCTGTTCGCGCAGGGCGCGGCGGATGGCGCTTTTCGCCTTGCCGGTAATCGCGATGTCCAGCCATGTGGCCTGTGGCGTCTGGCCGTCGGCGGTGATGATCTCGACCGACTGGCCGTTCTTGAGCCGGGTCCAGAGCGGCACCCGCAGCCCATCCACCTTGGCGCCGACGCAGGCGTGGCCGATGCGGGTGTGGATCGCATAGGCGAAGTCCAGCGGCGTGCCGCCGCGCGGCAGCTTGATGACGTCGCCCTTAGGCGAGAAGCAAAATACCTGGTCCGAATACATCTCGAGCTTGACGGCCTCGAGGAAATCCTCGTGATCCTCGTCGTCCTGAAACTGCTCGGTCAGCGAGGAAATCCACTTGGCGGGGTCGACGGCGAATGGGTTGCCGCTGCGCACCCCGTCGCGGTAGGACCAGTGCGCCGCGACGCCGGTTTCGGCCACGTCGTGCATCTGGCGGGTGCGGATCTGCACCTCGACCCGCTTGCCGTCGCGGCCCGACACCGTGGTGTGGATCGAGCGGTAGCCGTTCGACTTGGGCTGGCTGATGTAGTCCTTGAACCGCCCCGGCACCGCGCGCCAGCGCTGGTGGATCGCGCCCAGCGCGGCATAGCAGTCGGATTCGCTTTCGGTGATGATGCGGAAGCCGTAGATGTCGGAGAGGCGGGAAAAGCCCATCTCTTTTTCCTGCATCTTGCGCCAGATCGAATAGGGCTTCTTGGCGCGACCGAAGACCTGCGCCTCGATGCCGACCTTTTCCAGCTCGGCCCGCATGTCGCCGGTGATCTTCTGGATCATGTCGCCGGTTTCGCGTTGCAGCGTGATGAAGCGGCGGATGATGCTGGCGCGGCCTTCGGGATTGAGCACCCGGAAGGCCAGGTCCTCAAGCTCGTCGCGCATCCACTGCATGCCCATGCGGCCCGCCAAAGGCGCATAGATGTCCATCGTCTCGCGCGCCTTCTGGACCTGCTTTTCCGGGCGCATCGCCTTGATGGTGCGCATGTTGTGCAGCCGGTCGGCCAGCTTGACGAGGATCACCCGCAGGTCGCGGCTCATTGCCATGAACAGCTTGCGGAAGTTCTCGGCCTGTTTCGTCTCGGACGAATTGAGCTGGAGGTTGGTCAGCTTGGTGACGCCGTCAACCAGCACCGCGATCTCTTCGCCGAACTTCTCGGAGATATGACCGTAGGTGCTTTTCGTGTCCTCGATGGTGTCGTGCAGCAGGGCGGTCACGATGGTCGCATCGTCCAGCCGCTGTTCGGTCAGAATGGCGGCGACGGCGACCGGATGCGTGAAATAGGGCTCGCCCGAGCGGCGGAACTGGCCCTCGTGCATCGCGCGGCCATACTCATAGGCCGCGCGGATCAGCGCTTCATTGGTCTTGGGATTGTAGTTGCGGACAAGCGCGATGAGGTCGTCAGCAGATATCATCGCGCGTCCCTATGGCGCCGGGGGGCGAGGGTCAGCCCTGGCCCTGAGCTTCCATCAGCGCCCGCAGCAGCTTTTCTTCGGACATGTCGTCGTCCTGCGGCTTGTCGGGCTCGGCCCCCATCAGAAGCGCCATGGCGTCTTCTTCCGGCTCGTCGACTTCGATCTGGGTCTGGTTCGACTCGATCATCCGCTCGCGCAGTTCGTCGGCGCTTTGGGTTTCGTCAGCGATCTCGCGCAGCGACACGACGGGGTTCTTGTCGTTGTCGCGGTCGACGGTGATGGCCGCACCGGCAGAGATCTCGCGCGCCCGGTGGGCGGCCAGCATCACCAGTTCGAACCGGTTGGGGACTTTGTCAACGCAATCTTCGACCGTCACGCGGGCCATGGGGAATCTCCGTCTGGCTTGTTCTGTCAGAAAGTGTAGCTCTTAAAGCGGATCAAAAGCCTTGACAAGCAGGTTTTCTGTCGCTCCGCAGGGGCGTCACGGCAAGTTCACAGAGCTTTGACCTCGGCGCGTTCGGCCTCTGGCAGGGCGTCGGTCATTTCGGCCACCGTCATGCCCGACACCGGATGCCGCCAGTCCGGAGCCACGTCCATCAGCGGCACCAGCACGAAGGCGCGGTCCTGCATCCGCGGATGCGGCAGGATCAGCCGGTCGGGCGCGCGGCGCGCCTGCTCATCCGGGGCAAGATCGCGCCAGCACGTCCAGGTTGCATGATCCGGCTGGATTTCGTCACCCAGCGCAATCAGGTCAAGATCGAGTGTACGCATGCCCCAGCGGGTCTCACGGGAGCGGGCATGGCGCGCCTCGACCTCATGCAGAAGTGCCAGCAAATCGGCGGGATCACCCGTCCAATCAGCGATTGCGGCCGCATTGACGTAATCAGGGCCCGCTCCCTTGGGAAAGCAGGGGGTGGCATAGAATCGGCTGCAGGCTCGCAGGACCAAACCGCTTTCGTTCAGGTCGTGCAGTGCCGATTGTAATGTTTCCAAAGGAGAACGCTGACCCAAAGGCAGGTTCGCGCCCAGCGCCAACAGAGCCTGTTTCGCGCTAAAGTTGCGGCCGATTGCCTCTTTTTGGTGATCTATCCCTTGCAGCACGTGCTTTTTTCTCTACCCTTATACACAGGCTCATCCGCAAAATTTCACTCACGGAGCGGAGCAATGGGCCCACATTATTGGAAGGGCAATTGATGTTTTACAAGGACGAACGGCTCGCGCTGTTCATCGACGGATCCAATCTCTACGCTGCTGCTAAGGCACTCGGGTTCGACATAGACTACAAACTTCTTCGACAGGAATTCGTGCGGCGAGGTAAGCTTTTGCGTGCCTTCTACTACACGGCCCTGCTCGAGAACGAAGAGTACTCTCCGATCCGGCCCTTGGTCGACTGGCTTCATTACAATGGGTTTACCATGGTGACCAAGCCGGCCAAGGAATACACGGACAGCCAGGGTCGTCGCAAAGTCAAAGGCAACATGGATATCGAACTTACTGTCGATGCCATGGAACTGGCACCGCGCATCGACCATATCGTACTGTTTTCAGGCGATGGCGACTTCCGGCCTCTGGTCGAAAGCCTCCAGCGTCAGGGTGTCCGGGTTTCGGTCGTGTCGACCATACGCAGCCAACCGCCGATGATCGCCGATGAATTGCGCCGTCAGGCCGACAATTTCATTGAACTGGACGGATTGCGCGAGGTGATCGGAAGACCACCGCGCGAAAACCAGGAACCGCGCGCCGCACAGGCGGTCAGCGGCTGATCGCTCGGCGACGCCACGATATTGGGTGAACTCGGTCCACTGTTCGCGCTGTTCGCAGCGGCCTTTGGTGCGGCCACCATCCTGCCATTCCAGTCGGAGATCGTCTTCGTCGGAATGCAACTGGCCGGCACCGCGCCGGTCGCCTCGCTGGTCATATGGGCCAGCGTAGGAAATGTGCTGGGCGCATGCGTCAACTATGTGTTGGGCCGGTCGGCGGCGCATCTGGAGGGCCGCCGCTGGTTCCCGGTATCGCGCCGCCAGATGGTACGTGCCGAAGGCTGGTACGCGCGCTGGGGTGTCTGGACCCTGCTGCTGAGCTGGGCACCGCTCGGCGATGCCTTCACCGTGATTGCGGGCGTGATGCGGACGCCGCTGTGGCTGTTTCTTGTCCTGGTGACGCTGGCCAAGACCGGGCGCTACCTGGTGCTGGCCTGGGCGACGGCGCAGGTGTGAACCGCCCGCATCCCGGACCTGATCCGGGACCTCCGCCGCCGCACTGGGAGTGCGGCGGCGAACCGGAGCGCGGAGCATTCAGGCGTTACTGCGATGCTTCGTACTGACGGTTCATCTGATTGTGCCGCGCGATGATCTCCTCCGGCCACTGCGCCTTGATAAAGGCCATCACGGCGAGGATCTCCTCGTCGCTCAGCACATCGCCGAAGCCTGCCATATCGGATTGCACGGCGCCGCCGGTCACCGTCTCGGTGCCCAGTTTCGTGATAGCGAAAAGCTGCGCATCCGGGTGATGCCATGTATGGCCGGTCTCGTCATGCGGCGGCGCGCGATACGAACCGTCGTCGTTGCGCCCGCGCCAGTCGTCCTCGCCTTCGAGATCCGCGCCGTGGCAGGCCGCGCAATTGTCGGCATAAAGCGTCGCGCCCTGCGCAACCGCCTCGGCGTCCCAATAGGGAAAGAGTCCCGCCGCATCCTCGGGGCGCTCTCCGGCAGTGGCCTGCACCGCAAGAACCGTCATCGCCGCCGTCATCGTCAGTCTGTTCACTGTAGTCTCCTTGGTTTTTGCCCGCCTTCCAGCCTTCCAGCAGGGTAAGGTCAAGTCACCCCCGCGTGACCACGCGCCTCACTGGACGCGGCGGCGCAAAGGCATTACCTCACGCACAAAGCCGGAGGCCCATCATGTCCGAACACCCGCCCCTTACCCTTTATCTAGCCGCGCCGCGCGGGTTCTGCGCCGGCGTCGACCGCGCCATCAAGATCGTCGAGATGGCGCTGCAGAAATGGGGCGCGCCGGTCTACGTGCGCCATGAGATCGTGCACAACAAATACGTGGTGGACGATCTGAAGGGCAAGGGCGCGGTCTTCGTCGAAGAGCTTGAAGAATGCCCCGGCGACCGTCCCGTGATCTTTTCGGCCCACGGTGTGCCGAAGTCGGTACCCGAAGCGGCGCAGGCGCGCGAGATGGTCTTTGTCGACGCCACCTGTCCGCTGGTTTCCAAGGTGCATATCGAGGCGCAGCGTCACGCCGACAATGGCCTCCAGATGATCATGATCGGTCACGCCGGCCACCCCGAGACCGTGGGCACCATGGGCCAGTTGCCGGAGGGCGAGGTGCTGCTGGTCGAAACCGTGGACGACGTGGCAAAGGTCGACGTGCGTGACCCCGATGCCCTGGCATTCGTCACCCAGACAACGCTGTCGGTCGACGATACGGCGGATATCGTGGCGGCGCTGAAGCGGCGCTTTCCGGCGATCGTCGGTCCGCACAAGGAAGACATTTGCTACGCCACCACCAACCGGCAGGAGGCCGTCAAGGCCATGGCCGCCAAATGCGACGCCATGCTGGTTGTGGGCGCGCCGAACTCGTCCAACTCGAAGCGTCTGGTCGAAGTCGGCCGCCGTGCCGGCTGCGACTACGCGCAACTGGTGCAACGCGCCACCGACATCGACTGGCGGGCGCTTGAGGGTATCCGTTCGGTCGGCATCACCGCCGGGGCCTCGGCCCCCGAGGTGTTGGTGAACGAGGTGATCGACGCCTTCCGCGCCCGGTTCGACGTGACCGTGGAGCAGGTGGAGACGGCACAGGAAAACGTCGAGTTCAAGGTGCCCCGTGTGCTGCGCCAGCCAGCCTGACGGACTGGATCGCGGCAGGTAGCCTGTCCCGGCGCGACGGAGCATCAAAGGGTCAGGCGGCGATGACCGACAGCCGCCCCGGGGCTGATCCCCTAAAAATCCGGATATGAAGTGCTCTGCGTCAATCCGGCGCTCCAATCCTGGTTCTCCGTCGAAATAGGCAAACCCGCGCTTGCAACCCCGCGCGCCCTTTGCGATGTGGCAGCATCCGCCGCCACCCGAGGACACAGCCATGCCCGCGCTCTTTGCCTATACCGACGGCGCCTGCTCCGGAAATCCCGGCCCGGGGGGCTGGGGCGCGCTGTTGCAGGCCAAGGATGGCGAGACCGTGGTGCGCGAACGCGAACTGAGCGGCGGCGAGGCCCAGACCACCAACAACCGCATGGAATTGCTGGCGGCGATCCATGCGCTTGAAGCGCTGGAGCGGGCGTCGAAGATCACCGTGGTGACCGACAGCGCCTATGTGAAAAACGGTGTCACCGGTTGGATCCACGGCTGGAAACGCAACGGCTGGAAGACCTCGGCTAAGAAGCCGGTCAAGAACGTGGAGCTCTGGCAGCGGCTCGACGCGGCGCAGGACCGGCATGATGTGACCTGGGAATGGGTCAAGGGCCATGCCGGTCACCCCGAGAACGAGCGCGCGGATGAATTGGCCCGCGCCGGAATGGCGCCCTTCAAGGTCAAATCGTGAAAGCGGGCGCCATGCAAAAGGGCTGCGGATGCTGCTGACGCTTCTGGATTACGCTTCGGTGATCGTCTTTGCCCTGACCGGCGCGCTGGCGGCCTCGCGGGCGCAGCTGGACATCGTGGGGTTCTGCTTCCTGGCCTGCCTGACGGCGGTGGGCGGCGGCACGGTGCGCGACCTTCTGCTGGACCGCAACCCGGTGTTCTGGATCGGCAATGCCGGTTTCATCCTTGCCGCCTGTGCCGCTGCGGTGCTGGTGTTCTTCACCGCGCATCTGGTCGAAAGCCGTATCAAGCTGCTGGTCTGGCTCGACAGCTTCGCGCTGGCCGTGGCGGTGGCAGCCGGGACCGGCGTCGCGCTGGTGCTGGGCTATCCGCCGCTGATCGTGCTGCTGATGGGGGTGACGACCGGATGCCTCGGCGGGTTGCTGCGCGACGTGGTGGTCAACGACGTGCCTGTGGTGCTGCGGCAGGGGGAGCTCTACGCCACGGCAGCGCTTGCCGGGGCCGCCTCGGCCCTGCTGCTGGATTCGGCAGGGGTGGTGGAAGACCTCAGCCTGCTCGGCTGCGCCGCGACGACCTGGGTGCTGCGTGCGGGAAGCCTGCGGTTCGGTTGGAAGCTGCCGGTCTATCGCAGCACGCCACCGCGAGAGAAGTGAGGGCGCGAGGTTCGGGAGCCGGACCTCGGTGACAGATTGCGGGGCGGATTACCCCTGCACGCTCTCGGCGCGAAAGGCGTCCGGCACCGTATCGCGCCCGTCCAGCACCAGATCGGCCATCACTTCGCCCACCAATGGCGCCATACCGAAACCGATCTTGAAACCGCCATTGGCGATGAAGGCGCCGTGACGCAGCGGATGCGGCCCCAGCACCGGCGCGCGGCTCCGTGATCGTGGCCGCACCCCCGCCCAGCGCGCGATCACCTCTGCGCCGCGCAGTACCGGGAACGCCGCCATCGCCCGCTCGAGCACCGCATCAAGCTGCGCGTCCACTGCGACCGGGTCCTCATAGTCGCGCTCGGACGTCGATCCCACCGCCACTGTCCCGTCGCCATGCGGCACGATGTGCAAAGCATCGGCGAAAAGCTGCGGTCTCTGCGCTGCATCAAAGCGCAGCAGGGCCGCCTGCCCCTTCACCCCGTTGCCCAGCATCCGCCCTGCGGCGCGACTCATCGCCTCGAGATCATGCACACCCGTCGCCCAGACCACCGCGCCCTCGTCCGCCCCCTCGGTCACGATCTCGGCTCCTCTGGCCGCGCAGGCCGCGACCAGCGCGGTGCAGGCGCGACGGGGGTGGATGCGGGCGGTCAGGCTGTCGTGGATGAGCAGGCCGGTCGGGGACGGCGGCGCCCAATCGCCATGATCTGCGCTGTCCACAACCCTCCATGTGGCTTCGCCCTGCCACAGCGTCCGTGCCGAGACCGCGCGTTGACGTGCGAGGTCAACCGCATGACCGTCGGCCAGCGGCTGCAACCGACCCGAGCGCAGATAGCCGGGGTCGCGCCCGCCGGCCTCTGCAACCTCGCCCCAGAAGGTCTCTGCCATGACCAGCGAGCGGAACTGGAAGTCTTTCTTTTCGTTCCAGTTCTCCGGCACGTGCGGCGCCAGAGCGCCGACGATGCCGCCCGAGGCGCCAGCCCCCGGGCCATGCGGATCGATCACCCGCACCGAGGCGCCGCGCCGGGCGCAGGCCCAGGCCACCGAGAGGCCGAAGACCCCTGCCCCGCGCACTGTGACGTCGACCATTGCAAAGCCCCTCCAACGGGATTACCCCTCGGTCAAACCCTTACGGCAGGCTTCGA
The DNA here is from genome assembly GCF_056858395.1 of Litorisediminivivens sp. KMU-197. NCBI lineage: Bacteria > Pseudomonadati > Pseudomonadota > Alphaproteobacteria > Rhodobacterales > Paracoccaceae > Litorisediminivivens > Litorisediminivivens sp. KMU-197. The sequence goes on along the minus strand of NZ_JBXEQG010000002.1, from coordinate 317,809 downwards.
TGACAGACCAGAGCGCAGAGCTGGAATGGCGCGACGGGCGCGTTCCTGTCTCGACCCGGTTCGACGATCCCTATTACTCGCTAGACAATGGGCTGGACGAGACGCGGCACGTGTTTCTGGCCGGCAACGGGCTGCCGGACCGGTTTACCGACGGGTTCCATGTTGCCGAGCTGGGGTTCGGGACCGGGTTGAACCTGCTGACGGCGCTGCAGGCGTTTCGGCAGGCGGGCGTGCCGGGCAAGTTGCGCTTCACCACCTTCGAAGCCTTCCCGATGGCGGCCGAGGACATGATCACGGCGCAGGCGGCTTTTCCCGAGATCGCCGGGATCGCGGGCGACCTGCATGGCTTCTGGCAGCGCCGCGATACAGCCTTCGAGACCGATGACCTGATATTCACCCTGATTCCGGGCGACGCGCGCGAGACTTTGCCAGAATGGCAAGGCAAGGCGGATGCTTGGTTTCTCGACGGGTTTTCCCCTGCCAGGAACCCCGAGCTTTGGGGCGAGGACCTGATGACCGAGGTCGCCCGCCACACCGCGTCGGGCGGCACCGCGGCGACCTATACCGCCGCCGGTCATGTGCGCCGCGCGCTTCAGGCCGCAGGCTTCACTGTCACCCGCGCGCCGGGGTTCGGACGCAAACGCCACATGACGACGGCGGTGCTGTGATGCGCAATGACACGGTCCTTGGCATCTGGCTGATGGTCGCCACCACACTGGTCTTCGCCGTTCAGGACGCGCTGAGCCGGCATCTTGCGGCGGAATATAACGTCTTCATGGTGGTGATGATCCGCTATTGGTTCTTCGCCGCCTTCGTCATCGCAATCTCGGTGCGTAAGGCCGGCGGATTGCGCGACGTGGCCCGCACCGGCCAGCCGCTGGTGCAGGGCTTCCGCGGTATCCTGCTGGCCTCCGAGATCTGCGTCATGGTGCTGGCCTTCACCTACCTCGGGCTGGTCGAGAGCCACGCGATCTTCGTCAGCTACCCGCTGCTGGTGGCCGCCCTGTCAGGGCCGATATTGGGCGAGAAGGTCGGCTGGCGGCGCTGGCTGGCGATCGGCGTCGGCTTCGTAGGGGTGATGATCATCATCGATCCGGGTGCCGGGGTGTTTTCGGTCTATGCGCTGATACCGCTGTTGGCGGCGGCGATGTTTGCGCTCTACGGGTTGCTGACACGGTACGTGGCGCGGCTGGACAAGGCCGAAACCTCGTTCTTCTGGACCGGCACGGTGGGTTGCGTCTGGATGACCGCCATCGGTGTCTGGTTCTGGGAACCGATGATCCTGCCCGACTGGGGCTGGATGGCGGCGCTCTGCCTGACCGGGGCGGGCGGTCACTGGCTGCTGATCAAGTGCTACGAGGTGGCAGAGGCCAGTTCGGTGCAGCCCTTCGCGTATCTGCAGATGCCATTTGCCTCGGCCATGGGAATCCTGATCTTTGGTGAAAGCCTGCGGGTCACGGTGGTGTTCGGCGCGGCCCTGATCGTGGGGGCCGGGCTGTTCACCCTCTGGCGAGAACGGCAGAAGCGGCGGGGCGGGGTCTCGGTCGCGGATTGAGCTGACCTGTTGGTCTGAAGTGCATGTTCTCTGTCGCCCACCCTGCGCGGACTCAAGGCCGAAGGCCGCCGCGTAATCGCCGACCTCAGGCGAGACCGAACGTGCGCCGCAAGACAGCAGCAGCCATGCCCTCTGTCACCGCGGCTTTACCTCTTTGTCGGCAACAAGGTCGAACCCACCAGCTCTTCAGAGAACGGCACCGGGTGCGGCTCCTTGCCCAGACGGGCGCGGTAGACCGGCAGGCTCTCGGATACACGCATCACGTAGTTGCGGGTCTCGTTGAAGGGAATGGTCTCGATCCAGTCGACCACGTCGATCTGACCGCGCCGCGGGTCGCCGTAACTGCGCATCCACGACCGGGGACGACCGGGACCGGCGTTGTAGCCCGCCGACATCATCACCACGTTGCCGTCGAAATCCTCGGCCAGTCCGCGCAGGTAATCGGCGCCGAGCCGCGAATTGTAGACCCAGCTGCTGGTAAGCTGCCCCTCGTTGTAAGCAAGTCCCATCCGTCGCGCGACGATCTTGGCAGTTCCCGGCATTACCTGCATCAGCCCACGCGCGCCGGCATGGCTGACAACGGTGGGGTCGAACTCGCTTTCGCGTCGGGCGATGGCCAGCACCATCTCCTTGGGGATCGGCTGGGCACGGGCGGCGACGGGATGAAGCGCGTAGTAGGGTGCGGCAATTTCCTCGCCGGCCTGCGCGGCGCGCTTGCCCAGCATGACGCCGATGTTGGGCTGACCGAGATCGTCAAGCATCTTTCCCATCATGCGCAGGCTTTCTGTATCCTGACTTTCGGCGAGGTGGGTCCAGAAGCGCTCGGCAAGCCAATCCTCGCCCGAGGCCAGCAGCATCAGGGCGGCCTCGTGCACCCTGGAATTGGTGAACTTGGCCTTGCGCCAGTTACCCGCCGGATGCGGCAGCGCCAGGTCCGCGTCAAAGGGCAGTCCGCCGCGCTCGGCCGCAAGCAACCCGTAGAAACTGGTTTGGTAATCGGCGCCCAGCGCATAGCCTTTCTGCGCCTCGGCGGTATTGCCGGCGGCTTCGTGCGCGCGGCCAATCCAATACCCGGCGCGGCCCATCGAGATCGGGGTATAGACGTCCTCGCGGAAGCGTTCGAAATGCGCCAGCGCCTTCAGCGGGTCCTTCTGGAACCGCAGTGCAAGATAGCCGGACAGCCACTCGAGTTCGGCGAAGTCACGGCCGGTGGTGGTAAAATGGGTCGAGGCAATGCGGTACGCGAGATCGGTCTTGCCCGCGCGCATGGCCCGATGCGCCATGGTGTGACGGCGGTCTGCCCAATATTCCGGCTCGCCTAGTGCTTCGGCACTGGACGAGCGTTCCAGCAGCAGCTCGGTGGCACCGTCGGTCAGACCCTTCTGCATCCGCCACTCGTACCTCTCATAGGCAAGGCCCGGGTGGTCGCGCAGGCTGGCCGGAACCGCGGCGATCAGAGGATCCGGGTTGCCTTGGCGCGCACGCAGGGCGAGGCGGGCCTCGGCAAGCTTCTTCCAGCCGTCCGAGACCAGCGGCAGCATCCGGGTCGCGTTGATTGCCCAGCCCTGCCAGAGTGCATAGTCCAGCCGCGCCTCGTGATGGGACTTCAGCAGGCTGCCATACTTGGCGAGAAAGGCACTCTGTTCGGCATCCGACAGGGCCAACGTACGCCAGGCCAGCACCGCGGTCGCCTGCGCCGCGCCATCCTCGCCGCTGGCAGAAAGCGCATCGGCATAGGCCAGCGCGCCAGTGCCGGTTTCGGGCACGTGATCGCCGAAGAACGTCAGCCGTTCCTCGACCGAGCCGGCCACCATGGTGCCTTCGCTTTTTTCGCGCAGGTAGGCTAGGCCGGGCCAATCGCCGCTGCGGCGCAGGAAGCCCATCACATCGCCGGGGCTGCCGCTGCCGCCGCGCAGGAAATGCCACATGATGATGTCGCGGGCGACCGAACCCTCCGGACCGGCAACGCGAAAGGCATCTTCCCAAAGCCCGTCACGCATCAGCGCCAACGCCGCCGTCAGGCCCGCGTCGGCAGGCGGCACTTCGGAATCGAGGCGTTCGGTCAGCAGGCCCTGCGGCCGCGCCTTGGGACGGGCGTCGGCCAGCGGCGGTTCCGGTTCCACGGCAGGGTCCGTGGCCTCCACCTCTTCCTCGTCGACCACGGCGGCGGCCGTTCGGTCGTCTTCTGTTTCGCCAGTCGCCCGCAGCCTGGGCCGGGGCGAGGAGGTCAGATCTTCGGCGATACCGGACCCGGTGCTGGTTTGTGCAGAGACAGGACCAGCGCCGATCAGCAGCAGGCAAAGGAGGACACGCATCATCACTTGCAATTTCTAGTCTTAAGAGGAATAGACACGAGCCAGAAGATAACCCACCGCCCACTGCATTCAACTCACGATGCCGATAGTGGCGACAACATTCGCGGCCCCCGTGCCGCGGCCACGCGAAGAAAGGAGCGTCACCATGTTCAAAGGGTCCCTGCCTGCCCTGGTCACGCCGTTCAAGGACGGTGCGATCGATCTGGAGACGCTGAGAAAGCTGGTTGACTGGCATGTCGATCAGGGCAGCTCGGGCCTCGTGCCCGTGGGCACGACGGGCGAGAGCCCGACGCTTACCCACGCCGAGCACGAGCAGGTGGTGACCGAAGTCGTCAAGGCCGCTGCCGGCCGCATCCCGGTAATTGCCGGGGCCGGATCGAACAACACCACCGAAGCGATTCGGCTGGCGCGTCACGCCAAGGAGGTCGGGGCGGCCGCCGCGCTGGTGGTGACGCCCTATTACAACAAGCCGACGCAGGCCGGACTGATCGCGCATTTCACCGCCATCCACGAAGCCGTCGACCTGCCGGTGATCATCTACAACATTCCGCCGCGCTCGGTGGTCGACATGACCCCGGCCACCATGGGTGAATTGGCCAAGCTGAAGAACATCATCGGCGTCAAGGACGCGACTGGCGATCTGGCCCGTGTCTCGGCCCAGCGGATTACCTGCGGCACCGACTTCGTGCAGCTTTCCGGCGAGGATGGCACCGCGCACGGGTTCAACGCCCAGGGCGGGGTTGGCTGCATCTCGGTCACCGCCAACGTGGCGCCGAAGCTCTGTGCCGAGGTGCAGGCGGCCTGTCAGGCGGGCGACTTCGCCAAGGCGCTGTCGGTGCAGGACCGGCTGATGCCGCTGCACCAAGCGATTTTCGCCGAACCGGGACTTTGCGGGGCGAAATACGCGATGTCGAAGCTGGGGCTTTGCGGTGAAGAGATCCGCCTGCCGCTGCTGCCGGTGAGCCAACCGGTCCGCGACAGGATCGACGCCGGGCTGCGTCACGCGGGACTGCTGAACTAGGCGGCGACCGCCCCCCCGAATGCTCCTTCGGCTATGTTGCCGAAGTCAGGCCCGGACGCAGGTGATGCGCTGGGCCGAGTTCATTGCGGGTTACTGGGAGGGTTCGGCTTCCAGGCCTTCCGGCTGGCCGACGACGACAAAGTGCAGGTTCTCGGGTTTCATCAGTTCCGAGGCGACGCGGTTTATTTCTTCCACCGTCAGCGCCTCGACCATGGAATTGCGGTTTATCACATATTCGGTGCCCAGACCGTCCATCTGCATGCCGACAAGGATATTGGCGATCGGGCCGTTGCCGTCGAAGCGCAGAGGATAGGCCCCCGTCAGATAGGTCTTGGTGGTCTCCAGTTCCTCGGACGTCACGCCCTCTTCCGCCATCCTGGCCCATTCGGCGCGGATCACGTCGATAGCCTCGGCGACACGGTCGTTGGCCGATGCGACCGAGCCCATCATCAGTTCTGCATTGTCCTTGGGCACGAGGTAGGAATAGACGCCATACGTCAGCCCACGCTTTTCGCGCACTTCCTCCATCAGTCGGCTCTGACGGCCCGATCCACCGAACATGTCGTTCATCACATATGCCGCCAGGAAGTCGGGATGATCGCGCTCAAGCCCCTGATGGCCGAATATCACCACCGATTGCGGTGTGTCGAAGGGCACGACGGTCAGCCCGCCTTCGAGAAGCCAAGGGGCATCCTCGGGCAGCGGCGCGCCGGTTTCGGGCAAATCGCCCAGCAGGGTGTCGAGCAACTCGGAAAGCTCTTCCGCAGAGATGTCGCCGACGGCGCTGACATAGACCCGGTCACGCGCAAAGGCCGCCGTGTGCGCCGCCACGATATCCTCGCGCGTCAGGGCGCGAACGGTTTCTGCGGTACCTTGCAAAGGTGTCGCATAGGGGTGGTCGCCGAAGGCCAACTTGTCGAACGTGCGCCCGGCGATCTTGTCCGGGTCGGTCTGATCCGACGCGATGCCCGAAAGCACCTGACCCCGCACCCGGTCGAGCGCCACCTGGTTGAAGGCCGGTTCGACCAGCGCGCCGCGCAGCAGCGCCATCGCCTCGTCGGTGGTATCGGTGAGGAACTTCGCCGAAATAGCGATGCTGTCGTCATAGGTGGAGTAGGAGAACGAGGCCGCCAGTTCCTCGGTGGCGCGGGCGAAGGCGCGGGCGTCCATGTCGCCGGTGCCTTCTTCGAGCAGCCCGGTCATCAGGTTGGTCGCGCCGCGCTTGTCCGGTGCATCCAGCGATCCGCCACCTTTGAAGCGAAGCTCCAGCGCGACAATCGGGATCGAGGGTTCCTCGACCAGCCAGGCGTCGATGCCCCCGGGGGTGGTGATTTCCTGTATCTCGATCTCGGCGCGAACCGGAAGCGCCGTCAGGATCAACGCCGCTGCGGCATAAAGGAACGGTTTCATTGGGTCACCTCCTGCGGGCGGGTCAGCCAACTGGTGACGCTGGCTTTTTCGTCGAACACTGCGCGCGCGGCGGCAAGGATGTCGGCTTCGGTCACTGCGGCCAGCACGTCCGGCCAGGCATGGATGTCATCGACCGTCAGGCCCGAGGCCAGCGACCTGCCGTAGAGGTTGGCTAGTTGCTCGACATTGTCACGGGCATAAATCCGTGCGGCTTCGGCCTGCCGCTTGATGCGGGCCAGCTGATCGGGATCGACGCCTTCCTCAAGGAATTCCGCCACCGCAATATCGAGCGCCTCTTCGGCCTGCTCGAGACTGACCCCGTCCGCCGGCACAACCACCAGCGAGAACGTGGTGTCGTCCAGCGACACACCCTTGTAGGAGGCGCCTGCATAGACCGCCATCTTGCTTTCGAACTGCAGCTTCTCGTTCAGGACCGAGGTCTGCCCGCCGCCGAGCACGTCGGCCAGCAAGGTCAAGGCAGCCGCCTTTTCCTGCGCGCCGGGATCACGTTCCGGCGCAAGATACGAGCGGATGGCATAGGGCTGCGACACACGCGGATCTTCGAACACGAGCCGGCGGGCCGCGGTCTGGGGCGGCTCCTGCGGGCGGTCGCGCGGCTCAAGCTCGGGATTGGCGGGCAAGGGGCCATAGTGTTCGCGCGCCAGATCCATGACCTCATCGGGCTGCACGTCGCCGGCCACCACAAGGATGGCATTGTTGGGGGCGTAATAGGTGTGGTAATAGTCCAGCGCGGCCTCGAGATCGAGGCCCTCCATCTCGTGCTTCCAGCCGATGATCGGTACGCCGTACCGATGGTTGTGGTATTGCGCCGCCCACGACTGTTCGCGCATCAGGGCGCCGGGGTCGTTCTCGGTGCGCATGTTGCGTTCCTCGATGATGACCTCGCGCTCGGTGCGGATTTCCTCTTCCCCGAGTTGAAGGTTGACCATCCGGTCGGCCTCCATCTGCATCATGAGCCCCAGCCGGTCGGCGGCGACGCGCTGGTAATAGCCCGTGTAATCGAAGCTGGTGAAGGCATTATCCGAACCACCATTCGCGGCCACCACGCGGCTGAATTCGCCGGGCTCCAGCGTTTCGGTGCCCTGAAACAGCAGGTGTTCCAAGAAATGCGCCACACCCGAGACGCCGGGCTTTTCGTCAGCGCTGCCTGCGCGATACCACAGCATGTGGACGACGACAGGGGCGCGGTGATCTTCGATGATCACCACCTCCATGCCATTGTCGAGCCTGTCGGTGGTTACCTGATCCTCGATCGACGTCTCGGCCGCCAGGGTGCTGGCGCTCAGCAACCCCAGGCCAAGCACAATGGGGCGAAGAAATCGCATGGGTCCGAAAAGGGCGGGTCCGCTCATCTGGCTCTCCTGACGTGGCATGCGCGTAACCTTGGTTCACGCTGGCAATAGTTCAAGCGAAAGCTGTGTGATCGCGCGTGACGCGAGGTTGAAAACCATAAACGCCCTGCCGCGGCAGGGCAGTCCGATGCGCGCGGATCAATCGCCCGACGGATCGGCGGCAGGGGTGCGGACACCGGCGCGACGGAACAGGCGCAGCACTTCGTAGGGGTCTATCGCCATCCTGCGATAGGCGTCGTAGTACCGGTCCTCGCGTTTGATCTGCCAGGAGAACAACGAAGCGCGCTGGCGGAACGCGAGGTCCTCTTGCGCCAGACGCGCCCGAATTCCGGGGGTCACGCCGCCGCGTGCGGCATAGGTCACAAGGGCCGCATCACCCGCCGCGGCACCGGTGCCGCGCACCGCAACGCGGTTGCCGTCGCCGCCCAAGGCCGCCACGGCATCGGCCTCGGGCGTCTGGTCGGTGCGGTTTGCGCCACCCGGCGTGGGGGGCGGCAGTGCGGAAAAGGTCTCGGGCGCTTGCAGCGGCTTGTTGGGAACGATCGAGAATTCCTCGGGTCCGTCGCCGCCGACGCGCAGTTCGTGCAGTCGGGTCTCGCTCCTGTCGCCACAGGCCGAGAGTCCGGCCACCACGGCCAGCGCGATTCCCAGCTTGGCAACCGGCGACATCGTCATGCGTCCTTACTCCACCTGTCTGCTGGCCAAGACTTAACGGATCGGGCGGGGAAGGTCACGCGCCCTTTTTCCCACCCGGCGAGGCCTTGCCGGAGCCGGAACCGGAAAACAACACCAGCCCCAGTGCCCCGGCGAAAACGGCGATGTCGGCGACATTGAAGGCATAGGGGTTCTCAATACCGCAGCACGACATGTTCAGGAAATCCGCAACCGCGCCATAGGCGACCCGGTCGACCACATTGCCCAGCGCACCGCCGATCAGGATGCCGGCCGAGATCTTGCCGATCAGCCCCGGAGGATCGCGGCGGACCCAGACCAGCACCGCGCCAACGATCACCAGCGCGATCGCGATCAGCACCCACTGGACGTATTCGGTATGACCCGAGAACAGGCCGAAGTTGATGCCCGAGTTCCACGCCATGCGGAGGTTGAGGAATGGCGGAAGCACGTCGATCTCGCCCAGGGTGCGCAGATCCATGACATGCACCACCAGGTACTTGCTCAGCTGATCGAGCAGGAACACCCAAGCCCCCGCCCAGAACACCGTTTTCATCGCTGCCTCCTGCCACAGGATGAGTGCTTGGCACCCATCGCCCCTGCCCGCACCTAGTGCCGGAAATGCCGCATGCCAGTGAACACCATCGCCAGCCCGGCCTCGTCCGCCGCGGCGATCACGTCGTCGTCGCGCATCGAGCCGCCCGGCTGGATCACGCAGGTGGCGCCCGCCGCCGCCGCTTCCATCAGCCCGTCGGGGAAGGGGAAGAACGCGTCCGAGGCCACCGCCGAGCCCTTGGTCAGCGGCTCGGACAGTCCCAGCGTCTCGGCCATGCGCTCGGCCTTTTTCGCGGCGATCAGCGCGGAATCCACCCGGCTCATCTGTCCGGCGCCGACGCCCACGGTGGCGCCGTCCTTGACGTAGACGATGGCGTTCGACTTGACGTGTTTCGCTACCTTCCAGGCAAACAGCAGGTCGCGCATCTGCGCCTCGCTGGGCGCAACCTTCGTCACCACCTTCAGGTCATCCAGCCCGACGAAGCCCACGTCCTTGTCCTGCATCAGGAAACCGCCGGCCACCTGCCGCATGACCTGTCCGCCTGCGCGCACATCCGGCAGGCCATCGGTGGTCAGCAGCCGCAGGTTCTTCTTCTCCTTGAAGATGCGCATTGCGCCTTCGCTGGCACCGGGCGCGATCACCACTTCGGTGAATATGCCGGTGATCTCGCGCGCGGTCTCTTCGTCCAGCGGCTGGTTCAGCGCCACGATGCCGCCGAAGGCCGAGGTGCGGTCGCAGTCGAACGCGGCCTTGTAGGCCTCGGTCAGCGTGCTGCCCTTCGCCACGCCGCAGGGGTTGGCGTGTTTGATGATGGCACAGGCGGGGCCGTCCTCGGGGGCAAACTCCGCCACCAGCTCGAACGCCGCGTCGGTGTCGTTGATGTTGTTGTAGCTCAGTTCCTTGCCTTGGTGCTGCTGCGCCGTGGCCACGCCGGGACGATCTGAGCCGTCGGTGTAGAACGCCGCCTGCTGGTGCGGGTTCTCGCCATAGCGGAGCGTCTGGCGGACCGTGCCGGCCACCGCCCGGCGGCGTGGGGCCACCTCGCCCAGCGCGCCCGCCATCCACGACGAGACGGCGGCGTCATAGGCGCCGGTGCGGGCATAGGCGATCTGCGCCAACCGCTGCCGGAAGGCAAAAGACGTCGCGCCGTCGTTGCCGTCCAGCTCGGCCAACAACGCCTCGTAGTCCTCGACGTCCACCACCGTGGTGACGAAGCCATGGTTCTTGGCCGCCGCGCGGATCATCGCCGGACCGCCGATGTCGATGTTCTCGATGCATTCGTCATAGCCCGCGCCGCGCGCCACGGTGTCCTCGAACGGGTAGAGGTTGACCACCAGCAGGTCGATGCCGCCGATGCCGTGTTGCTCCATCGCCGCCACGTGGTCGTCGTTGTCACGCAGCGCCAGAAGCCCACCGTGGACCTTCGGGTGCAGGGTCTTGACGCGGCCGTCCATCATCTCGGGGAAGCCCGTCACCTCGGCCACGTCCTTGACCGGCAGGCCCGCCTCGCGCAGCGCCTTTGCCGAGCCGCCGGTGGACAGCAGTTCCACGCCGCGGTCGTGCAGTGCCTTGCCAAGTTCGGTCAGTCCGGTCTTGTCGGATACGGAAAGGAGGGCGCGCCGGATCGGCACGAGGGCGTTTGCGTCTGTCATGGGTCTCACGGGTCCTGCGGTCAGCTGTCTGGGTCCAAATCGTCATCCCGGATCAGGTCCCTGACGGCCACCGCCGTGTCGTGCGCCTTGGCCAGGGACCACCGGATGCGGGTCGCATACTCCATTGCCCGGTGAGTTAAAACGATCTGTTTCGTCGCGCGTGGTCTCAGACGGCCCATTTCGAGATAAACCGAGGGTTCGAGCGAGATTTGCGCCTCGCCCTCATGCCGGAATACCCAGACTTCGCCCGACCGCAGCATCAGCGAGACCGCCATGCCGCCCATATCGACCTCGGCGTCGACATCCGGATGCAGGTGAAACCGGACGTGAAAGGGAATGCCCGATGTGCCGGCGGCCGCGCGCACCCGCACGAATCGCCTCTTGTCGGGGGATTTCAGGGCCAGCAGCATGTCCTCGCCGACCAGCCCGCGCCCGTCGAAGGTCAGTTCAAGGACGCGGGCATGGGTCAGCCCGTGGGTCGAGACATAGCCGTCGTGCCCGGCCTCCAGCTTCAGCCCGTCGGGCGCATGGCCGATCTCGACCGGCACCTCGGTCGGCGCGTCCTCGAGCATCTCGCGGCGCGCGCCCTGCACCCGGCCCTCACGGCCAAGCCGCGCGCTGGAATAGCCCTCGAGCGCCAGCGTCGAATGTGACGGCGTGGCGCGGCCGGCCCGACGCCAGTCCTCGCCGAAGAAGGCGCCAGACCCGCAGGACACGATCAGTGGCCGCCGCCCCGAGGTCAGTTCAAACGCCAGCGTCGAGGCGTGCGCGTTGTAAGACGCGGTGCCCTCGGGGGGCGCGCTGGCATCGACGATCACGCTGGTGCGTCCGGCCGAGAGCCGCGCGAACCCCATGGCCAGCCCATCGGCCCCCTTGCGCACGCCCGATGCCGACAGCGCCTGGTCCAGGCGCCCGTCGATGCCGCGCCCACCGCCATGGAACCGCGCCAGTCCGCCGTCGCTGTGACGCAGCGCGCGCAAAGTCGGCGCGATGCGGGCAATCGCGGTCTGGTGCGCCGGGTCCACGTCGTGGCCGGTCTCTTCCAGCGCCGCCGCCGCCCATGTGAGAAGGGTGAAGACCTCCAGCAGTTCTTCGGGATTGCGGGTCGGGATCCCGCCCTGCCGGTCGATCTGGCCAGCGCATTCCTTGGCCAGCGCCGCCCGCGCCGGGCCAACGTATTTTTCCATTCCGCTTAGGCTGATGCCGGCATAGATCAGCCCGGTCAGCGCCTCGAAGCGGGGCAGGCCGGGGGCCGCGCTGGACCAGCGCCGTGCGAGGAAGCGGGTCTGGTGGGCAAGCGATTTGAAGTAGGCGGCGGAGGCTTCCGGCTCACGCGCCCGCAGCAGGAAGATCGCGTGATGTGTCCAGCGGATCAGACGCCGCCCCGCCAGGTCCGGTGTCCAGCCGGGGCCGGTGCCGCGCCCGTAGCGTTCGATCCAGCCCCAGAGCCAGAGCTGCGCCACCTTCCGCGCCTTCATGTCGCCCACGGCGGCGAGATCGTCGAGCCAGCCGAAGCCGTGGATCTGCTCGATGAAGGCCTGATCCGGCGGCTCCATGTCCCAAAGCATGGCGTCCTTGGCTTCGATCAGGTGCCCGGCGAACATCAGGTTTCCAGCGGTCAGCTGACGACCGCGATTGAAGCTGCCGATGGTTCGAGGTTCGGGCTGCGAGACAAAGGCCGCCGCGGCACGCGACCGCGCTGCGAGCCGCGCGTGAACGCGGTGCATCAGGCGTGTGTATCGCACTGACCAGCTTTCGGTCTCCGACATTTGCTCTGCCTCGTCCGCACATTCCGTGCGATTATTAGCACAATCCTAGTCGTGACTTGCAGCAAAGTCACCTTGGAAAAGGCAAGCTTCTGCCACCCGGTCTCATGGCAGCGCACCGGAGACCGGGCCGACGGCAATCGTCATCGTGCAGCTGGGAATGTGATTGGCCGGCAGTGCCGGGCAGCACCGCGTGTAGGTCCGAGCGTTCGCGACCGCCGTCACGTGAAAGGTCGGGCGGGCCCGTTCCGAAACCGGCGTCTTCAACGCGTCAGGCAGGCCATGTAGAACCCGTCCATGCCGCCCTTGTCCGCCCAATAGTCCGGCCGCAGCCGCAGCCCGCCGTCCTCGCTGCGCCACTCTGGCTCCACGCCGGGCAGGTCGAAAGCTTCCGACACGACGCGCAGTCCTTCGTGCCGCTCCAGCGCGTCCAGTACCTGACATTCGCCTTCATCCGGCAACAGCGAACAGGTGCAATAGACAAGCCGTCCGCCGGGTCTCAGCAAGCCCAGCGCATGGTCCAGCATCTCGGCCTGCAGCGCGATCAGACCGCCGATCTCGGCGCCGTCGCGCGCCAGCGGCAGGTCGGGATGCCGCCTGATCGTGCCGGTTGCCGAACAGGGCGCATCCAGCACGATGGCGTCGTATTGCCCTTTGTGGTCTCGGGCATCCCCGACGACGATGTCTGCCGTCAAACCGGTCCGGTCCAGATTTTCCGACACCCGGCGCAACCGTGCCTCGGACAGGTCAAGCGCCGTCACCCGCGCCCCGCCGGCTGCCAGCTGCAGCGTCTTGCCCCCAGGCGCGGCGCACATGTCCAGCACCTCAAGCCCGGCCACGTCGCCCAGACCCCGCACCGGCAGCGCCGCCGCCGCGTCCTGAACCCACCAAGCGCCCGCGTCGAACCCCGGAAGGGCGCTTACCTGTCCCGCCTCGGCCAGCCGGACCGATCCCGTGGGCAGCACCTCGCCGCCGAGTCTGTCAGCCCAATCCGCAGCATCGGCCCGCACCGTCACATCCACCGGTGCACCCGAGAAATGCGCGGCCTCCATCGCAGCCACCGCCTGCGGGCCCCATGCCTCCCTCAACGGTCCACGCAGCCATTTCGGCAGATGCGGCACCCGCAGTTCGGCCCATCTGGCAGCCCCCTCTGCCGCCACCTTGCGCAACACCGCGTTGACCAGACCGCCATAGCTGGTGGTCCGCTTGCCCCTGCGCACGTATCCCACGGCGTCATTGACCACCCCGTGCGCATCGCCGCCCTGCACCAGTTCCACCGTCGCCATCCTGAGCACGTTGCGCACCGCCAGCGGAGGCATCTTGCGCAGGTAGGGTTTCAGCACCCGGTCCGCCCGTTCCAATCCGCGCAAGGTCGCCACCGCCAGCCTCAAGGCCCGGGCCCGGTCCGCCGGCTCCAACCGCTGATGCTGCGGTGCCACGGTCAGTTCCGACAGCACCCGCCGTTCCTCCAGCACCTGATTGAGAAGCCAGATCGCGCCCTGCCGTGCCATACTCGCCATATCTGCGACCCCTCGCCTGCTTGCGTGTTCAAGCTCAGGGCATATATCCAGAGCCAAGCGACAAGGAAAGCCCGATGCCTGAAACCCAGCCCGAAACCGAAGCCCGACGCCGCGCGACCCTTCCCGAAGCCGCCCGCCGCGCGCTGGAAGAAGCCGATGCCCGCCGCGACGCGGAGGCCGCGAAACCGCCGCTGCCTACCGAGCTTGGCGGTCGTGACGGCCCTGAACCCGTGCGCTACGGAGATTGGGAAAAGAAGGGCCTCGCCATCGACTTCTGAGCCTTCTACGGTGCGGCATCATCCCGCCGGGTCGTTTACCTGACGCCGTTGGGTCAGGTCCAATTAACGGGCAGGGACCTGCGCCGTGGGTTCAGGCCCCGTCGGACAGCCCCAGCACGTCCAGCATGTCGTATTCGCCAGGCGTCTTGTCCTGACCCCAGAGCGCCGCCTTTAACGCGCCGCGGGCAAAGACCGCCCGGTCCGTTGCCACGTGCCGCAGTACGATACGTTCTCCGGCGGCTGCGAACATCACGTCATGCTCGCCCACAATGTCGCCGCCACGGACCACGGCAAAGCCGATATCGCCCCGCTTGCGCGCCCCGGTGATGCCATCGCGACCGCGGTCCGCCACATTTGCCAGCTTGACGCCCCGCCCCTCTGCCGCGGCCTCGCCCAGCATCAGCGCCGTGCCGGACGGCGCATCCACCTTCTGGCCGTGGTGCGCCTCGATCACCTCGATGTCGTAATCGTCGTCCAGCGCTGTCGCCACCTTTCGTGCGAGCACCGTCAGAAGGTTCACCCCGAGGCTCATGTTGCCAGCCCGCACGATCACCGCATGCCGCGCCGCGGCCTGCAACCGGGCCAGGTGCGCCTCTTCGAAGCCGGTGGTGCCGATCACGTGACAGAGCCGCGCCTGCGCCGCCAAACCGGCAAACTCGACCGTCGCATCAGGCGCGGTGAAGTCGATCACCGCCTGGGCATTGGCGAAAGCCTCCAGCGGGTCGTCGCTGACCAAAACGCCCAGCGCCGCGCCGCCCATTGCCTCGCCCACGTCGCGGCCGATCCAGTCGTGGCCCCTGCGCTCGACCGCACCGACAAGCTGGACCTTGTCGCTTTCGCTGACGCTCCGGATCAGCATCCGGCCCATACGGCCGGAGGCGCCGGTGATCACGATGCCGGGGATGGGTGCGCTCATGTTTCGGGTCTCCTTCTGTCGGATCCCACATAACCCGCGGGGGGACGCTTGGCAAAGCCTGCCCAACGCACTAAGTCGCGAAGCATGGCAAAGAAAACCTTCCAAGACGGGCAAGGCCCATCGCAACGTCAGCTTAGGGTCGGGGAACTGATCCGCCGGACCTTGTCCGAGGTGCTGCTGCGTGGCGAGGTTCATGATCCCGATTTGCAGCGCGTGTCCGTCACCGTGGGCGAAGTGCGCGTCACCCCCGATCTCCGCATCGCCACGGTCTTTGCCTCCCCGCTGGGCGGCGACGGCGGCGACGACCTGATTGCCGCGCTAGCTCGCAACAAGGGCGAGCTGCGCCGGCTGGTGAGCAAGCAACTCACCATCAAGCACGCGCCCGACCTGCGCTTCCGGCTCGACGACACCTTCGACCGGATGGACGACACCCGGCGCCTCTTCGCGCAGGACAACGTGCGGCGCGATCTGGAGGAATGATGCGGCTGGCGCTCCTGGGATTGCTGCTGACCCTGTCGGCTGCGCAGGCGAGCGCTGCGGAGTGCGAGGACAGATCGCATATGGGCAACAGCTACAGTGTCTGCACCGTCGATCCGACGGCCGAGGACCTGCGGCTGTTTCGTGCCGACGATGGCGGCACCCCCTACGGTAATTTCGCCACTCTGGACGAAGCTCTGAGGGGCGAGGGCCGAAAGCTCGATTTCGCGATCAACGGCGGCATGTATCACGAAGACCGGGCCCCTGTGGGCCACTACGTCGAGGACGGCGAGGAAGAGATGCGCGTTGTGCCAAACGCCGGACCGGGCAACTTCGGCCTGCTGCCCAACGGCGTGTTCTGCATTGGCGAGGGCACGGCGCGGGTCTACGAAACGCTTGACTATCTGGACCGGAAACCCGACTGCCGCTACGCCACCCAGTCGGGTCCGATGCTGGTGATCGACGGCGACCTGCATCCCGAGTTCCGGCCGCGCAGCACCTCTCGCTTTATCCGCAACGGCGTCGGAACTAGCGCCGGCGGAGACCGCGCGGTGTTCGTGATCTCGAACAATGCGGTCAACTTCTGGGATTTCGCCAGCTTTTTCCGCGACGAGTTGGGCGTGCCGCTGGCACTGTTTCTCGACGGCAATGTGTCGCGCCTGCACGCGCCAGAACTGTCACGGAGCGATCCGGGTTTTCCCATGGGGCCGATCATCGGCGTGGTCGAACCGGAGCAATAGGGTGGGTGGTTCCCACCCATCTTGACGCGGCGCGCCCGGATGCCTATTCCGCCGCTTCTGACAAACGGGGGCTTCATGGCACGCAAACGCAAGGGACGCGACATATCCGGCTGGCTGGTGGTCGACAAACCCGCCGGAATGACCTCGACCGCAGTGGTGGGCAAGGTCCGCTGGGCATTCGATGCGAAGAAGGCAGGCCACGCCGGCACGCTGGATCCGGATGCGACAGGGTTGCTGGCCGTGGCGCTGGGCGAAGCCACCAAGACGGTTCCTTTTGTCACCGACGCACTCAAGGCCTATGAGTTCACTGTTCGCTGGGGACAGGCCACCAACACCGACGATGCCGAGGGCGAGGTTACCGCGACGTCCGATCTGCGCCCTACCGACGATGCCATCAAGGACGCACTCGGCCAGTTCGTTGGCGAAATCCAGCAGGTGCCGCCGCAGTTTTCCGCCGTGAAGATCGACGGCCAGCGCGCCTACAAGCTAGCCCGCGACGGCGAAGAGGTCGAGATTGCCCCGCGGCCGCTATGGGTCGAGGAACTTCTGCTGACCGACCGACCTGACGCCGACCACGCAGTCTTTGAAATGACCT
Source organism: Litorisediminivivens sp. KMU-197 (assembly GCF_056858395.1). NCBI lineage: Bacteria > Pseudomonadati > Pseudomonadota > Alphaproteobacteria > Rhodobacterales > Paracoccaceae > Litorisediminivivens > Litorisediminivivens sp. KMU-197. The sequence continues at coordinate 300,963 of NZ_JBXEQG010000002.1, read as the reverse complement.
GCGGCAAAGGCGGCTACGTTCGCTCGATCGCCCGCGACCTCGGCCAGGCGCTGGGCTGTCTTGGCCATGTTGTCACCCTGCGGCGGCTCTGGTCCGGCCCATTCGATCTGGAGAACGCGGTGACGCTGGACAAGATCGACGCACTGGCCCGCACGCCGGACCTGGATGCGCTTCTGCTGCCGCTGGAAACCGGCCTGCAGGACCTGCCCGAGCTGCGTTGCGGCATCGATGCGGCCACCCGCCTGCGCAACGGCAACCCCGGAGAGGTGATCGGCAGCGACGCCGAATTCGGCGACACCGCCTGGGTCAGTCATGACGGTCAGCCGGTGGCCGTGGGCGAATATCGCGGCGGGACATTGCACCCCTCGCGTGTGTTCGTCCTGACCTGATCCGCGATGCTCGTCACCAAGACCCATGAGACCCCTGACTGCCGGTCCGAGGCTGTCTATTCCGGTTGCGGCCTCTACCGTTATCGCCTGACGCGCTACTGGGACGCCGGCGGGCCCCGGCTGGCCTTCGTCATGCTCAATCCCTCGACCGCGAACGAGAAGGTGAATGACCCGACGATCGCCCGGTGCGAAAAACGGGCGCGTTTGCTGGGCTTCGGCGCGCTGGATGTCGTCAACCTGTTTGCCTATCGCGCCACCGAGCCGTCAGACCTGCGCGCCGCCGACCGGCCGGTCGGGCCCGAGAATGACGTTTTCCTTGGCCGAGCCAGCAAAGAGGCCGACATGATCCTGCTCGCCTGGGGTGTGCATGGCCGCCATCGCGGCCGCGACGCCGAGGCGCTGCCGCTGCTGGCTGCGCGGCCCGAGAAGCTGCACACCCTCGGGTTGACGCGGCACGGCCTGCCGCGCCATCCGCTTTATGTCTCCTACACTCACAAACCGGCACGATGGATGGCGCACACATACTAACCTTATGAAAGCGTTAACCATTTGCTCCGGTATGGTTTGACGCGTCGGCCATTCTTGCCGATACTTCACCCTGGGTAAAAGGGTGTGAGACGATGTTACTATTCGCAGGCTTGCTTGGCATGGCTGCCATGGGCTCGGTCTTCATGATCGGATCTTTTGGCGAAGACGACGAGACCACGGATCGCGGCTTGCCGGAAGCCGACGTGGAAAACGACGCGCTAGAGGCTCCGGACGGCTATATCGAACCGGACGATGCGGCGGCAACGTCGCCTCAAGAGGTCGTCACCGGCACCGACGCCAGCGACACCTTGGCAGGAACCGACCTCGCCTCCTCGATCAGCGGCGGCGCAGGCAGCGATGCCATCGACGGACAGGGCGGCGACGATACGCTTTCAGGTAATGGCGACGACGACTGGATCTGGGCCGGCGACGGCGATGACGAGGCGCATGGTGGCAGCGATCACGACACGTTGCACGGCGAAGCCGGCAACGACAGCCTGCACGGCGACGATGGCGACGATCACCTTTTTGGCCACGCAGGCGATGACCAGCTGTCCGGTGGCGCAGGCAGCGATGACCTGACAGGCGGCATGGGCGCAGACCTACTGCGCGGCGGCACGGGCGAGGATGGGCTGCTGGGCGGCAATGGAGACGACACGCTTGAGGGCGGCGCAGGAGGCGATGCACTGTTTGGCGGATCGGGCGACGATGTTCTAGACGGCACAGAGGAAAGCATTGACGCCCCCGATTTCCTGAATGGCAACGGCGGTGACGATATCATCCTCGCCGACGACGGAGACGTCGTGACCGGCGGCGAGGGCGAGGACGACATCTACCTGTATGCCGGTGCCGGACAGGAAGTCACCCTGATCGACTTCGAGAGCGGTGAGGACCAGCTGATGATCGTGGTGGACGATCCTTCGGGCGGTGTCGAAATCAGTTTGACCCCCGACGAAGCCGATCCAGGCCTGATGCGCATGGCGGTCGACGGGCAAGAGGTCGCGCTGCTGCGCGGCGCGGATGACATCACTTTGTCCGACATGCTGCTCGTCTCGGAAACCGAGGCCGCGCAATACGAGGTCCAGCCCGCCGCGGCATAGCGCCGTTAGGGCTTTGCAAAATCTCCTGAATGGCGTATACGCCCCTCCAGCCTCGGCCCTGTGCCGGGGGCTTTCCATCTCCACGGGCCCTGCTGGACGACATCCCGGCTTGCGCCATTCCTCTAATTCCGAAAGGAGACCCCGATGTCGATTACTGTCGAAGAAAAAACCAAGGTCATGAAAGAATACGCCACCAAGGACGGCGACACCGGTTCTCCGGAAGTCCAGGTTGCGATCCTGACCTCGCGCATCCGTACGCTGACCGAGCACTTCAAGACCCACAAAAAGGACAACCACTCCCGTCGTGGCCTCCTGAAGCTGGTCGCACAGCGCCGGAAACTGCTCGACTACCTGAAAGGCAAGGAAGAGGCCCGTTATCAGGACCTCATCAAGCGCCTCGGCATCCGCCGCTAAAGGTTTTCTCGGCCCGCAAGGACCGGAGGACGCCCGTGCCCGCAAGGCGCGGGCGTTTTTTCTCTGGCCTTCGTCAATCGCCGGTAAAACCATGCGCCCACGCGACTTTAGGTTGCGACTTTTTGGGCAGATGTTACCATAGACTGCATTCTTATGACGGTTCGAGGGCGAGCAGTATCTTTTAAAGATCGCTTCAGTGGACCCGAAAATGACAAAACAGACGCTGGTATTTTTCAGCTACGCCCACAAGGATTACGAGCCGCTTCTGGGCGAAGACACATCCTGGCTGGCCGAGGTGCAGGATCGCATCAAGCGGGCCATCGGCGCCAATAACGAACGGGTGCCGTTCAAGGTCTGGACCGACCGCAGCGGCCTTGTGGCCGGTCAGGGCATCGACGACACCATCAAACCGGCGCTGACCGATTGCGACGTGGCCGTGGCCTTCATATCTCGGCACTATCTCTACTCGCCCGGCTGCGCCGATGAATTGCGCGAGCTGCACCGCTTGGGCAAACCCATCATCGTGGTCGAAATGGTCAAGGATTGGCACAAGGTTCCCGGAACCGAGCTGGGCGATCTGGGCCATCGAATCCATTCCCAAGATCGGCTGCGCTGCGCACAGTTCTGGACCGAGGTGGACGGCGTCTCGGACCTCGTGGCCAGCCCGCGCCCCAGCCGCGCTGGACCCAAGGGCACCGAGCGGTTGCAGGAATTGCTGACCGAGGTCAGGCGCGCGATTGAATTCCACGCTAACGCTGCCGTCCCTGCGGCGCGTTTCGTGACCGACCTGTCTGACCCGACCGCCCCGGTCACATTTCACGACCTGTTTCTTGCCTGTCCGACCCGAGATGCGCACAAGCACGCCATGCGCCTGAAGAAATCGCTGGAGGACAAGGGCTACAGCGTCGCCTGCTACGATCTGACGGCGACCGAGGGGCTGGACGGCTGGACCATCGACAGCCTGCAAGAGCGCATCGCGGGCTGTCATCACTATGCGCAGATCGTCGGTGCGGTGCCGGGCAAAGCCGACCTGTTCGGCACGGGCCGGCCGCTGGTGGCCGCGCAGTACGAGGCCTCAACGCGGGCCGGGACCGACACGTCGCTCATGCTTGCGCCCGAAGTCTATGTCGAGGATTGCGGCCCGGAACACAGCGCCTTTCTGAAAGACTGCAATTGCCATCCGACCACCGTCGAGGCTTTCGAACAGTACCTGATCAAATGCATTGATGCGGCCCGCGCCACCGCGGCAAGCGCACAGCGGAGAAACCAGCGGCTGGACGAATTGCCGGACATGAACGGCAAGTTGATCGCCATCGACTTCGACCCTGCCACGGACCGGGACAAGTTCGACAAGCTCGCCCAGCGCCTGACCCAGCAGGACAATATCGCCATCGCGGACACCATCACCAACGACGCCTCGCGCGATGATCTTCGCACCACGGTGGCCGAGAATGACGCCGTGCTGGTGGTCTATAGCGAAAACGAGGCGTCCCAGATCCGCGCAAAGCGGCACTTCAAGGATTTCTGGCGCTTCTGTCAGTCGCAGAAGACGGCGATCTGCCGGCTGGCGATCGGCGATGCGGCGCCCGGCGCGGTCAACCCCTGCCCGGTGGGGCGCGGGATCTATCGCATTCGGGTGCGGGACGAGGTTGACGAAGGGGACCTGAACGATTTCTTCCAAGCGCTGGGCGTGAAGCCCAAGGACGGCGCGGCGCTCGCGGGGAGTTGAGCCTTGCAGCTTGACCTCAGCCCTGCCCCCTACCCCGGCCTGCGCACTTTCGAGCAGAGCGAATCCGACATCTTCTTTGGCCGTGACGATCTGGTCGACGCCATGCTGGGCAAGCTGGAAAAGGCACATTTCCTTTGCGTGACCGGCACCTCCGGCAGTGGCAAATCCTCGCTGGTGCGCACCGGGCTGTTCAATGCGCTGCTGGCCGGCTATCTGCCCGGTGCCGGATCCGATTGGGTGATCTGCGACATGCGGCCCGGCGAAGCCCCATTGCCGCGACTGGTCGATGCTCTGGCCCGCGCGGTGCTGCGCGATCCCTATGCCGACGGTGCCGACACCCCCGATGAAGACCGGGTTGCGGCTTTGGCCGAGGGTTTCGCGAGCTATATCGACGAAGTGTCGAGCGACCTGAACCCGGCGCTGAACGAATTGACGGAAGTTGGCGACCGGCCGGTCATCATCCTCGCTGACCAATTCGAGGAACTGCACCGCTATCCGCAGAAGGATCTCCACGCCACGGCACGGTTCGTCGACGTGCTGCTCAAGACCGCGCAGGCGGCGGATCGCGTCCATGTGGTGATCACCGTGCGCCATGAAGAGCTGGCCCGCTGCGCCCGCTTTCCCGGTCTCAACCGTGCGATAAACGCCAGCCAGTTCCTGACCCCGGCGCTGGACCGCTACCAGTTGCAGGAGGCCATAGAAGGCCCAATCCGCCTGTTCGGAGGCGAAATTGACCCGCGTCTGACGGTCCGGATGCTCAACGATCTGGAAAGCGAAATGGACAAGCTGCCATTGATGCAGCACGCGCTCAAGCTTCTGTACCAGCGGCGCAAGCACCGCCAGCCTCTTGTCATCGGCGTCGATGATTTCAACGAAGTTTTCGAGCTGGACGCCGACCCGGAGTTCGCCGGCGCCTCCAGTCACCAAGCGCTGCGGCGGGCGATGTCCAACCGTCTTGACCGGATCTATGCAAGCCTGCCGCCCGATCTGCGTGTCGTCACTCCCCGGGCCTTCAGCGCCCTGACCAACATGACCAGCGAAGGCCGGGACATTCGCAACCCGGTGACCCTCGACAAGCTGGCAAAGATCATCGACCGATCGGTGGATGACACCATCAAGCTTATCGAAGCCTTCATACAGGGCGAGGACGGCTATCTGCGCACCAGCGGGCCGCTGACCGCCGAGGAAAACCCCGAGATCGACGTACGCCACGAATGCGTGCTGCGGATATGGGAGCGTCTGCAAGAGGAATGGCTGCCCGGTGAGGCGCGCAATGCGCAGATGTTCAAGGATCTCGCGCGGCGGGCGCGGGGCTGGGACGGTGAGCGGTCACTTTGGCGGAGGCTCCGCGACGATGCGCTGCTGCGGGGCGCCGGACTGCGGCAGTACCACGGCTGGTGGAAGGAACATGCCCCCAACAAGGCCTGGGCGCAGCGTCACCTTGCCGAGGTCAACGCAGAAGGCAAAACAGGCCGCCAAAGGACCGTGGCCGGTACCGCAGACGACGTCACCTACCGTCATACCAAGTCATTCCTTCGGGTTTCTTATCAGGCCGAGGCCGACCGGACCCTGATGAGCCGGGGCACGATCGCCGCTGCGGCGCTTCTGACGCTTGGCGGGTTCCTGCTCTGGCAGGCCGATCGCACACAGACCCGGGTCGAGGCCGCCAGACAGACCGTCAGGATCGAGGCGATGCGCGCGGTCGACGCAATCCTGCCCGGAGCATCGGATGAGACGCCAGCGATCACGATTCAAACAGCCGTCGAAGTCATACGTTCGTCAATGACTTTGAACCTTGAGGACAGCATCGTCGGCAACGCGATGAACAAGCTCTGGCGCGCCGGTTTCTATGCCTTCGAGCGAAGACGCTACAAACATTCGGTCACGACCGGCGGCGGCGAAGAGTCCAGCGATGTCTATGGCGCGGGCTTTTTGCACGGAGATGACCGCATTCTGACCCTGACCCACGCCGCGATCCTTCACCTTTGGAAGCGTGACGGACAGGACGTTGCGCACGCGACCCTTGACGCCGCCGACACGCTCGGGCTGGAGGGACATCATGGTCTTTCGATGCGGGTCGCCCCGTCCGGGACACTCGCCGTGGTCGGCACCGACAAGGGTGCGTTGGCTTTTGTCAACCCGGACAGTGGCGAGATGAAGCAACCGCGCGACGACCTCGATCCGGATAGCGGATCGCTGTTGGACCTGGCTTTTTCCGCCGACGGCACCTATCTCGCCGCCGCGTCCTGGGATGGCGAGATGGTCCGGCTCTACAGACACGAGGGTCCCGGCTTGCTGGACTGGCGTTCGCATTCGCGTATTGGTTTCAGCGCTCGGGTCTATTCGGTGGCTCTGAACGAGGATGGCTCGGTCCTGGCAACCGGGCTTAGCAACGGCAAGGTCTGCGTGGCGCATCCGAAACCTGACGGGGCGGTGCCGATTTGCAGCGGCGACGGCCACCTGCCCGGTCAGCCGGTCAAGGCAATGGCCTTTCGCCCCAAGGCTGAACGGCCGGAGCAGATCAGCAGATCGGGCATCCAGCCCGAGGCCGACCTGCTGGTGTCGGCCGGCAGCGACGACCGCGCCGTGATCTGGAAGGTAATGCCTGTCCGAAATGACCCCGACGGCGGCAGCCACGTCGTCAACTCAGGGGTCAACCTGTGGCATGACAGTGATATCTGGGACATCGCCTTTGATCCCGACGGCGAGACCATGGCCACCATGGCTTGGGACGGGTCGATGCGCCTGTTCGAGGCCAGCCATTGGAAACCGCTTGGCGTGATGCAGGGGCACGAAAAAGCCGGGCGCACAGTAGTTTTTGACAGCACAGGTCAATACCTGCTGAGCGCCTCTCTGGACAACAGCGCGCGGCTCTGGTCGCCTTACGCGCCGCTGGCGGCGAACGACGGGTTCAGCAGACGTTTCGCTTCGATCAAGCCAAATGGGGAACCGCGCAGCATCGTGGACTTGGCCTTTGGCCCGAATGCCGAGTGGGTCGCACTGACCGATGGCACGAAGGTGTTGATCAAGGCCGAAAAGGGACCACCCGTCGCGCTAGACAGAGAAGCCGTCGAAGGCACGAAGTTTGTCCACCTTGCCGCCGGCGGCGACGAGAACAAGGCGCAGACGATCCTTGCTGCCGCGCTGGACGAGGAGGCCGTGCAATTGTGGACTGGCGACCTCGCTGGTGGTTACAGGGAACACCGGATGACCTTTGCGTTCGGCGGCGCGTCGTCGCTTGGCCTTGCAAACCGTCCGCTCGCCATCTCGCCCGACGGCGCCCGGTTGGCTGTCGGCATCGGCTCGGACAGCGGCTATTCCATCGTGGTCTGCCCGCTCGACGCGCTTTTGTCCGACACGGTCTGCGAAGAGGGCGGCGAAGACGTCCTGCGCTTCCCCCTGCCCGATCTGGCCGGTCTTCAGGACGCCTGCGCTGATGCGGCTCCTGAACCCAATGCGCTCGACTTCTCGGCCGACGGCAGGCGGCTGGCGGTTGGTTTGCTGGATTGCAGCCTGCGGGTCTTCGATCTCGCCAATCCGGCCGCACATCCCGATGCCCGCACCGGTCATACCGGCCCCGTCACCGCCGTCGATTTCGGCGACGATGGCAGCCTGATCACCGGCGCGGCGGATCGCACCGCCCGGTTCTGGCCGACGGGACGTTCCGAGACCGTGCTGCTGGCCGGAGAACACAAGTCAGAGGTCACCGACGTGCATCTCGCTCCGGGCAGCATGACCGCCATCACCGTCTCTTCGGACGAAGTTCTTGCGGTCTGGGACGTGATGCCAAAGAAGGTACGGGACGCGCTGAAAGATGGCGCAGGCGGAAATCTCACGGCCAGCGTCCGGTCGGCATTGCCCGGGCACAGCAGTGCGATCACCTCGCTGGACATGGCCGTGACGGCTGACGAACAGGTCATGATGGCCACCGGCACCGAAGGCGGCAACCTGCTGGTCATGCCCTACTTCGAAACGCCGGAAGCCTTGTGCATATTTTCCGAGCGCAATCTGGAACCGATCATCGGCGAAGAGGCTACCACGTCTGGCCCGGGCGATCCCGCGGACGCAAAGCCGGATCCCTGCGCCGGGCCGGAATGACACCCGAACCCGACCGTCGCCCATGCGATCTTGCAGCTGGCAAACACGCCCTGTTCAAAGTCACGACAATGCCCCTATAGTCCCCCCATAAAGCAAAATAATCTGGGAGGATTACATGAACAAGCTACTGGCACGCACAGCCGTTGCAGCGATTACCGTGGCTTTCGCCGGCGAGGCGATGGCGACGGAGTGGAATGTCTCGGTCTGGGGTAAACGCCGCGCCTTCACCGAACACGTCGAGAAACTGGCCGAACTGGTTTCCGAGAAGACCGGCGGCGAATTCACCATGAACATCTCTTACGGCGGGCTGTCGAACAACCGCGAGAACCTTGACGGCATCTCGATCGGTGCCTTCGAGATGGCGCAGTTCTGCGCAGGATACCACCGCGACAAGAACCCGTCGATCACCGTGCTGGAACTGCCCTTCCTCGGCGTCGAGTCGCTTGAAAAAGAGCGCGAGATCTCGATGGCGGTCTATGAGCATCCTGCGGTGCAGGAAGACCTGGCGCGGTGGAACGCGACACTGCTGATGCCCTCGCCGCTGCCGCAGTACAACCTGGTGGGTGTGGGCGACGCGCCCAAGACGCTGGAAGATTTCCAAGGCATGTCGGTGCGCGCCACCGGCGGCATTGGCGCGGCGATGGAAACCGTGGGCGCGGTGCCGACCTCGATGACCGCGACCGAGGTGCGTCAGGCGATGGATTCCGGTGTGGTCAAGGCGGTCAGCTTCGCGCCGCATGCGCATATGTCCTTCGGCACCATTGAAAACGCCGAGTGGTGGACTACCAACCTGAACCCCGGCACGGTCAATTGCCCGGTGGTGGTGAACAACGACGCGCTGGCAGCCCTGTCGGACGAAGAGCGCGAGGCGCTGATGTCCTCGGTCCCAGAGGCGCTGGACCACTACATCGACTACTACAACAACCAGACCATGGCGGCCTGGGGCCCGGCGCTGGAAGAGCGCGGCATCGAGCAGGTCGAATTTCCGCAAGACCAGATCGACGCCTTCAAGGCAGCCGCCGCCGAACCTGCTGCGCAGGCATGGATCGAAGAGATGAACGGCCGCGGCCTGCCAGCTCAGGAGCTCTATGACCTGGTGACCGGCATGGTGGCCAAAGACAACATGTAAGCGCCCTGCCCCGCCGTTACCGCGGCGGGGCTATTTCACAAGAAAGGGGACGCGCATGGCCGGTGCTTCGCAGGTGCTTTCCGACGATTCAACGCTCAGCCGCTTGGACCGGCGGCTCTACCGGATCGAGCGTATACTGGCCCTGATCTCGGGGCTGGCGGTGTTTTCACTGATGGTTCTGGCGGTGATCTCGGTCGGTGGGCGAAACTTCTTCAACCAGCCGCTGCCGGGTTACGTAGATTGGATCGAGACCGCGATGCCGCTGATTGCCTTCACCGGCATCGCTTATACCCAGCGCGATGGCGGCCACATTCGCATGGACATGGTGGTGGGCGCGCTGCGCGGGCGGGCGCTTTATGCCGCCGAGATCGTGACGACGCTGGCGATCCTGCTGCTGATGGTGCTGATGGTCTGGGGCTCTTGGGCGCATTTCCTGCGCAGTTTCGATTTCGCTGCCCCGATGTGGAGCCGTGACAGCACCATGGACATCGCGCTGCCGATCTGGCCCGCGAAGCTGCTGGCGCCGGTGGCCTTCGGGGTGCTCTGCGTCCGGCTGGTGCTGCAACTCTGGGCCTATGGTCGCGCCTTCCGCCGCAATGATCCGACGCCGGTGGCGGTGCCGCTGGTCCAAAGCGCGGCGGAACTGGCTGCAGCCGAGGCCGAGCATGTCTCGGGCCACGACACATGAGCCCTGACCGGAGAGAGTTCGCATGACATCCATCGATATCGGCCTGGCGGTCACCGGCGGGCTGCTGGTGCTCGTGATCCTTGGCATGCGGGTGGCCTTTGCCGCCGGGTTCGCGGGGCTGGTCGGGCTGATCTGGATCTTCTGGTCGAAGAAAGCCTATGGCATGGACGATTTCGGCTGGGCGCTGACCGTTGCGGTGAAGACCGCCGGACAGGTGCCGCATTCCAAGATCTCCAGCCAGGCGCTGTCCCTCATCCCGACCTTCATCCTGATCGGCTATCTGGCCTATTATGCGGGGCTGACCAAGGCGCTGTTCGAGGCCGCCAAGCGCTGGCTGGCTTGGGTCCCTGGGGGGCTGGCGGTGTCCACGGTGTTTGCCACTGCCGGGTTTGCCGCCGTTTCCGGCGCTTCGGTCGCCACCTCTGCCGTCTTTGCCCGGATCGCCATCCCCGAGATGCTGGCCATTGGCTACGACAAGCGTTTCGCCGCTGGGGTGGTCGCGGCAGGCGGCACGCTGGCCTCGCTGATCCCGCCCTCTGCAATCCTCGTGATCTACGCCATCATCGTCGAGCAGGACGTGGGCAAGCTGCTGTTGGCGGGCTTCATTCCCGGGGCCTTCTCCGCAGTAATCTATGGCTTGCTGATCATCCTCATGGCGGTGACGATCAGGGGCTTCGGCCCCCCGGTGAAGGGCTTCACCTGGCGCGAGCGCTTCGTGTCGCTGCCGCCGGCCTTGCCCATTGTCTTTGTCGTCGTGACGATCATCTTCTTTGTCTACAACCCGTTCGGCGGAGATGCCTGGGGCACGCCGACCGAGGGCGGCGCGATCGGGGCGTTCGTGGTCTTCCTGATGGCGCTCTATCGCGGAATGCGCTGGGCCGAGCTCAAGGATGCGTTACTGGAGACGGCGAAGCTCAGCGTGATGATCTTCACCATCATCTGGGGGGTTCTGATCTACGTGCGCTTCCTGGGTTTTGCCGACCTTCCGGGGGCATTTGCGGACTGGATAACCTCTCTCACAGTGTCGCCGATGCTGATCCTGGTCTGCATCCTGCTGGCCTATGCCGTTTTAGGCATGTTCATGGACGCCATCGGCATGCTGCTGTTGACCCTGCCGGTGGTCTATCCGGCGGTAATGGCGCTGAACGGGGGCGAGTTCGTGTCGGCCGCCGACAGCACCTTCGGCATGTCCGGTCCGATGTGCGCGATCTGGTTCGGCATCCTTGTGGTCAAAATGGCTGAATTCTGCCTGATCACGCCGCCGATCGGGCTCAATTGTTTCGTGGTGGCGGGGGTGCGAGACGACCTGTCGGTGCAGGACGTGTTCAAGGGCGTGACGCCGTTCTTCATCGCCGACGGCATCACCATCGCGCTGCTTGTGGCCTTTCCGGCCATCGTGCTGTGGCTTCCGGGACAGGTGTAGAAGGGGTGATCTCTGCCTACTGTCCCGCGGCCTTGTCAGCGCGGGGCGATTGGTGTCTATCTCGTTGGAAACTTGAAAAGGACTGTCGCAATGATCTCTGCCCGCCTTCTGTTGCCTGCCGGACTTCTGCTTGGCGCCTGTACCGAGCCCGGAACGGGGGGCGGCCCGGTCATCGCGTCGACACTGCCCGAGAAGGTCCGCGAGATCGCGGCACCCTACCAAGACCTTTCGACGGCCTATTACAAGTCGTCCGACGGCTGCTACTGGTACCGCTATGACGGCCCGGTCGAGGTGGCCGATCTGCCGCTGCGCACCGCGAGCGGCGCCCCGATCTGCGCCCGCGCCCAGTCAAGCTGAACAGGGACGTGCCAAAGCCGGGCCCCTGCGGGCCCGGCGCAAACCGTCAGCTTGCGGCGGTGACGCGGTCTTCCGGCGGGTAGAGGTAGGCGGTCACCCCGGTCGAAACATGGGGGTAGAGATCGATGATGTGCGCCATCACCATCCGCACGCAACCCGAACTGGCGCGTCCACCGATCGAGCGCGGCACCGGTGTGCCGTGAATCCGCAGATAGGTGTCCCGATTGCCACGATACAGGTACAGCGCGCGCGCCCCGAGCGGGTTTTCGGGGCCGCCCGGCACGCCGTCCGCGAATTGCAGGTAGGTCTCCGGCTCACGCCGGATCATGTTCGCGGTCGGTATCCAGCCCGGCCATTTGGCCTTGCGCCTGATGGTGTAGGTGCCGGGCTCGTAGAGGTTGCCCTTGGCAATCGACACGCCGTAGCGCATCGCCGTGCCATCATCGCGAATGTGATACACGTAGCGTGCCACCGCATCGACATGGATGTCGCCCGGTGTCAGCCCCGCCTTGTGCTCAACCTGTCTCGGCAGCAGTCGCGGGTGCAGGCCCCAGGGGTTCGAGGTGGCCGGATCGTAATTCGCGGGCGTCACCTGGGCATCCCACTGGTCCCACCGGGACGACTGGGCCTGCGCTGAAAGGGGGGCCGAGAACAGCGCAGCGCCGGTGGCAATGAAATGTCGTCTGGTCAGCATCGGTATGTTTGCCTCGTCTTTTCCAGATGCCGTGATGACACGTCGCGCGGGCAATATGAAGCGCCGCCGCGCATTTAGGCGCGGGGCGGCGTTCTGAGGTCACAGTGGCGCCACAGGAAGAGCCAGGCTTGGCCCGGGCCTCTGCGATGGCAGTCTGACTATCAGGCTACTGTTGCCCTTCCAGCCAACGGCAAAGCAGGTGCGCCTGACGCGATGCCTGCGGGCTGACCTTTATGTAGAAATCCAGCGGTGAGGGCACCGACGCCTCGATCAAGGGCGCCAGTCGTCCTGCCTCTTGCAGTGGTCCGGTCAGCCGCTCCCAGCCCAGCACCGCGCCCATGTCGTCTTCGGCCGCCTGCAGCGCGATGATGTAGTTGTTGACGTGCAACCCGCTGCCGACCGGCCCGCCGTATCCCAGCGCCCGGCACCATTCGCTCCACGAGGTCCAGCCGGTCTCGGCGCGGTCGACATGAATTAGCGGCAGTCGCTCGAAGTCGCGAACATCCTGCACCGGATGTTCCGCGGCAAATCGCGGGCTGGCCAGAGCCTGGATGCGATCGTGCATCAGCATCCGGCAATCACCGCTCTCGCGCGAGATATCTCCATAGTGGATGGCAAGATCGCTGTCGCCGTCCGCCGGCTCCACGTCGGTGACATTCTGCGCCACGGTAATCTGGGGATGCGCGCGCCAGAACGCGCCCAGCCGCGGCGTCAGCCAGAGCGAACTGACCGCAGTGGTGGCGCGGATCGTAACCGCAGGTCGCGGTGCACGACGTCGCAACTGATTGATTGCGTTTGACATCTCTTCAAAGCCACGCTGCAGGGCCACCAGCAGATAGGCGCCGGTCTCGGTCAGGGCGACGCCGCGGTGATGGCGGTGAAACAGGCTCTGGCGCAATTCGCGCTCCAGTGCCTTCACCTGATGACTGACGGCAGCGGGTGTGACGTTCAGCTCTTGGGCGGCGGACTTGAAACTCTCATGCCGGGCCGCCGCTTCGAAACTGGCAAGCGCGGTCAGGGCGGGCAGATCATAGGGCCGGTCGGGCATTAAGCATCCTTGGTCAAGATCACGGGCTGAAACGTACAGCGTGCACCGTGGGCAACCCATGGCTAAATTCAGCTAACCTGAAAGGGAATATTTTTGCAATTGCCATGCGCCGCGTCGCGGGTCGAAGATCCCGCGCACCATAGCAGGGAGCGCCGCCATCATGCTCGACCGATCCACCCGAAACAGCCGTCGCCGCAGATCCCGCCCGGAGCGCACCGCAGAGCCCGGTCAAAACCCGCACCTAGAGGTGCCCTACATCACCCGGGGCATCCCGACCTATGACCTGCTCGATGAAGCCAGCCTCGAGAAGATCGAAGCGGGGGCGGAGCGCATCCTGTCGGAAATCGGCATCGAGTTTCGCGACGACGCGCAAGCGGTCGAGTTGTTCCGCAAGGCCGGTGCCACCGTCACCGACAAGGCGCGCGATACATGGATCCTGACCTTCGAACCCGGGATGATCCGCGAGATCCTGAAAACAGCGCCTGCCAGCTTCACTCAGCATGCCCGTAACCCGGCGCGCAGCGTGCAGATCGGCGGCGACGCGGTGGTGCTGGCCTCGGCCTATGGCTCGCCTTTCGTGATGGACCTTGACGAGGGGCGGCGCTATGGCACCATCGCCGACTTCCGCAACTTCATCCGGCTGACCCAATCGACACCCTGGCTCCACCACAATGGCGGCACCATCTGCGAGCCGACCGACGTGCCGGTGAACAAGCGGCACCTGGACATGGTCTATGCCCACCTGACGCTGTCGGACAAATGCTTCCTGGGGTCGGTGACCGCGCCCGAGCGGGCGGCGGATTCGATCGAGATGTGCCGCATCGCCTTTGGGCGCGACTTCGTGGACCGGAACTGCGTGACCTTCGGCAACTTCAATACCACCTCGCCCCTGGTGCTGGACGGGATCACCCTGCGCGGCATCCGCACCTATGCCGAGGCGGGACAGGGCGCGCTGGTGCTGCCTTTCCTGCTGGGCGGCGCCGTGTCGCCACTGACCATGGCGGGTACGCTGGCGCAATGCCTGGCCGAATCGATGACCGGATGCGCGCTGACGCAGCTGGTACGGCCCGGGTCCCCGGCGATCCTTGCCGGTTTGATGTCGTCGATGGCAATGCGGTCAGGCAGCCCCACGTTCGGCACGCCGGAACCGGCCGTAGGCACGCTGGTCATGGGCCAGCTGGCACGGAGGCTGCAACTGCCACTGCGGTGCGGCGGCAATTTCTCAACGTCCAAACGGCCCGATGGACAGGCCATGCAGCAGGCGATGATGTCGATGATGTCGGCGGTGCAGGGCGGCGCGCACTTCATCCTGCACGCGGCGGGCTTCCTCGATGGACTGCTCAGCATGTCCTACGAGAAATTTGTCATGGACGCCGACATGTGCGGTGCCCTGCACGCCTATTTAAAGGGCTTCGAGGTCACGGATGAGACACTGGGCATCGAGGCGCTGGCCGAGAAAGGACCGGGCGAGCACCTTTTCGGGACGCAACACACGCTCCGGCATTACAAGGACGCCTACTGGGATAGCGCCCTGAACGACGACCGCCCGTGGGAGACCTGGGACGAGGACGGTGCCGAGGATTATGCCACCCGCGCCAATGCCCGCTGGAAGAAGATCCTGAAAGATTATGAGCCGCCCGCCCTCGACATGGACACCGACATGGCGCTGAAAGACTTTGTCGCGCGTCGCAAGTCCGAGATGGAAGATGCCTGGTACTGAGGCTGCAAGATGGTTGCCAAGCCCCCATCAGACAGAGCATTTACGCAGCAGGTTGCGACAAGTTGGCGGGAGCCTTCACGGATTCATTGACAGCCGGCGGCCGCTGCGGAATGACGCAAGGTCATGAGCGATACCTCCTCCGCACCAGATCGCCGGACCGGATCAGACGCGTCCTTCAGCGGCGCCCGGATCGCGCTGGTTGCGGTGCTGGTCGCGCTGCTGCTGACAGTGGTCGACCCCGGTGCTATGATCGCGGAGGCCTGGTTGCCGTTGATCGGGCTTGCCGGAGCGCTGGTGGCCAACGCAACCGGCATCGGAGGCGGCGTGGTGTTCGTGCCGGCCTTCAACCACCTCGGCTTGCCGGAAGAGGACATCGTCGGAACCTCGCTGCTGATCCAGTCCTTCGGCATGACCATGGGAGCTTTGACCTACCTGTCGCGGCGGCGGCGTCAGGGATGCGCGGTGGACGGAACCGACTATACGCGCATGGTTCTGCTCGCGGTGTTGCCGGCAGTGCTGGGTGCGTTGTGCGTGACCCGCTTGGGCCTGCGCCCGGACCTGCCGCTGACGTTGATTTACAAGGCGATCTCACTGGCGCTTGTGGTGCTGATCGTGGCCGCGAGCCTCAGCCGCTACCGAGGTGACGGCCGGTTCCGCGCCGGTCGGGACGGGCCGATGCTGGCCGGCCTGGGATTTGCAGGCGGGCTTTTCGTCGGGTGGATCTCGATCGGGGTGGGTGAATTGATCGGCGTCTACCTGTTGCTGCGTGGCTTCCGCATGGCGCTGGCGATTGGTATGGCGGTGGTGGTCACCGCGCTCACCGTTTTGTCGGTGCAGGCGGTCGATTTCCCCAGCCTGCCCGCGGACGTCAACACCGGACTGATCGTGGCCTCCGGCGCCCTGCTGGGCGGTTACCTGGCCCCACGCCTGCTGGAGCGTGTGGGCCAGACGCGGGTGAAATGGTTCTGCGCGTTCTGGATCGTGGTTTCGGTCATCGCCACGTGAAGATCCTGCGGTTCTTGCGCCGGGGACGCGGTCTTCGCCCTGTTCAGAAAACCGGCCGTGTTATGTGTTGAGCGGGCCGTGTCATGAATCGGGTTCAATCCGCCGGCGACATCTTAGCCTAGCAGGCACTGCAATATCCGCGTCCAGCCAACTCACGCTGAACCCGTCGCGGACTTTCCCGGCTCTGTAGTTTCGGCCCTAGGCGGATCGAATAACGGTCGTTCCGCGAAATGTCTGGCGGCCGGATCATGCGCCGGGGCAAAACACCTCGGCCTCCTTTGGCAGGGACTACGGGTGGGGGTGGCAGAGCACGTACGGTACGATGACATTGCCATCAATGCGGCAGGCAGCAAAATCAGGCCAATTTCCTAAAAGGGTCCGGCTGGGCTCAAACCGGGTGGGCTAGGTTGAGGATGAGGTTCTGGTATGGCTCGAAGTCCGGCTTACACTCCGCGAAACACCTAGCCGACATTCTTGATACAGGGGCCTTGTGGCCGGGCGTGCACAGTCAGCGCACAATCGACGTCAATGCACCTTTGCATCCAGCAACTTCTCGAATTACTCTCTCAGTCAAAGAGCGACCCCCAAGCTGCAGAGAGAGACAGCAGGCCGTAATAAGCGAAAACCGTCTCAAGCGCGAGAAAGCATAAGCACTGTGACTATCGCTGACCCAAGCCGCACGTCCGTTCCCAAAATCGTACCACTGGGCTCGTCCGATCGGCGCCCGAAGTTCTCAGTCGTCACGGCGTGCCGCAATGCGCTTGGCCCATTGAAGGTGACGATCGCCAGTGTTGGCGAGCAGACCTACTGCAATGTGGAGCATTTGATCGTAGATGGCGCGTCGACTGATGGGACGCGGCCGTATCTTGAAACGCTTGACGCCTCTGTAGTCTGGATCAGCGAACCCGACGCAGGTATCGCTGATGCGATGAACAAGGGGATCGCGCTGGCGAAGGGTGAATGGATTATTGTTCTGCACGCGGGCGATACTTTTGCCGAGGCAGAAAGCCTATCTGATATTGATGAGTACACGGGACGCTGCGTCGACATCCTGATCTGCGGCATTTTGCATGGAACTTCCGGAAATTACAGAAGCTTGTTTTTTGACCATCCTCGTATGCGCTTGACCTTCAAGGCTATTCTGCATCAAGGATCGATCTGCCGTCGGGAAGTGTTTGAAAGAATCGGTGGTTTCGATGAGTCATTTAGGGTCGCGATGGATTACGAGTTCTTCCTTCGCGCTCGGCGGGCCAGATGCGAATTCCTTCCGATAAAGCGCATACTGGCCTGTATGGACGACACCGGAATCAGCTCGCGCAATGACTGGCGTTCCCTGCGGTACAGGTTCCAAGAAGAAGAGCGCGCGCAGATGCAGCACTGTGCAAGTCTGAGGATGCGCTTGGCTTATGCGCTTTATTGGCCGCTTTATCTGACTTATCGTCGTCTGCGTTCGAAGCTGCTGGGTACCTAATATGTCCGCTGCCTCACCCGTTCGCGCCTCTGTTCTAATCCCGGTTTACAACGGTGAGAGCTTCATAGCAAATGCTATGACCTGCGCCCTCGATCAAAGCCTCAGCGATTTGGAGGTCATAGTGATAGACGATGCCTCAGAAGACCGTACGGCAGAAATCGTTTCGGAAGCGATGGCACGCGACCCCCGTATCCGTCTGGTCAATTTAGACAAAAATGGCGGCCCGGGATTTGCCCGCGCGTTTGGACTTCGTGCTGCTCGTGGTAAGTGGGTCGCTGTTCTGGATGCCGATGACGACATGGACAGGGTTCGTTTGGAGCGACTTATCGACGAAGCTGAATATTCCTATCTAGATGCCATTGCCGACAACCTTGCGTTGGTTGACCCAGGGCTTGGCCAAGTCGTGGGTCACGCTTTCTCAATGGCTTCGGGCGACAAGATAGCTGTGACCGCAGAGCGGTTTCTTAAAAATTCACGGCCGGGTGGACGCATCAACATGGGTTGGATGCAACCGGTCGTCAGGCGTAGCTTTTTGAATCAGCACAACATCGAATGGCCGACGCTTCGCCATGCGGAAGATATGGTTTTCTTGATGCGCGTGCTCATGGCCGGCGCCCGCTTCAGCCTGATTGGCGATACTTACTACCTCTACACGCAGAGACGGGGAACCAAGTCTGGTCAGGTATCGGATAGCTCCCGAACACTTCGCAGCACTGGTGAACAGCAGCTTGCGATAGACTTGATTTGCGAGGATCAGGCGTATCAATCCCTGTCATTTCAGTCAAAGAGAAGGCTAGCGCAGTTGCCCGCAGAGATTGCGGCTACAAGCCACTCCCTTGATCTCAGAGACAACGTTGAGCAGGGACGATTCTTTGCCGCAGGTCTGTCGGCAGCCAAGGCATTGTCCCGCCCGCTTGCCTTTGCAAGGTGCTTTATAGCCCGATATGTCTGCGGAGCAAGACTACGATGAAATATATGTGGAGGTTAAACCGCAGATACGTTGCCTTACAGCACACTGCGATGGCGCGCCTCAAATTGGCTGCACTTCCGCGGTATGCCAGTCAGGACAAATTTCGAACCTGCATAGCCGAAAGGAACGGGTTGAAGTACAATTGCAACGCTTTCGTCCATTGGACCGAACTCCCTCTATGAAAAGTAAGCTGGACCGACTTGGACACATTATTAAGGGTCCCCCATATCGATTGGAAAAACCGGTCGTCCTTCAATTCCCGGTCATCGATATCTGCAACTCGCGTTGTCAAATGTGCAAGATTTGGGAAAACAAGAAATCAGTCGATATTACCCCGGAACAGTTGCGACAGGGCTTGGATAACGAGCTTTTCTCAAACATCCGCGCGGTGGGGCTTAACGGCGGAGAGCCGACGCTCCGAAAAGACCTGGCTCAGCTAGTTTCCGTGCTTCTTGAAAGGCTGCCGTCGCTCAGAAATGTCTCTCTCATTACCAACGCTTTCCGCGTAAATGAAGTTACGGAACGGATATTTGAGATAGGTCGCATCATTGATGACCATGGCGCGAAACTGGACGTGATGGTGTCACTGGACGGCGTGGGCGAGGTTCATGATCGCGTCCGCGGGAAGCCAGGCAACTTTGCCCGAGCGCAGAGGGTCCTTGAGTTCATCAAGGCCGAGCCGACCGTTCATTCGGTTCGGATTGGATGCACCGTAATCAAAGAGAACGTTTTTGGAATTGAGGACCTTCTCGAATTCTGCATCGCAGAAGACTTTTACGTGAAATATCGCCTCGGCATACCGCATCGCAGGCTCTACACCGCCGACGTCAAAGAGCCTTATGCCCTGACTTTTGAGGAACGGTATCACTTCGCTGAGTTTCTCGAGGGGCTGTGTAGCAATTACGAACCAAGTGCAAGTCAGCGATTTTTTTATCAATCTCTGATAGGCCAAATCATTCACAGCAAACCGCGTACCGCAGGCTGTGATTGGCAGCACAGGGGCGTGACGCTCACGTCAAAGGGCGATTTGCTGTATTGCGCGGTCAAGAGCGACAGCCTCGGACGCATCTACGAAGCCGATTCAAATGCGCTCTATTTCGGCAACAAGCCGCATCTTGACGGGATTATTGCACACGAATGCGACAGCTGTAATCACGACTATGTCGGGTTACCACCTCGAAAGGAGCTTGTCCGACAAACTATTCTAGAGGTACTCGACAAGTTGCGACTGACAAATACTGCGAAGGGTCTGTACGCTCGCATTGGCCTGGGGACGTGGCGGAAGAAGCGTGGTTTCGCGTCTCGGATTGCAGAGCTACGACAGCTCGCCGTCGCTGTGCGACCGAATTGCGCAATTGAGGGAAAGCGGCGGGTCATGATCGCCGGCTGGTATGGCACGGAGACATTGGGCGACAAGGCCATCCTTACAGGGTTAGCCAGCGCATTGCGGACCGTGCTTGGAGACGTTGAGTTTATTCTTGTGTCCTTGAATCCATATATCAGCTCGCAAACCGTCGCCCAAATGCCGGAGTTGGAGAGCTGGACCATCGTCAGTCCCGAAAGTGCGGTGGCAAAGGTGTCTGCGGCCGACTTTCTCGCATTTGGCGGCGGCCCAATCATGGGATTGCAGGAGCTGGCGGAAATGCAGGTGCTGTTCGAGACTGCGCATAAGGCCAGTGTCACAACCATCATCGCCGGTTGCGGCGTCGGGCCAATGGGTCTGCCACACCAAAATGCTTCAATCTCGCGCATTCTGGAACTGGCCAATATCCGCATTTTCCGTGACGACCGTTCGCTCCAGCTGGCCGCAAAACTCGATACGGCGCGACCAGACGATCTAGTCGCTGAAGATCCCGCTTTAAATTGGCTGAAAGAGATATCCGTTCAACTTGGACGGACCGAGAAATCCAATGACCGTGTGCTGCTTCTCGGACTGAGAGACTTCCCCGGTCATCAGTATGCCAGACACCTCTCACAGTCCGCGATTGAAGGACTGAACGCGAAGTACGAATCTGCTGTTGTAGATGCATTGAAAGAATTGTGCGTCCGGAACCAGAACCTCTTAATTCGGCCTTTGCCGATGTGTACAAATCACTTCGGAGGTGACGACCGCTGGTTTTATCGCAGGCTGTTTCGCGGAGTATCGTTTGGCGACCGCATCGACATGAGCCTCCTGGGGCGGGAGCTGCCACCGATAGATTACGCCAAAGCTTTCAAAAGCGCTGACCTGGTGCTTGCGATGCGATTTCACTCGGCCATATTCTCGGTTGGCCTCGGCCTGAGGCCAGTCGTTATTGATTACACGCTCGGACGGGGCAAGGTTTCGGAGCTTGCCGAAAGCTATGATCTTACCTGCCTCAACCTCATGGGACTCACTGCAGAAAGCCTTGTTGACGCTCTAGAAGATGGACTGGATTCGCCGCGCACAGTTGCCGCCCGTGAGCTCAAGTTGACAAGGGCCTTGGAAAAGGCGTTCGAGAAATGGACGCTGTCCGCGTGAACGTCGTTCACCTGACATACACAGACAACGGAGGCGCTGGCCGCGCAGCACATCGTATCCATCAAGCTCTAGGAAGCTTGAACGCCAGCTCCCGAATGTTGGTTTCGCGGAAAAACTCCAGCGACCCTTTGGTCATTGGCTCAGGGCAGATGGGCCTCTTGGCCGCAAAGATCAGGTCTGGTGTGGGCCAGAAATTAAACTGGTTGCAAAGTTCAGCGGACAAAGGGTTCCGTTCTCCTGCATCAATACCATCGCGACTTCCCGAGCGTGTCAATCGCGGTACACCAGATATTGTTCACCTGCACTGGATCAACGCTCAAATGATGGCGCCAGCAGACCTCGTGCGGTTTAAGGCACCGTTGGTTTGGACACTTCACGACATGTGGGCCTTCTGCGGAACCGAGCACTATTCTGAGACCGATCGGTGGGAGACCGGTTACACAGCGGCCAACCGCCCAGCAGGTCAAACGGGGATAGACCTCGACAGGCTAACTTGGCAGGCAAAGCGACGAGCTTGGAAAACGCCGATCCAACTCATTTGTCCATCAAATTGGTTGGCCAACTGCGTCCGGAACAGTGCGCTCATGCAGGACTGGCCGGTCACGGTTATCCCCAATGCCATTGATACGGACATCTGGTGTCAAATTGATAAGAGGGCGGCACGTGCGGCACTCGGAATACCTACTGAGGTACCGCTGGTGCTGTTTGGCGCGGACGGAGGCATTAAAGACCCGCGCAAGGGCGCCGATCTGCTTCGGTCCGCCATAGAAGAGCTTGTTCAACGACAGCCCTGCGTGCATCTCGCTGTCTTTGGGCAGGCCGATGGCCCGCCATTTCTCGCGCCGACGCATTATTTAGGCAAGCTCAACTCTGACCTGGATATCAGACGCGCCTACTCTGCCGCAGACGTCTTTGTCTTGCCATCCCGCATGGACAACCTGCCAAATTGCGGACTCGAAGCTTTGAGCTGTGCCACGCCCATTGTCGCATTCGAGACAGGCGGGATTACAGACATCGTGGATCACCAGTCTACAGGTTATCTTGCCCAGCCGTTCTCTGCGAAGGATTTCGCGAAGGGCACCGACTGGCTCCTGCGTGACGCGGAACGGCTTGCCCGTCTGTCAAAACAGGCTGTTGAAATGGCACATTCGAGGTTCGGATATGCGACGATTGCCCAAAAGTATCTCGATCTCTATCAAGATGTCATAAAACGTGCCCGGTCATGAAGTATCAGGAAGTGAAATCAAGCGCCCTTAACCTGACGCTGAAAATATCGGGTGCAACTTGTGGTCTAGCTGCTTCGATCGCCATTGCGCGCCTATTGGGCCCCGCCCGATTCGGGCAATATAGTTACGTAATCTCGCTTATTGGAATATTAGCAGTGCCCGCCCAGGCCGGACTGCCAACACTT
Organism: Litorisediminivivens sp. KMU-197; assembly: GCF_056858395.1. Lineage (NCBI taxonomy): Bacteria > Pseudomonadati > Pseudomonadota > Alphaproteobacteria > Rhodobacterales > Paracoccaceae > Litorisediminivivens > Litorisediminivivens sp. KMU-197. The sequence goes on along the minus strand of NZ_JBXEQG010000002.1, from coordinate 278,289 downwards.
TTGGTGCGCGAAATCGGGAGAGCGCTCCACCGCGAGAACGAACAGGACTGCAACACGATCTGGAGATGGGCGACCAGAATCGTTGGAAAGCTTTCGGTGTTTCTTGTCGGATTGTACTTGTTGAGCCTCATGCTGCTGCCACGTCCCGACGTCGGGATGACCACGATCCTGCTTAGTCTGCCGCTGATCCCTCTGGTCGCAATGAGCGGCATTCGCAGCGCGGCTCTACGAGGAATTGGCCGCGTGAACTCCGGCCAGATGCCCGAACTTCTGCTCCGGCCTTTGCTGCTGCTCTCGGCGGCAGTCGTCTATTTCGTCGTGGTCGGCGGACAGGCCTCGGCCACAAGTGCGATGCTGTGGAACTTGGCCGCAACGGCAATTGCCTTCCTGATCGGCCACATTTTGTTTCGGCGCTTTTATCCGTCCCCCGCCCGAAGCGCTCCGCGGCCCGCGCGCGACCAGAGCCGAGCTTGGCTCCGCGCCTCGATCGTGCTGGGCGCTGCCATGAGCATTCAGGCCTTGAATTCATCGGTGGATGTTTTGATGCTCGGAGCACTGATGGAGGCGAGCGACGTAGGTATTTATCGTGTGGCTGCAAATGTGACCAACTTCATCCTGTTCGGGATGGCTTCGATAACTGTGGTTATCATCCCCCGCCTCATCGCTCTAATCGATGACGCGGATCAAGTTGCTCTTCGAAAATTCCTACAGCGCGCATCGTCTGCGATGTTCGCGGTGACGGTCGCCAGCATTGCCTTGCTTGCAATATTGGGACGCTACATTTTTGAGAACCTTTTCGGGGAGGGTTACGAAAGCGCGTATCCTGTGGCACTCCTTCTATCGATTGGTCCTGTGGTTGTGTCGTTCGTTGGGCCTGTATCGACGAAGCTCAACCTAATCGGTGAAGAAAGATGGCCTGCAATCGCAGCAGGCGTAGCTCTTGTCGCCAACGTGCTGCTGAATCTCATCCTAATTCCATATTATGGGCTTCTTGGGGCCGCCGCTGCCACGACATCCATGACTGCAATTTGGAGTTTCGTGATGCTGGGCGCTCTACTTCGGAAGGGTTCTGTTAGAACTTCTGTGCTTTGAGGCAATCGCAATTCTCACCTAGCACGCTAAGTTCTCGACTTGACGCAAGTGCCCCCGTGCACTTTCCATCTGCGAGCACACCTTCAGATATCAAAGCCAATGGCTACACGGTTCTCAAACGGTTTGTGGTTATGACAACCTCGCCAATCTTCGCACACTCTTAGACTAACTGACGAAGCTTGCGGACGGGTTTAGCGATGTTCAATTCGAACCTTGGTACTTGCACCACAGAACAGACCAAGAATTTTTATACGATCTCGCGCAAGAAGCAACCAGAGTTCATTGGCTTTGCTCGCAATGCTTGCATTCTAATCTAGTCCCTGAAGTATGTACGAACCGTCTCACGCGCGACCCGGTCCCAAGAAAAGTGTGCACGGCAGGCTTCTTTAGACTGTCGCAAGAACGCTGTTCGGTCAGCGCGGCTCCAATCTCGGACGTTGCTGATCCTTGCTGCCCAGGCCTCTGCGTCTCCTGCCGGGACATTGAATCCCGTCTGTCCGTCTAGAACTGCGTCCACCAAGCCGCCAGCGTCTGAGGCGACAACCACTGCGCCGGCGGCCGCGGCTTCCGTGGCGACCAATCCAAAGCCTTCGAGATGACCGATCTCCAAATCCAGATTGGGAACGATCACGGCTAAAGCGTTGCGGTATGCGACATTCAGGGCGTCGGGCCTCAGGGTGCCTAGGTAATTGACCCGCGGGTTCTTTAGGCACACTGCCTCATTATCCTCCCAGATAGGACCGGCAACGTGCAGCGTCAATTCGGGTGGCAATAGTGGCAGCACCGAATTTACAAACCAAGACAGCCCCTTTCGCCGGATAATCCGACCAGCGAACAAGAGATGCAGCTGCGGCTGAGTGGTCGGGATCTCCTCTGCGCTGTCAGCAGCCAGAGGTACGACGCGAACGTTCCCGAAGCCAAGGCGGTGGAGCGCGTCCTGCGTCGCAGACGAATTTGCCACGATTGTCGCGTCGGCCAATAGCTTACGCCCAGCGCCGAGATACCGACAGTACAGCCGGTTTTTCCACCCCTCGCGGAAAGCAAAGCTGACATCCGTGCCATGCGCGGAGAGCACGATTTTTTTGTTTCGGCTAAAGCAACCAGCTACCACTCCCAAGGGCCAGGCGGCCATGTCGGCGATATGCGTGGCGTCCGAGCCGCGGCGGGAAGTCATCAATGTTAGAGCAGTTATTATTCCAAAAAGGGCAAGTTTCCACGCCGATGGTGAATTGCCATTCGCCTGCCCTGGCAAGGCGATGACCTCGAGGTCGCAGTATTTCGGCAAATGCTCTGACAAGCGCAGACAATAAGTTTCCATGCCGCCAACCGCTGGCGGCCATTTTCGTGTGACAAACCGGACATATGGGGGCAGCGCAGTCAAGACGTCTCCTTTCCGTCTACTGCTCTGCTCGACGTGCGATAAAGCAGATGTGGCCGGAAAAACGAAGCTTCAAGTAGTTTCGCTGTTTGACATCCCAACCGGCAATCAGGCCCATCGCACGGATTGCTGGATAAGCCAGCCCGAAACTGAGGCGGCGCATTGTCAATTGTCGAATAATCATCGCCATGCCCTCGGGTCCGGGACGCATTGCCAATAGTTGCATGCCATTGTCTTCGATCAAGCGGAAAAGACCCCATGGCGTGTAGTTGAAAATGGAAAACGAATGATAGGGCTCGAGATTGCTGAGCGATCCGACGAACACTCCGTTGGGCACCAGCACGCGCGCAATCTCAGCGGCGGCAGCGTCAGGGTGACGGACATGCTCGAAGACCTGCCTCGAGTGTACCACATCGAAACTCGAAGTAGCAAACGGCAAATCGACACCATTATAGCTGACAAACCGCGCGTCATCGCGACGTCGGCTGTCAACTTCGGGCGATGTCTCGATATCAACACCAGTGTAGTCGCATGACGGTATGATCCGGCGAATCGTATCGACGGCGCGGCCATCGCCACACCCGAAATCCAGCACCTTAGCAGGCCGGGACCACTTCGCTGAGTTAGCAATTTCGAACAGCAAGTCAAAGGCGGTGCAGCTTCGCGCGTGGTCGGACGGGATACAGTGCGCGATAGCCGGGTATTCGGGACCATGCAGAGCCATCAAGCTGAACTTTCCAAGCCCGCGGTCGCCCGATACAAGTACGCTGGACAAGAACCTGAGGCTCCACCTGACCCCATGATCCGCATCCCTGCGAGGGAGGCGTACGGAGAATTAGGCAAAGTGCCCAATGGCAGTCGCCAAAGCACACCAGGTAAAAACCCCGCATTTTGGATGTAGGAGCCCGAAAGCTGCCTGACAACCGCGCTGCCCCAGCGCTGCAACACGCCTTTGCATGGGCAGAGATCCGCGTTGTCAGCGACACTCCGATCTCCGACGAGTTTATCTGACCTACCTTCGACAATCGGCTGCACACCGGAGGCAATATCAGTCGCTTCGTATTGGCCATCGGCCCCAAGATTCACAACGATGTCTGCGCCCATCGCAAGACTGGCGTCCAGCTCGCTTTGGAATGCCGATGCCAGTCCGCGATTTCGGCGATGCCCGATGATGGCGCTCACCAGACCGCTGGCGTGTGCGACCTCTTTGGTTTGATCGCTGCTTCCTTCGTCAACAATGATGGTTTTAATCACGTCGTTTACGCGAATTTCCCGAGGCAACGCTGCAAGGGTGCCCGGCAGGTCTTCGGCCTCGTTGAAACAGGGGATTTGGATGACCAGTTTCATCAATCGTCAACCTGCCAAATTTAATTGCGCATGATGGTCCCAGTGTACACGCTCAGTGCCCCACAGCCTATCTGGTCTGGATTTACCCATGCAACCAAAGTTCTGCAAAGGACAACATTTCTTGGCAGTGTCGCTTAGGAACCATCGCTGATCTGAGGCAGATGTTGCGACTGTCTCCTCTACCAGGGCTCGGCGTAGGAGTGTCAACCGGGTCGCTTCCCAAGATGATCACATGCAGCCGCCGACTTTAGGCTTGGCCAAAAAGGCACCGCCGAACGCAACGCGGTGCAAAGCCCGGTCGGACCAGCTTATGAGTCTGCTGATCGACGGCACCAACGACAAGCTGGACTATGACAAAAAAACTCGCCATTGAGCTGAACCTGGCCGGCGCTTCGGTACAGCGCGTGAAGCAGCAAAAGCCGGAAGAGCTGCGCAAAAACTGGGCGCTTTCCTTGCAATCATGCAAAGCCTTGCAGAGCTTCATATTCGCGCCCCAAAGAAACAAAAACGCCGGATCGCGCGAGATCGACCCGTGTTTCGAGTGCAGTACGCGTTCAACATCCCGGGGACGTCTAAACGGAAGTTCATTTGGAACTTGACGGTGCCTTTCGGCGGTAGGGGGAAAGGTGTTCCATCAACTGTTTTCGCCCGTCGCGCATTGCGGCATTTCGATATTGTCTTATTCGCGACTCTTTCCATCGAATTCGTCCAGCAAACCCGCCCAGTCCTGCATCAGCGGGTTGCGTTCCTCCAGACATGTAGTCCGTTTGTAGGCTCGCCGAACGGCGTTCTTGTCCTGTTGCGCCAGCGTAACCTATACGACTTCTGGATCGTGGTCGCGATCGATCGAAAAAATGTTACAGTACATTTGGTTTTCGCTGACTTTGCGAAGAGTGATCGCGGGCTTGCCGACTATCGATGCCGACGAATATCATACGGATATGCATCGAGGGTTATCGGGCGCCGCTCAAGATCGACATATGCGGTATCGAAGCGCTCGCTAATATTTACCCGTTGAGGGTGGGGCGATTGGTTGGCAGGGTGTAAGACGCGAGGATGAAAAAGGCATTGATCACCGGTATAACCGGGCAGGACGGCTCCTATCTGGCTGAGTTTTTGCTGCAAAAAGGCTACGAGGTTCATGGGATCAAGCGGCGTGCGTCGCTATTCAACACCCAGAGGATCGACCATATCTACGAAGACCCTCACGAATCAAACCCGAAACTGAAGCTTCACTATGGCGATCTTACCGACACCTCGAACCTCACCCGCATCCTCAGCGAAGTGCAGCCCGATGAGGTCTATAACCTAGGCGCGCAATCGCATGTGGCGGTTTCCTTCGAGGCACCGGAATACACCGCCGATGTGGACGGAATTGGCGCACTTCGCCTGCTTGAGGCGATTCGCTTCCTGGGGTTTGAGAAGAAGACTCGCTTCTATCAGGCCTCGACCTCGGAGCTATACGGGTTGGTACAAGAGACTCCGCAGCGCGAGACCACGCCGTTCCACCCGCGATCACCCTATGCAGTGGCCAAGATGTACGCCTATTGGATCACGGTTAATTACCGTGAGGCCTATGGAATGTATGCCTGCAACGGTATTCTGTTTAATCATGAAAGTCCGCGCCGGGGCGAAACCTTCGTGACCCGAAAGATTACTCGCGGGCTGGCGAATATTGCGCAGGGACTCGAGCCCTGCCTATTCATGGGTAACATTGATTCGCTGCGGGACTGGGGTCACGCTAAGGATTACGTACGAATGCAGTGGATGATGCTGCAGCAGGACACAGCCGAGGATTTTGTTATCGCCACTGGCGTGCAGTATTCCGTGCGCCAGTTCATCATTTGGGCGGCAGCGGAATTGGGGATCACTCTGAAGTTCTCGCGCCATGGTGTCGATGAGATCGCAACCGTATCGGCGGTGACGAGCGATATGGCCCCGGCCGTGAAGCCGGGCGACGTGATCCTGCGGATCGATCCGCGTTATTTCCGCCCTGCAGAAGTGGAAACCCTGCTGGGCGACCCCTCGAAAGCCAAGGCCAAGCTGAACTGGACGCCGGAAATTACCGCACAGGAGATATGCGCCGAGATGGTGGCGGAAGATCTGAAATCCGCCCGCCGCCACGCTTTGCTGAAGCTACATGGGCTGGCCCTGCCGATGGCCGCAGAGAACGGCGGATGAAAATCTACCTCGCAGGACACAAGGGTATGGTGGGTGAAGCGATCCTGCGAAAGCTGGAGGCACGCAGGTCCGCCGGCGAGGCGCTGGACCTGGTTACCCGGACGTCGTCGGAACTCGATCTCATGGACCAGCGGGCAGTGATGGCCTTCATGGACGAGGTAGCGCCCGATGCGGTGATCTTGGCAGCGGCGAAGGTCGGCGGCATCTTGGCCAATAACACCTACCCGGCGCAGTTCATCTATGAAAACTTGATGATCCAGTGCAACGTGATCCATGCTGCATTTCGTGCCGGTGTCAATCGGCTGCTTCAACTCGGGTCGTCGTGCATTTATCCGAAGATGGCCGCTCAGCCGATGCGCGAAGACGCGCTGCTGACCGGGCCTCTGGAACCGACAAATGAACCCTACGCCGTAGCCAAGATTGCCGGGATCAAGCTTTGCGAGAGCTACAATCGCCAATATGGCACCGACTACCGCAGCGTGATGCCGACAAATCTCTATGGCCCGGGCGACAACTTTCATCCGCAGAATTCCCATGTTCTGCCCGCCCTGATCCGCCGTTGCCAGGAAGCGGTTCAGGAGGACCGCGACGAGGTGTTGGTCTGGGGCACCGGTAACCCGATGCGGGAATTTATGCATGTGGATGACATGGCCGAGGCGTCGCTGTTCGTACTGGACCTCGATGCCGAGACCTATGCGCGCGAAACCGATCTGATGTTGAGCCACATCAATGTCGGCACAGGCACGGATGTGACGATCCGAGAATTGGCCGAGACGGTGGCCCGGGTGACAGGGTTTGCGGGACGACTAAGCTTCGACACTACAAAGCCGGACGGAGCGCCTCGGAAACTCATGGATGTCAGCAGGCTTGCGCGCCTGGGTTGGACCGCCAGTATCGGCTTGGAAGAAGGGATCCGCGATACTTATGTGTGGTATGCCCAACAGTCGCTCGAGTCTCTCCGCGTCAGGTAATTGGCAAGATTACGGATGATCTCCTCAGGTCCATCATATCGTAGGATATCATGAAGGGAATATTTTCATCGAAGGTCGACTGCCAAGCGCCCGACTGACACCGATGCACATCCATCGTTAACCTCATGTCCGCCACCCGATCTCATGTAGCGTTTGTGAAGTGGCATCCGGGCTAGCAGCCTGAAAACACTGAGGTTTCAATGGAAAGTGGTGCCCAGGAGAGGACTCGAACCTCCACGTCCATACGGACACTAGCACCTGAAGCTAGCGCGTCTACCATTCCGCCACCTGGGCAGGTGTCGTGAGGCAGGCGTTTAATTGGGCCACAAGGGAGTGTCAACGCGGAATCTTCAGGAAATGCGATGCAAGCGTCAGCTTATCACCTTGTCACGTGCCCGGGCCGGCGATATTCCCTGTGCAACACGCGCAGGAAGTGAGGCCCACCATGTCGAAACTGGTCACGATATACGGCGGTTCCGGGTTCGTCGGTCGTTACATTGCGCGCCGTATGGCCAAGGCCGGCTGGCGTGTGCGTGTCGCCTGCCGCCGCCCGAACGAGGCGATCTTCGTCCGCCCCTACGGTGTTGTCGGTCAGGTCGAACCGGTCCTGTGCAATATCCGCGACGACAACTCCGTGCGGCAGGTGATGCAGGGCACAGACGCGGTGATTAATTGCGTCGGCACATTCGACGCCAAGGGAAAGAACAACTTCGATGCCATCCACGTGGACGGCGCCGGGCGGATCGCCCGGCTTGCTGCCGAGACCGGCGTGGCGCACATGGTGCATGTCTCGGCCATCGGCGCAGATGCCGAATCGGACAGCGCTTATCAGCGGACCAAGGCCGAAGGCGAGCAAGCCGTGCTGGAGCATATGCCCGGTGCCATGATCCTGCGACCCTCGGTGATCTTCGGGCCGGAGGATGCGTTCTTCAACCGCTTCGCCGGCATGTCGCGTCTGGGACCTGTCCTGCCTGTGGTCGGTGGCGACACCTGCTTCCAGCCGGTCTATGTCGATGACGTGGCGCAGGCGGCGGTGATGGGGGCTGAGGGTAAGGCCTCGGGCATCTATGAATTGGGCGGACCCGAGGTGAAGACGTTCCGCGATCTGATGCAGGACATGCTCGACGTGATTCGACGCCGCCGGATGGTTCTGAACATGCCCTTCGGTCTGGCGGGGCTTCTGGCCAAGACGCTTGACCTCCTGTCCACGATGACCTTCGGGTTGTTCTCGAACAGCGTGCTGACTCCTGATCAGGTCAAATCGCTCAGGGTCGACAACGTGGTGTCGGGCAGCCAGCCCGGCTTCGCCGATCTGGGTATCCAGCCGACGGCGATCGAGGCGGTGATTCCGGACTATCTCTGGCGGTTCCGCAAGGCTGGCCAATACGACGCAATCAAGGAATCCGCCGGTCGCCTGAAGACCTGAGTGCCGGACTTTCTTGCCAGTCGCGCCGGCTGGCTTGCCCCGGCAGCGTGCGCTCCATCACGGCCAATTCGTTGAAATTTAAGCATGCGCCACCGCAGGAGGCGGCGTGAGACTGAATTGGCATTCATTAAGGTGCCGTCAACTTTGTTTCCCTCTAGTCGGTTGACTGGCACCAACCGAGGCGTTCGCTCACGACCGCACCTGCATTGATCTGCTCCGAAGGGGCCACCATGCCTGTTGAGAGAAGTCAGTTCATCTCCGCCAATTCATTAGTCAACTTCCACGGCTCGCCCCAGACGAGCCTACATCTCTGGACGAACTACGTGGCCGAAGCTGCCGGACACACCTAAGAGGCCAGCAACAATTCGGGTTTCCTTTCCCAGTTTGCCGACATCGATCCGCAGGGCTCAGGCTGGGGTTTCGAGGGCATAGTTCCCGCCTGGAATGCGGATTTCGAAGCCTTCCAATCCGCCGATCTTGACGTCATCATGGGCCGAAGCCTTGTTGGCCACCAGTGTTCTGATGACCGACACTACGGACTCCGGCGACGATGAACCCGTGGCGACGGATGAAGACATCTTGGTCTGAGGCAGTGGCGGCACGATCGATCGGTCAGATCAGGGCGTGTCTTTCGCCACGCTTCGCAGGACGCCTGAAACGGCAAGGCCGATATGCTGGGGCGCCACGGTGCCGAGTCCAGGTTACGGGCGGCGAACTTGGATGCCGGGCGGCTCAATCGGATGGGCCCCGGCGGCATTCACCGCAATGCTTGGACCCCTTTGTGCCGCAAGCCCCTTGCGCCGAGAGGGCGGACCGCGTATATGGCCCTTCAACAGCGGCGCGTCGGGCCAAGCCTGAAGCTCCACCGGGAATGATCGACGGGCCGCGCGCCCGTTTTTTTGTGCCCGTACCACTTCAGGATCCGCATGACCGATATTCTGTCCAACACGCTGATTGCAAAGGCCGCAATCGACCGCCGCCTGGCCGAGATCATCGCGCCGGTGATCGAGGACATGGGCTTCGAACTGGTCCGAATCCGCCTGATGAGCGGCAAGAGCCAGACGCTTCAGATCATGGCCGAACGCCCGTCCGGCGGGATCGAAGTCGACGAATGCGCCGAGATCTCGACCGCCGTCAGCGCTGTGCTGGACGTCGAGGACCCGATTCTCGATACCTACACGCTGGAAGTCTCAAGCCCCGGCATCGACCGACCGCTGACCCGGCTCAAGGATTTCGAGACTTTCGAAGGCTATGAAGCCAAACTGGAAACCACCGAGCTGATCGACGGCCGCCGCCGCTTCAAAGGCGAACTGGCCGGTGTCGAGGGTGGAGAGGTGTTGATCAACGTCGACGGTTCCTCCGAGGGAGAAGAGACCGTGACGCTGGGCCTGCAGTTCGACTGGCTGAGCGATGCCAAGCTGGTCATGACCGACGAGCTGGTCCGCGAGATGCTGCGCCAGCGCAAGGCGGCGGAAGTGGACGAAACCAAGTTTGACGAGATCGAGACCGACGATGCGGCGTCTCAAGAGGAGAAAGAATAATGGCAATTACGTCAGCCAACCAGCTTGAGCTTTTGCAGACCGCCGAGGCGGTGGCGCGCGAAAAGATGATCGACCCTGGTCTCGTGGTCGAGGCGATGGAAGAAAGCCTCGCCCGCGCCGCGAAGAGCCGCTACGGCTCCGAGATGGACATCCGCGTCAGCATCGACCGCCGCACCGGTCGGGCGACCTTTACCCGCGTCCGCACCGTGGTCGAGGAAGAAGAGCTGGAAAACTACCAGGCCGAGATGACCGTCGAGCAGGCCAAGCAGTACATGGCCGATCCCAAGGTCGGCGACACCTATGTCGAGGAAGTGCCGCCGGTGGAAATGGGCCGGATTGCGGCGCAGTCGGCCAAGCAGGTGATCCTGCAGAAGGTCCGCGAAGCCGAACGTGACCGCCAGTACGACGAATTCAAGGACCGCGCCGGCACCATCATCAACGGCCAGGTCAAGCGCGAGGAATACGGCAACGTCATCGTCGACGTCGGTCGTGGCGAGGCGATCCTGCGCCGCAACGAGAAGATCGGCCGTGAAAGCTATCGCCCAAACGACCGCATCCGCTGCTACATCAAGGACGTGCGCCGCGAAGCGCGTGGCCCGCAGATCTTCTTGTCGCGCACCGCGCCCGAGTTTATGGCCGAGCTGTTCAAGATGGAAGTGCCCGAGATCTATGACGGCATCATCGAGATCAAGGCCGTCGCCCGCGACCCCGGTTCGCGCGCCAAGATCGCCGTGATTTCCTACGACGGGTCGATCGACCCCGTGGGGGCCTGCGTCGGTATGCGCGGCAGCCGCGTCCAGGCCGTCGTGAACGAGCTTCAGGGCGAAAAGATCGACATCATCCCGTGGAATGAGGACCAGCCGACCTTCCTGGTGAACGCGCTGCAACCGGCGGAAGTCACCAAGGTGGTTCTCGACGAGGAAGCCGAGCGGATCGAGGTGGTGGTTCCCGAAGAGCAACTGTCGCTCGCCATCGGCCGCCGTGGTCAGAACGTGCGTCTGGCGTCGCAGCTGACCGGGCTGGACATCGACATCATGACCGAGGCCGAGGAGTCGGCGCGTCGTCAGAAGGAGTTCGAGGAGCGCACAAACCTCTTCATGGAGACGCTGGACCTCGACGAATTCTTCGCCCAGTTGCTGGTATCGGAAGGCTTCACCAACCTCGAAGAGGTGGCATACGTGGAGCAGGACGAACTGCTGGTGATCGACGGCGTCGACGAAGACACTGCCGCCGAATTGCAGACCCGGGCCCGCGAGTTCCTGGAAGCTCAGGCCAAGAAGGCGTTGGAAGCGGCCCGCGAACTCGGTGCGCAGGACAGCCTCATTGACTTCGAGGGTCTCACCCCCCAAATGATCGAGGTTCTCGCCAAGGACGGCATCAAGACGCTTGAAGATTTCGCCACCTGCGCCGACTGGGAACTCGCCGGCGGCTGGACCACCGACAACGGTGAGCGGATCAAGGACGACGGCCTGCTGGAACCCTTCGACGTTTCTCTCGAAGAAGCCCAGCAACTGGTGATGACCGCCCGGATCGAACTCGGCTGGGTCGACCCCGCGGACCTCGAATCGGACGAGGAAGACGAAGCCGAAGAGGGCGAAGGCGACGCCGAAGCCAACGCGGAGGCCCAGGCCTGAGCGCCGGGGAAGCCAGCATGACGCGCGGCGGCAAGGACAAGGATCGCGGCGAGGACGGGCCCGAGCGAAAGTGCATCGCAACTGGCGAAGTACAGCCGAAGGCCCGGATGATCCGCTTCGTCGTGGGACCCGAGAACCAAGTGGTGCCCGATATCCTCGGCAAGCTGCCGGGGCGCGGCATCTGGGTTTCGTCCACGCGCGAAGCATTGGACAAGGCGGTGACGAAGAAGCTTTTCGCCCGCTCGGCCAAGCAACCGGTCACCATTCCGGACGGTCTGGTGGACGAAGTCGAAAGACAGCTGGCACGCCGCGTGGTCGACCTGATCTCGTTGGCGCGCAAGGGTGGCCAAGCGGTCGCCGGATACGAAAGGGTCAAGGACTGGCTGATGAAGGAAGAGGCAGACGTCCTCATCCAGGCCAGCGACGGATCGGAACGCGGCAAGTCGAAGCTGAGCACGCCCCAGTGGGGCAGCTTCATCGGCTGGCTGAGTTCGAATGAGTTAGGATTGGCTTTTGGCCGACAAACTGTGATACATGGCGCGCTCGCGTCTGGTGGACTCACGGATCGTGTAGTAGAGGATGCCGCAAGATTGAAATATCTGCGCGTGCAAGACGACGGCGGCAGCGGTCGCCGGAAAGGAAAATAGAGCTTCATGAGCGATAATGACGGCAAGAAGACCCTTGGTCTGCGTGGACCTCGTTCAGGCAATGTGAAGCAGAGCTTCAGCCATGGCCGGACCAAGAACGTCGTAGTCGAAACCAAGCGTAAACGCGTTGTCGTGCCCAAGCCTGGTGCCGGCAACAAGCCCGCGACCGGCACCCCCGGGGCCGGCAGTGGCGCTGCCAAGCGTCCGGCCGGGATCACCGACGCCGAAATGGACCGCCGCCTGAAGGCCGTGCAGGCCGCCAAGGCGCGTGAAGTCGAGGAGGCTGCGGCCCGCGAGGCCGAGGAAAAGCAGCGCGCCGAAGAGCGTGACCGCCGTCGCGCCGAGGCCGAGGCCAAGGAGCGCGAACAGCGCGAGGCCGAGGAAAAGGCCAAGGCGAAGGCCGAGGAAGAGGACCGCCAGCGCAAGGCCGCGGAGGATGCAGCCAAGGCTGCCGCCGTCAAGGCCGCGCAGCCCGCGCCCGACCCGGACCAGGCCCGTGCCGCCAAGACCGCACCGGTCAAAAAGGCGCCCGAGCGCGAACAGGACCGCCAGAACCGTGGCAAGGGGGCCCGTGACGGTGGCCGTCGCTCCGGCAAGCTGACCGTGAACCAGGCACTGACCGGCGGCGAAGGCGGTCGGCAACGCTCGATGGCCGCGATGAAGCGCAAGCAAGAGCGCGCCCGCCAGAAGGCGATGGGCGGGCCGGTCGAGCGTGAAAAGGTGGTGCGTGACGTCAAGCTGCCCGAGGCAATCGTCGTCTCCGAGCTTGCCAACCGCATGGCCGAACGTGTCGCAGACGTGGTCAAGGCGCTGATGCAGATGGGCATGATGGTTACGCAGAACCAGACCATCGACGCAGATACCGCCGAGTTGATCATCGAGGAATTCGGCCACAAGTTCACCCGCGTGTCCGACGCCGATGTCGAGGATGTCATCAAGGAGGTCGAGGACAAGCCCGAAGACCTGCAGGATCGTCCGCCGGTCATCACCATCATGGGCCACGTCGACCACGGCAAGACCTCGCTGCTGGACGCGATCCGCAACACCAAGGTGGTGTCGGGCGAAGCCGGCGGGATCACTCAGCACATCGGGGCCTACCAGGTGGAAACCGAAGGCGGCGCCGTGCTGTCTTTCCTCGACACGCCGGGCCACGCAGCCTTCACCTCGATGCGATCGCGCGGTGCCCAGGTGACGGATATCGTCGTGCTGGTCGTGGCCGCCGATGACGCGGTGATGCCGCAGACCATCGAGGCGATCAACCACGCCAAGGCGGCGCAGGTGCCGATGATCGTGGCGATCAACAAGTGCGACAAGCCCTCGGCCAACCCCGACAAGGTGCGCACCGATCTGCTGCAACACGAGGTCATCGTCGAGAAGCTTTCTGGCGACGTGCAAGACATCGAGGTCTCGGCCATCACCGGCAAGGGTCTCGACGAATTGCTGGAAGCCATCGCGCTTCAGGCCGAGATTCTGGAACTGAAGGCCAACCCCGACCGCGCCGCTCATGGTGCCGTGATCGAGGCCCAGCTTGACGTGGGCCGCGGCCCCGTGGCCACCGTTCTGGTGCAGAACGGCACCCTGCGCCAAGGCGACATCTTCGTCGTCGGCGAGCAGTGGGGCAAGGTCCGCGCGCTGATCTCGGACACCGGTGACCGTGTCGAAGAGGCCGGGCCGTCTGTGCCGGTCGAGGTTCTGGGTCTCAACGGTACGCCTGAGGCCGGCGACGTTCTGAATGTCGTCGAAACCGAGGCACAGGCCCGCGAGATTGCCGAGTATCGTGAGCAAGCCGCCAAGGACAAGCGCGCTGCCGCCGGTGCCGCCACCACGCTCGACCAGCTTCTGGCCAAGGCCAAGGAAGACGAGAACGTGGCCGAGCTGCCGATTCTCGTTAAGGCGGACGTGCAGGGTTCGGCCGAGGCCATCGTTCAGGCGATGGAGAAGATCGGCAACGAAGAGGTTCGTGTGCGCGTTTTGCACTATGGCGTGGGCGCGATCACCGAGACCGACGTCGGCCTGGCTGAGGCGTCCAACGCGCCGATCCTGGGCTTCAACGTCCGGGCCAATGCCTCGGCACGGAATTCGGCCAACCAGAAGGGCGTGGAAATCCGCTATTACAGCGTGATCTACGACCTCGTGGACGACGTTAAGGCGGCGGCTTCGGGCCTGCTATCGGCAGAAGTGCGCGAGAACTTCATCGGCTATGCGCAGATCAAAGAGGTCTTCAAGGTCTCCAACGTCGGCAAGGTCGCGGGTTGTCTCGTCACCGAAGGCGTGGCGCGCCGCTCCGCCGGTGTGCGCCTGCTGCGCGACGATGTGGTGATCCACGAAGGTACGCTCAAGACGCTCAAACGCTTCAAGGACGAGGTTGCCGAGGTGCAGTCCGGCCAGGAATGCGGTATGGCCTTCGAGAACTACGACGATATCCGCCCCGGCGACGTGATCGAGATTTTCGAACGCCAGGAAGTCGAACGCACCCTGGACTAATCGTCACTGGAACCAATCTTCAAAGGGGGCAGAGCAATCTGCCCCCTTTTGCATTTCCTGCCGGTATATTAACGGGTCAGCCTGTAGATAGACGGACCGGGAAGCCCTTGAACACTCGGCTGCCGTCCCGCACGGCGATCCGGCCATCGGCGTAGGCACGTACAAAGACACCCTGCACCGCGATGTATTTTCCCAGAAGTATTGTTCTCAGCATCTTCGCCACCCGAGCTGCCGCACCACTAAGAGACGCCTGTCAGGCCAACGGTTGACGAGGTGACCTAAGGTTCGCGTCCATAACAATTTGCCACAGGTTGCTGAAGCTTTCGTTAACGGAGACGGATCAGAGCCAGTCGCGCAGGATCGGGATCAGTGGAATGTCCGCGGGCGGCATCGGATAATCGCGCAGCTTCTGCGGTTTCACCCAGGCCAGTTCCTGCCCTTCTTTCGGATGCGGAATGCCTTCCCATTTGCGACAGGCAAAAAGCGGCATCAGAAGGTGGAAGGTATCGTACTGGTGGCTCGCGAAGGTCAAAGGTGCAAGGCAAGAGGCCCAGGTATCGATGCCCAGCTCCTCGTGCAATTCGCGGATCAGGGCCGCTTCCGGGGTCTCGCCCGGTTCTACCTTGCCGCCGGGAAACTCCCACATCCCGGCCATCGACTTGCCCTCGGGTCTTTGTGCCAGAAGGACACGACCGTCGCGGTCAATCAGGGCGACGGCGGAGACAAGGACGACCTTGGTCAATACATTTTCCTTCATCAGCAACAGCGGATCGGCGCAACCCTACACGCGGGCTTGGCGACTGTCGATCCGCAAAGCCACGTGAACTCAGACGGTTAGGCCTTTGCAGCAGGTGTTATTCCGTCGACACCAGAACGGCCTCGACCCGACGGTTCGCGGTGCGCCCCTCGGCGGTCAGATTGCTTTCCAGCGGCGCCAGATAGCCCATCCCGCCGGCTTCAAGCTGCGCCCGTTTCACGCCATATTCACCCACCAATCGCTCCAGCACCGATCCCGCCCGCCGTCTCGACAGCGCGATATTGCTGTCCAACGCGCCGACGGAATCGGTATGGCCGACGATTGCCACCCGGCGCCCTGGATTACTGGCAAGATAGGCCGCAAGCGCGTCGAGGCTGCCAAAGCTGCCGTCTCCCAGGTCGGAAGAACCGGTTTCGAAGGACAGATCGCTCAGTACCACCCTGCCCCGGCTCTCTAGCGTCTCTGCCAGAGGCCCCGAAATTGTCACAGGAATCGCGTACGCAGCCTCCGGATCGCTGCGCACGTCTGCCTGTGCAACCGTTCCGGCACGGATCAACTGGATGAACCCTGCCGAGGACGACCGCGACACCAAGACCGAGACTGCGGCACCATCCTTTCTGGCGGACAGGAAGCGGAAATTGGTCAGATCGACATACATGCCCGGCCCCGGCATAACCTCGGTCGCGAAGCGAAAATCGAACCCGCCGCAACCGCTGGTCTTGCAGTCGACGACGATCTCGAACCCTGCCGACTGGATTTGCTCGCGCAGCGGAGCGAGAATCTGCAGCAACGTCCGTTGTGTACCGGGCAGCCGCCACGACTGTCTCAGGATCGCGCCTTCAACGACGTCGACCGGGATGCTTCCGTCTGCGAAGGGTCCGGTGGGCAAGGCATAGCTGCCAAGCGGCGTCTTATCCTCTGCCGTCATGCGGGCACCGGACGGCATTGTAAGATCCTGCGCCGCCCCCGCAGTGGCCAGCATGGACAGCATCAACGCCAGCACCCGCATCCGCGTCAGCGCGCCTGAGCGTGGTATTCGGGGTTGGGTTTCATGGCGGTCGCGCTGGCCACCCGATTGGTCATATTGAAGAAACCGGCCACCGAGGCGATGTCAAAGATGTCGCGGTCGCTGAACCCGGCATCGCGCAGGGCCTGCCGGTCGGCCTCGACGATCTCGGCGCTGGACTTCGTCACCTTCTCGGCAAAAAGCAGCATAGCGCTTTGCCTATGATCCAGATCGGCGACCCGCCAATTCATCACCATCTTCTCGCCAAGGCTCGGGTCGCCCGAAAGCTGCCGAACGGCGGCACCATGCGCGACGAGGCAATAGAAGCACTTGTTCACCGATGATACGACAACCGCGATCATCTCCCGCTCAAGCTTGCTGAGCCCGCTATCGGCCAGCATCAGGTCGTTGTACATCGCGGTGAAGGCGTTCAGCTTGTCGATATCGAAGGCGTAGCTGCGCAGCACATTCGGCACCATGCCGAGCTTGTCCTGACATACATCAAAGTATTTCTGCGTATCGTCCGGCAAAGGATCGACCATCGGCAGATCGAGCGCGGTGGGCTGATCGGGTGTGCGCATTTGTATCTCCGGCTGTGCCGGGTGAGCAAACTGCAAAACGCCGGCGTGTTCAACCGCCGGCGTCAAGCTGTCTTGGAAGTTCGGCGCCCGTCTAGGGCCGGTCCGGTGTCAGGTCAGTCCCAGTAGGGACAAGATGGCAATCACGACGACGACTAGTCCGACGAGATAGATGATGCTGCGCATGTCAGGCTCCTGGTTGCTTTAAATCTGATCTTCCAGCTAGCGCCACCGCCCTGCCTGCCAAGAGGAAAACTCGCGAAACTGTGATTTGGACACGTTCAGCCACGCGCGGTCGTCAGGAACATTGCCGATCGCCGGCTGATCTCAGGGTCCATGAAATGGAGGATTTACCATGAGCACCGCAGGCAACAGCAGCCTGGTATCGTCGGCGGACGTCAACGGCACCAACGTGCACGGGTCCGACGGGACGCACATCGGCTCGATAGACCATCTGATGATCGACAAGCAGTCGGGCAAGGTGGCCTATGCGGTCATAGGGTTCGGTGGCTTTCTCGGGCTCGGGGAAGATCATCACCCGGTGCCATGGGGTAAGTTGACCTATGACACCCGCAAGGACGGCTTCGTAACCGATTTGACCGAGACCGAGGTGCAAGGGGCACCGGAACGCAGCGCCGATTGGCACCGCGACCGTGCCTGGGAAACCCGGCTTCACGAGCATTATCGCGCGCCGCTGTATTGGGTCTGAGACCCCGGAGACGAGGAGTTCGGCCTCGCAAGCGGGGCCGTTCTCCGACGCAGTCAGCCGCGCTTGATCCGGTAGTGATAAGTCCCGGCCGGGCGGAAGCCCATCGACCGATACAACCCGTTCGCGGAGGAGTTATCCGCAACGCAGAGAACAGACAGCATCGTGCCGCCTTGTTCGATTGTCCAAAAGGCCGCCGCGCGCATCATCCATTCCGCCAGCCCTTTCCTGCGCTTCTCCGGAACCACCTCAAGAGCGTGCAGCATTGCAGTGTCCTGATGCAGCCCGACATAGGCAGATCCGGCCGGCTCGTCCTCGATACGACCGAGGATCGTGGTCTTTGTGCATTCCGCCCGTTGCATCACCGCGATCCTTTGGGCTCCTATGCCAGCGCTGGCCCAGAGGTCGCGCATGATGGCCAGAGGTTCCCAGATACAAAAGGTCGTCACACGTGGAAGCGGACGGTCTGTGAGAGCGGCTGCCTCAATCACATAGAGGTTCACCGGGTCGATGATCTCGTACCCCGCTGCGGCAAGCTGGGCGTCGAAAGCCATCTCGCCATCGCGGATCAGGAAAAGTGGGACCTGGTTCAGATTGCGCATCGCCCCTTCGGCCTGTTGCAACTCGCTCTTGGACGGCACTTTCCCACCGTTCAGAGTTGCGGCAGAGACGCGCTTGCCCCCACCAGCCCCGTCGCGAAGCGTAAACGGCCCCAGATCGAAGCGGCGCGCCGGTGGCCAGGTCGCCTCGCAGACCCCCATCAGGTGCGCTGCGATGTCGCTCATGGAAACAGCTTCCGCAACCGTGTCATCGCGGCATCGACACGGGTGCCGTCCTGCCCGCGAACCACCACGTTTGCACCGTGCACACCATCCTGCTGATAGGGATAGGAACCGAAGGACAGATCATCGAATTCACCTGCAAGTTCGGCCAGTGGACCGGCGATATCGCCCTCGCCGCGCTGAACCTTGAGGGTCTGGCTGAGCAAGGGCGCGCCGCCGCGCAGCGTCGGCAGGACCGAGGCGACCATAGCCTGAAACACGCTCGGCACACCGGCCATGACATGCAGGTTGCCGATGGTGAAGCCGGGCGCGATAGATACCGGATTATCGATCAGCGTGGCGCCGTCGGGGATGCGGGCCATCCGCAGCCGAGCTTCGTTCAGCGCGCGCCCGGTATTAGCGTAGTGCTCTGCCAGCAGGGTGCGGGCGTCGTCACGCACGTCGATGTGGGCGCCGAAGACCTCGGCGATGCAATCGGCGGTGATGTCGTCGTGCGTGGGGCCAATGCCGCCAGAGGTGAAGACATGGTCAAATCCTTCCGACAACGCCCTTGCCGCCGCGACGATGGCCGGAGCCTCGTCCGAGACCACGCGCACCTCCTTGAGGTCAATGCCCTGCTTGGTCAATTCCCCGGCGAGATAGTGCATGTTGGCGTCGCGGGTGCGACCCGACAGGATCTCGTCGCCGATCACCAGCATGGCAGCGGTGGGATTGGCCATCCGGGCCTCCTTGAACACAGGTTTTCAGAGGTATAGGCGGGGATCATGCGCTTTCAAACCCCTCTTGTGCGAGCCACCCTGCTGCGCCGCTACAAACGCTTCCTGGCCGATTGCCGGCTGGATGACGGGCGCGAAGTTGTGGCTCATTGCGCAAATCCGGGATCGATGATGGGGCTGGCAGAGCCAGGGTTTTCCGTCTGGCTGGAGCCTAACGAAGATCCGAAGAAGAAACTGGATTTCGGGCTGCGGCTGGTGTCGCCTGCCGAGGGTGTGCTTGTCGGTGTCGATACCTCGGTGCCCAATCGCGCTTTGCGCGCGGCGCTGGAGGCGGGCACGGTTCCGGGGCTGGAGGGCTACGACACCGTGCGGCCGGAGGTGAAGTACGGCACCGGCAGCCGGATCGACTTTCTTCTGCAGGGCGCTGGGCGGCGTGACTGCTACGTCGAGGTGAAGTCGGTGACGCTGAGCCGCGCGCCGGGTCTGGCCGAGTTTCCCGACAGCGTGACGGCACGCGGGGCGAAACACCTGCGCGAACTGGCCCTCATGGCGCAGGCCGGACAGCGCGCGGTGATGCTGTATCTGGTGCAGCGCACAGATTGTCAGGCGATGCGGCTGGCTGCGGACATCGACCCGGCGTATGTCGATTGCTTCGCCGCGGCGCGCGCCGCGGGTGTCGAGGTCATGGCGCTGGGGTGCCGCATGAGCCCGATCGAGATTGTGCCTTCCGATCCGATCACCTTCCTTCCGTGACGGATGCCGGACCCCAGTGTGCGGCAGCGCCAACGGGCTGGCCCTTTTTGCTGCAAGCGCATAAGTATAGGGCGAAACACGACGAACGGAGCGACTGCATGAACCGTCACAAGGGCCGGATGACGCGGGACGGCATCAGGATACACGACCCGGCCGATTTCGCAGGCATGCACAAGGCCGGCGCAATCGCCGCGCAGATCCTCGACGAGGTGGCTGGAATGGTCGAGGTCGGCCAGACAACCGGCGCGCTGGATGAGTTCATCGAACGCCGGGTGAAAGAGCTGGGTTCAGAGTCCGCCACGATCGGCTACAAAGGCTATCAGCATGCCTCCTGTATCAGCGTCAATCACGTCGTCTGTCATGGCATACCGGGCGACAAGAAGCTGAAGGACGGCGATATTCTGAACATTGACGTCACGGTGATTGTCGACGGCTGGTTCGGCGATACCTCTCGGATGTTCGTGGCCGGCAAGCTGAGCCGCAAGGCCGAGCGACTGATCCAGGTGACCCATGACGCACTGATGCGCGGGATCGAGGCCGTGCGGCCCGGCAACACCTTCGGCGACATCGGTTTTGCGATCCAGTCTTTCGTCGAAGGCCAGCGTATGTCGGTGGTGCGCGACTTCTGCGGCCACGGGCTGGGCACTGTGTTCCACGCGCCCCCCAACGTGCTGCACTATGGTCGCGCCGGCACCGGGCCGGTGCTGGAAGAGGGTATGTTCTTCACCATCGAACCGATGGTCAACCTCGGCCGTCCGGAGACCAAGGTGCTGTCAGATGATTGGACAGCCGTGACCCGCGACAAATCGCTATCGGCGCAGTTCGAGCATTCGGTGGGCGTGACATCGGACGGGGCCGAAATCTTCACGCTGTCGCCCGCTGGCAAGTTCCACCCGACCTACGAGGAGTAAGCCCCGCGCGAGGCTTTCGTGGATTTCGCGTATTTCGAAAGAAAAGCAGCCCCGGTTGCGGGCTGAATGATCCGTCAGAACAAGGATAGAACCCATGTCTGCGCCGAAACCCATTGTACTCTGCATCCTTGACGGCTGGGGCCTGAGCGACAGCACCGAGGCCAATGCGGTGGCTCTGGCCGAAACGCCGAATTTCGACCGGCTAATGGCGGAATGCCCCAATGCAACGCTGAAGACACACGGCAACGAGGTCGGGCTGCCCACCGGGCAGATGGGCAATTCCGAGGTCGGGCATACCAACATCGGCGCCGGTCGGGTAGTGGCGATGGACTTAGGCCAGATCGACCTCGCGATCGAGGACAAGTCGTTCTTCTCCAACTCGGCGATCCACGCATTCATCGAGTCGGTCAAGGGTCATGATGGCATGGCGCACCTGATGGGCGTGATCTCGGACGGCGGGGTGCATGGCCATATCGACCACGTACTTGCGGCAGTCGAAATGGTGGTCTCGGCCGGGGTTCCGGTGGTCGTGCATGCCGTAACCGACGGGCGCGACGTGGCACCGAAATCCGGCGAGGGGTTTCTGAAGACTCTGATGGGCAAGCTGCCTGAGGGCGCAAAGGTGGGCACGGTAACCGGTCGTTACTTCGCGATGGACCGCGACAACCGCTGGGACCGCGTCGAGAAAGCCTATCGCGCCATAGTGGGCGGCACGGCAGAGCACAACGCGAAGAATGCAGTCGAAGCGGTGCAGGAGGCCTATGCCCGCGACGAGACCGACGAATTCATCCCGGCGACGGTGATAGGTGACTACGACGGCGCAAAGAACGGCGACGGTTTCTTTTGCCTCAATTTCCGAGCCGACCGCGCGCGTGAGATTCTGCTGGCCGTCGGCGAGGACGACTTCGACGGCTTCGAGGATCGCAAACGCCCGCAGTGGTCGTCGATCCTGGGCATGGTGGATTACTCGAAGACGCACGACAGCTTCATGGCCGCGGCCTTTCCCAAGAAGGTGGTAAAGAACACCATCGGCGCTTGGGTGGCGGCGAAAGGGCTAAAGCAGTTCCGGCTCGCCGAAACCGAGAAATATCCGCATGTGACCTTCTTCCTCAACGGCGGCAAGGAAGTCCCCGAGGAGGGCGAGGACCGTTACATGGCACCTTCACCCAAGGTGGCGACCTACGACATGCAGCCCGAGATGAGCGCCGAGGAGGTCTCGGACCAGTTCGTCAAGGCGATCGGGGCGGGATATGATCTGATCGTGGTGAACTATGCCAATCCCGACATGGTGGGCCACACCGGCGATCTGGAGGCGGCCAAGGCGGCCTGCCATGCGGTCGATACCGGATTGGGCCGGGCGCTGGAGGCGCTGGACGAGGCTGGCGGCGCGATGATCGTCACAGCCGACCACGGCAATTGCGAGGTGATGGTCGACCCCGAGACCGGCGGTCCGCACACCGCGCATACGCTGAACCCGGTGCCGGTGATCCTCGTCGGGGGACCCGAGGGTGCGTCGCTGCGCTCTGGCGGCAAGCTGGCCGATCTGGCGCCGACGCTGCTGGCGCTGATGCAGATCGACCCGCCGGAAGAGATGACCGGGGAGAGCCTGATCGCATGATCCTTCGCGCGTTTGTCGTGGTGGCGTTACTGGCTGCGCCTGCATCTGCACAGCAGGATCCGGGTGCGGCTGCGCTGGATGCCGTTCGCATTCTCGAGGAATCCTCGCAGGCCCTGACCGAAGCCAAGGGCGGGCGGGAGCGGGTCAAGGCCCTGACCGAGATCGTCAAGGGTTATGAATCCGGGCTGGCCGCGCTACGTGACGGTTTGCGGGCGGCGTCACTGCGTGAGGCGCAATTGACCGAAGACCTGCGGGCGCGGGACACCGAGATTTCTCAATTGCTCGGCATCTTGCAGTCGATGTCGCGGGCGCCGGCGCCGGTGACGCTGCTGCATCCCTCCGGACCGACTGGTACGGCGCGGGCGGGAATGCTGCTGACCGACGTGACGCCGGGGTTGAAGGCCAAGGCCGACGCGCTGCGCGCCGATCTGGACGAGGTGCAGACCCTTCGTCTGCTGCAGGAGCAATCGGTTCAGAAGCTGCGCGAAGGCCTGACCGGGGCGCAGGATGCGCGCACCGCGCTGTCGAAGGCCGTGGCCGACCGAAAGGACCTGCCGCAACGCTTTGTCGAGAACCCCGTGCAGACCGCCGTTCTGATCGCTGCCACCGAGACTCTGGAAGGGTTCGCCAGCGGGCTCAGCACCATTGCCGAGGACGAGGCACAGGGCAGTTTGCCGGATATTAGCCACCGCAAGGGCAAGCTGCCGCTGCCGGTGCAGGGGCAGTTGCTGCGCGGTCCGGGTGAAGCCGATGCCGCCGGAGTCCGCCGCCCCGGCATTCTGGTGGCAACCGGGCCACAGGCCGTGGTGACAACGCCGACCGCCGCCACCGTGCGCTATGCCGGGCCGCTTCTGAACTATGGTCTGGTGACCATCCTGGAACCACAGGCCGATACGCTTTTCGTCTTTGCCGGCCTGGACGCGGTCTTCGGCAGGATCGGCCAGGTGCTGCCGGGCGGCGATCCGGTGGGCCTGATGGGCGGGGACCTGCAGACCGATGTCTCACTATCGGGTGAAGGGGCTGGAACTACGCGGCCGGAAACGCTCTATATAGAGGTGAGAGAGCATAATCAGCCGGTGGACCCGCAGGACTGGTTCCGCACCGACAAGGGATAAGCAACCTATGAAAAGATTCTTCATGGCCGCCATCGGCGGCACGCTGGCAGGCATCGTCGCCACGACCCAGATCGCCGGCCCGCTGTTGGCGCAGGAAGACGGCAAGACGGTCAACGTCTACGAACAACTCGACCTCTTCGGCGACATCTTCGAACGCATCCGTGCACAATACGTCGAGGACGTCGATGAACGCGAGCTTGTCGAAGCCGCGATCAATGGCATGCTCACCTCGCTCGACCCGCATTCCAGCTATCTTTCGCCCGAGGACGCTGCCGACATGCGCGTTCAGACCCGTGGCGAGTTCGGCGGACTGGGCATCGAAGTCACCCAGGAAGAGGGTTTCGTCAAGGTGGTCTCGCCGATCGACGGCACCCCGGCTGCGGCGGCTGGCATCGAGTCAGGCGATTTCATCACGCACGTCGACGGCGAATCGGTTCTTGGTCTGACGCTGGACGAAGCTGTCGAATTGATGCGCGGACCGGTCGGGTCGGAAATCATCATTACCGTGGTCCGCGAGGAAACCCCCGAGCCCTTCGACGTCTCGATCATCCGCGACACGATCAAGCTGACCGCCGTGCGCACCCGCACCGAAGGTGAGACCGTTGTCCTGCGCGTCACCACCTTCAACGATCAGACCATGCCGAACCTCGAGGACGGACTGAAGGAACAGCTTGAGGCCGCCGGCGGGTTGGACAACATCAACGGCATCGTGCTTGATCTGCGTAACAACCCCGGTGGGCTGCTCACCCAGGCGATCCGGGTGTCGGATGCCTTCCTCGAAGAAGGTGAGATCGTTTCGACCCGGGGCCGTCAGCCGGAAGACGGCGAACGCTACAACGCCACTCCGGGTGATCTGGCCGATGGCAAGCCGATCGTGGTGCTGATCAACGGTGGTTCGGCTTCCGCGTCGGAAATTGTTGCCGGCGCTTTGCAGGATCACCGCCGCGCCATCGTTGTGGGTACCAAGTCGTTCGGCAAGGGGTCGGTACAGACCGTCATGCCGCTGCGCGAAGGCGGCGCGATGCGCCTGACCACCTCGCGCTATTACACGCCATCGGGCCGGTCGATCCAGGCATTGGGCGTTTCGCCCGACATCGTGGTAGAGCAGCCCCGTCGTGATCCTGCCACCGAGGAAGAGGCCGAAGAGGGCACGACGCCACAATCCCGGTCCGAAGCCGACCTGCGCGGCTCGCTCGATAATGACAGTCTGTCCGAGGACGAGGTGCGCCAGATCGAAGAAGACCGGGCCGAGGCAGAAGCTGCTGCCAAGCTGCGCGAAGAGGACTATCAACTGGCCTATGCGATCGACATCCTCAAGGGTCTGGTTGCATTGGGTCCGCGGAACAAGTGAACCTTGGCGCCCACGGGATCCTGCATGGGCTCGGGGGCGCAACCGTTATTCAAAGAGATGGCGAAGACCGATTGACGGATCTCCGCCCGCGTCCGGAGGGACCGATGCGCTCTGAGGACATCGCCAAGCTGCCCTATCGCCGCAACGTGGGCGTCATGTTGGTCAACGCCGAGGGACATGTCTTCGTCGGCCAACGCAGCGACTCGGATGCGCCGGCATGGCAGATGCCGCAAGGCGGGATCGACAAGGGTGAGGACCCGCGCGCCGCTGCCCTCAGGGAATTGCAGGAAGAGACCGGCGTCGCACCCGAACTGGTGACGGTGGAGGCCGAGACCACCGAGTGGATCCCCTATGACCTTCCGCATGACCTCGTGCCGAAGATCTGGAAAGGCCGCTACCGTGGGCAGGAACAAAGATGGTTCCTGCTGCGGTTTCATGGCAGCGACGATCAGGTTCGTATCGACGCTGACGATTTTCAGGAATTTTCCGAATGGCGCTGGCTTCCGCCCGAAGACCTGGTGACGAATATCGTGCCGTTCAAGCGTGACGTCTATGCCCGCGTGGTCGAGGATTTCGCGCCCTATCTGGAGGGATAACCCATGCTTCGCCTGACTGCCGCCCTGCCCTTCGTGTTCTGGTCTGCCGCCGCGCAGGCGCTGAGCTGCCTGCCGCATGACGTGGCGGCCACCTTCAAAGAGGCTAATGCCAGCGAGGATCGGTATGTGGTGGTCGTGGGGCGGCTGACATTCGCCCCCGATCTCCTGCCCGAAACCGACCTGAACAACCAGCAGGACACGCCCGAAGAGACGCGCATTCCCGCGACGCTGGTCGGCACAGCGTTGTCACCTAGCGGTTTTGATCAGGCCTACAGTCAGGACATCGTGCTGAATGCACAGTGTTTCGGGCCTTGGTGCGCCACTGCCGTGCCCGGACAAGAGCATCTCGCCTTCGTCAACATCGACCGCGATCCGGCAGAGCTTGTGATAACTCCCTGCGGCGGGAACGCCTTTGCCGAACCCACCGAAGAGATGCGCGCGCAGGTTCTGGCCTGTACCAAGGGCGATTGCGAGCCAAAGTCGAAGCGGTAAAGGAAAGACTTCTGCCATTCGTTCGACCGCTCTTCAGTTATGGCTTCACCTGACAAGCAGCGGCGTTCCCGGCGCGGCCAGCGCAGCGATGCGGCGCAGATGGTCGGGTCGAAAGGCAATGCAGCCTTCGGTCGGATAGCCGGGCCGCCGCCACCGGTGCAGGAAGATGGCGGATCCCCTGCCGACCTCGGCCTTCGGCCAGTTCCAGTCGGTCAGCAGGATCAAGTCATACAACGGATCGGCACGACGCAGGACCTCGTGCGAACCGGTATAGGGCGCCCTGACCTGGAGGTTATAGTCTGCCCGGCACGCATCGTCGGACCACAGGTCACCGGGACGGATTGGCCGCGCCCAGGGGGCAGGCCGCGGCAGACGGTCGGGGCGGTAGAGCAGCCCGGTTATGCAGTGAAGTCCGCGCGGAGTGGCCACGTCGCCTTCGCGTTTGTCGGACGTGAGGCCCGCGCGCCCGATGGTGCATGGCCACAGCCGGCCCGCGAAGCGCAAACCCAGCGGGGTCAGGACCATCACAGCAGGTGGCCCGACTTTGCAGCCTTGGTGGCCAGGTAGGCGGCGTTCTGATCGGTCAGGCCCACCTTCAAAGGGACACGTTCGGCAACAGCGACGCCCGCGTTTTCCATCATGGCAATTTTCTTGGGATTGTTTGTCAGCAAACGCACGGTCCCAAAGCCCATCTGCTTCAGGATATCCGCCCCGATGCGGAAATCACGCTCGTCATCCTCGAAGCCAAGGCGGTGGTTGGCCTCGACAGTGTCGAAACCCTGATCCTGAAGACTGTAGGCACGCATCTTGTTTGCTAGCCCGATGCCGCGCCCCTCCTGATTGAGATAGAGCAGCACCCCGCGACCCTCTTCGCCCATCTGGGCCAGCGCGGCGTGCAATTGCGGTCCGCAGTCGCATTTCAGTGACCCCAGCACATCGCCCGTGAAACAGGCCGAATGCAACCGCGCCAGCACCGGTTCGGAGCGGTCGGGCGAACCAACCTCGAAAGCATAGTGCTCGACCCCGCCGTCGTCGGGCCGGAAGATGTGCAACCGGCCTCCGTTTGCCAGCCTCACCGGCAATCGTGCAGCCACGACCGGATGCGGATGCGACGCGCGCAGCAGCAGGGGGCCGGATGTTTCGGCGTCCAAGACGGTAAGCAGGGCAGCATCCGGCAATTCCGCGGGATCGCAATCGAGCATCACCGCCGCGGGCAGCAGATGCGCTGTCTTGACCAGCGACACCGCCAGTCGGTTCAGTGCGGCGTCGCCATCACGCAAGGCGAAAAGCGGGCCCTTCATCGGCATGTGCAAATCATCTTTGGGATCGGCAATGGCGCGTATCCAGGCGCAATCGGCATCCTCGGGCAGGGGCAACCGGGCAACATCGCCGTCATAGGCACGGGCCTTAAGCGTCTCGGCGCGGCGACCGGTAATCGTCATCACGAGTTGTCCCCTCAACGCGCGCAACGCTGCCAGACGGTCCGGCCCCATGGTTTCGGCCGCCAGAACCAACATCGAAGAGCCGTGACCGCGCAGAATGACCGGCACCCCCATGCGCAGATCGGCGCGGGCGCGGTTGATCAGTTCCTCTGTCGAAGGCGCGAAAGCATCTGTCATCACGGCTGTCATGTAGACCTTAATCCAAGGAAATTGAAACATTTCCTTGATTGGGCCGTTATGAACACACGAGGCCGTGAAAGCATTGCAGCAAAACTTGTGCCCTGCCCTGACAGTGACGATCTCATTGACGACAAATACCGGAGGACGCGCAATGGCCCAATTGAAGAACCTGCTTCTCGTCGACGATGACGACGACTTGCGCGAAGCGTTGGCAGAGCAACTTATCATCACCGAGGATTTCGAGGTTTTCGAGGCCGACAGCGGCGCCGCCGCGATGGAAAAAGTGAAGGCTTCGCATTTCGACCTGATCATCCTCGACGTTGGTCTGCCCGACACCGACGGACGCGAGCTTTGCCGGTTGATGCGCAAGCAGGGCGTCAAAGCTCCGGTGCTGATGCTGACCGGCCACGACAGTGATGCCGATACAATTCTGGGCCTTGATGCCGGCGCGAACGACTATGTAACCAAGCCCTTCAAGTTCCCCGTCCTGCTGGCGCGTGTCCGTGCGCAGCTACGCCAGCATGAGCAAAGCGAGGACGCGGTTTTCGCTCTTGGCCCCTATACCTTCAAGCCGGCGATGAAGACGCTGGTGACCGAGGACGAGAAGAAAATCCGTCTGACCGAGAAGGAAACCAACATCCTGAAGTATCTCTATCGTGCGCCAGAAGGCGTCGTTCCGCGCGACGTGTTGTTGCATGAAGTCTGGGGTTACAATGCAGGTGTGACGACGCATACGCTTGAGACGCACATCTACAGGTTGCGCCAGAAGATCGAGCCGGAGCCGTCCAACGCACGGCTTCTGGTCACGGAATCTGGTGGTTATCGCCTGAATGCCTGAAGGTCGTATAGCGTCAGAGCGGTTCTGATGCTATGCTCAAGGTAGAACAGTTCCCGTCGCATGTGCGGGTTATCACATGCACCTCCCTGTTGGACTGACCCGGGCTTCGGCTCGGGTCTTTTTTTGATCGCAAAACCGGCCGAAACCGTTGATAGATCGGGACCGACCTTTCGACAGGTCGGCCCCGTGTTCAGATCATTCGCGCACCAGCTTTTCGTAAGCTTCGGACATCTCGCGGGTCAGCGCACCGACTTCGAAGGTGTAGTCGCCGATCTGGCTTACCGGAGTCACTTCCGCCGCCGTGCCGGTCAGCCAGCATTGCTCGAAACCTTCCAGTTCCTCGGGCATGATGTGGCGCTCGTGCACCGTGATCTGGCGGTCCTTCAGCATGCCGATCACCGTCTGGCGGGTGATGCCGTTGAGGATGCAGTCGGGGTCGGGGGTGTGCACTTCCCCGTCCTTGACGAAGAAGATGTTGGCGCCGGTCGCTTCGGCCACGTAACCGCGATAATCCATGAACAGCGCGTCCGAGCACCCCTTCGCCTCGGCCGCGTGCTTGGACATGGTGCAGATCATATAAAGCCCGGCAGCCTTGGCCGAGGTAGGAATGGTCTCGGGGCTGGGGCGCTTCCATTTGGAGATGTCGAGCTTGGCGCCCTGCATCTTGGCGTCGCCGTAGTAGGCGCCCCATTCCCATGCGGCAATGGCCACCCGCACCGGGTTCTTCGACGAAGCAACGCCCATGTCCTCGCCCGAGCCGCGCCACGCGACGGCACGGACATAGGCATCGGTCAGCCCGTTGGCCTTGAGCGTTTCGTACTTCGCGGCCTCGAGTTCCTCGACCGAATAGGGGATCGGCATATCAAGCAGTTCGCCGGACTCGCGCAGCCGCTCGGAGTGGCGGGCGCTCTTGAAGATCTTGCCGTTATAGGCCCGTTCGCCTTCGAATACGGAACTGGCGTAGTGCAACCCGTGGGTCAGGACATGCACGTTGGCATCCCGCCAGTCGACGAGCTTGCCGTCCAACCAGATCTTGCCATCGCGGTCATCGTAAGCGCCAGCCATGTCGCTCCTCCAAAGCTGTTCTTTTTCCATATGTTGCGCCCGTTCGGTCCGATGCGGACATAAAGTTGCGCAAAAACTGTGAGTCGCTACCAGTTCAGGGTTGGAATGTCAACAAGGCTGACGTACTGTCATCGAAAGACGAGTGGGAGGCGGCATGGCAGAGCCGAGCGGTGAACAGCTTCTATACCTGACAGACGAACAACTGCGTCAGGGTATCGAGGCAATGTTCTTTGCCTATCGCGGGTTTACCGCTGATCCTGATCGCATTCTCGACGAGCTGTCCTATGGCCGGGCGCATCACCGCGCAATCCACTTTATCAATTGCGCACCCGGAACGACCGTCAACAACCTGCTGAACATCCTCGGCGTCACCAAGCAATCACTGAACCGGGTGCTGCGGACCCTGATCGCCGACGGGCTGGTGGAAAGCCGGGTGGGCCGGATGGACAAGCGCGAACGGCATCTGTTCCTGACCGATGAGGGCAAGGCGCTTGAAGCGCAACTCTCGGATGCACAGCGGGCGCGGATGCGGGCTGCCTATCGCCGGGCGGGTCCGGAGGCTGTGGCCGGGTTCCGACAGGTACTCGAAGCGATGATGGACCCGGACATGCGGCGCAACTACCAAGCGCTAAGGGAGCCGCGGACATGACACCGGACGTGCATCTGCTGATCGTCGACGACGACGAGCGTATCCGCAGCCTTTTGCAGAAGTTCCTGATCCGCAGCGGTTTCCTCGTTAGTTCAGCGCGCGATGCGGGACACGCGCGGCGGATCCTGTCGGGGCTGGACTTCGACCTGATCGTATTGGACGTGATGATGCCGGGCGAGGACGGGATCAGCCTGACGCGCGATCTCCGCAAGGCTTCTGCGACACCGATTCTGCTTCTGACCGCCAAGGGCGAGACCGAAGACCGGATCGCCGGGCTCGAGGCCGGGGCGGACGATTACCTCGTGAAACCCTTTGAGCCCAAGGAATTGTTGCTCCGGATCAATGCCATTCTGAGGCGCATGCCCGAGGCGGCAGAGGATCAGGCGATGCCGAAAGTGCTGTCGCTCGGGCCTTTGCGCTATGACATCGAACGCGGCGAACTGTGGCAAGGGGACGAACAGGTGCGACTGACCGCGACCGAAAGCCAGCTGATGCGGATATTCTCGGCCTGCCCGGGCGAGGCGGTGAGCCGCACGCAATTGGTTGAGGATCTCGGCCGCGACAAGGGCCAGAGCCATGAACGCGCCGTGGACGTACAGATCACCCGGCTGAGGCGCAAGCTGGAAGCCGACCCGAAACAACCCAGATATTTGCAGACGGTACGCGGCGCGGGCTACATGCTGGCGCCTGACTGAGAAAAATGGGTGAGGCGCCCGGCCTGCCGGCACCCGCGACGGAAGGGTCGGGACGTGGGCATGTGAGACAGAAAAGAAACGGGGGCGAGATGCCGACATTGGTGCTGAGCCACGAGGCCGGATTAGGACATGTGACGCCAGAGGGCCACCCCGAGCAGGTGGCGCGGCTGGAGCAGGTGCTGCACGCCTTGCGGCAGGCCAACGTGACGGTCGAGACGGCGCCGGAGGGCACGCGCGAGGATGTGCTGCTGTGTCACTTGGAGCGCTACGTAGCGCGGTTAGAAGCCGAGCAGCCCGAAGCCGGCGCCAAGGCGCTGGACGCGGATACATGGCTGTCGCCGGGATCGTTGGCCGCCGCGTGGCGCGGGGTCGGCGCGGCGCGCGAGGCGGTTGACCGGGTGCTGACGGGCGATGCCAGAAATGCCTTCTGCGCAATGCGGCCCCCGGGGCACCATGCCGAGGCCGAGACCCCGATGGGGTTCTGCCTGTTTGGCAATGTCGCCATCGGCGCCAAACACGCGCTGGAGCGGCACGGGCTGGACCGGGTGGCCATTATCGACTTCGACGTGCACCATGGAAATGGCACGCAGGCGCTGCTCTGGGACGAGAAACGCGCCCTTCTGGCGACCAGCCAGCAGATGCCGCTATGGCCCGGCTCCGGCGACCCGTCGGAACGCGGTGCCCATGACAATGTGCTGAACGTGCCGCTCAGCCCCGGCAGTGACGGGTACGAGATGCGCGACGCGTATACCCACACGGTTTTCCCCCGCCTGCGCGCCTTCAGGCCCGAGCTGATCCTGATCTCGGCGGGCTTTGATGCACACCGCGACGATCCGCTGGCCAACCTCAATTGGAGCACCGAGGACTTCGCCTGGCTCACCCGTGAAATATGCGGGCTGGCCGATGAGCTTTGCGGCGGCCGGGTGGTCTCTACCCTTGAAGGGGGCTATGATCTGGCGGCACTGGCGGAAAGCGTGACCGCCCATGTGAGGACCCTTCAGGAGGCAGCAGCGTGAGCGAAAGACCGGTCGAGGAAATGACCTTTGAAGAGGCGATGGCTGAACTGGAACAGGTGGTCGGCCAGTTGGAACGCGGCGACGTGGCGCTGGACGATTCGATCCGGCTTTACGAACGCGGCGCGGCGCTGAAGAAACGCTGCGAAACCAAGTTGAAGGAAGCCGAGGAAAAGGTCCATGCGATCACCACCGACGCCGAGGGCAATGCCACCGGCACACGCCCGGTAGAAGGGCTCTGATCGCGCCGCTGCCCCATCCTGCCAGATAATCTGCCGCCGGAGGCTCCGGTACTCCTGGCCCGCGCTGCGGCCCGGTGTGACAGCCTGAGGACAATCCGATGTTCACCGACACCCTGAAATCCGATGCCGCCCGCGTCTCGGCCCACCTTGACGCCGTAATCTCCGGCATGGACGACCTGCCCGTGACGCGGGCGATGCGCTATGCCGCCACCGGTGGCAAGGGTCTGCGCGGTTTTCTGGTGATGGAAAGCGCGCGGCTCTTCGGGGTCCTCGAAGACAAGGCGCTGTGGCCCGCAGCGGCGATCGAGGCGGTGCATGCCTACAGCCTTGTGCATGACGACTTGCCCTGCATGGACGACGATGACCTGCGGCGCGGCCAGCCGACGGTGCATGTCAAATGGGACGAGGCGACGGCGGTGCTGGCCGGCGATGCCTTGCAGACGCTGGGTTTCGAGCTGGTCTGCGACCCCCGCTGCCACGAGGCGGCCGAGGTGCGGGCCGATCTTGCGCTGACGCTGGCGCAAGCCGCAGGTGCCCGCGGCATGGTGCTGGGCCAGGCGCTTGACATTGCTGCGGAAACCGCCGACGCGCCCCTGACGCTGGCGCAGATCACCGCCTTGCAGGCCGGCAAGACCGGCGCGTTGATCCAATGGTCGGCCGAGGCCGGGGCGCGGCTGGCGCAGGCGGACCTTGCTCCGATGCGCGCATATGCGCAGACGCTGGGCCTTGCCTTTCAGATCGCGGACGACATCTTGGATGTGGAGGGCGATGCCGAAAAAGCCGGCAAGCGGCTTCAGAAGGACGAAGCGGCGGGCAAGGCCACATTCGTTTCGCTGCTGGGATTGGGCGGGGCGAAGGCCGAGGCACGGACCCTGGTCGAAACCGCCTGTGACGCATTGCTGCCCTTCGGAACAAGGGCCGACACCTTGCGAGAGGCGGCGCGCTTCGTTATCTCGCGCGACAGCTAGGGCCCGACGCCCGGCATGAAGGAGCCGACATGTCAGACCGACCGGAAACCCCGCTGCTGGACCGCGTTCACGGACCCGCCGACCTCAAGCAGTTCTCCGATGCCGAGCTGGTCCGGCTGGCGCATGAACTGCGCGAGGAAACCATCAGCGCGGTCAGCGAAACCGGCGGCCATCTTGGGGCAGGGCTTGGCGTTGTCGAGCTGACCGTGGCGTTGCACGCGGTGTTCGATGCACCGCGCGACAAGATCATCTGGGACGTGAGCCACCAGTGCTATCCCCACAAGATCCTTACTGGTCGGCGTGACCGCATCCGGACCCTACGCCAGAAGGACGGGCTGTCGGGCTTCACCAAGCGCAGCGAGAGCCCCTACGATCCGTTCGGCGCGGCCCACAGCTCGACCTCCATCAGCGCCGCGCTCGGCTTTGCGGTGGCGCGTGACCTCGGCGGCGCATCCGAGACCGGTCACGGCGACGCCATCGCGGTGATCGGCGATGGCGCGATGAGTGCGGGCATGGCCTATGAGGCGATGAACAACGCCGGGCATCTGAAAAAACGCCTGATCGTGATCCTCAATGACAACGAAATGTCGATCGCGCCGCCAGTCGGGGCGATGTCGTCCTACCTGTCGCGGATCTATGCCGAGGCGCCATTTCAGGATTTCAAGGCCGCTGCCAAGGGGGCGGTGTCCTTGCTGCCCGAGCCGTTCCGCGAAGGCGCCAAGCGTGCCAAGGAGATGCTCAAGGGCATGACCATCGGCGGTACGCTGTTCGAGGAGCTTGGGTTCTCCTACCTCGGTCCGATCGACGGCCACGATCTGGGCCAGCTTCTGCCAGTTTTGCGCACGGTTCAGGCGCGCGCGACCGGGCCGATCCTGATCCACGCAGTGACGCGCAAGGGCAAGGGGTATCACCCGGCTGAGACGGCGAGCGACAAGGGCCATGCCACTGCCAAGTTCGATATCGTCACCGGCAAGCAGAAGAAGGCGAAATCGAACGCGCCGTCCTATACCAAGGTATTCGGCGAGGCGCTGATCAAGGCCGCCGAGGCAGACAGCCGTGTCTGTGCCGTGACGGCGGCAATGCCCGACGGCACCGGACTCGATCTGTTCAGCACACGCTACCCGGGGCGCTGCTTTGACGTGGGCATTGCCGAACAGCACGGGGTGACCTTCGCCGCCGGTCTGGCGGCGGGCGGCATGAGGCCGTTCTGCGCGATCTACTCGACCTTCCTGCAACGCGGCTATGATCAGGTGGTGCACGACGTTGCCATACAGCGCCTGCCGGTGCGTTTCGCAATCGACCGGGCCGGGCTGGTGGGGGCTGACGGGGCCACCCATGCCGGCGCGTTCGATATCGCATTCATGGCCAACCTGCCCGGCATGGTAGTGATGGCCGCCGCCGACGAGGCGGAACTTGTTCACATGGTTGCCACCGCCGCGGCTCACGACGCGGGGCCCATCGCTTTCCGCTATCCGCGCGGCGAGGGCGTGGGCGTCGAAATGCCGGAAAAAGGCGTCCCGCTGGAAATCGGCAAGGGCCGCATAGTCCGCGAGGGCAAGGGCGTGGCCCTGTTGTCCTTCGGCGCGCGGCTGAAAGAGGTGCTGGACGCCTGCGATGCGCTGGGCGCAAAGGGGATCACGCCGACGGTGGCGGATGCCCGGTTTGCCAAGCCGCTCGACCGCGACTTGATCCTGAAACTCGCGGCCGAGCACGAGGCACTGATCTGCATCGAAGAGGGCGCGGTGGGCGGCTTCGGCTCGCACGTGGCGCAGCTTCTGGCCGACGAGGGCGTTTTCGATCACGGGCTCAAGTTTCGTTCGATGGTTCTGCCGGACACCTTTATCGACCAAGCCAGCCCGCGCGACATGTACGCGGTGGCGGGCCTCAACGCAGAGGATATCGAGGCGAAGGTGCTCGAAGTGCTGGGCGTCTCGGAGATCAAATCCGGACGGGCGTAACCTTTAAGACCGGCGCGATCGCAACGCCTCGAGTGCGTGTCCGGGCAGAATTCCGAAGCATCTTGCATAGCGCTTGGTCAGGCGCAAAGGGTTCGACAACATCCGCCAAAGCCATTCCAGGGCCAGCTTGCGAACCCAGATTGGCGCCCGGGTCTGGTGCCCGGCGAGGAAGTCGAGACCCGCGCCTATCGAGGCAAAGCCCATTGCGGGGGTCACCGCCCTGCCCTTCGCCGCGAGGATTTCCTGCTTCGGCGCGCCAAGCGCTAGAAAAACCATGACCGCCCCCGAGGCGGCGATCTCGTCCAGCAGAACGTCGCCGGCGGGGCTGCCGGGGTCAAAACCCATGGGCGGCGCGACACAGGTGGCGATGGTCAGCTCCGGGATGCGATCGCCAAGGGCTCTTGCTGCCGCGGCCAGGGCGCCCTCGGTGCTGCCTACCAGCGCTACCGGAATTGACATCCGGGCCGCCAGATCGGCCAACGGCTCGACCAGGTCGGAACCGGGGATCAGCTCTACCGGCTCACCTGCCAGCCGTGACATCCAGACCAGAGGATTACCGTCTGCCACAACGAGATCCTGCATCGAATAGGCATCCCGGAACAGGGGATCGTCGCGCAGCTTGACCAGGTGATCGAGGTTGAGCGTCGCAAGCGCAAACCCTTCGCCACGCCCGAACCGCGCAGCAATTTCGGTCATCAGCGCATCACGTCGCGGCATATTGATTGCAACGCGGGTCGGTCCCACCTGAAAATACAAAGACATGCCCTCCGATTGGCGCTTGGCAGTTTCGCCGGAGTTGGTGGCAAATATAAGGGCAAATCGGGCCATGACGGGCGGCTGGGGCCGTAAATCTCTGGCTCCCATGAAGTCGCAGGTGTTTTCTGCCACCGAGGGCCGAAGAATTGCCACTTTCGCATGGTGAAAGGGATTGGATCCGAAGGATGATACGACAGTTGCGCATATTTAGGCCTGACACCACGCTCTGGCCCGGCCCCCTGTGGGAGGACCGGTGATGCAGGCTGTGGGCATCATCGGCTGCGGCTTCGTTGCCGATCTCTACATGCGCTCTTTCGCTCTGTATCCGGATATCACGGTGGCGGCAGTGCACGACATTGACGCGAAGCGCCTGAAGGCTTTCGCAAACCATTGGAAGGTCCCGGCAAACCCCGATTTCGAAGATTTTTTGGCAGCTTTGCCCGATGGCGCCGTGGTGCTGAACCTGACCAATCCGACGGCCCATTATGACGTGAATCTCGCGTGTCTGAATGCGGACCGCCATGTGTGGTGCGAGAAGCCGCTGGCATTGACACTGGAAGAAGCATCACGCTTGCACGCGCTGGCCGAAGACCGGGGGCTGTTGCTGGCCTCAGCCCCCGCAAGCGTGCTGGGCGAGGCGGCGCAACTACTTATGCGGGCAATCCGTAACCAGACGGCGGGTAAAGTGCGATTGATCTATGCCGAGCTTGACGACGGCTTCATCCCTCAGGCACCCTATCGCCATTGGATCAGCGAAAGCGGCGCGCTCTGGCCCGCCGAGGATGAGTTCGCGGTCGGCTGTACGCTGGAGCACGCGGGCTATTACCTGTCGTGGATGATTGCCGCATTTGGACCGGTGCGCCGGGTGGTGGCGGCGTCGGCGGAAACATTGCCCGGCA
This sequence comes from Litorisediminivivens sp. KMU-197, assembly GCF_056858395.1. Lineage (NCBI taxonomy): Bacteria > Pseudomonadati > Pseudomonadota > Alphaproteobacteria > Rhodobacterales > Paracoccaceae > Litorisediminivivens > Litorisediminivivens sp. KMU-197. The sequence continues at coordinate 241,502 of NZ_JBXEQG010000002.1, read as the reverse complement.
AACCGGGCGGAAACGGAACGTCGGATTTTTCGGTCGCGACGCTTTTCTTTCACTCGGGCGAGGTTGCACGGCTGACCTGCTCGATCGCGGCCCCGCATGACCACCGCATCCGGGTGATCGGCGACGATGGCGTGTTGCAAGTGCGCGCAGCATGGAACAACGCGGCGCCAGTGCGCTATCATCGACGCATCCGCGTTCGGCGGCGACTGCTGGAATTGCCTTTCGGCCGACGTTGCCGGACAGGTGGGCCGACACATCCGCAAGTGTCGCGCAAGGGGGCGGCCGCGATGAACTTTGCCTTGGGACCGGTCGAGATGCTCGCGGCAATCCGCGAGGACCGCGCCTGTCGTATCGACAACGACTTTTCGCTGCACCTGACCGAGGTCACGCTGGCCATTCACAATGCAGGTGACGACACCGGCCCGCAGGACATGACGACCACCTGCCGCAAACCGGAGCCGATGCCATGGGCGGTCTGACCCTTCTGATCACCGGCGCAGCTGGTTACGCCGGACGCCATACCGTCAGCGAGGCGCGCGAACGTGGCCACAGGGTGATCGCAGTTGTGCGGGGCCGTGTGCCCGAGGATTGGAGCGGCGATGACGGGATCACGGTGCTGGCTGGTGATCTGGCAACAGTCGAGGGACTGGCCGAGGCCTGTGCGTCAGCGGATGTCGTGTTGCATCTGGCCGCCTCGATGTCGGGTGATGCTGAAACCCATGAACGGGACACGTTAAAGGCAACCCGCAAGCTTCTGACCTGTTTGCCGGCGAAGGCCAAGCTCGTGCATCTCAGCTCCATCGCGGTCTATGATATGGACGCTGTCAAGCCCGGCGACCTGATCACGGAGCGCACCCAGTTGATAGAGGGCTGCAACGGTGACGGCTACGCACAGGCAAAGCGTGCGCAAGAGAAACTTGTCGAGGGGTCTGCGCGACAAAATGAGTATTCACTCACACTTCTTCGCGCCGGAGCAATCTTCGGACCCGGACGCTTGCAGAATGCGCATCTGGGCCTGCGATTGGGACCGGTCCTGATCCGGCACGCTCACCAAGGACAAATACCCCTCTGCCATGTCACTACCTGTGTGGCAGCGCTGCTGAACGCGGCAGAACGTCCTGCGGCGGGGGCGGTGAACGTGGTCGACGAAGACCTGCCGGACCGGGTACGCTTTCTTGCCAACCTGCGCGACGGCCCGCGCGTCACCGTGCCCCTGCCGTGGCAGTGGCTGGTCCCGCTGGCCTGGGCCGCCGCGCGGTTCGCGCCGGCAGAGCGCCTGCCGGGACTGCTGCGACGTGACGTGCTCAGGGCCCGTTTCCTGAAGGTGAGTTACGACAACAGCCGCATGCGGGATGTCCTCGGCGTCCGGCAGGCGCATGGATTCGAGGCGCTGATGCATGAGGCTCAGACATGAGCGCCCCCAGTCCGATCGCCTATCTGACGGGCGAATATCCCCGCGCCACAGACACATTCATCCAGCGCGAGGTCGCGGCGTTGCGCAGACACGGCAACGCGGTTCTGACCTGCTCGATCCGCCGCACCGGCCCCGAGCATCTGGTAGGCGATGAGCAGGTCTCGGAGGCGGCAGGCACCTTCCACGTGCTCGAAGCCGCACGTAATCCTCTGCGTCTGGCCCGTGCCAAACTGCGCGCCTTGCGTCATCCGGCTCGCTTCTGGGGCGCGTTCGCCTTGGCGTGGAAAACCGCACCCGGCGGGCTGCGAGGCCACCTGTGGCAGATGTTCTACTTCGCAGAAGCCCTGATGTTGGCCGAGTTCCTGAAGCGCAACAATGTCAGGCACTTGCATAACCACATCGCCAAGGCAAGCTGCACGGTGGCAATGCTGGCATCGCGGTTGACGGGCATTCCGTTCAGTTTCACCCTGCACGGCCCGGACATCTTTTTCGGTCCCGAGCACTGGCGTCTGGACGAAAAAATCGCCCAAGCGCGCTTCGTGGCCTGCATCTCAGAGTTCTGTCGCGCGCAGGCCATGGTGTTTTCCCGCCGGGAGCTCTGGCACAAGCTGCATATCGTGCACTGTGGCATAGACCCTGCACGTTACGACCCGGCACCGCGAAATGGACCGCCGCATCTGTTATTCGTCGGACGTCTGGCTGCGGTCAAAGGCATCCCCGTTCTGCTCGAAGCGCTGGCCTTCCTCAAACCGCAACTACCGGACCTGCGTGTCACGCTGATTGGCGATGGCCCGGAACGGGCGCGGCTGGAGCGGGACGCCGCCAATCTGGATCTTGGGGACGTCGTCACCTTCGCAGGCTACCGCAATCAGACCGAGGTCGCCGAAGCCCTGCGGGAAACCGACGCACTTGTGCTGCCCAGCTTCGCCGAGGGCTTGCCTGTTGTGCTGATGGAAGCGATGGCGTCGGGGCGACCGGTCATCACCACCTCGGTCGCCGGCATTCCGGAACTGGTTGAGGACAAGGTCAGCGGCTATCTCGTGCATCCGGGCGATGCGCTGACTTTGGCAGAGGCAATAGTCGACGTTCTGAGCGATGCGGACTGGCGGAGGCAAATGGGCGCAGCCGGACGCAAACGCGTGGAAGAGGCCTTCGACATCGACAAGGAGGCGGTCTGGCTGGGCCGGCTATTCGAGATTTATTCGAGTGAAAGCTCACATCCTGGAAAGCGTCCGTGACCGAGGTGGACCTGATCCTGATCGGTCGCAACGAAGGCGCGCGACTGGAACGTTGCCTCGTCTCGGCGCGGGGCTTGGCGCGACGTACAGTTTACGTCGACAGTGGTTCGACAGACGGAAGCATCGCGGCGGCAGAGGCAGCGGGCGCCGAAGTGGTCCATCTGGATCGCTCGCGCCCCTTCACGGCGGCACGGGCACGCAATGCCGGGATTGATCACCTGGAAAGCAGCGGGGGCGCGGCGACATTCGTACAGTTCATCGACGGCGACTGCGCGATATGCCCGGATTGGATCAATGCCGGCCAAGCGGCCTTGTCCAATGACGCGACCCTAGGGCTGGTGACTGGCTGGCGCAGCGAGGTCGCCCCGGAGGCGTCGGTCTTCAATGCCATGGCCGAGGTCGAATGGCACCGCCCGGCGGGCGATATCATGGCCTGCGGCGGTGACATGATGGTGCGTGCGGCAGCCTTTCGCGCGGTCGGTGGGTTCGACGCCTCGGTCATCGCAGCGGAAGATGATGAGCTATGCTGCCGGCTGCGCAAGGCCGGCTGGCGGTTGCTGCGTCTGCCAGAGCCCATGACACGCCACGATGCGGCAATGCTGAAACCATCCCAATGGTGGCAACGGGCGGTGCGTACGGGCCACGGTTTCGCGCAGGTCGGTCACCTGCACCCGGAATACTTCGTTCGCGAGCGATGGCGCGCGTGGGTCTGGGGCCTTGCTGCGCCCATGCTGGCGTTTTTTGGGCTGATTGCGGCACCGTGGCTGACCGTGCTGGTCGCATTGGCCTATCTGGCGTCGTGGTGGCGCACGGCACGCGGCCTCAAGCAAAACGAGGGGCTGGCGCGCGCTCCGGCGCTGCACCAGTCTGTCTACCTGACACTTTCAAAGGTTCCAAATGTCCTTGGCATGATCCGTTTTCATCTACGACGTTGGATGGGGCGGGACATGTCGATCATCGAGTACAAGTGAGACACATGACACTACGCACAGGCATCATCGGCGCAGGTTATATCGCGGGCTGGCACGCCGAGGCGATCAAGGCCACCGGTGCGGCGCAATTGGCAGCGGTCTGCGACCCGAACAGAGACGCGGCGGAGGCATTGGCCGGGGCTTTTGACGCAAAGGTCTTCACTTCGGTGGACGCAATGATCCGTGCAGGCGCTGTGGACGCGGTCCACATCTGCACGCCGCCACACCTGCATGCCGGACTTGCGGTGCAGTGCCTGAACGCCGGGCTGCACTGTCTGGTTGAGAAGCCGGTGGCGCTGTCTGTGGACGAGATGATCGGCATGACCAAGGCTGCCGAAACCTCGGGCAAGGTACTGGCGGCGGGCCACAATTTCCTCGGGGTGCCGGGCTACGAGCGGTTGAAGCGACTGGTCCGCGAAGGTGATCTGGGGCGCGTTGTTCAGGCCGAGATCAACTGGCATTTTCCGCTTCCGCCCTTGCGCTCGGGACCCTACGGGTTGTGGCTGCTGCGTGAGCCGGGAAACCTGCTGAAAGAGCTCGGTCCGCATCTCTACGCCTTCGCGGGTGACCTTTTCGGACCGGTGAAGGTCTCCGTCCTCGATATCGGTCGGCCGGTGGACCTGCCCGGAATGGGAACGCGGCCGCAGGTTTGGCGAATGCTTGCGCACGCGGGTGGCGTGGACCTGGCGGTCAATATCTCTCTGGTCGAGGTGATGGACGACCGTTCCGTGACGGTGCGGGGATCGTCGGCGATGGCCAGGCTGGACTACGCCCGCGACACGCTGGTTGTTCAGCGCGAGAACAGTGCCGACATCGTCGCCAACCCGTTCATCCATCAAATGGGACAAGCAGGCCAAGCCTTGCGGGAAGGCGTGAGAAATGGCGCACGGCAATTGGCGTCCCTGAATCGCAAGTCACCTTACGGGCTCTCCTTTCAGGGCATGGTGCGAGCATTTTATTCGGCGGCAGAGACCGGACGACCGGTGGATGGGCGCTTCGGCATGACCTCCGCCATGCAGATCACGCAAGCGCTGGAGGACACGTTGGCCTTGATGCCGGCACTGCCGGCGCCCGCGATCCCTAAACAAAGCCGCCAGCCCGATCCGAAAGCACTGGTGATCGGCGGCACCGGCTTCATCGGACGCCACCTGACACGGGCGCTGGTGGGGCGGGGAACAGACGTGCGGGTGCTGTCGCGGGGACGCTCGGGACCGTTCGCCGACCTGCCGGATCAGGTCGAGACAGTGGGTGTCTCGCTGAAAGATCATGCCGCATTGGTCGAGGCGATGCAGGGGGTAGACGTGGTCTATAACCTCGCGCGATCGCTTGACACAACCTGGGACGCGGCGCTGGAAAACGACGTCGGCGTCGCGGTGGGCGTGGCCAAGGCCGCGCAAGAGGCAGCCGTGAAACGTCTGGTCTATACTGGTACCATCGCCTCGTATGACATGTCCGATCCGGCGGTGACGATCACCGAGGCCACCGGCTTTCCCGAGGACATGGAAGATCGCAACCTCTATGCGCGGTCCAAGGCGGAATGCGAGCGCAGGCTGATGCAGATGCACCGTGAAGAAGGCCTGCCGATAACCGTCGCCCGCCCTGGCATCGTGGTCGGCCCCGGCGGTCCGCTGCAGCACTGGGGCATCGGTCGGTGGCACGGGGCTGGGGCGGTCCGCATATGGGGCAAGGGGCGCAACATTCTGCCCTTCGTGCTGATCGACGATGTCTGCGACGCGCTGATCACTATGGGCGATCATCCTCGCGCGATGGGCGAAAGCTTCAACCTCGTGGGCGAGCCGATGATGACCGCGCGGGCGTATTTCGATGCGATCCACGCGGAACTTGGCGCGCGGATCAGGGTCAGCCACGGCAACCTCTACACGTTCTGGGCCGCCGACGCTGTGAAATACCAACTGAAGCGGCACCTGCTCGGGCGCAGAGGGGCGGTCCGCGCTTCGCTTCGAGATTGGAAAAGCCGTGCACATCTGTCTCCGTTCGACAACACCAAGCCGAAATCCATGCTGGACTGGCAACCCGAGACCGACCGGAGGGCGTTCATCGACAAGGCGATCACCCGGGCCAATCTCTTCGGCTTCTGAGCCGCATTGGACGGAGGGGCTTATTTCTGCCCGATTTTTCGTGTTCCCTGCCGGGGACGTCGACCGCGGGCAGGACCGGGATCAACCCGGCACGGGCATATGACTATGGAAAAACGCTGGACCAGAAAGAAACGCGCAGCGCGCGATGCAGGCGGGCCCGATCCCAAGCCGGCGCTCTCGGGCGATATCGACCTGACGCGCCTGGATGATGCTGTCCGGGTTGCGACGCCCGTCGAGCGCGAAGAAGTCGATCAAGGCGAAGCGTCTTCCGCGATAACGCCGGAAGAGACCGACGCGCCATCCGACACAAGACGGGATGACGAATCAGCAGAACAGGCCGCCATGGACTCTGGCGTGATCTCAACAGTTCCACAGGCACGGGAAGCTGCCGCGCGCGAAAGCGAGGCCGTTGCCGCGCCAGACATCGTCACGGAAGACACCACCACAGCCGCCCGGATCGACCGTAACTGGGCGGCGCTGGGCCGGTTTCCGGTCGACGCAAACAAGCTGGAACGAAACCGCGTCATCACCGCCACCCGCGAGGACCCGGTCCATTCTGCCTTCGACGTGCTGCGCACCAAGTTGTTGCGGGCCCTGCGCGAAAACGGGTGGACCCGCGTCGCTGTCACTTCGCCCACCGAAGGTTGCGGCAAGACCTTCATGGCCGCCAACCTCGCGCTATCCCTGTCACGGCAAAGCAATTGCCGGACGGTGATACTCGATCTGGACATGCGACATCCGACCTTGGCAAAGGTCATGAACGCATCGAACCCGCCTGCAGTGGGGGACTTCCTGTCTGGAAAACTATCGCCAGAGGAATTTCTGCGTCGCCCGGGCCGCAACCCGCACAAGATCGGCGATAATATCGCATTCGGTCTGAACGCCCGGCGCGAGGATTACGCTGCCGAATTGCTGCAGGACAGCCAGACGGCAGCGGTGCTGAACGACATGGAGGCCACCCTCAAGCCGGACGTTGTGCTTTTCGACATGCCGCCAGCCTTGGTCAACGACGACGTGCTGGCGGCGCGACCGCTTTATGACGGGATCATCCTGATCGTCGGCGGCGGCATGACCAAGCCGCAACAGGTGCGGGATGTCGAACGGCGCCTGGGCACGGACACGCCGTTGCTTGGCGTGGTGCTTAACAAATCCGAAGACAAGGACGCGCAAGTCTACGGTTACTGAGCCCTTACGGGCTGCGCCACTGGATCGGTCAGGGCCGGGCAGTCTGGCCTTCGCCCAGCCTAAAAGGGATGATGTTGGGCCACCTGTCGGTTATCAGCCGCACCGCCGCGATCGCCAAGGCCACGAAGGCCAGAACCCCGCTCGCCACGAGGAACCGGTGCCAGCGACGTTCCCGTCGCGTTGTCACCACAGGGATCGACACCACTGTCTGAATGCCCAAAGCACGTTCGAGCTGCGCGGAATTGCGGATCGCGGGGTTCATCATCTCAAGCATCAGGGCAAGGCCAACAGCGAAGATCACGCTGGCGATGCCGCCCATGACGGCGGTTTTCTTGCGGCTGCGCGACACTGAATGCTCCGGAACAAGTGCGGTTTCGAGCACCTCGAACCGCTCGGTCTGCCGTTGCTGCTGAAGGGTCTGTTCGGTCTCGGCCTCGACACGGCGGGTGGTAACCTGGCGCAACTGTTCGCGAAGCTGGTCAAGCTCACGGGTGAGTATCGCCAGTTCCTGCTCGACGGTCGGCGCGGCCAGCAGCGCTGCTTCGACCTCTTCGATGCGGTCGCGCACCAGCCGGCGCTGTTCGTCAAGCTGCGCGACCTGCGCCTCAAGCACACCCTCACGCGTACGACGGCTTCCGGTCTGGATCTGGATGATATCGCGTTCGATATCCAGTTCCGTTTGGCGCAGGGTATCAAGCCGCGCACGCTGGGCTGTCACGGCGGTAGGCAAGCTGTCGGAGTGGGTCTGTTTGAACTCGGCCAGCCGCCCTTCCAACGCAACGGTTTCGTTGATCAGACGGCGCTCTTCGCCAGAAAAGAAGATCAGCGCGTTCTCGGTCTCTTCTTCCTGACGGGAACGGCCCTGATCAACCACGCGCGCCAGCAATTCATTGGCCACGTCGGCAGCGCGCTGCGGGTCTGCTAGCGTGACGGTGATGGTCAGCCCGGTAGGGCTGCCGTCGGTCAGCCAGGGCTGCGCACTGTCCATGACCGGGGTTATGGTGGTCGCCTCGCGGAACAGGGCGACCTTGTAACCGATGGACTCGTCCTCATCCGCAAACAGGCCGAAGTCCTCGATGATTTCGATGACATTGTCACGCGCCATCATCCGCTGTTCGATCAGTTGCAGGCGGTGGCCGGCGTCGGTGCGGCCGGTGCGGCCATCGACAATGCGCGCGTCCTCGATCTGGACGACGGCGATGGCCTCATAAACCTTTTCCTGTCGCAGGGCGAAATGCACCGACAGGGCGCAGCCGATCAACGTCACGAACAGGATCAGCGGCAGCCGGCGGCGCAGCACGGACAACAGATCGCTGAACGATCCCAACTGGTTCATCTTCTACGCTCCACTCCGCGCCCCCGCGGCGGCACGCCGCGTCCACCGCTGCCTGCGCAACGCGATGGACCATGTATCGTGCCTGACTGCAAGTTAGTTCAAATGCCCGATTTTCGCCACCTTTTCCGGTGAATTCAGGCGGAAACAATGCGTTTCCAGGCAATAATTTCATAATTATACCAGATATTTACCGAATCACCTTCGGTATACCGGTGTTGACCTATCCAGCCTGACGCCTGGCCCTCATCTGGCGTCGACGCGCCATCGCATCGGACCGTGCTGCGGCACGGGACTCCGTGACCGGCGGCCTGTTATCGGATGGGTTCTCCGATCGGTTTGCAGGCTGTGCCGATTGCGGGCCGCTTGATCGGTAACCAGTTTCGCCCAGTTCCGCAACGCGGGCGGCCAGACCGTCGAGTGTCGGATATCCGAATACGTCGGCGATGCTCACGCGGGTCAGGTTCAGATCCTCCCGCAAGGCGCGGTGCATTTGGATCGCCAGCAGCGAATGCCCACCCAAGTCGAAGAAATTGCCCTGTGTCGGGATCTCTTGCAGCCCCAGGGTTTTCTGCCAAACCCGGCTGATGCCTTCGTGCAAATCCGGGAGCAAGGGACCCTGCGGCAATGGTGGCGAGGCAATCTCCGGCGATGGCGCCCTCCGCTCAGCCAACAACTTGCGATCGACTTTACGGTTGGGTGTCAGCGGGAAGGATGAGACCTTTTCAAGCCGCGACGGGACCATGAATGCCGGCAGGTCGCTTGCCAGCGCGGCGCGAACCTCCGAGGCCTTGGCAGTGCCATCATAGAATGCGGTGAGCGTGTCACCGTCCTGCACCACGACAACGGCCTGACCGACGCCCTCCATCGCTTCGAGCCGGGCCTCGATTTCGCCAAGTTCGATGCGGAAGCCGCGCAATTTCACCTGCGTGTCGGCGCGCCCGAGGAAGTCGATGCGCCCGTCGGCCTGCCACCGAGCGAGATCGCCGGTGCGATACATCCGCCCGCCGTTGAAGGGATCGGGCAGGAAGCGCTCTGCCGTGAGGTCCGGACGCTGCCAGTAGCCGCGGGCGACACCCGCGCCGCCAATATAGAGTTCGCCGGTCACGCCGATCGGCACTGGCTGGCGGTCGGCATCCAGAATGTACATTTGCGTATTGGCGATGGGTGTGCCGATGTCGCAGATCGCATCGCCGCCAGAGGCTGGTGAGGTCGACGACCAGATCGTCGTCTCGGTGGGCCCGTACATGTTATCGATCTGCGCGTCGGTCAGGTTGCGCAGTTCGTCCACCAGCGCACCCGCCAGCGGCTCGCCCCCCAGCATCAGTCGCTCCACCCCGCCAAGCGCCGCGCAGGTCACCGGCGACATCAGCAGAAGCCGCGCCATGGAGGGTGTGCATTGCAGGTGAGTGACCTTGTGTCGCACGATCTGCGCGGCGATGGAGTGATCGGTCGCGATGCCTTCGTTGCAGCGTGCCAGTACCTCGGCGAGGGGGCGCAGACCCTCCAGCACCGTATCGGCCGGAATGCCGTAGTCGATCAGGCAGGCCACCTCGGTCACACCGATCCGCTTGAGCTTTTCAACCTGTGCCACCGCGTCTTCGACGGTGCCGAACAGTCCCGATTCCTCGAAATACCGTTGGAAGGCAAACTCGAGGATGGCGTCCAGCTCGTCATCGCTCAACCCGTCGAGCGTCAGATCGAAGGCATTGCTCGCGCCTTCGGGCCGTTTGAAGGCTGGAAATGCCCAGGCATACTGCTTGATCAGCCCGGCGGCGGAACGCAGGTAATCCTTCATCGGCCCGCGCGCCACCTCGCGCGCTTTGTCGCGTGTCTCGGCGATGTAGCTGTGAAGCATCAGCGTGACCGAGAAAGCCGCCGGATCGTGCCCGGCCTCGCGCAGCGCAGCGTGGTAGATCGCGATCTTGTCCGCGACCTCCGCGACCGACTGGCCTAGCAGGTGGGTCAGGACATGGGCGCCGATCCGCCCCGCTTCTTTCCAGGTCTCGGGATTACCAGCGGTAGTGACCCATATTGGCAGCGTCTTCGACACCGGCCGCGGCTGGGTTACGACAGGGTGCATCGTGTCGTCTTGTCTGGCGTATTCCACCGGTTCGCCAGCCCACAGGCGCCGAAGTTCATTGATCTGGCGCAGCATTGTGGGCTTGTTGTCGGGCGGGGTGTTTTCCGGGCGGAGGACGAAGTCATCCGGCTGCCAGCCCGAGGCGATGGCCAATCCGGCGCGACCGTTGGTGAGATTGTCGATGACCGCCCATTCCTCGGCGATCCGCGCCGTATGGTGCAGCGGCGCAACGCAGGATCCCGCCCGCACGGCGAGATTCTCGGTCACGCCTGCCACGGCAGCGCCGGTGACGGAAGGGTTCGGATAGGGGCCGCCAAATGCGTGGAAGTGCCTCTCGGGCGTCCAGATCGCGCAAAAGCCATGCTTGTCCGCAAACTTCGCGCCGTCGAGCAACAGGCGATATTTGTCGCGCCCCACGCCATCATCATTGCCCCAGTAGAACAGGCTGAACTCCATCCCTCCCACCGGTCGAGCAGCCGCAGCCTCAAGCCGGTCTTCCTCATTCACCAGCACCAGCTTGTAGCCGCGGGCAAGGCTGTAGAACAGTTCGAGCACCGAGATGTCGAAGCTGAGCGAAGTCACCGCCAGCCAGGTCCCCGGGGTATCGCGCCCGATGCGGCTGTCCATGCCGCTGATGAAATTGGACAGGTTGCGATGCTCGACCATGACCCCCTTGGGCCGCCCGGTAGAGCCGGAGGTGTAGATCAGGTAGGCCAGATCCTCCGGCCTTGAGGTCGGCTCGGGATTGGCGGTCTCGGCCGAACCGATCTCGGGCGCGGTGTCCAGTGCGAGTATCTGCGCGGTGCCGGACGGCAGGTCCCCGACCACCGCGCTTTCCGTCACCACCACGGGCGCTTCGCTGTCTTCGAGGTATAGTGCCAGACGCTCCGCCGGATAAGCCGGGTCCATCGGCACATAGGCTCCGCCGGCCTTGAAGATCGCCAATGCGCCGACCACCATATGGGCGTTGCGACGCGTACAAAGGCCAACCAGCGTGTTTGGTCCGACACCCATCAGGCGCAGGGTATGTGCGGCGCGATTGGCGCGGGCATTGAGGTCTGCGTAGGTCAGGACCTCGGAGCCGACCACCAATGCAGGCGCGTCAGGGGTACGGGCGACCTGAGCCTCGAAGAGCCCGTGAACCGTGGCTGTCTCGTCATAGTCCGCCGTGGTGGCATTCCAGCTTTGCAACACAAGCGCGCGCTCGGCCTCGGGCATCCGGGGGGGAGTTTTGCCCGCGGCGATGGCTTCGCCCATGGAAGCGAGACGGTCTGCAAGAATCTGCGCCAGCGCAAGGGGCACACGCGCCGTATCGACATGCAGTTGACCGTCGGCGGTAACCGTCAGGCTTGAGCCGGGCGAACCGCCGCATTGCGGGTCGAACGCGATGTCCGGCCAAGTCTGGCCACGGCAGCCGGGCACCCGCAGGGCGATATCAGCGGACGGCGCCGGCTGTGCGAGCACCGCCGTCGGGTCCTCGCCCGGTCGCAGCGGCATCCACCTTAAGGTGAAACCGGGAATGGTGTCCGTGGCAAGGCTCAGCAAGGCGATATCAGCGGTCTCTTCACCCGCCGCCTGCGCCGCCCATTCGGCCACCAGTTTGGCCTTCTGCTGCAGGGTCAGCGCCGCGGGCCAGTGCAGGGCAAGGCTTCGAACGCCGTGTTCGTCCGAGCGCATCGTGGGCAGCGACACCGGCGCGAAAGACGCAAACCGTTTGCGCCAGACCGGATCGGCTGCGGCGATCTCCTCGCCCAGCGCTGTCAGGCGGTCGAGAGTTGCCTCGTCCGGGGTTACGAGACAATCTCCCACCGCTGCCAGTGTATCCGGGGACACCGCATCGCCGTTCATATGCCGCAGGCGCGACAGGCAGAGCGCACCGTCGGCGAAGGCCACAGTCAACGTCTCGGGGGTAAGCGCGAGGATCTGCCCCTGCGCGCCCTGCCCTGCGGAAAGTTGTGCACCGCCGACGGTGATGACCTGCTCGGCCAATGACAGCTTGGGCGTGCACAGCGGGTTGACGTAGTCGCCGTGATCCAGAGCCCGGATCAAACGCAGGTTGTCGCGGGCGGTTTGGTCAAAGCGCAGATGTCCAATGGCAGGCGGTCGCTGGTCGCGGCGGTAGAGGCTGCGATGGTCCAGATCCTGTGGCTTCCAGGCGGGCTGGGGCGCGGCAAGCTGGCACAGAACGTCGGGAAAGGATTCAAGCCCCGCAGCATAGCACTTCAGGTTCAGGCTGAGCGCCGTCTCATCCTCTGCAATGTCGAACTGGCGCTGAACGAGGATGTCTCCTGCGTCTACTTCGCCCTCGATCCTGTGCCATGTGATGCCGTGGGATTGCTCGCCGTTCAACAGCGCCCAAACCGGCGCGTTCAGACCAGCATAGCGCGGCAGGGGACCATCGTGGAAGTTAACCGCGCCACCAGATGGAAGCGCCAGCAAATCCGCGGGCAACAGGTCAAGATTGGCCACGGACAGCAACCAGTCGCACGCGTGCCCGCTCAGCCGCCGGGTGAGGCCGGGGCCCGGAGCCGTGACCGCCAGACCACGGCTCTCTGCCCAATCTTGCAGACTTGCTTCGCGGGTAACCAGTGCAGTTATCGCATGTCCGGCGTCCAGCACCTGCTGACCACATTCTCGGGTCAGGGTGTCGTTGCCGATGAGGATCACTTCCAGAGCGGTCATGGCAGCCTCTTTGCGGGTTGCGGTTTAGGGCGGGAAACACCGGGCGTGCTGAGCGGACGCACCAGCGAGCGCAGGGCGTGCCGGATCAGGTCGCGCAGAAAGCGCGGCGGGTCGGCAGGCGGTTTGCGCTGGACCTGCCGGCGGATACGCCAAAGCACGGCACCGGCGATATGTGTGAGAGTGGCGAGTCCGGCATAGAGCGCGCCGTGATTTTTAGTGAAATAGTGCATACGACTGTCAAGCCAGTACTCCGGCGTCCGCGCCCAGCGCTTCATGCCGGTTGAGACCGACCCGATGTGCGCCACCCGGCTGTCCGGCAGAAAAACCCTCTGCCATCCGTCGCGGGCAGCCCGCAAACACAGGTCGGTCTCTTCGAAGTAGAGAAAGAATTGCTCGTCAAACAGCCCGATCCGATCCAGCATCTCGCGGCGTAGCAGGAGCGAGGCTCCGGCAAGCCAGTCGACCGGAAGCGGGACCGGGGGAAGATCCATCGGTACCCGGCTGTTGCGCAGCATGCGGGTGACGGGACCGAAGCGCATCGCGTGTTCGAATTCGCTGGCGACAGAGGGGAAGCGGAACGCGGTGACATGCGCCTCTCCGCTCGGGTCGAGCGTCAGCCCGCCCGCGATGCCGGTGTCGGGATGTGCCTCGCACCAGTTCACGAGGGTGCGGATGGCATCGGGTTCGGGGAAGGCATCCGAATTGAGGATATACACATAATCCGGCTCCGCGCCGTCCGACCGTCCTGCCCTGATACCGAAATTGTTGCCGGCCCCGAAGCCGCCGTTGTAACCCGAGGCCAGCACCCGCACGTGCGGCCAGCCCCGCGCCGCGACAGCCTCTGTCAGATGCTCGAACGAGCCGTCGCCGCTGTCGTTGTCGACGATAACCAACTCGGCATCCAATCCGTCGAGCGCGACGATCGCGGCCTCGGCAGCCTCAAGGCACATCTCGGCGGTCCGGTAGTTCAGCACGATGGCCAGCAGACGTGGTCCGGTCATTCCGCGGCCTCCGCTTTGGGTGTGTCTTCCGTATCAGGAACGGTCTCAACGCCGATGATCGCCGCGCGGATGCGGGCCGCCAGGACCCGGACCTGCGGTTCCAGCACAATGGAATCGTGATCGCCGGGCACCTCTTCGACCTGCAGGCCCGGTGCATAGCGGCTCCAGTCGTTGTCGGGCAGCACATAGGCGCGGTCGGCATTTACCAACCTCCCGCCAGAGACCTGCCACTTGCCGCGCATCGGCGGACGGAAGAGATGCAGATTGCCGTTCCATGGGCGGACCTCGTAATGGGTGATGGCCTCATAGAACGCGGCTTCGATGGCGGCGTTGTGGAACTGGTGTTCCGGCGCAGCGTCGGTCTGCGGGACGCGGCGGCGGGCGATTTCCCACCGCAGACGATTGGCAGCCCAGCGGAACGGGTATCCAACGCCGTGGCGCCGCAGCTCCTGCCACTGGATCAACAGCCTGTCCTTCGGCTCCAGCGGACGGCGCACCGGCAGCGGGGTGTCGAGCATGACCACCAGCGCTACCTCCTCGCCCGCAGCCTCGAGCTGATGCGCCATTTCGTAGGCGGTGATGCCACCGCCCGAAAAGCCGCCCAGCAGATAGGGGCCATGCGGCTGCACCTGACGCATCTCGGCGATATAGTCGCGGGCAGCCTCGACGATGTCGCGGTGCGGTCTGTCGTCTCCGTAAAGTCCCCGCGCCTGCAACCCGTAAAACGGCCGATCGGCACCGATCAGGTGGGCCAGGTGACGTAAGTTCAGCACGTTGCCGAACATGCCGGCGACAAGGAAGAACGGCAGGCTGTCGCCGCCGCGACCTTCGTGCATGGGCACAAGGTGTGTGAAACGCCGTGCAGGTTCTTTTTCGTCTGCCTCCTGCCGGTTCGCGTCCGACTGAGGGCCAAGACGGCTGGCAATCAGCCCGGCGCAGGCGCGGATACTGGGGGCCTCGAACAGCACCGAGATCGGAAAATCCACGCGGTAGGTCTTGCGGATCATCGCGAACAATCGCACCGCGATCAGCGAGTGCCCGCCCAGATCAAAGAAGTTGTCCTCTGCGCCCACCTGACCCAGCCCCAGCAGATCCTTCCAGAACCCGGCCAATGTTCGTTCGATATCGGTTGCGGGCGCGATATAGTCGGTGCCCAGGTCAGGTCGGTCAAACCGCGCCGCGCTGCCGCGCGTCGTCACCGGCTCTGACGCCTGCGCGATCAACGACGGCAGATCGAGCGAGCTGACGACGATCTGATCCACCGGGCTGGCGAGCGCGCGCAGGAAGGCCTCGGCACCTTCTTCGGGGCGGATGCCCTGGGTCAGATTGTGACGCAAGCGCTCTTCGGCAGGCGTCATCGGCTGGATCTCTTGCGCGTCGTCGAAGTGCAATTCGTTCGCAGACGGTGTCGGCGCAACCGCGAAAGTGCCGCCGACATCCAATCGCTTGATCGCGAAGTCCTTGATATCGACGCAGACATTGCCCTGCGAATCCGCCAGCGTGATGTCGAAACGTGCAACGGCGTCCTTCAGACTGTTTGCGCGTGCAAGACGGACCCAGCTGACCAGTCGGTCAGGCACGGCGCGGTGAACCGTCACCCGTCCATAAGACATTGGCACCCACAACTCTGCCGGATCGTAACCATCGATCAGTTCCATCGCCCAGCCGGTGGCGATATCTATGAGTGCCGGGTGCAGCAGAATGCCCAAGGCCCCGTCTCCGCTCGCAGCCTTCGGCAGCGCGAGGTCGGCTACGCCCTCTCGTTCGCCCAGCGCGGTGGCATGCAGGACACGCCAGCGGGGCCCGAAGTTCAGGTGCATTTCCTGCGCTGTTCTTTGCGGAATGTCGCTATAGGCGCCACCCGAGCAGCGTGCGCGCACCGCGGAGAGATCAAGGGTGGGCGGCGCGGCAACCCGCGCCAGAGAAAGCTCGGCCTCGGCATGCACCTGCCAGCCGGTGCGCCCGTTGTGCGCAACGGCGCTGCTCATTGACATCGAATAGCCCGGCTCAGAGCGGCGTAGGGTCAGCCGTATGGTCGTAGCCGTGTCGTCCGGGGTGTGCAGCGGACGCAGGAAGGTCAGATCGCGGATTTCAAAAGGCCCGGTTTCGCCCTGGGCGCGAAGGGCCTCGGAGGCCAGTTCAAGGTAGCCGGTGCCGGGCAACAGGGCCGCGCCATCACGGGTGCGATGTTCGTCGAGCAACCAGAGGTCTTTCGGATTCCAGCTGGCTTCCAACGTCCGGTCGCCGGCGGCATTGAAGCCGGTGCTGTCGAACAGCGGAACGGTTGCGGGTCTTGTCTCGGATACGGGATGCCCACCGGTGCGCGCGGCAACGGCTTCAGCCGCCATGCCGACCTCGGCCCAGACGCCCCAGTTCAGCGCGAGCACTCGGGTCCTGCCGCCCTGCCGCGCGCGTGCCCAGGCGTTGAGGTATTCGTTGGCGGCAACATAATCGACCTGTCCGGCCGGGGCGGTGACAGTCGAGCTGGAGGAAAACAGCACCATCCAGTCAAGATCGCCGTCCTCGAAGATCTGGCCCAGCACCTGCGTACCATGGACTTTCGGGGTCAGCACGTCCTCGATCGTTGCTTGCGTCTTGGTCAGCAGCGGCGCGTCGTCGATGACACCGGCGGCATGGATGACACCCCGGATGCGGCCGAAACGGGCGCGGGCGGCGGCAACGGTGTTCTGCATCTGCTGCAGGTTGCAGACGTCGGCTGCGGCAACCATGACCTCTGCGCCCATCTCCTCCAACGCCTGAACCGCGCGGATGCGGCGGCTGACGGCGTCCTGTGGCGCATGGGTTTGCAAATGGTTGTCCCAAGCACCGCAATCGGGCAGCGGGCTGCGCGCCAGTAGGACCAGCGCAGTGGCGCCGTCTTCGACCAGACGCCGCGCGATGCTGAGCCCGATGCCGCCGAAGCCGCCGGTGACGAGGTAGGCGCCATCCGGACGGACCGGCGCAACCTGAGCCTCGGGCAGCGGCAAAGGCCGCGGCTTGCGGACAAAACGCTTGGCGCCGCGCAGGGCGGCTTCGTCATTTGCCGGAGGTGCCAGCAGGTCTTCAAGAACCTGCACGGCAAGTTCCTGCATCGCCTGGGTGCGTCCGCGCCCCTCTGGCAAGACAAGATCGACCGATGCTGCGGTGACGCCCGGAACCTCGCGCGGGAGCACACGAAGCGGGCCGGCCAGCGTGGCTTTCTCGGGCCAGAGCAGAGCCTCTTGCCGCACCCGCGCCGCGCCATTGGTGAAAGCGGTCAGGTGCAATGGTTTCGGCAGGTTTTCCTCCTCCATGGCCTGTGCGAGGAAGATCAGAGAATAGAACCCCTGCTCCTGCACGCGGTGGAAGTAGGATGAGCCCGGACGATGGCGCTGATCGCGCGTCACCAGCCAGAAATGCGCGACACGGCCGGGCACGACGCCCCGCCCCATGAGGTCGCGGATCAGCAGATCATAGCCTTCACGGCCACGCTCCGGAGCAAGAAAATACACGTCGTCGCCAGTGCGGGCGAAGGCATCCCCCGGCCAGACCTCGATGACGCTGTGACCTGCGCTGCGCAGTCGCGTGGTGACCTCCTGTGCAAGTCCGGCGTCGTCCATGAAGACCAGCCAGGTTTCAGGCTGGCTCAGCGACATTTCATGTTCCACGTCGATCTCGCAGGCGGCCAGTTGCGGCACCCAGGCCATGTGGCTGGCCCAGCCCGAGATGTCGTCGGTCCGGGTCAGGAAGCTCTCGGCCTTGCGTTCTACAGCTTCACCGGGCTCGATGAAGTAGGTCTGATGCTGGAAGGCATAGGTCGGCAGTACCACACGATTGCGCCGCGCCTCGCCCCAGACCTGCGCCCAGTCGACGGCGACGCCCAGGGTCGCCAGCCTGCCCAGCGCGGTCAGGAAGTACTTGTCGTCGGCAAAGTCCTCGCCCGGGTGACGCAGCGAGCCGACAATTCTGTTGCCCGGCACGTCCTTGTGCAGCCGCGCCAACGAGGCCAGCGCCTTGCCCGGCCCGACCTCCAGGAAGACATGACCGGGGTCCTGCGCCAGCGTGTCGATACAGTCTGCAAAACGGATGGTGTGGCGAAGGTGCGCAGTCCAGTACTCGGGGTCGGTGGCCTCTTCTGCGGTGAGTTCCTGTCCGGAGCGGTTCGAGATGACGGACAGCTGCGGCGGCCGCAGGTCGATACCGGCCAGATAGGCTTTGAAGTCTGCGAGGATCGGATCGAGCATCGCGGAATGTGCGGCGATGTCGATGGCGATGCGTTGGCAGTCGATGCCCTCGCCTTCAAGCCGCAGCTGAAGATCCTTAAGCGCCTGCTGCGGTCCAGAGGCCGCGCAAAGCTCGGGCCCGTTGACCGAGGCAATATCGAGGCTGTCACCAAGGTAGGGCTTCAGCGCCTCGGGCGACAGCGAGACCGAGAGCATGCCACCTGGCGCGATACTGTCGAACAGCGTACCGCGCAGGTGGACAAGGCCGATGCAATCCTCGAACGACATCACGCCGGCGACGCAGGCCGCGGTGTTTTCGCCCATCGAATGACCGACCAGCGCCACCGGCGGCACGCCCCAGCTCTGCCAGAGCTGCGCCAGCGCATATTCGACGATCATGATCAGCGGCAACTGCACAGAGGGCCGGGTGAGCCGCTCCTCGGCGTGTTGCCTGTCCTCATCGTGCGGTAGCCAGAGCGCGCGAATGTCGTAATCGAGCTTAGGTTGCAAGACGGCCAATCCGCGATCGATCCAGTCGGCAAAGACCGGTTCGGTCTCATAGAGATCGCGGGCCATACCCGCATATTGCGCGCCTCCGCCGGGGAACATGAAGACCGGCTTTGCGGCGGTTTCCAGGGCTGTGTGGGCAAAGACCCGGCGAGGGTCGAGCGTTTCCAGCAACTCCGCCGCCTCAGCATGGCTTTCGGCGACCAGCACGCGCCGGTGTTGGAAGTGCCGCCGCCCGGTTTGCAGCGTGAAGGCCACGTCAGCAAGGTCCTGCTCGGGGTGCGCCCGCAGGTGGGCGGCAAGCTTGCGTGCATTGGCCTCGACCGCGGCCTTGCTGCGACCGGTGACGGTGAGGATGTGGAACGGCCAGTCGCTGGGCTCCGAGGCGGGACGCGCCGGCGCTTCCTCCAAAACCGCATGCGCGTTGGTTCCGCCGACGCCAAGCGAATTGACCCCCGCTCGGCGCGGCCCCTTGCGGCGCTCCCAAGGGATCAGGCGGTCGTTAACGCGAAACGGCGAGGTGCCGAAGTCTATGGCGGGGTTGGGTTTCTCGTAGCCAAGGCTCGGCGGAATCTCGCGGTGGTGCAGCGCCAGAGAGGCCTTGATCAGGCTGGCGGCACCTGCAGCCGTGTCCAGATGGCCGATGTTGGTCTTGACCGATCCGATGCGGCAAAAGCCGGTCTCATCCGTCGTCTCGGCGAAGGCCTGGGTCAGCGCGGCCACCTCGATAGGATCGCCAAGGTAGGTGCCGGTGCCGTGACACTCAACGTAGTCCACGGTATCGGCGGTCACGCCGGCCATCGCGTGCGCTTCGGCCACCGCCGCTGCCTGCCCCTCGACCGAAGGCGCCAGATAGCCCGCCTTGGCCGCACCGTCGTTGTTGACCGCGCTGCCCTTGATGACGGCCCAGATGTGGTCTCCGTCCGTGATGGCATCGGCCAGCCGGCGCAGCACCACGACACCCACGCCCGAGCCGAAGACCGTGCCCTGTGCGCGGTGATCGAAGGCGTGGCATTCGCCATCGGGTGAGAGGATCTCGTTTTCCTTAAAAAGGTAACCCCGACCCTGCGGCAGCTCTATGGTCACCCCGCCCGCCAGCGCCATGTCGCATTCACCATTGATCAGCGATTGCGCCGCATAGTGCGTCGCCACAAGCGAGGTGGAGCAAGCGGTTTGCAAGTTCAGCGACGGACCCTTGAGGTCGAGGATGTGGCTCAGCCGCGTCGACAGGAAGTCCTTGTCGTTGCCCGTGTGGCGCAGCAGGAACATCCCGGTGTCGTCCACCAGATCCGGGTTGGAACAGACGTTGAAGTAGAAGTAGCTGCCCATGCCACATCCCGCGAAAACCCCCACCGGCCCGGGTGCGGCCTCGGGCGTATGGCCTGCCGTCTCGAGCGCTTCCCACGCGCATTCGAGGAACTGGCGATGCTGCGGGTCCATGATCGCCGCGTCTTTGGGCGATAGACCGAAGAACTCGGCGTCGAAGTCGGCGAAGTGGTCAAGCGGCGCGGCGAAAGGCACGTAATCGGCATGACGGATCAGTCCGCGGCTTTCGCCGGCCTCCAGCAATTCTTCGTCAGACAGGCGGCGTATTGAAGAGCGGCCGTTGCGCAGGTTGTCCCAGAACGAATCGACAGAACCGGCCCCAGGAAGCCGGGTGGCCATGCCGACGATGGCGATATCGGTCTCGCTTACCTCTGCGAGCTTATCTGAAACAGACATCCGGAACCCCGTTTGCCCCCACATGGCAGGGATAGATCAAAATTGAGGTGAAATTGCGGCAAATGCGGGACACCCCTGTCCCGCCCCCTGCCAGTTTAGCACCTAATTCGTGCCTGTCGCCTGCCGCGCCGGTCACGGTTGCAAGCCTGGCATCAGCTGCAAAATCGCAGCGCCGTTGATGCCCCAGGCGCCCAGGGCGATCAGCGCGCCTACGCCGAAGAAGACGGCATCATGCAACGGGTCCCAAGCCCGCATCCGTCGCGCCAGCCGCACCACGACAGGGTAGACCGCCAGCATCGCCAGCCCCTGACCGGCCAGCGCGCCCAGCAATCCCGCAACCTGTAGACCCAGAAGGATACCGGCGACCATAAGACAGGCGCGGGTGGCCTGCAGCAAGAAGAAGGACCGGCTGTCGCCCGCCGCCACCGCCGTCTGGTCATAGGTCAGTGCCACGATCAGCGGAATTTGCGCCATGGCGATCACCACCGCCACCGGCCCCGCCAGCGCGTATCGGTCATCGTAGAGCAGGTCGACCATCCAGACGCCCGACGCAGCGAAGATCGCCTGAAGCACCATCAGCGAGGCGGTCACGAGCACCCGCATTCGGCGCAGCTTGGCGAAGTTTGCCGGATCAGCGCCAGGAGGGGTCTCGCGGTAGATCGGGATCAGCACCTTGCGGGTGATCATCAGCCCCATGAGCATCGGGAACGACGCAAGGAAGAAACCAATATTATAGACGCCAAACTGATCGATCGGCAGGTAGCGCCCGAGGATCAGCTTGTCGCCCTGATGGAACAGGAAGCCCACCAGCGTCGCCAGAAAGATCCACTTGCCGAAATGGATCAGTTCCCGCGCTGCAGGTCGCTCCCAGCGGAAGCGGTTCAGCCGCCCCGGCAGGAACACCCGGTTCAGCCAAAGCTGCGCCGCCATCGACAGGATGCCCGAGATCACCAAGGCAAAGACCGATCGAAGCCAGAACGCCAGCGCCACGGCAATGACGATGCCGATCACCTGAGTGGCAATGTCCAGCAGAGTGACACGGCCGAGCATGAGGTGGCGGTTCGCGGTTTCCATCTTGGTCGGATTGAACCCCTGGATCAGCAGCGTGATCCCCATGGTCGGCAACAGCAGCGTCAGCATAGGCTCGCCGTAGATCTGCGCTGCAGGCCAGGCCAGCGCGCAGGCCGCCAGCCACAGGCAGACGCCGCGCACCACCTGGATTGTCCAGGCGGTATCCAAGAATTCCGGATCGTCGCCACGTTTGCTTTGCTGAATGGCCGGGGCGACGCCGACGTCCGAGAACATCTGCAGCCCCTGCATGAACACCATGGTCAGCGCCATCATTCCGAACGCTTCGGGAAACAGCAGCCGCGTCAGGATAAGGTTCGAGGCCAGCCGGATTACCTGAGAGGTGCCGAACCCGCCAAGCGTGAAGGCCGCCGAACGCAGTGCCCGCGCGGTCAGCGAACCGCCGCGGAACTTCTGTGCCATTGCGATCATCTGCCTCGGCTCCAGCCCGTGTCACCGCCGACCTTCGTGGCTAGCGCGACCCCACCATAGACGGCAAATCCAAAGGGATCGTTGACCGCCATGCGAAGTTTGTCGCGCAAGGAAACGCCAGGTGTGTCGTCGTTCGCGGCAAGCTCCGGGAAGAGCCTGCGCACCTCCTCCACACCGCGATTCTGCCGCCGCCGCACCTTGACCAGCGCCCGCCACCCCTCGACCAGCGGCCAGGTGTAGGTGCCGTCGACACATTGCCTTTCGGGTCCGGCGAAATGCAGCCGCGCAAAAGTGTCGTCAGAGATGATATCGGGCCACGCACCCCAACGCGCGCGTCCCGCCGCGTTCACCGAGAAGAGCCCGCAACCGGGAACGCCCTGAACAATGAAGGGCACGCGCCGATATATCCGGGCATATGCTCGGGACAGGCCAGAGACCGGCGGCGCAATGCAAAGCCGCCCGGTGGCCCAGGCGGCCTGATCGCACGTCAGCCTGTCGGTGATCTGTCCCAGAACGTCCTCGTCCACCTGCACATCGGCATCCAGATAGGCCCGCACAGGGGCCTCGGCAATCGCATCCGCCGCGTTCAACGCCCCGGGCTTGCTGCCCCGCGCCAGTTCCAGCACGTCGAGCCGCCAGCCCCGCGCTTCGAAGGCTTGCGCAAAACTCCGCGCCCGGGCCGCCGTATTGTCGGAACAGCCGTTTGCCACGACGATCACCTGCGCGCGCAACGGCCCCTTCGACGCGACGACCGCGTCGAGACAGGGGCCGATCCAGCGCGCTTCGTCATGCGCGGGGACGGCCACGGACAGATCAAAGGGGACGTCCGGATCCACACGCGTCCTCAAAACAATAGTCGTTCAGCTTGAGGACTATACATCCAACTGTGGCCAAACCATGATATAGCGCAATAATCACGGAAAAGAGACCGATGGGGCAAGGCGACAGACTGGGCGTGCTGATACCGCAGTTTCCGGGGCAGACCCATGTCTTCTTCTGGCGCGAGATCGCGGCCTTCGAGGCGATGGGGATCGAACCGATCCTGTTTTCCACCCGCCAGCCCCCCGAGGGGCTGATCGCGCATGACTGGTCGCAGGAGGCGATGGCGCGGACCACCTATTTGGACGAGGTGTCCTTGCGGCGTGCCGCGCGGGTGCTGCCGCGACTTCCATGGCGCGAATTGCTGCGCGAGCTGCCACGCGACGGGGTCGGGTTGCTCAAGGACATCGTGATATGCGCCGCCGCCGGTGAGGCTCTGCGCGATCATTGCGTGCGGCTGGGCATCAGCCATATCCACGTTCATTCGTGCGGTCGCGCCGCGATGATTGCGGGTTTCGCGCACCACCTTGGCGGCGCGGGCTATTCGCTGACCTTGCACGGACCGCTCAGCGACTATGGATCCGGCCAACGCTACAAATGGCGCCATGCACGCTTTGCCACCGTCATTACCCGAAAGCTGATGGCCGAGATGAAGGCCGCGCAGCCCGAAGACCTGCCGCCCATGATCCTGCGGCCGATGGGGGTGGACACCGACTATCTGCGCCGTACCGCGCCCTATGCGCCGCCAGCGCCAGATGGTCCGATACGGGTCTTCGCCTGCGGCCGTCTCAACGTGGTCAAGGGCCATCAGGACCTGATCGAAGCGGTCCGCCAATTGCGTGCGGCCGGTCATGACGTCAGGCTCGAGATTGCCGGGCAGGACGACGACGGGGGCTCGGGCTTCCGGCTGGTCCTGCAACAGCTGATCAAGCAGCACCGCTTACAGGATCACGTCACACTTCTGGGCGCAATAGACGCGGCGGAGGTCAAGGCGCGGCTGCTGCAGGCCCACATCTTTGCGCTGGCCAGCTGGCACGAGCCGCTGGGCGTTGCCTACATGGAGGCGATCGCCTGCGGCGTTCCCACCATCGGCACCGCGGCGGGCGGGGTGCCCGAGCTTATCGACGACGGCGTCGAAGGCCTGCTGGTTCCACCGAAGGATCCGCAGTCCCTAGCCGCGGCGATCCTGAGGATCGTCAATGACCCCGATCTTGCCCAGAGCCTCAGCCGAACCGGCCGTGCCCGCATAGACCGCGACTACCGGTCCAGCCTCGGAGCCGAGGTCATTGCCCGGGAAATGCGGCGCGTCACGACACCGCCTGCCAACTGACGGTTTCCGCTAGTATCCGGCGTCACGAATCCGTGGCCAGAGGCCGCTAGCCTTTCGGCGCGCGCCGGGTCAGCGCCGATCCTCTCGCGAACCCCTCACTGCACCAACTCGGCGCCGACCTCCAGATCCGCGAAGCGCAGGACCTCGATCTCGCGCAAGTGCACCACGTCCGCGCCGCGCCATGCCCTAAGCACACCGTCTGACCGGTCGAAGCCGTAGTCTGCGTAGACACCCGGCAGAACTGCCACGTCACGCCCCGGCCCACCGTGCAGGACATCGCTGCGGCCAGCCGCAACCAGCACGTCGTCGCCGCCGAACCCCAACAATGCATCCTCTTCCACCGTCCCCAAAAGCCGGTCCGCCGCGTCACTGCCGCGCAGGATCACACCTTGCCGAAACGTACCGGGGGCACGACCCTCCCAGTCACCGGGAGTTACACGGTTAAAGGCGGTCAGTGCATCCCAACGCGCCGTCCTGTCGTCGAGGTGACGCAGATTGCCCCAGCTGCCGTACTTCGACGGACTGCCGACATCGACGAACGCATTGAAAAGGGTGCCACCGAGCCCGCGCCAGGCCTCCAGCAGCTCGGCATAGATCTCGCCCATCTCGGCAGAGTAGTTCAGGGCGTGGAAATAGGCGGTCATTTCCTCATCCTCCCGCCAAAAACCATGACCGAGGACGTGACTGCCGCCTTCGTACATCACCAGACGCAAACCATGCTCGGCGGCGACCGCCGCGTGATGGGGCCAGAGCGTACCGGTCAACTCGGTCAGGGCATCGCGGCGCAGGCGGGCGATCGTCGGAGCAAGGGTGCCATCGAACTGGTGCGCGCGGATGTATTCGCGCAGGGCGACCCGCTGCAAACCCAGTGCCTCCCCCTCTGACCGAACCCTGTCGCGCGCCGCGTCCAGAAGCGCGCGGACCCTCTCGCCCCCAATTTCGCTGCCGATCATGTGGCCGAAATAGCCCGAGACGGCGTAGGCCTGAAAGCTTTCGGACGGCGGCGCGTTTCCCTCGTCCTGCCAGAGCGGCGCGGCCAGTTGCGGCTGTTCGAGACCGGGCCAGCCGGTGTGGACGCCGATAACGTTGACCAGACG
Source organism: Litorisediminivivens sp. KMU-197 (assembly GCF_056858395.1). Classification (NCBI taxonomy): domain Bacteria; kingdom Pseudomonadati; phylum Pseudomonadota; class Alphaproteobacteria; order Rhodobacterales; family Paracoccaceae; genus Litorisediminivivens; species Litorisediminivivens sp. KMU-197. The sequence goes on along the minus strand of NZ_JBXEQG010000002.1, from coordinate 216,319 downwards.
AGCCTCGGCCTCTTTTCCAAAAACCGCAGCCCAGACATCTGCAACCTGCGCCGCGCGCGCGCCGGAAAACTGCATCCAGGCGTCTTCGGGCGCATCCTCACCCCAGCGCGTACGGGCCTGAGCCTCTGCCCAAGCCGCCTGCGGAAAGATGCGGTTCCAAAGCTCGTTTGAATATTCGACATAGACCTTCAACCGCGGGTCAAGCCCGCCGCGGACGGTTTCGGCATAGCCACGCAGAAAGCTCTCGTCTGCTTGGTGCGGCATGCAGACCCATGGGTCGGCCCCAACGAGGTTGGCCAGTGCCACCACATGCTCTACCGGGACGCCCCGGCGGACATAGGTGTAATCCTCGATCCGGGCGCGGTCGTCCCAGGTGACCTTTGGCGAACCGTTGGTGAACATCCAGTCCATGAAACGCAGCGCGCGAAAGTCAGCGATGCGGGCGGTGAACGCGGGATTGAAGATCATCCCGGCTTCGGCAAACGGCAAGTGATCCTCGTGAACGATCTGGATGTTGCGAATATAGTCGCCTGTTCCGCGCGGATCGGTGTCGTGAATCTGTACCGCAACGGTGTCTTCGCCCGGTTCATAGAGGAACCATAGCGCGTTCGGCCCGCGCTGCTGCACCCGCGCGCGTCCGGCGATATCAAGGGTGCCTTCGCCTTCCCAGGTCATCCGGTAGCGCCCGGCGAGGGACACCGCCTCGGGCGGCATGTCGGTCAGCACGAAGGTCTCAATCCGGTCGATCGCTTCGGGCAGGCGCATGATCCAACCGTTTTCGTCCAGAAAGCCACCCTCCTCCAAATCACGTGCGGTCATCCCGCCCCACTCGGCACCCGACAAATGGCCGACCCAGGGCCGCGCGGATTTCATCACGTCGATGAAGGGCCGCTGCGTTGACCAATCTGCGATGCCGTTGAGGCCGACAGCCACGGAGGGATTTTCAAGGCCGGTCGCCGGATACGATTTGTCCAGACCGGCGTACGCGGCTGTGGCGGAAAGATCCTCTCCCGAAATGTCATCGGGTGTTTGCCGCAGACCAGCTCTTTCGATCTGTGCAGCACCGGGGCTTGCCGCGGCATGGCGACGGGGGGCCACATGGTCCTGCATTTCACGCCAGATGTATTCGACCGTTGCCGCGTAGTTCGATATCAGTACTGGGTGAACGTCCTCGAAAGCATCAAACCCTGCCGGCGGTGGCGTGTTGTAAAGCGCGCTATAGGTGATCAAGGCGGCGATCAGATAGGTCGTCGGCGTCCCGTGCGGCGAGTTATCGGTATAGAGGTCGACCGGCCTCAGGTCCTGCAAGGGCCCTTCCGTCAGCAGACGCGTCAGGATCGGGCCCACGGGGATCAGGCGCACGTCCATGTCGGGCAGTGCCGCCGCCACTGCGTCCCGATAGCCAAGATACCAATCGTGGTAGTCGCCTGTGGTATAAGCCAGATACCGTCGGTAGGCGCGGCGCGTGGGCGGAAAGCGGTCCATCTCGGCCCAGCCCTCGTAGAGGAAGACCGTCGGATCGGCCCCCTGCTCTGCCACCCACCGCGTCAGTGCCACGGTGCCACTGACTGGCGAGCGGTCATCGCGGGCGCCGTCATAAGGCTCGGAAGGTCCCTTGTACTGTATGAAGTTCTCAGGGTTGATGAGCAGCGTGTCAATGCGCTTGTCGGCGAAGCTCTGACCGGCTTCGACGCTGGCGGTCACACCGGGAAACCCCCACGTCGGGCGGGCGGGCAGCTTGTCCGGGAACTCCCGGCCAAAGGCGTATTCACCGCTCAAAGCCAATTCGCGGCCATCCGCCTCGGCCAACCGGTCGAGCCATACCGGCACCGCCGTGCCGTCGAACGCAGTCGGATGATTGATCAGCGAGTTGCCCCATACATATGCCCGGACCGAACCGACGTCTTGCGCCATGACAGGTCCGCCGATCACACCAAAGACAAGACATAGAACCCTCGCAAAGAGTTTGATCATCACCGCACCTCCTGTTTCGCGGGTGTCATTGAACGCCTTCCTGTGACGATTATTAGGCCGACATCATCACAATGTCGCGCCTTGCGCGATGTGACGCCGGCCTTCCGCTTGGTCAATCCTGCGGGAGATCGGATCAACCCAAAGCCTGCGATGCGCTGGCGTTACAGGGCCCACTGGGGAAGCCGGACCTGCCAGACCCCTGGTCGGTGACTGAGGTGTCGCAAAGGCGCCCGGTTCAGGTCCTGAATGCGGGGAGGTCAGACCGAAACGTGTTGCAGAAGCACCTCGCGCTCGGCCGAGGCGCGGTCGCGCTCCAGCACCACCTCGCCGCGCTTGAGCACGACGAAACGATCGCCCAGACCGTAGGCGAAGTCAAAGAACTGCTCGACGAGGATGATGGCCATCTCGTCCTTGTCGCGCAGGTATTTGATGACCTCGCCGATCTGCTGGATGATGTTGGGCTGGATGCCCTCGGTCGGTTCGTCCAGCAGCAGGAGCTTGGGTTTTGTAATCAGCGCCCGCGCGATGGCAAGCTGCTGTTGCTGCCCGCCCGAAAGGTCACCACCCCGGCGTGTGCGCATCTGCTTGAGCACCGGGAAAAGGTCGAAGATCTCGTCCGGGACGTGATGATCGGACCGCGGCAGGCAGGCATAGCCGGTTTCCAGGTTCTCCATCACCGTCATCAGCGGAAAGATGTCGCGACCCTGCGGGACATAGCCAACGCCCTTTTGTGCCAATGCGTGGGCAGGTGCCGGGCCAATCGCCTCACCGTCGATAAGCAGGTCACCCCCGGCGCGGGGATGGGTGCCGGAGATCGCCTTCAGAAGGCTGGTCTTGCCGACGCCATTGGTGCCCATCACACAGGTCACCTCGCCTGCCCGGGCCTGCATCGAGATGCCGTGGAGGATCTGCGAGTGCCCGTATTTCAGCGTCAAGTCGCGAGTTTCCAACATCGGTTTACCGTCCGAGATAGACATCGATGACGTCCTTGTTCTTGGTCACGTGATCGAGCGAGCCTTCGGCCAGCACCGAGCCTTCGTTGAGGACCGTGACCTTGCAGTTCAGTCGGCGGACGAACTCCATGTCGTGTTCAACCACCACGACGGCGTGTTTCTTTGCCGCTTCTACCAACATTGTGGTTGTCTTTTCCCGCTCTGCCGGTGTCATCCCGGCGGCGGGTTCGTCGACAAGCAGAAGGCGCGGGTCTTGCGCCAGCAACATGCCGATCTCCAGCCATTGCTTCTGACCATGGCTGAGTTCACCCGAGGTACGCGGCAGGGCATCCGTCAGCCCGATCATCTCTGCGATCTCCTCAATTCGGGCGGCAACGCGTTTGGACCTGCGATAGACCAGCACGTCGAACGGCCCGCGCTTGTTCGCCAGCGCCATGGCGAGGTTATCGCGCACGGTCTGGGCCTCGAAGACCGTGGGCTTCTGGAACTTGCGCCCGACGCCCGCGCGGGCGATCTGGCTTTCGCTCATCTTCAGAAGCGACACGGATTTTTCGCCAAAAAGCACCCGGCCCTCGTCAGGCTTCGTCTTGCCGGTGATAATGTCCATGAAGGTGGTCTTGCCGGCGCCGTTGGGTCCGATGATGGCGCGCAGTTCCGGCTCGCCGATCTGGAAGCTCAGGTTGTTGATCGCTTTGAAGCCGTCGAAGCTGACCGAGACGCCGGACATTTCAAGAAGCGTTTTCATGGCTTGCCCTCCTCCTTGCGTCGCGCGCCGCCGTCGGGACCATAGTCACCGACGCGGTCGGGGATCGGGTGGCGGATGGTGACGTAATCAAACAGCCCGCCAATGCCTTTCGGGAAGAAAAGCGTAACGACGACGAACGACAGGCCCAGCAGAACCAGCCACCAGTCGGTCCACTGGATGGTGTAGAAGCCCAGCGGAATGGAAGGCGCGCCGCCGCCGGTGAACCAGCTTGAGAGTAGCGACACGAAGGCCGCACCGATGACCGCGCCATAAAGCCGGCCACGCCCGCCGATGGCGACCCAGACCGCCAGATAGATCGAGGCAATTGGCGCGATCTCCGCCGGGTTGATAATGCCGGCCTGCGGGTAATAAAGCGCCCCGGCGATGCCCGCGACCACGGCCGTCAGAGTGAAGACGAAAAGCTTGTAGCTCTCGACATGGTAACCCAGAAAACGCACCCGCGCCTCGTTGTCGCGAATGGCCCGTATGACGCTGCCCATCTTGCCATCTACCACGAAGGCAAACAGCAGGTAGCCCACGCCCAGCGCCAGCGCCGAGGCCCAGAAGAAGGCCATGGAGATGACGCTCTGCGGCGTGTCCTCGAAACCAGGGATGTTCTGCAGGCCCGAGAGGCCGTTGTTGCCGCGCAGCCCGGTGTCGTTCTGGAACAGGTAAAGCGCCAGCGCCAGTGTCATCGCTTGGGTCAAAATCGACAGGTAGACACCGGTGACGCGGCTGCGGAAGGCGAGCCAGCCAAAGACAAGCGCCAGCAGGCCGGGGACGATCACGACGGCTGCCAGTTGCAGCGGCAGGGAATAGGCGAAGGTCCAGAGGCCGGGAAGCTCGGAGGCACCGACAACGCCGAAGATCTGCCCGGCGATGGCGTCCGTGACCTCTTGCGGGGTGGGCGGGAGTGCGCCGGCCTGCAGGCTCTCCAGCACGATGCCCTCGGTCCGGGCATACATCAGCCACATGCCGACGGCGTAGCCGCCGATGCCGAAGAAGGCGAAGTGACCGAGGCTGAGGATGCCGCAATAGCCCCAGACCACGTCCATCGCGATGGCAATGAGCGCGAGGCAGAGGGTCTTGCCGAGCGTTTTCACGAAACTGGTCGATACAAGGCCAACGCCGGTTGCCTCGGACAGCGCGGTCACGCCGAGGGTGAAGAGCGCCAGCGCCGCGAGGAACCACATCACCGACGGGTTGCGGAACAGGAAGGAGCGGGTCATCGGGTGGCCTCTGCGGTCAGGTCGAGGGTCATGAAGGTGCTGTGCGGATCGGTCACGTAGCTGCCGAACGGCCCGGCTTCGACAAACCCGGCACTGGCATAGAGCGCACGCGCGGCGGTGAAATCGGGGTGCACGCCGGTCTCAAGAGACAGCGAAGACAGTCCGCGCGCTTGCGCCTCTTCGATGATCGCGCGCAGCAAGGCCCGCGCGACGCCCTTGCCGCGGGCGGCCGAGGTCGTGTGCATCGACTTCACCTCGGCCTTGGTGTCCGTGAACTGGTTCAGAGCACCGATGCCGATCAGGTCGGGATCATAGACGCCCCAGACAGTAATCTGCGGTGCAAAGAGCGCGGAGACCGGCAGTCTGTGGCAGCTTTCGGCAGGCGCGGTGGCGTCGCAAAATGCGGTGTGGGTCTCCACCAGCCGTTCGACTTCGGGGGTGGGTTCGGGAAGGATGCGGATTTCCATGATCAATCTCCTGCGGCGCGGCCCTTGAGAGCGACGATACCCTTGGGCCGGAACTGGATGAAGAGAATGATGAAGAGGATCATGTAGGTCTGCGCCGCCAGCGTGTTGGACGGATTGAAGAACTCGATGCCCTTTTGCAGGAAGCCAATCAGCGTGGCGCCCGCCAGTGTGCCCCAGACGTTGCCGACGCCGCCCACGACCACGGTCATGAAGCTCTGCACGATGTAATCGGCGCCCATTTCCGACGTGACCTTTGCATAAAGCCCGATGGCGACACCCGCGATGCCGGCGATGCCCGAGCCCAGGCCGAAGGTGAGCATGTTGATGCGGTCGGGGTTGATGCCCATCGACGACGCCATGCGCGGGTTCTGCGTCACCGCTCGGACTTCAAGCCCGAGCCGGGTTTTCTTCAGGATGAAGAGCAGCAGGCCGAGAAACATCAGCGCCAGCACGAAGATCGCGATCCGGATGTAGGAAATCTGCACCACGTCATTGATCACCCATGCCCCGTCGAGCCAGCCCGGCGAGGTCAGAGGCCGCGCCTGCGTGCCGAAGATGTTCTTCGCCAGCTGTTGCAGTGCGATCGAGATGCCGAAGGTGGCCAGCAGCGTCTCAAGCGGGCGGTGGTAGAGCCAGCGGATCACCAACCGCTCCATCGCCACGCCGGCGGCGAATGTGACGGCGAAAGCCAGCGGCAGGGCGACGATCAGCGACAGGGTGTAGTCGGGGATGAAGAGCTGGACGACATAGCCGGTGTAGGCGCCCATCATGATGAATTCGCCATGCGCCATGTTGATCACCCCCATCACGCCGAAGGTGATGGCAAGGCCGATGGCCGCGAGGAAATATATCGAGGCCAGAGACACCGCGTCCATCGTCAGGTCGATGGTCTGGCCGATGCCAACGCGGGTGCGCACGGCGGCCAGGGTCTCTTCTGCGATCGCGGTAATGGCGGGATCGGCCTCGTCGTAGACGTCGAAAAAGACATGGGCTGCCAGCGCCGCGTCGATGTCAGCATCGGTCACTAGCGGGGCGACGGTGCCGTCGCCGGCAAGCGCGGCATAGGCGCGGGCGCGGGCCTCGGGGGTGCCGAGCTGACCTGTCGGAACCCCGCCGACGCGACCGTCGATGATATTGCTTTCCAGCGCGGCGCGGACTTCGTCGGCGCGGATCACCGGCCGGGCAAGGCCGGCCTCGACCAACGCGGCATAGGCCACGTCACGGTCGATGCCGTCGCCAGAGGTCATGACGCGGGTGATGTTTGCGTCCTTGGGCAATTCACCCGCGGCTGAGAACTGCGTGGCGAGGATCTGGTTCAACACCGCGCGGCCTTCGACGCTGAGGTCACCGGACAGGGCGCGGATGGCGTTGACGCGGGCGTCGATCGTGGTGCCGAAACGGGCCGTGAGGTAGTTGGCAGCGCGTTCCTTTCGGCTGCGAAGGGTCGGGTCCGTCTCGCCCTCGATTGAAGCGGTAAGCGCGTCCAGCTGCGACGGACCCGGGTTGCGCGAAATGGCGTCGAGCGCGTCGCGGCGGCGTGCGATATCCGGGTCCGAGAGCTGAAACTGCACCAGCGCGGCCCCGATCGCGCGGCGCACACCGCCGTTGGGCTTGATGCGGGCCAGGGCGTCGCCTGAGGCCTTGGCCACGACGTTGCCACTGTCGATATCGGTGAGGGCGTATTCGTCACCGGACTTCTCGGCGTAGAAGAACCGACCGTCCGCTGCGCGCGTCCAGACGTTCTTTTCCGCATAGCGGTTCAGGAACTCCGGCACTTGCGGCAGGCCGGAGTCCACGAGATCCCCCAGCACCGTGTCGATGGTGCGGCGCGAGGGCTTGGCGACCAGCGGCGCGTGGGTCTTCAAGATCGCTTGAAGGGTTGGCTCGGCGGGGTGCGTGGGGGCCTGATCCTGTGCCGTTGCCGCCAGCGGCAGGCAAAGCAGGGCCAGGCACGCGGAGAGTACGCGGTGCATGTTCATCGGCCTGTCAGTCGAAGGGTGCAGGGGCGCGACCGGAGCCGCGCCCGCCGGATGGTCAGATCAATAGTTGGATTTGATCTGTACGCAGGTCTCGGTGTTGGTGTTGTACATGCCGCAGCCGAGGTCTTTCCAATCCGACTTCAGCACCGCCGATTCAGGCAGAAAATCGGTCCAGGCGTCGCCCGGCACTTCCTTAGTCTGGCTGACGATGTCGAACTGGCCGTCCTCGGTTATTTCACCGATCAGCACCGGCTTGGCCAGATGGTGGTTCGGCAGCATCACCGCGGTGCCTCCGGTCAGGTTCGGGAACTCCTGGCCGTACATCGCGGCGCGCACGGCATCCACGTCAGTTGTCTCCGCCGCTTCCACCGCGTTCACCCACATGTTGAAGCCGATGTAATGGGCTTCCATCGGGTCGTTAGTCACGCGCTCCTCGCCCATTCGGGCCTTCCAGGTTTCGATGAATTCGGCGTTGGCGTCGGTCTCGGCCGACTGGAAGTAGTTCCACGCGGCCAGGTGACCGACGAGGTTCGAGGTATCCAGACCCGACAGCTCTTCTTCACCGACTGAGAAGGCCACGACGGGAATATCATCCGCGGATACCCCCGCGGCGGCCAGTTCCTTGTAGAAACCGATGTTGGCGTCGCCGTTGATGGTGGAGATCACGCCCACCTGCTTGCCATCCGCGCCCAGCGCCACGACATCGGCCACGATGGTGGCCCAATCCGAGTGCCCAAAGGGGGTGTAGTTGACGAAGATGTCGTCCTCGGCGATGCCCTTGGACTTCAGGTAGGACTCCAAGATGTTGTTGGTGGTGCGCGGGTAGACGTAGTCAGTGCCTAGCAGGGCGAATTTCTCGACGCCGAGTTCGTCTAGGAAGTAGTCGGTTGCCGGGATCGCCTGCTGGTTGGGCGCGGCGCCGGTGTAGAAGACGTTCTTCGACGATTCCTCGCCTTCATACTGCACGGGGTAGAACAGCAGGCCGTTCAGCTCTTCGATTACCGGCAAGACGGATTTACGGCTGACGCTCGTCCAGTTGCCGAAGATCACGTCAACTTCGTGTACCGACAGCAGTTCGCGCGCCTTCTCGGCAAACAGGGGCCAGTCCGACGCCGGGTCGACCACGACGGCCTCAAGCTCGCAACCCAGAACCCCGCCCTTTTCGTTCTGCTGTTCGACCAGCATTTCGACGGTATCCTTGAGCGTCGTCTCCGAGATCGCCATGGTGCCGGAAAGCGAATGCAGTACGCCGACCTTGATCGGGCACTCCGCGGCCAGCGTCGGGGCGGCGGCGAACATGCCGAGTGCGGCGATACTGGTCATGGTCTTGGTGTAACGGGTCATCTATATCTCCCCGCAGGGTACTTGACCGGCCAAGCGTGCCATGCACGGGCGGGTCTGCCCTGCAACATCAGTGTTGCGAATGTGTGGCGGCCGGAGCGAATGCCAGTTCAGAAGGCCGTCACACGCCCATCGCTTCGGATCATGTCCTGCGGCTGAGCGACTACAGGCATTCTGCATTGCGGCGATCGGATCAATTCCACCGGCGTATTTTCCGCAACTCTCGCAGCGATTGCCCCTTTTGCAGGCAGTAATCCGCAATTTTGCCCGATAATTATGCGCGAGGCCCCGGCACGAGCTTCGAATCTGCTGCGAACCTACCCATTTCCGATCGGAACTGCTCATTAAACGGCGACCGTCCCGCCAACCCGGAGCAATCCCATCACCCTGCATCCTGGCCATATCATCGAAGCCACGCAGCCGCGCACCCGCGGCAGGATTGCCCTGTCGACCAAGCGTCGCGGACCGGATAGCGTGATCGACGGGCTGCGGCAGCAGGGTTCCTACAAGACGCTGTTTCCCTGCACGGGGAGCATGCTGCAGGCGATCATTATTAACACCTCGGGCGGCGTGACCGGTGGCGACAAGCTGTCGCTTCAGGCTACTGTGGGCGAAGGTACAGGGCTGGGCTTGACGACACAGGCCGCCGAACGCGCCTATCGATCGCGCGGGGGCGAGTTTGGCCATATGGACACCCGCCTGCAGGTGGCTAAGGGCGGACTGCTGCACTGGCTCCCGCAAGAGCTGATCCTTTACAATGGATGCGCAATTTCGCGCACCTTGCGGATCGAACTTGCCCCGGACGCCCGACTGCTGATGGTCGAACCGGTGGTCTTCGGACGCGCGGCCATGGGCGAGCGGTTGAACTCGGGTCGTTTTCACGATCGGATCGAGGTCCGCCGCGCCGGAGGGCCTCTCTACTGCGATGGGGTCCGGCTGGAAGGCGCCATTTCGGACCGCCTCGCACAGACACCTGTTGCCGATGGCGCAGGTGCCATGGCCTGCCTCCTATATGTCGCTCCCGATGCCGAGGCGTTGCTGCCCGCCGTCCGCGATCATCTGCCTGCGACCGGTGGCGTCAGCCTGCTGTCCCCCGACGTCATGGCCCTGCGCCTGCTCACCCCCGACAGCCACCTGCTGCGCCGTCACCTTCTGCCCGTGCTCGACCTGCTCTCGAACGACACGCTGCCCATGTCCTGGAGACTCTGACCCATGCAACTCACTCCCCGTGAAAAGGACAAGCTGCTGATCGCCATGGCGGCCGAGGTCGCCCGCAAGCGGCTGGCCCGTGGCGTGGCGCTGAACCACCCTGAGGCCATCGCCCTGATCACCCACGCCGTCGTCGAAGGCGCCCGCGACGGTCGGTCGGTAGCCGATATGATGGAGGCCGGCGCAGAGGTCGTCACTCGCGACGACTGCATGGAAGGCGTGCCCGAAATGATCCACGAGGTGCAGGTCGAGGCCACCTTTCCCGACGGCACCAAGCTTGTCACCGTCCACAATCCGATCCGTTAACCATAGGCCGGGCTTCAGCCCGGCGCCCGCACTAGGAGCCTATTCATGACCCGCATGCTTGCCCCCGCGCTCGTATTGACAGCCTCCCCCGCCTTTGCCCACTCCGGCCCGCACCTGCATCCGCACGGCGCAGGCAACTGGCTGACCGTGGCGCTGGCGCTGGGCTTCGTCGCCCTCGCCGCCACAATTGCAACCTTGCGCAAATGATCCCCGGCGAGCTCATCCCCGCCGACGGCACGCTGACGCTGAACGACGGCGCAAAGGCGATCACGCTGATGGTCGCCAATACCGGCGACCGTCCGGTGCAGGTGGGCTCGCATTACCACTTTGCCGAAGCCAATCCCGCCCTAGATTTCGACCGTGACGCCGCGCACGGGAAACGGCTGGACATCGCTGCCGGCACCGCGGTCCGGTTCGAACCCGGCCAGCGGCGCGAGGTCAGCCTGATCCCTGTCTCCGGTGCGCGCCGCATCTACGGCTTCAATCAACGGGTAATGGGTAAATTATGAAATACGATGTCTACACCGATCCTTTCGGCATGCTGAAATTCCAGACACAGGCCATGCTGATGGCGATGGAGGCCAGCGCGGTCATCTCGATGCGGGTCATGGGCTGGGCTGGCGTGTGGTCCGTCCTGCCATCCGAAAACACCCGCATGGTGACCGAAAAGCAGAAAGCCTTCACCGAGGCCGGCATGCGCATGGTGCTGGGCACGATGAAGGGCCAGGAAAATCACAAGACGCTGAGCCACGCGCTGAAGCCCATCCGCTCCACCACCAAGTCCAATGTCGGCCGGCTGATCAAGCGCGGGCCGAAGAAACGGAAGTAGCTCGCCAATGCCAACCACCATCAAACGCGCCGATCATGCCGCAATGTTCGGCCCAACCGTGGGCGACCGGCTGCGGTTGGCTGACACCGACCTGATCATCGAGGTCGAGCGTGACCTGACCGGACCCTACGGCGAAGAGGTCAAGTTCGGCGGCGGCAAGGTTGTCCGTGACGGCATGGGCCAGAGCCAGGTCACCCGCGCCGGCGGCGCAGTGGACACCGTCATCACCAATGCGCTGATCGTCGACTGGACCGGTATCGTGAAGGCCGACGTGGGTCTCAGGGACGGCCGTATCGCCGCCATCGGCAAGGCCGGCAACCCCGACACGCAGCCGGGCGTCGACATCATCATAGGGCCGGGCACCGAGGTCATCGCGGGTGAAGGCCGCATCCTCACCGCCGGCGGCTTCGACAGCCACATCCATTTCATCTGCCCGCAGCAGATAGAGGACGCGCTACATTCCGGCCTGACCACGATGCTCGGCGGCGGCACCGGCCCGGCGCATGGCACCTTGGCCACCACCTGTACCCCCGGACCGTGGCACATCGGGCGGATGCTTCAGGCGGCGGACGCTTTCCCGATGAACCTCGCATTCGCGGGCAAGGGCAACGCATCGCTGCCCGAAGCGCTGGTGGAGCAGGTCAGGGGCGGTGCCTGCGCGCTGAAACTGCACGAGGACTGGGGCACCACGCCCGCCACAATCGACTGTTGCCTGTCGGTGGCCGACGACATGGACGTGCAGGTGATGATCCACACGGACACGCTGAACGAGAGCGGGTTCGTCGAGCATACCGTCAAAGCCATGAAGGGCCGCACCATCCACGCCTTCCACACCGAGGGCGCCGGCGGCGGCCACGCCCCCGACATCATCAAGATCTGCGGTGAAGAGCATGTTCTGCCCTCGTCCACCAATCCGACGCGTCCGTTCACGGTAAACACGTTGGAAGAGCACCTCGACATGCTCATGGTCTGTCATCATCTCGACAAACGGGTCCCGGAGGACGTGGCCTTTGCCGAAAGCCGCATCCGGCGCGAGACCATCGCCGCCGAGGATATCCTGCACGACATGGGCGCCTTTTCGATCATCGCCTCTGACAGCCAGGCCATGGGTCGGGTGGGCGAGGTACTGATCCGCACCTGGCAGACCGCTGACAAGATGAAGAAGCAGCGCGGACGGCTCCCCGAAGAAACCGGCGACAACGACAATTTCCGTGTCCGCCGATACATCGCCAAGTACACTATCAACCCTGCCATCGCGCATGGTCTGAGCCACGAAATCGGTTCCATTGAAGTGGGCAAACGCGCCGATCTGGTGCTTTGGAACCCGGCCTTCTTCGGCGTGAAGCCCGAGATGGTCCTGTTGGGCGGCACCATCGCCTGTGCACAGATGGGCGATCCCAACGCCTCGATCCCGACACCGCAGCCGGTCTATTCCCGGCCGATGTGGGGCGCGTATGGCCGCTCGGTCGAACACTCCGCCGTGACTTTTGTCAGCGCCGCCGCCCAGGCCGAGGAGATCGGCGCAACATGGGGCTTGGCCAAGCGGACCGTTGCAGTGGAAAACACCCGCAAGATCGGCAAGTCACACCTCAAGCTGAACACGGCGACACCGGAGGTCGAGGTTCACCCCGAAACCTACGAAGTGCGCGCGGACGGCGAATTGCTGACCTGCCAGCCCGCCGAGGTGCTGCCGATGGCGCAGCGGTATTTCCTTTTCTAGGGCCCCGGGCATGAGCTTCCTCTTTCCAGCGCGTCTGTCCGCCTTGTTCGCACCCAAGCTTGCCGCAGCATCCCAAACAAGGTGTAAACGATGACCCTCCCCGTCACCCAGACCGTAATCGCCCACCCCGACAATTTCACCGACCGCGTGCATCTGACCTATGACGACCGTTTTCTGCGCCGCAAGGTGCTGACCAGCGAACGCGGCCTGCGTTTTCTTGTCGATCTCGATCACGCCACGTCTGTCGATCACGGGCACGGCTTTGTGCTGCCGAATGGTGCCTGCATCGCGATGGTGGCGGCCGAAGAAGACCTCTATGCCGTGACCGGGGACCTCGTCCGCCTAGCCTGGCACATCGGCAACCGGCACACGCCTTGCCAGATCGGCGACGACCGTCTGCTGATCCAGCGCGACAAGGTGATCGGTCACATGCTGGAGCATCTGGGCGCCACCCTAATTGAGGTGTCCGAGCCCTTCACTCCCGAGGGCGGCGCCTATGGCCATGGCCGTACCCATGCGCATGAGCACGGACACACGGCGCATGCACACTGACCTTCTGACCCTGCAACACTGGCTGTCGCCGTCTTTTCCGGTCGGCGCCTTCGCCTATTCGCACGGGTTGGAGCTGGCAATCGCGCGCGGATGGGTGATGTCATCCGACAGCCTGCGCGATTGGCTAGCGCCGCTTCTGACCGAAGGCAGCGGGCGTTCGGACGCGGTGCTTCTGTCACTGGCCTACCGCGCGGACACGCCAAGGGACCTGGACGCAGTCGACGCCACAGCCCGCGCTTTCGCCCCGGCAGCCGAGCGATTGCTGGAGGCCGACCTGCAGGGCGCGGCCTTTGCCGGAACGGTGCACGCGGTCTGGGGCCTTGAGCTGCCGGACATGCTGCTGCCGGTGGCGATCGGGCGGGCGGCGGCGTTGGCCGGCCTGCCGTTGCAGCAGACCTCTGCGATGTACCTGCATGCCTTCGTGGCCAACCTGACATCGGCGGCGATCCGGCTGATGCCGCTGGGCCAGACCGAAGGGCAGGCAGTTCTGGCGGCACAGACACCCCTTTGCGCCCATATCGCCGAAGAAACCGCCGCTGCCACACATGACGACCTTTACTCCAACGCCTTCCTGTCTGACGTGGCGGCAATGGCGCATGAAACCCAACAACCGAGGCTCTTTCGCACATGATACGGATGAACGGACCCCTACGGATCGGCATCGGCGGCCCCGTGGGCGCCGGCAAGACCACGCTGACGGCCAAGCTGGCGCAGTTGATGCATCCCGCCTATTCCATCGGCGTCATCACCAATGACATCTACACGCAGGAGGACGCCGAAGCGCTGATGCGGATGCAGGTGCTGCCGCAGGACCGGGTGATGGGCGTAGAAACCGGCGGCTGTCCGCACACCGCGATCCGCGAGGACGCCTCGATCAACCTCGCGGCCATCACCGAGATGCTCAAGCTGCATGATGACCTCGAGGTGGTGCTGGTGGAGTCGGGTGGCGACAACCTGTCGGCCACTTTCAGCCCCGAGCTGGCGGATTTCACCATCTACGTGATCGACGTGGCTGCCGGTGACGAGATCCCTCGCAAAGGCGGGCCGGCGATCACCAAGTCGGACCTGCTGATCATCAACAAGACCGATTTGGCGCCGCACGTCGGCGCTTCTCTGGAGGTGATGGAGCGTGACGCAAGGCGGATGCGTGAGGGGCGGCCGTTCCTGTTTACAGCGCTGCGGCACGGCACCGGCCCCGACGCAGTGCTGGCGACGATCTGCGACCTGGCCGGCCTGCGACGGATCGGCGACATCGCGGCTGAATGAGGACGCCGATCTGTCGACAAATCGGTGAAAATCCATTGATGGATTTTGCACCGCGCATGAAAAAGCCGCCCGGTTCGATGCGGGCGGCTTGCTTGTTCTTTAAGGTAGCGATCAGCCGATGATGGCGTTCAACGTCGCACTCGGGCGCATCACCTCAGCCTTCTTTTCGACGCTGGGCTTGTAGTAGCCGCCGATGTCGACCGGCTTGCCCTGCGCCTCGGCCAGTTCACCGGTGATCTGCGCTTCCTTCTCGGCCAGCTCCTTGGCGATCGGCTCGAAGTGCGCCGCGAGATCGGCGTCCTGCGACTGCGCCGCCAGAGCCTCGGCCCAGTAGCGGGCGAACCAGTAGTGGCTGTCGCGGTTATCAGGTTCGCCCACCTTGCGCGAGGGCGACCGGTCATTGTCGAGGATGCCCTGCGTGGCAACCTCGGCGGCCTCGCCCAGCACGCCGGCCTTGGCATTGCCCTGGCTGTCGGCGAGGAACTTGAGGCTCTCGCCCAGCGCGCAGAATTCGCCCATCGAATCCCAGCGCAGGTGGTTCTCCTCGACCAGTTGCTGCACGTGCTTCGGCGCGGATCCGCCGGCGCCGGTCTCGAACAGCCCGCCGCCGTTCATCAGCTTGACGATCGACAGCATCTTGGCCGAGGTGCCCAGCTCGAGGATCGGGAACAGGTCGGTCAGGTAGTCGCGCAGCACGTTGCCGGTGATGGCGATGGAATCGTCGCCGGCAGTGATGGTCTTCAGCGCAGCGCGGGTAGCCTCACGCGGGGCCATGATCTGGAACTTGTCGGCAACGCCGGCCTCTGCAAGGATCGGTTTGACGTAGGCGATCAGCTCGGCGTCGTGGGCGCGGGTCTCGTCCAGCCAGAAGATCGACTCGGCGCCGGTCAGGCGCTGGCGGTCCATGGCAAGCTGCACCCAGTTCTCGATCGGTGCCTTCTTGGTGGTGCAGGCGCGCCAGATGTCGCCGGCTTCCACGCCATGCGCATGCAGCACGTCGCCATTTTCCAGCACGATGCGGAAGATGCCGTCGGAAGGTGCCTCGAAGGTGGTCGGGTGCGAGCCGTATTCCTCGGCCTTCTGGGCCATCAGGCCGACGTTCTGCACTGTCCCGGCGGTGGACGGGTCCAAAGCGCCGTTCTCCTTGAAGAACTTCACGCTCTCGTCATAGACCGGCGCGTAGGAATTGTCGGGGATCACGCAGTTGGTGTCGTGCTCCTGCCCGTCCGGACCCCAGCCCTTGCCACCCGCACGGATCAACGCCGGCATCGAAGCATCGATGATGACATCCGAAGGCACGTGCAGGTTGGTGATGCCCTTGTCGGAATTCACCATGTACATCGGCGGGCGCTGGTCACGGACCTCTTCGATGGCGGCCATGATTTCTGGCTTGTCCTTCACCCGCTCCAGAAGATCTCCCATGCCGGAATTGGGGTTCACACCCGCGGCCTTCAGGTCGTCGCCGTACTTCTCGAACACTGGCTTCAGCCATTCGCGGACTGCGTGGCCGAAGATGATCGGGTCCGAGACCTTCATCATCGTGGCCTTCATGTGCAGTGAAAACAGCGTACCGTCGGCCTTGGTCTCTTCGATCTGTAGCGCGAGGAAGTCCGACAGCGCCTTGGCCGACATGTAGGTCGCGTCGACCACGGTACCTTCGTCCAGCGCCCAGCCGTCCTTCATCACCTCGGTGCTACCATCCTTGCCGACGAATTCGATCTTCGCGTTGCCCGCCTGCGCGGCGCTCATCGTGGCCGAGACCTCGTTGGAGCGGAAGTCGTTTCCGTCCATCGACGACACCTTGGTCTTGGAGTCATTCGACCATTTGCCCATGCGGTGCGGGTTGTTCTGCGCGTCCTTCTTGACGGCCTTGGCGGCGCGACGGTCCGAGTTGCCTTCGCGCAGCACCGGGTTCACGGCCGAGCCTTTTATGCCGTCATAACGGGCGCGGATCGCTTTTTCCTCGTCGGTGTTCGGGGCTTCGGGGTAGTCGGGCAGCGCATAGCCCTGCCCCTGAAGCTCCTTCACCGCGGCGACAAGCTGCGGCACCGAGGCCGAGATGTTGGGCAGCTTGATGACGTTGGCGTCGAGCTGCTTGACCAGTCGCCCCAGCTCCGCAAGATCGTCGGACTGGCGCTGGTCCTCAGTCAGGCTTTCGGGGAACGTGGCGAGGATCCGGCCGGCGAGCGAGATGTCCTTGGTGCCGACGGTGATTCCGGCTGCCGACGCGAACTTGCGGATGATCGGCAGGAACGACGCGCTGGCGAGTTCCGGCGCTTCGTCTACAATGGTATACAATATGTCGGGAGACTTGTTCTCGGCCATGATCTGATGCCCTTTTCTGACAGTGGAAACGCAGGTTTCTTTCGGACGTAAAGGCGGCTGCCACCCCGTCCCGGCGCAGCCCGGACTTCGCCAAATGCTTCGGTTGTCGCCGGGTTAGCCGAGCAGCGGCGCGATTTCAACCGGACAAACACGCGCGGGGTGGACCACGCGGCGGTTGCCTGATCCGCAGCGGCGTCCCGGACCTGATCCGGGACCTCCACGTCAGCGCCGGCCCTGACGTCCCGAGCCACGAACTCGGGTTAGAAATCGAGGCCGAGGTCCAGTGTCCGCGCCGAATGGGTCAGCGCTCCCGACGAGATGTAGTCCACCCCGGTTGCCGCCACCTCGGCGATACGCTCCGCCGCCATGTTGCCAGATGCCTCGGTGATCATCCGTCCGTCCACCATCGCCACCGCCTCGCGCAGGGTGTCGGTCTCCATATTGTCCAGCAGCACCACGTCCGCGCCGCCGACCTCCAGCACCTCGGCCAGCTGCGTCAGCGTGTCGACCTCGATTTCGACGCGGATCATGTGGCTGGCCTGCGCCTTGCAGACCTCCAGCACCGGGCGGATTCCGCCGGCCGCCGCGATGTGGTTGTCTTTGATCAGAATGGCATCGGACAGCGAGATCCGGTGGTTGAACCCGCCACCATGCAGCACGGCAAGTTTCTCGACGATGCGGAGCCCCGGCGTGGTCTTGCGGGTGCAGGTGATCCGACTGGCGGTGCCCCGCGTCTCTGCCACAAAGCGCGCGGTCAGGCTGGCGATGCCGGATAGCCGACCGGCAAAGTTCAACGCGACGCGCTCAGCCGACAGGATGGATGCAGCGAAACCCTCGATCTCCATCAGTAGGTCGCCAGGGGCGCAGCCGTAGCCGTCCGGCCTGTGGGTGGTGATCACCAGGGCAGGATCCACCAGCCGGAAGGCCAGCGCAGCGACCTGCATCCCCGAGACGACACCGGCCTCACGCGCGTTGAGACGCGCGGTATAGCGGGTGCCGGACGGGATCGTGGTGCGGGTGGTGATGTCGCCGTATTGGCCCAGATCCTCGAGCAGCGCATGGCGCACCATCGGTTCGAGCACAAGGTCGGGCAGGGGTGCGGTCGTGGTCATGCCAATTCCTCTTGGCTGGCGGCTTGCCGCAGGGCCAACGCCTCCGGCAGCGTGATGTGGGTCCGCTTGGCCTCGGGGCCTGCGTTTGGGAAATCCGAACGGAAATGCGCGCCGCGGCTCTCATCGCGGCGCAATGCAGCGGCAGCGATCAGAGTTGCGGTGGCGCACATGTTGCGGAAGGTCTCGTCGCGGCCATGGGCATCTTCCAGTCGGGCGATGCCCGCCAATGCCCGCTTGAGCCCCGCGGCGTCGCGTACCACGCCTACGTGATCGGTCATCAATTGCCGAAGGGCCTGAACATCTGTCTCAGTATCCGCCGGCGCTGCCGGTTCAAAACGCAGTACCACCGGCGGCGCCTCGCCCGAAGAAGTTTCCGAGGCAATGTCGCCGGCACAGATCCGGGCATAGACCAGCGCTTCAAGCAACCCGTTCGAGGCCAGCCGGTTGGCGCCGTGCAACCCGGTCGATGCCGCTTCGCCACAGACCCAGAGACCGCGGAGCGAAGCACGTCCCTGCGCGTCGGTGGCGATCCCTCCCATGTGGTAATGCGCCGCCGCAGCCACCGGGATGGGGGCAATTGCGGGGTCGATGCCGCCACGGTGGCAGGCTTCGGCAACACCGGGAAAGAGGGTCTCGATCCGCGCGCCCAGCACCTTGGTCGTGTCAAGCATCGGACGCAGGCCCTGTCGCGTCTGTGAGAACACAGCCCGGGCCACGATGTCACGCGGAGCAAGTTCACCGTCGGGGTGAACATCGGTCATGAAGCGCGTGCCGTGCCGATTGACCAGTACCGCGCCTTCGCCGCGCAGGGCCTCGGTGGCCAGCGGCGCGGGGTCGTCGCCGGTGTCGATAGCGGTGGGGTGGAACTGGACGAATTCGGGGTCCGCGATCATCGCGCCGGCACGCGCCGCCATGCCGATCACCTGTCCTCGGATGCGCCTCGGATTGGTGGTCAGCTTGTAGAGCCCGCCCGAGCCACCACCGGCCAGCAATACGGCCGCCCCAGACAGCAGCACCGGCGCGGAGCCTCCGTCGCGGCGCAGGCGAACCCCGGTGACGCGCCCGCCGGAAACCTCCAGCCCTATGGCCAACACGCCCTCCACGACCTGGATAGACGGTGTCTCGCGCACTTGCGCCACCAGCGCGCGCATGATCTCCGCCCCGGCCTGATCGCCTTTAACGCGGACCACGCGGGCAAAGCTGTGCGCCGCCTCGCGCGACAGGACGTAGCTGCCGTCCGGCCCCCGGTCGAACGGCGCGCCCAATTCGGTGAGGTCGAGGATATGCGCCCGAGCGTCCTGCGCCACCCGCCCCGCTACTTCGGCATCGACGATCCCTGCGCCCGCCTGGACAGCATCGGCAGCATGCGCTTCGGCGCTGTCTGCCGGGTCCATCGCCGCCGCGACACCACCCTGCGCCCAGGCCGAACTGGCGCCCCGGCCCAGCACATCGGGCGAGATCATCACCACCGGGTGTGGGCTGAGTTTCAGCGCTGCGTAGAGCGCCCCCAGTCCCGCGCCAATGATTATGACGCGGGCGGTTTCGATCCGTTGCACCGGGCTCAGAGTCCCAGCTCGCGCGACAGGTCGATCATCCGCTCAACCGCGACGCGGGCCTTTTCAGCCACTGCCGGATCAACCTCCACCGACTCGGTCATGGTGTGCAGCGACCAGAGCACCTTTTCCAGCGTGATCTTCTTCATGTAGGGGCAGGCGTTGCAGGGCTTGGCAAGGTCGACCTCGGGCAGTTCTTCCGCCACGTTGGCGGCCATCGAACACTCGGTGACCAGCAGCACCTTCTCGGGGCGGTTATCTCGCACCCAGTCGATCATCCCGGTGGTCGAGCCGGTGAAATCGGCCTCTTCCACCACCTCGGGCTTGCATTCGGGGTGGGCCACGATGCGGGTGCCGGGGTTGGCGGCGCGGTAGTCGCGCATTTCCTGCGCCGAATACCGCTCATGCACCACGCAGGAACCTGGCCAGTAGACCACGTTCTTGGACGATTGCGCGGCCACGTTCTGCGCCAGGTACTGGTCGGGGGTCATGATGACAGTATCGCTGTCCATCGCCTCGACAATCTGCAGCGCATTGGCGGAGGTGCAGCAGATGTCCGACGCGGCCTTCACCTCGGCCGTGGTGTTTACGTAGCTGACCACCGGCGCGCCGGGATACCTCGCCCGCATCTCGGCGATGCCGTCGGCGGTGATCGATTCAGCCAACGAACAACCGGCGCCCATATCAGGCATCAGCACGGTCTTTGCCGGGTTCAGGATCTTCGACGTCTCGGCCATGAAATGCACGCCGCACTGCACGATCACGTCGGCCTCGACCTCCTTGGCCTTGATCGCCAGCGCCAGGCTGTCGCCAATCACGTCGGAGATGCCGTGATAAATCTCGGGCGTCATGTAATTGTGCGCCAAAATCACCGCGTTGCGCTCTTTCTTGAGCCGATTGATCGCCGCCACGTAAGGCGCATGCATCGCCCAGTCCGGGAACGGCATGGAGCGTTTCATGGGCGCGTAGAGGTGGGCGAGGTTTTCGGCCAGTTCGACCGAAGGGGCGAGGTCATAGTGTTCGGCAAGCGATGTGCGCATGTCGACATGGTCCAGCATCGGGACGTCCTTTGCCTGTAACGGGCCGCCGCGCGGCCGCGGGAATAGGAGCGCCTTCCTTAAGGTCATCCGGGACGGAGGTCAAAAGCATATCTGGTGGAATATCGCCGCAGGCACCGACTTTGGGCGGCACAGAGCGTTAGATCTCGGCTTGCCTCGGCATATCCGCAGTGCTAAACGCCCTGTCGGCGCCGCTGTAGCTCAGCTGGTAGAGCACGTCATTCGTAATGATGGGGTCGTAGGTTCGAGTCCTATCAGCGGCACCATCTTATAATTTGCGTAACCCCACCCTCAATGCAAACCGCCCGGCATCGGTGCCGGACGGTTTCGGGTGCGACACGCGGGGGTCCTCAGTCGACGAACGAGCCCTCTTCGTCCTTCTTGCCGGCCATCCGCATCCGGCGTTTCAGCGCGGCGCCGAAGATGATGGGCAGGACGAAGCCGATCAGCGCGACCGCCCAAAGACCTATGGCCAGAGGCGAACCCACAAGAACCGACCAGTCGCCGTTCGAGATCGACATGGCGCGGCGGAGGTTCGATTCCATGGCATTGCCCAAAAGGATCCCGAGGATGATCGGCACCAGTGGCACGTCAAGCTTGCGCAGCACCCAGCCCAGCACGCCGAAGCCTACCATGACCAGCAGGTCGAAGCTGGAGCCCGAGATGCCATAGATCCCTACGAAGGACACCATGGCGACGATCGGCATCAGAATACGTGGCGGCACCAGCAGCACGCGGGTGAACAGCCCCACCATCGGGATGTTCATCAACAAGAGCATGACGTTGCCAATGAAGAGCGCGGCGATCAGGCCCCAGACCACGTCGGGATTCTGGGTGAACAGCAGCGGACCCGGCGTGATGTTCATCGCCAGCAGCACCGCCAGCAAGACCGCCGTCGTGCCCGATCCGGGCACGCCCAGCGCCAGCATCGGCACCAGCGCACCGCCGGCGGCGGCGTTGTTGCCGGCCTCGGGGGCGGCGACTCCGCGCGGGTCTCCGGTGCCGAAGGTGCCTTCCTTGTCGACCAGGCGCTTCTCCATGGAATAGGAGATGAACGATCCCAGCGAGGCCCCGGCGCCCGGCAGGACGCCCGCGACGAAGCCCAGGACCGAGGTCCGCAGCATGGTCGGCGTGCAGTATCTCAGCATCGACAGCGACGGGGTGATGCGGCCGATCACGACCTTCTTGTTGGCCGCGTCCGACTCTCCATGGCGGTTTTCGAGGAAGACAAGCACCTCGGACAGCGCGAACAGCCCCACCAGCGCGACGAGGAAGTCGATGCCGTCGTACAGGTGCACCTCGCCGAAGGTGAAGCGCGGCACGCCGGTCTGGCCGTCAACGCCGATGGTGGCGATCAGAAGGCCCAGCGCGGCGGCAAAGGCAGCCTTGCCCTGGTTGGTGGACGAGATTCCGCCCAGCGTGGCGAAGGCCAGTGTGAACAGTGCGAAATACTCGGCCGGGCCGAACAGCAGCGCGACTTTCACCAGTTGCGGCGCGATGAAGACCAGACCCCACGTGGCGAAGAAAGCACCCACGAAAGAGGCGATGCCCGACAGCGCCAGCGCCTCGCCGGCGCGGCCGGCCTGTGCCATTGGATAGCCGTCGAGGCAGGTCATCAGCGCCGGCTCGTCGCCCGGGATGTTCAGCAGGATCGACGAGATTCGCCCGCCGTACATCGCCCCGTAATAGACCGAGGTCAGCAGGATCAGCGCCGCGGTCGGCGGCAGGCCCATGGTGAAGGCAAGCGGGATCAGGATGGCGACGCCGTTCGACGGCCCGAGACCGGGCAGCGCGCCCATGACGGTGCCGAGAAAGCAGCCCAGTGCCGCAAGCAGCAGGTTCTGGAAGGTGAAGGCGACGGCGAACCCGTCACCGAGAGAAGCAAGTACGTCCATGATATCCTCGAATACTCAGAAGCCGAAGGGGCCCTCGGCCAGCGACAGCCCGAGGATCAGACGGAAGACCACGTAGATGCCCACCGCGGTCAGAACGCCGACCAGCACCGACTGCAGAGGACGGGTGCCCAGCCGCCAGGTCAGATAGGCCGAGGCCAGCGCAGTCGCGATCAGAAAGCCCAGTACCGGCAGCAGCTGCGCATAGAGCACCATGCAGGCCACCGCGCCGACGATCTCGGCCAGACGCGCCATCGGCGGCCATGTCGGTTGTGCGTCGGGCTTGAGGATGAAGTAGAGCGAGCTCAGCGCCATCACGACACAGATGATGATCGGAAAGACCTTGGGGCCAACGACGTCGGAGAACGGGCTTTCCTCGATCTGCGTCGCCAACCAGATGTAGGACAGGGCCAGAAACAAGCCGACTCCGCCGAGAATGCGGTCACTCATGAGACGTCCTCCAATGGTGAGTGCGGTGGGTGGTTATCGTGACGCTCGGCAAGGCCTTGGGCCTTCCGCCGGTATCACGAACGCCCGCGGGTCACGGGCGTGCCGGGGCGACAAGCTGCCGCCCCGGTCCAGTGGGTGATCACTTGGTGATTTCGGCCGTCAGGTCCTGGATTTGCGAGACCGATTCGGACACGAACTTCTCGAACGCCTCGCCCTGCAGGTCCAGCGGCTCGAGACCGTTGGCCGCCATGACTTCCTTCCATTCGGGGGAGTCGTACAGCGTCTTGATCTGCATGACCCAGTAGTCATAGGCGGCATCCGACATGTCCTTCGGCGCATAGAAGCCGCGCCAGTTGGCGCCGACAGCCTCGACACCCTGCTCGGTCGCAGTCGGGAAGTCGGCGAAGTCACCGGAAAGACGCTCGGGCGCCAGCACCGCGATCACCTTGATGTCGCCGCTGTCCACAAAGCCCTTGGCTTCCGAGATATCGCCGCTGAACGCCTGGACCGACCCGGCGAGAAGCTGGGTGACTGCCTCGCCGCCACCGTCGAAAGCGATGTATTTGACCGAACGCACGTCGTCGATGCCGTATTTGTTGGCCGCGATCAGCACCTTCAGGTGGTCCCAGCCGCCGACAGCCGAGCCGCCCGCAACAGAGACCGAGGTCGGGTCGGACTTGATCTGGTCAAGCAACTCGGGCAGCGTTTCGAACTCGCTGTCGGCGGCCACGGCGATCACGCCATAGTCGGCACCGATCGTGGCCAGCCAGCGCACCTGGTCCATTGTGTTGCCCGGATAGGCGCCGGTCGCCAGACGGGTCGCCGTCGCGGTCGAGGCGGCAACGATCAGGTCATTGTCGTCGCCACGCTTGTTGACCACTTCGGCAAAGGCCACGCCACCGCCGCCGCCGGCAAGGTTAACGACCTGCATAGTGCTGTCGATCAGACCGAGATCCTGCATCGATTTGCCGACCTGCCGGCAGGTGAAGTCCCAGCCGCCGCCGGGGTTGGCGGGCGCGATGCATTCGGGGTTCTCGGGGCTGTAGGCATGGCTTCCGGCCTGCACTGCTACCGGCGCGGCGAACAGCGCGGCCGCGGCGAAGACACCCGAAAGTCCTTTGCGGACGGACGAAGTGATAAGCATGATGTTTCCTCCCTTACCATGCGAATTATCGAACGGGACGTCACGATTCGCGTCCCGATGCGCCCTGTTATCAAGCCACCCTGTCACCAACCTGTCGAATCCTGTCCGGCACCCGGACCCGTATTGCGCCGCTCCCGCCACCGCCTATAGTGGAGCCTCCGAAATCGGCGGTGGGGAGGCTGACCCGGTTGCGTATCCTGCTACTTGAGGACGCCCTTGATGTTGCCGAGGCGATCTGTGCCAGCTTTGCCCGGCGCGGCGATGCCGTGGATCATGCGGCGACCGTGGCCGACGCGCTGGCCAGCACGGCGGTGCAGGATTACGACGTTGCAGTGCTTGACATCGGTCTGCCTGACGGCAGTGGCACGGAGGTCCTGCAGGCCCTGCGCGCAAGCGACAGCGCAACGCCGGTGCTAATGCTGACTGCGCGCACCAGGGTCGACGACCGGGTTTCGGCACTGGACAGCGGGGCCGACGACTATCTTGTGAAACCCTTCGACCTGCGCGAACTTGAGGCACGGGTGCGGGCGCTGGCCCGGCGTGCCGGGCCCGACCGGGGCGGCATCGTCGAATTCGGGGACGTAACCTATGATCCGGCCAGTTGCTCGGTCACCGCGCGCGGCGAGCCCCTGTCGCTGACCCGGCGCGAAGTCAGTCTGCTTGAGATCCTGCTCGGCAACCGCGAACGCGTGGTACCGAAAGAGCGGATCTTCGAGCGCATGTTCGCGTTCAACGACGAAGAGGTCGGAATGAACGCGGTCGAAACCTACGTGGGACGGCTGCGCAAGAAACTGGCGGGCAGCAAGGTGTCGATCCGCACGCTGCGCGGCCTCGGGTATCAGCTTGTTGCCGATCCCTGACCTCGCCGGCCCGCGCCGCTATTCCCTGACCGCGCGGCTGGCGGTGGCGCTGGCCGTGGTGCTGGCCGCAGGCGGCATCGCCGTGGCACTGGCAGCACTGGCCTATGGCCGCGAGGCGGCCCGACAAAGTTTCGACCGACTTCTGATCGGCTCGGCCAACCAGATCGCCGAGTCCATCTACTTGCGCGACGGGCGCGTGCGCGTCGACATGCCGGTCTCGGCATTCGAGCTGCTGTCGCTCGCCCCCGACGACCGCGTGATCTATGCGGTGATCGAACGCGGTGGCGCGGTGATCACCGGCTACGACGCGCTGCATCTGCCGGGCGAGGCGGCTACCTTCTTTACCGCTAAATTCACCGGCGAGCCGGTGCGCGTGGCCCGCGCCGCCCGCACCTTCTCGGAACGCGCCTATTCCGGCACCATCGACGTGCTTGTCGGCCAGACCATGCGAGCGCGCAACGAGCTTGCATCGCAGATCACCCGCAACGCTCTGATCGCCGCCGCGCTGGCCGGACTGATGATGTCGGCGCTGGCGATCTTCGCCGTGCGGTCGGCCCTTGCCCCCCTGCGCCGGATCGAGCGCGACATCGCCGGCCGCGCGGTCGAGGACCTGACACCCATCGACGTGGCTATCCCCAGCGAGGTCGCGGGCCTCGTCGCCACGCTCAACCGCTTCATGACCCGTCTGGACCGGCAAATCGCCGTGATGCGCAGCCTGATCGCCGATGCGTCGCACCAATTGCGCACCCCGATTGCCGCGCTTCGGGCGCAGGCGGAGCTGGCTCAGGAAGAAGACGATCCCGACCGGCTGCGGGCGATCGCGGCACGCATCCATGTCCGGTCGCGCAGCCTCAGCCGGTTGACGGACCAGCTGTTGAGCCACGCGCTGATCATTCACCGGGCCGACAACGTACCGTTGGAGCGGGTCGATCTGCGGTCCGTGGCGATTCAGGCGATGGAGGAAACCGACCATGCGCTCTTTGGCAGTCAGACCCGACCGCGGCTGGATCTGCCCGAGAACGCGGTCTGGTGCCATGGCGACGCGCTATCCCTCGTCGAGGCCTGCAAGAACCTTCTGGGCAATGCGCTCCGCCATGGTGCGGAGCCGGTCACCCTAGCCGTGGCCGAGACCGACGGAGCGGCAAAGCTGATCGTTCGCGATGCCGGGCCGGGCCTCCCGGCGTCTTTCTGGGCCGACGCGGGCAGCCGCTTCCTGCGCACCTCCGGTGTCTCGACCGAAAGTGCCGGTCTTGGGCTGGCGATCGTCGACGCGGTGGCGGCCGCGCACGGCGGCGAACTGGCGTTTTCACGCTCCGAGGCGGGCTTCGAGGCCGCCCTCATCATGCCCCGCGCCGCCGAGGCCGCATCATGAGATCGCTGGTGCTCCTGCTTTGCCTTCTGGCCTCTCCGCTCATCGCCGAGCCCGAGGCCACCAAGGCCTACGGCGCGGCCGATGCGCAGAGTCTGCTGATCCGCAGCACCACCGATATCGCCCTCTTCGATCCGCTGCTGACCGGCTTCACCGAACAGCGCCCGGATGTCCGCATCACTTACGAGCAATGGAATTCAAACGAGCTTTTCGCCCGCTCCGCGCAGGATTGCGCGGAAGGCGGGCAAGTCGCGGACATGGTGATCTCATCCGCCGTCGACCTGCAGGTCAAGTTGGTCAACGACGGCTGCGCCTCTAGCTACCGCTCTGACCGCACCGCCGCCCTGCCCGAGGCGCTGAACTGGCGAGACGAACTCTGGGGCATCACCAGTGAGCCGGCAGTGCTAGTCTACAACCGCGAATTGGTGCCGCCGACCGAGGCCCCGAGGTCGCGCTTCGACCTGATCGACCTACTGCGCCCGGACGGCAGCCCCTATGCCGGGCGGGTAGCAACCTACGACATCGAGGCGTCAGGACTGGGCTACCTCTTCGCCTTCCTCGACTCGCGTCAGGCCACAACTTTCGGCAGCCTGCTCGAGGCGCTGGACCGCACCGGCGCCATCGCCACCTGCTGCTCGGCCGAAATCATCGACGGCGTGGTCAGCGGACGCTACCTTGTGGCGTACAACGTGCTGGGGTCCTACGCGCTGGCGCGCGCTTCCGAGACGCCGAACCTCGTGGTCGTTGCGCCCGAGGATTACACGCTGGTACTGTCGCGCGCGGCACTGATCCCGGAGGGTGCGGGCACGCTTGGCGCGGCGCAGGATTTCCTCGATTACATGCTGTCGGACACCGGCCGCCGGGCGATGGCCACGCAGCACCTGATCGTCGACTTCACCGATCCCGACCCGGTGCCCGGCGCCTTCTTCTACCCCTCCGAGATACGGTCAGCCATCCGGCAGATACCGCTTTCCCCGGTTCTTCTGGTCGGCCTCGACCGGCAGAAACGCGAGTTGTTCCTTGAGCGCTGGCGCGAAAGCTTCACCTCGCCATAGCACCTGATGCCGCAGGCACATCGCGGGGAAATGCGCGCGAGACCGCGCTTAAAATCACCGGCTAAAATTGTATTTGCCTTGTCGCTTGGTCGAACCATATCCTTGATGACGGCGCGAAACATTGGAGTCATGCCGCTTTTGGGGGGAGGATCAATCACTTGAACATTTACACGACACTCGTGCTTGCACTGGCTGTCGGGGTCGCGCCCGCTTGGGCTTTTGCCGGCTCCAAGGTTACGAAGTCCGTCGCCGAGGGCAGCGCATCCGAAGACGCCACCATGTCAGACGCGGCCACGGAGCAGTCCGACGGCGCGGACATGGAGGGCATGGACGAAGAGGCCACCTTCGACGCCGCTGCCTTCGATGCCGAAGCAGGCGAAAAGCTTTATATGAAGAACTGTCGGGCCTGCCACGGACCCACCGGCAAGGGGGTCTCCAGCTACCCTAGACTCTCCGACAAGACCGGGGAGCACTTGGTCGAAATGCTCGAACGGTATCGCTCGGGCGAGAAGATCGGCCCCAATACGATGCTCATGGCGCCGCGCGCCCGCAAGCTGTCTGATGAAGACATCGGCGACGTGGTCGCTTTTATAACATCAATAGAAGAATAGCGCCGCCAAAGGCGCGCACGGTCGGCGGGGAGAGCGTCGGGCGAGGCAGGTTGGTTTAACAAGTTTCTCCGGTCGGGTGGGCATTTCACTTACCACTGGGAGGACTAAAAATGCTTAGCTATACAAGACCATTGGCGGTGGTTGTCGCCATGGGTGCGGCGCTTTACGCCGTGCCGGCACTGGCACAGAACACCTCGAGTCTGTCGCATTCCGTCGTGCTGGAAGGCTTGGAAAACCCATGGGACATGGCGTTCCTGCCTGACGGCACGATGCTGTTCACCGAGAAGTGCAAGGGCCTATCGGTCCGCATGCCCGACGGCACCGTCAACGCGCTCTACGGCGTGGGCGATACAGAGGGTTATGCGTCGAACGGCGATGACCTGTTCTGCGAAGGACAGGCCGGGATGATGGGCGTGGCCTTTGATCCGGCGTTTGACGACAACCGCAGGATCTACGTCTATTCCACCTCGAACATGTCCGACCCGCATACCAACCGGCTGATGCGCTTCGAGGTGAACGAGGACTTCACCGGAGTCTCGGGCCGAACCGACATCATCGACGACGTGCCCTACAAGATGGAAGCCACAGATCACCCCTTCGGCGGGCCCGGCGCGCACAACGGCGGGCGCGTGCGGTTCAACTCGGCGGACGGGTTCCTCTATCTGACCACCGGCGACAACCATAACGGCGAAGTGCCGCAAAGCCCGACGATGATGGGATCGAAAGTGATCCGCATCGACACCGACGGCAATGCGGCCCCCGACAACGCGCCGCCCGAAGGTTTCGACAAACGGACCTACACCTATGGGCACCGCAACGTGCAGGGCATCACGTTCAACGCCTCGGGCACGCCGATCACCGCAGAGCACGGCCCCTGGCACTCGGACGAGATCACGGTGCTGGTGAACGGCGGAAATGCCGGATGGGACCCGCGCCCGAACATGGCCGGGCGTGACGATTGTCCGGACAACTACTGCGGCTACAGCCCGAACCAGGCGGAAGGCATGAACCGCTTCGAACGCGCGGCATGGATGCCGATGACCGACTTCGACACCTATCCCGACGCCATGCCTCCGATCTGGAACAACAATGGCTGGTCGCAGGGCACCTCGTCCGCCGACTTCCTGCGCGGCGAAGAATGGGGCGAATGGCAGAACGCCATGGTCGTGGGCATCATGGGCATTGGCTTCGGCGGTACGCCAATCGGCCAGCGGATCGACGTGATCCAGCTTACCGAGGACGAAACCGAAGTCGTCGACGTGACCGAGATGACCTTGCCCGAGGGCATGGAACCCGGACGCTTCCGGTCGCTTGTAGTCGGACCCGACGGCAGCCTCTATGCCGCCGTGGATGAAGGCATGATCCACAAGATCACGCCCTGATCCATTTGACAGAGAGCTGCGCCATCCTGTTTGGCGCAGCTCCTTTTTCGGTCAGTCGATAAACAGGAAACTGTCCGGTATCACGAAGCGCTGGTCGTCCACGCGCAGGTGATGGGTGGCCTCCTCAAGCCGCCATTCGATATCGGTTCCGACCCCGGACATGGTCGCGCTGGCCCTTACGAATTCTGCATCGACAAAGTACAGCAGCCGTGTGAACCCGTTGCCGAAAGTCGCGGCGACGGTGGCGTTGCCGCCATTGCCGCGTGCCACCCCAGCCCGGCAGACCCCCAGTGCCTCGCCCCGCTCTTGCGCGCAGGCAATCTCGGCCTTGGCATCGAAGTCGCCAGACCTGGCCCGGCGGGCGGTGTCGGTGGCACCTTCCTTAGCCTCGGCTCCGACCGCGATCAGAGCCAGGGCTACCGCTGCATAACGCATGACCCGCCTCAGCCGAACATGTCCACGGTGATCGCGTCGTACCAGCCAAGGCTTTCCTCGAAGGTGGTCTTGCGCAGCGCCGCGTCCTCTTCGGTCTGGCTGATGAAGGTATCCACCGAGGCGATCTTTTCCTCGGTCGCCTCGTAGCTGGCACCGACCTTGACGCCATCTTCGGTCGCGATCAGCGACCAGCACGTGTTGGAGAACCGCGCTGGGAACACGCGCGAGCCGGTCAGCGCACCGCGCACCGCGTTGGCGCAGACCTTGGCCTGCGAATTCGCCGAGAAGCCCGATTTCGGCATGTCGCCCTGCTGGCTGGCGTCACCTAGAACGTAGACATCCGGATCGGCCTTCGACGACATGTCGATCGCGTTCACCGGGGCCCAGTTGCCCTCGGTCACGCCGGCAAGGTCAGCGATGCGCCCGGCCTTCTGGGCCGGAATCACGTTGCAGACTGCGGCCTCGATCACCTCGCCGTCGATATCGACGGTCATGGCGGCGGGATCGACGCTGATGTTCTCGCCGCCGAAGTCGGGGCCGATGCGGGTGATCATCCCCGGGTAATGCTTCTGCCAGCCCTCCTCGAACAGCGCCTGTTTCGAGAATTTCTCCTTCGGATCGGCGATGATGATCTTGGCGGTTGGATTATTTTCCTTCAGCACATGCGCCACCATCGAGATCCTCTCGTACGGACCGGGCGGGCAGCGATAGGGGTTGGGCGGCGCGACCATGACATAGGTGCCGCCCTCGGGCATCGCCATGATCTGCGCCTTCAGCAATTCGGTCTGCGACCCGGCCTTGTAGGCATGCGGCATGGCGTTCTGTGCCGAAAGGTCCCAGCCGGCGACCGACCCTTCGACAAAGTCAATGCCGGGGCTGAGGATCAGCTTGTCGTAAGGCACCGTGCCGCCGCCCGCCAGCGTCACAGTCTTGCCGCCCCGGTCGACCCCGGTGGCCCAATCGTGGACAACATTCACGCCGTTCGACGCCAGCGTCCCGTAGGAATGCGCGATGCTCTCGATACTGCGGAAACCGCCAAGATAGAGGTTGGAAAAGAAGCAGGTGTAATAGGTGCGCGTTGGCTCGATGAGGGTGACGTCGATCTCGCCCTTGCTGTCATTTGCTATGTAGCGCGCCGCCGTTGCCCCGCCGGCACCGCCGCCGACCACCACGACCCGCGGCATTCCGTGGCCTGCGGCCTGAACCATCGGCGCGGCCAAGGTGGCCGCCGCCGTACCGATGAATGTGCGTCTGTTAATTGACATGGTCTTCCTCCCGAAAATGGTGCGGCCGCCCTAATCCTCAAGCGACCCGAAATAAGCGGCCAAGGCCGCGATTTCCTCGTCGGACAGGCGTCCGGCGATCATCTGCATGGCGGGGTGGGTTCTGCGCCCTGATTTGTAATCGTGAAGGGCGATAACGAAGTCCTCTTCCGGCCAGTGCACGATGGACGGAATGCCGCTGTCGCCACCGTCACGCTGGTGGCAGGTGGTGCATTCCGACGACAGATATTCACCGTACTCGCGATCGCCCTCAAGCGCGAGAATTTCCGCAGCAACGCTCGCGGGGGCGGCTTCGGGTTCGACAGCATGGGTAAATGACGCGAGATAGGCGATCAGGTCGGCCCGATCCTCGGCCTTCCGCGCCCCGGCAAAAGTCATCCGCGTTCCGGGTATCATCACTTTGGGGTTCTGCAGAAACGTATCGAGCGCCTCTTCGGTCCAGACCAACCCGTCGACTGCGGCCTGACGGACCGCCTTTGAATAGCGAAAGCCCTCGTGCGCGGCGGCGTGGCGACCAATCAGGTCATTCAGGTGCGGCCCGACGCGGTCACGCGCGCGCGGGCCGATCTGGTGGCAGGATCGGCATTCGCGGAACAGGGTCTTGCCACGCTCGGCATCCCCCAAAAGTTCGGCCCCGGCCATCTGCGCGGAGCAGAGGGCCAGGGTCAGAGCGGCAAGACACCGCCGGGGCGTCATTCCGCCGGGAAGGTTTTCAGGTATTCCACGATGGCCTCCTGATCCGCGTCCTTTCTCAGCCCTGAGAAGGACATCTTGGTGCCCTTGAGGTAATCCCGAGGCTTGGCGAGGAAGGCTTTCAGCGCATCCTCCGTCCAGATCAGACCATTCTCGCCGGCCTCTTTCAACGCTTTTGAATATTTGAAGCCGTCAATCGCCCCTGCCGGATGCCCGACGATCCCGTTGAGCATCGGCCCGGTGCGGTTCTTGGCACCCTCACCCAACTGGTGGCAGGATTTGCACTTCTTGAACACCTGCTCGCCCGCGGCGGCCAGTTCCGGGTCCGGTGTCGCGTCCGCGGTGGGCGCCGGTGCCGCGCCGGCGGCGGAGTCCCCGGCCACGGCCAGTTCGGTGGCCTCGCCCTCGGCGTTGACCTCTTCGGTGGCGGCTTCCATCTCGGCCGCGTCACCGCTCTCGTCGGGGGTCACGTCCAGTACCGTCGCCCGCATGGTGATCTCGACGCTGTCCTTGCAGTTTTCCATGCAGGGTTCGGTGCGCCATTGCGGGTACTCGGTCTCGGCCCGGTCGTCGACGATGAAACCCTCGGCGTTGGGCATCTCGACCTCGAGAAAGTTCTCGTGCGTGAGGGTGAAATCGTCACCCACGATGTCGTTGGAATAAAGGATATAGGCCGTGATGGCATAGACCTCGTCATCGGTAAGCGTCTGCGCCGCGCCAAAGGGCATCGAACGGTTGACGTAGTCCCAGACGGTCGAGAGATAGGGCCAGTAGGAGCCTACGGTCTTCACCGGGTCCTTCCGGTCGAGCGTGTCCCAGCCGCCCGCGAGTTTCGGCCAGTTGCCGACGCCTTCGGCAAAGTCACCATGACAGGCGGCGCATTTCTCGGCAAAGACCTCTTCGCCGGTCCAGACGTCGCCAGAGCCCTCGGGCAGGCCGGTGCCGTCAGGCAGAACGTCGACGTCCCAGGCGGCGACCTCCTCGGGCAGTGCGGGACGGCCGATGCCGAAGGTGCCCTCTACAGCATCGGTGCGCAGCGCGGCGGCCTTGACGGGTGCATTCTCGGTCTCCGGTGCGGCGGCGACCTCGGTCTCCGGTTCGGTGGGCGCTTCTTCGGTCTCCGGCGCGGCTGTCGCGGCTTCCGCGACCTGAACCTTTTCCGCCTCGGCGGCTCCGGACTTTGCCTGCTCCGTCTCCGCGGCCGTTTCGGACCCGGATGTCGAAACCGTTGCCTCGGCTGAGGGTTCATCCGCCGCGACCTTCGCCGGCATGTTCACCACGAAAGGCACGGTCGGATTGTTCTCGGGCACCTGCACGATGGCGCGGTCGGCGAAGGTGATGGACACTGCGGCGATCCCGGCGAAGCCGACGATACAGCCGGCGGCCAATGCGGCATTAGGAAACTTCGACATTCTCGGCCTTCCCATTGGGTTTCACATGCCAGGTCTGGATGCAGTTGTTGTGATAGATCGAATTCTCACCGCGCACCTCGCGCAGTTGGGCCTTGGTTGGCTGCACATAGCCGGTTTCGTCCATGGCGCGGGATTGCAGCAGCATGTCGTCGCCGTCCCATTCGGTATCGAGGTAGAAGCGCGTCAGTGCCTTGTTCTCGCCCTCTCGCGCCAATCGCGCGGTCTCCCAGGTGATGCCGCCATCCTTCGAAACATCGACCCGGGTGATCCGGCCATGCCCTGACCAGGCCATGCCGGTGATGACCAGCGGGCCATCTCCGTGAGTGATGGGCATCTGCGGCGAAGGCGAGGTGATGACCGACTTGGCGTCCATCACCCATGTCCACTTGCGGCTGGTGCCGTCATCCAGCGTGTCGGTGTATTTCGAGGTCTCCTCGCGCGATTCCACCGGCCCTTCGGTGACTTCGATGCGGCGCAGCCACTTGATCCAGAGGTTGCCTTCCCATCCCGGCACGACGAGGCGGACGGGATACCCGTGCTCCTTACGCAAAGCCTCGCCATTGGCCTTGAACGCGACGAGCACGTCGTCCAAGGCTTTCTCCATCGGGATTGACCGGCCGTTGGATGACGCATCGGCGCCCTCGACATAGACCCATTTGCCCTCGGTCTCGGCGGTCAGTCCGGCCTCTTTCAGCAGGGTCCGCAGTGGCACGCCGGTGTATTCCATGTTGTGGATCATGCCATGGGTGAACTGCGCACCATTAAGCTGCGCGCCCGCCCATTCCATCCCGGTGTTTGCGGCGCATTCACAGAAGTAAACATGGTTCTCGCGCGGGAAGCGCTCCAGATCGGCGTAGGTGAATACCAGCGGCCGGTCGACCAGCCCGTTGATCATCAGGCGGTAGTCTTCCTTCTTCAGCTCGATCGCGCCCGAGTGGTGCCGTTCGAAGGCACAGCCCTGCGGCGTGATGGTGCCGTCGAGCGCGTGGATCGGGGTGAAGTTGATCGAACTGATGGTATCGGCGGTCAGCCATTCCACGTTGCGCCGGATCACGTCCTTCTCGAACTCAATGGGCAGGCCGTAGGGCACCTCGTCGACGCCGTGGCCAAGGCCCGAGGCCCAGTCCTGAACATCGGTGATCAGCGGATCGGGGGTGACGGCGCGGGCGGCACCAGCGGTGACGGCGCCAGCCGCCGCCGCCACACTGCCGCGCAGGAAGGCGCGGCGGGATGATTTCAGGATGTCAGACATGAATGCCCCTTCTCCCTTGGGTTACGATAACGCCAGATGGCTGGCGCGTTCAGAAACCGCGCTGCCAAAGCAGCACGGCGGTGTTTCGTGAGCGGTGGTCGGTCGCGCGTTACGGTCGGATGTAGGCGTAACCCTCTTCCTGAAGCTCGATCAGCCGCACGACGCCCGATGTCACCATGTTGGCTTCATCCATCATCTCGATTTCCTTGCCGGCCTTCTTGCTCATCGCGCGATGGGTGTTGCCGCAGGCCGCGAAGCTCAGGTTCTCGTGCTCCAGAGACATGGCCGAGATCCGGTCCTCGACAGGGCTCTTGCCAGGGATCAGCATGTTCAGGCCGGGGCCATAAGCCACCAACTCGACAATGACGGTGTCACCCTGGCTTTCGTAGAACTTGGTGACGTTGGCGACGTTGTTCAGCGCCATGTTCATCACCTGTGGGTCGTTTTCGTCGACGTGAAAGGCGACGTGGTGGGTCTCCCCCTCCGCCCAGGCGGTGGTGGCAAGGGTGGCTGCCAGGGTGGCTGCGATGACGATTCGTTTCATGCGGGTCTCCTCCAAGTTGTCTGTCAGACGCCGGTGACCTCGACGCTGTTATTGGGATCGAGCGTAACGGTGCCCAACTTGGAAATATGTGCCTCGACCACGTCCCAGATCGGCGGGCCTTCGGTGCCTTCGTTCACAGACGCCCAGCCGGCAACGACGTAATTGCGCGCGGGGTCAATGGCCTCGCCCGTGCTGAGCAGGGTCATGTCGCTGATGCGTTCGCCCTGCGGCTTGGAAACATCGATGCGGTAGCCCATGCCGCCGACGCGCACCATGTCGCCGCCCTGCTGGTAATAGGGGTCGGGATTGAAGATGTTGTCGGCCACGTCCTCCATCACCACCTTGAGGAACTCGCCTGTCATTTCCGTGCGATAGGCGTTGGGATAGGTCATCGAAGTGACGTTCCAGATATCCTCGCGCGTGATCTTCTGTCCGGGGATCAGGCTGGGGCCCCAACGGACGCCGGGCGACAGGGCAATCTCGGCGTCGCGCTCCGACAGCAGCGCATCGCAGATCAGGTCGTCCCACGAGCCGTTGAAGTTACCGCGACGATAAAGCAGCGTGTCAGTCTCGCCGATCACCTCTTTCAGCTCGGCCTCGTAAGGCGCGCGTTGTTCGTCGATTACCGCCGCAACCTCGGCATCGGGGGTGATGACGTCCGAGAAAATCGGGATCAGCTTGTGCCGGAAGCCCATCATGCGGCCGTTCTGCACGTCCAGATCCACGCGGCTCACGAACTTGCCGTTGCTGCCGGAGGCCACGATGATCGTATCGCCCACCAGCACCGGCTCGGGCAATGCGTCATGGGTGTGGCCCGACAGGATCACGTCGATGCCGGTGACGATGCCGGCCATCTTCTTGTCGACGTCGAACCCGTTGTGGCTGAGGCAGACCACCAACTCGGCGCCTTGCGCGCGGACCTCGTCGACCATCTCCTGCATGTGCTCGTCACGAATGCCGAAGGCATATTCCGGGAACATCCAGCCGGGGTTGGCGATGGGCATGTAGGGGAAGGCCTGGCCGATGACGGCGATCTTGACGCCGCCGCGTTCAAAGAACTGGTAGGGCGGGAACATCTCGGCCGGTTCGTCCCATTCGGCGTCGAAGATGTTCTGGCCAAGCGCCGCGAAGGGAAGCCCCTCGACAATCTCATGCACGCGGTCTGAGCCCAGGGTGAATTCCCAATGAAAGGTCATGGCGTTGGGCTTCAGCGCGTTCATCACGTTGACCATGTCCTGGCCTTGCGTGTGATAGCAGGTGTAGCTGCCGTGCCAGGTATCGCCACCGTCGAGCAGCAGCGCGTCGGGACGGGCGGCGCGGATCGAATTGATCACGGTAGCGACCCGGTCAAGCCCGCCGACCCGTCCGTAGGCCTGCGCCAGCGAGGCGAAGTCGCCCGAGGACAGGGCGTAGTGCGACGGCGAGCCGTCGTCGATGCCGTAGAGCTTGCGGAAATCCGCGCCGGTGACGTGCGGCACCGCGCCCTTGTTGTCGCCGACGCCAATGTTGATCGATGGCTCGCGGAAGTAGATCGGCTTCATCTGCGCATGGATGTCGGTGACATGGATCAGCGAGACATTCCCGAAAGTGTCGAACTCCAGCAATTGGTCCTGCGTCAGTGCCTGCTGCGCGGCGAGGCGCGACCAGTTGCCGAAACCGGAGGCACCCAGCATGGCGGAAGCGGCCATCGAGACCTGAAGGAAATCACGGCGGGAGATCATCGGGCATTCATCCTTTTCACATGCGCATATGTGAATGAGTTAAAAACAGAAACCCCCGCGCCGGTGACGACGCGGGGGTTTGGTTGGTTACTGGCGGACCGCCGGGGTCTCGACCGACAGGCCGTTGCCGCGCGAAGCCACGTAAAGCTCCAGCGCGCGGAACTCGTCGGAACCCTCGGCGAAGGTCTCGGCGCGAGTGTCGCGAATGCAGCCGCGGAAACGGTTGTGCTTCGAAATCAGCTTGGCCTGCTTCAGACGGTAGGTCGGGAAGCCGTTGATCTGGCCCTGCGACAGGTGGTCGGCGCGGATGTAATTGCCGTTGTTGTCCTCGTGGCAGGACGCGCAGGACAGCTCAAGCTGGCCGTAACGGGTATAGTACATCTCCTTGCCTTGCTCCCAGAAGCTCTGGGCCGGGCCGTGGATGGCCACATCCACTGGCATGCCGCGCGACTGGTGATAGATCGCGGCGACCATGCCCTGCATGTCCGCGCCCGACCATTTCCAAGGCTCGGCTTCCATACGTTCGGTACGGCAGGCGTTGATCAAATCCTCCATCACCACCAATTTGCCGGATTCGTTGACCTTGGGCATCTTGGCACCGAGGCCCGTGAAGGCTTCGATATCCTCGTGGCATGAGGCGCAGCTCTTGCCGGCGTCGCCCTCGACCACTTCGAACTGGTCCAGCGCCTGATCGACGAAAATCATGCCAGGGTTGTCGAAATCGTCCAGCTCAAGCGACTGGGTTTCATCGGTGCGGTAGTGCCAGCCCGAAATCACCTGGTCGAGCGCACCATCCAGATGCGCGGGCGCGTCGGTCTTGGTGATCATCTCGACGTCGCCGTTGATCAGCAGGTTGTCGTCGTCCGGTCCGCCGGCCAGTGCCGGAACCGCCAGCATCGCGGCAATGGCTGTCAGTGCCCTTAGTTTCATGTCTTCCCTCCCAAAGCTGTCCTGCCCCTTTTCGGGGTCAGATTGCGCGCCTGCCCCGTAGTCGGGACAGGCCGGGGCCTTCAGCCGATGGTGATTTTCTTGGCGTCTTCGTAGACCGAGCCGTCGTCGTCGTACCAGGTGAACTTGAATTCACCCTCTTCCGGTACGGTGGCTTCGAACTGGAAATACGGGTTGGTCGAAATCGCCGGCTCCATCGCCACGTCGATCACGTTCTCGCCGTTGAAGTCGCAGGTGAAGCGGTTGATGATCGAGCGCGGGATCGGGTTGCCTTCCTTGTCCTTGCGCTGACCCGATTCCATCTGGTGGCTGATCAGGGTCTTGATCGTAATCGCCTCACCGGCGCTGGCCGTTTTCGGCACCTTGACGCGGGGTTTCACACCTTTTGCCATGATAAATACTCCCTTTGTCTGGTTAGCCGCCGCAGCCGCCGATGGTGACCTTCACGGTCTTCGAGGCGCGGACGAAGCTGCCGTCTTCCATCTTCGCCACGGCAATCACGTCTTGCGTGCCGGCCAGTCGAATCCGGGTCGAAGCCTCCTGCGCGGCGGCCATCGGGCCGAAGTTGAAGGTGGCGACCGGCGGGGTCGGGTTGCCGGCGGCAAACACCGCGATGGCACTGGCACCGGGTGCGGAGACCTCGATCGGCACGGTGTTACCGTTTTCGGCGATCTCGGGCGCTGTCAGTTCAAGACCGCCTTCGCCCACGTCGGCACCGCCGGTGAACTCGTTGATCATGTCCTCGACCGCCGCGAAGGCGCGGAACGGCAGAACGGTCATAAGCGCGGCACCGGCACCGAGGGCCAGTGTTTCGCGTCGCGTGAATTGCATCATTGCTCTCCTTTCAGGGGGCAGGTCATTCGTCTTTCAGGGTCAGAAGAAAAGCCACCACGTCTTCGATTTCCTGTGCGCTCAGCAGCGGCGGCAGGGGCTCTTCGCCCGCCTTGCCGGTGAAACCGTAGCCGGGGCGAATGTAACCGCTGGTCTTGTAGAAGGCCGGCATGACCGTGCCGTCATAGGTCATCTTCGCATTGGCGACGATGCCGCGCAGTTCCGCCTCTTCCCAGCGCGATCCGACTCCGTCAAGCACGGGCCCTACTTCGCCGTGGAAAGGCGCCTCGTTCAACGCGGTGACCGCGTGGCAGGCAAGGCAGTTGCCCTTGGACTTGCTCATCATGATCTGGGCGCCGCTTTCCGCGTCGCCCGCCGCGCCCGAGAGCGAGGCCTCGATGGCGCCGTAATCGTCATAGGTGACGTCTTGCGGCGCGACCTCGGCCGCGATCGCGGCGTGTGCGCCCAGCGCGACAACCGCCAGTGCTAGTGTCGTTAGCCTCATATTCCCTCCCTTAGTCGCTACCTTGTTTTTGAGTCAGGTTGCTGTGGTGTACCGTAGTCCACTGCGTCACCTCGACGCAACAACAAATTCATGACTTTGAATTAGTCTATTTGAATCAGTCGGTGCTGCCGTTGTCTCGCTCCTGGATCATCCGCGCATGGTACCGCTGGAAATCTTCATCGTTATCAAGCAGATATCGCTTTTCCGCGACCCATGTGAACATGTCCAGAGTGGTGCCCGGACCGAAGGCGCCGGGCATGGTGGCGACGGCGGCTTGGGGCGCGGTCTGGCCCTCCGGAACCTCCTCGGGCAGGAACATCAGCGTGGGCGTGAAGAGAATCCCCCACTTGCGCGCCATGTCCTTTTCGCCAAGCACGTCGCCGTCGAAATCGGTGACCTCGACGTCTCCGTGCAGGTTCAGCTGGACAACGAAATAATTGTCGCGAATCATCGCGTCGATTTCCGGGACCGGAAACACTTCCCGATGCATCTGGTCGCAATAGACGCATCCCCGCTGCTCGAAGAACAGGACCAGCCGCTTGCCTTCGGCATTGGCTTCCTCAAGATCTTCGCGCAGGTCCTTGAAGGTGTCGCGCATCCAGTCTGCCTTGTGCAGCCCGTCGTCACCCAGCTCGGCAGCAGTGGCCGGAATCGCCAGCAGAAGCACCGTCAGCAATGCGAAAATCCGTGTCATGTCGTCCTCCCCTCGGCGTCAGCCGATCCTTGTGAAGACCGGAAAGGTCTCCAGCATCCAGAATGCGATGTAGTTTATCGTGTCGGTGGCGATCAGCACACCGAAGATGATCAAAAGCACCCCCATCGCCTTCTCCACCAGCGGCAGGTGACGGCGGAAGCGGGCCATGAACCGCATGAACGGCCCGATGAACAGCGCCGCGGCAATGAAAGGCAACGTCATGCCCAGCCCGTAGGTGAACAGCAGCGTGGCACCGGTCGCGGCGGTCTCTTGCCCGGCGGCGGTAAACAGGATCGCGGCCAGCACCGGACCAACGCAGGGAGTCCAGCCAAAGGCAAAAGCCAGGCCGATGACATAGGCACCGACGATGCCGAGGTTGGACGTCGTGCTCGTCTCGGCGCGGAACTGACGGTAGAGGAAGCCGATGCGTATCACGCCGAGGAAATGCAGGCCCATCAGGATGATGATCGCCGCCGCCACCCAGCGCAGCACGCCAAACCAGTCGCGCACAAGCTGGCCGAAGATCGTGGCCGAGGCTCCGAGCGCCACGAAGATTGTGATGACGCCCAGCGCAAAGGCGGTCGCGGTAATCATCGCACGCAGGCGCACGGCGCGCGATATCGTGGCCTCGGCGGTAACTTCGGTCATGCTGACGCCTGCAAGGTAGCTCAGGTAGAACGGCACCATCGGCAGGATGCAGGGCGACAGGAAGGACAAGAGCCCCGCCAGCAGAGCCCCGATGTAGGTGACGTCGAACATTCCGCTTCCCGCTTGTAAAATTCACATATTCAAATTATGTTGTTTATCAAATGCGCGGTCAAACAAAAGCCTCCCCGATTGTCGGATTTCTTTTCGGAATCCTGTCGGCCCTCCTGCTGTGGGCCGGGCCGGCCCGTGCCGAGATGGCGCTTGTCATGGTTGAAGAGCACGGCTGCATGTGGTGCGCCCGCTGGAACGACGAGATTGCGCCAATCTATCCCAAGACCCCCGAGGGCCAAGCCGCGCCGCTGATGCGGATCGACATCCGCGACCGGCCGCCCGAGGACATGGAATTCGATCGTGCCTTCCACTTCACGCCAACCTTCATCCTGATGGTCGATGGGGTGGAAAGCGGCAGGATCGAAGGGTACCCGGGCGAGGACTTCTTTTGGGGTCTGCTCGGCAAATTGATGGAAGACGCGAAAGACGTGCTGGGCGAACGGGCAGCAGTAACGAGTGGACCGGAGATGGCGGGATGATGGACACAACACGCGCAGAGGTGGATCAGGGTCCGGTGGGCCTGCCGGTGTTTGATGAAAACACCTGCGACGAAGATCTCGAACAGATGATGGAAAATGCCACCCGCGCGGCGAACTTCCTCAAGGCCATCGGGCACGAGGGCCGGCTGATGATCCTGTGTCACCTCGCCACTGGCGAAAAATCGGTGACCGAATTGGAAGACCTGCTCTCCGCGCGTCAGGCGGCCGTGTCGCAGCAGCTTTCGCGGCTGCGTCTTGAGGGACTGGTGAAGCCCCGGCGCGACGGCAAGGCGATCTACTATTCGCTGGCCGACGAGCGGCCCCGGCAGATTATGGAAGTTGTCTACAACCTGTTCTGCAACCCTGCCCGCGCAAAGGAATGAATGCAGGACGGCCCTTTCAGGAAGGCATCCGCCGATGATCGAGACAGTGGGAGAACCTGCAGCCGTTGCCTTGGTCGGGCTGGTGACCGGCCTAATGCTGGGGCTGGCGGCGCGGCTGGGACGGTTCTGCACGCTGGGCGCGGTCGAGGATTACTTCTATTCCAGCTCGGACCTGCGGCTGCGCATGTGGGGTGTGGCTCTTGCCGTAGCGGTGATCGGCACCTTTGGGCTGATCGGGCTGGACTTGCTGGATCCGGCCGATCCGGTGTTTCTTGCGCAGGCGTGGAATCCCGCGGCCTCGGTCCTGGGCGGGCTGATCTTCGGCTATGGCATGGCAATCAGCGGCAACTGCGGCTTCGGCGCGCTGGCGCGGCTTGGTGGCGGTGACATGCGGTCCTTCGTGATCGTGGTGGTGACGGGGATTGCAGCCTATATCACGCTGTCCGGGCCGCTTGCGGCGCTGCGCGTCTGGCTGTTCCCGGTCGAACAGGGCGGCGATGCATTGCCCGGCATCGCACATGGGCTGGCACGGCTGACAGGACTTGGCGTTGTGCCCCTCGGCATAACGCTAGGGCTGATTGTGCTGTTGCTGGTGATCCTGCCGCGCAGGGTGCACCGCTCACCCGAAACCCTGATCTGGGGCGCTGTGGTGGGGCTGGCCATCACGGGCGGCTGGGCCGGAACCGCCTGGGTCGCGCGTACCGGGTGGGAAGACGTTGCGGTCATGTCGCACACCTTTTCGGTGCCGCTTGGCGATGCGATTCTCTATGCGATGCTGTCCTCCGGCCTGGGGCTGAGCTTCGGAGTCGGCTCCGTTGCCGGTGTGTTGGCGGGGGCCTTCATAGGTTCGATGATCAAGGGCCATTTCCGCTGGGAGGCCTGCGACGACCCGCGCGAGTTGAAGCGCCAATTGGGCGGCGCCGTCCTGATGGGCACAGGCGCGGTTCTGGCAACGGGATGCAGCATCGGACAGGGTCTGTCGGCGATGTCATTGCTGGCGTGGAGCGCGCCGGTGACGCTGGCCTGCATCTTCGCCGGGGCCTACGTGGGCCTGCGCCAGTTGGTTGAGGGGTTCGCCCCCGCAGAATGACCCCGCTCAGGGCGGTGCAAATCTACCGACAGGTCTTGCAAGTCCCATCGATAGACTTTCGATCTGTCCGGCTCCGATCTCGAACTCCATCAAAGTCATGTCGGCTTGGCCGCAGACAAACCCGGGCCGAAACTTTTTGGCCCCGGCCGGGGAAATCCGTCAGTGATGCTTAAATCCGTTCAGGCGCGAGGTCTGTCTGTTTCGATTTCCGCGTCAGGCGGCGGAGGTGTGGTGATCACCTCGGCATCCTCCGGCTCGTCCACGGGTTCGCTGTCATCCACGTAGCCTTCGGCATCGTCCGCCGCGGCCATGTTCATCGCCGACTTGTCTTCGATCGATCCCACGATCAGCGGCAGCATGGCGCTGTCGGCGCGGGTCAGCGCCGACGCGGACGTCTCGCCCTGAGGCACCTTCCAGCTCAGCGTGTCGAGCGCGCTGCAATTGGTGCAGACCGCCGTCCATTCGCCTTGAATATTCGAGCAGTTCTCGCACACCCACTGCGGCCCGCGCGAGGCGTTCAAGGCCCGGGCCAGCCAACCCTTGACCACCGCGTCCGAAGCACCCTCGCCACGTTCGATCGCGGCCATGATGGTCAAGGTGCGGATATCCGGGTCTTCCTCGGCGAGGTTGCCCAGTGCACGGCGGGCGGCGGGGAAATCCTCATCGGCGATGTGCAGTTCCGCCTTGAGCAGCTTGGTTTCGCGGTGATCCGGTGCCAGCTTAAACAGGTGCTGGAAGCGCTTGATGCGCTCGGCCGGGGTTTCCTCGGGCTCGATGGCCGCGAAGG
The DNA here is from genome assembly GCF_056858395.1 of Litorisediminivivens sp. KMU-197. Classification (NCBI taxonomy): domain Bacteria; kingdom Pseudomonadati; phylum Pseudomonadota; class Alphaproteobacteria; order Rhodobacterales; family Paracoccaceae; genus Litorisediminivivens; species Litorisediminivivens sp. KMU-197. The sequence goes on along the minus strand of NZ_JBXEQG010000002.1, from coordinate 173,122 downwards.
TGGCGGCAAGGTCGGGGTGCGGCCGAGCTTCCCATGCCTTCTTGATCACGCGGGTCGCGTACTTCGGCTTGCCCTGTTCGATATAGCTGCGCGCGGCCATGACGGCGGCCGGGATCAGCTCGGGCGACAGGCGGTTCGCCTCAATGGCAATCTCGCGCTGTTCGATGGTTTTGTCCTCGGCGGCCACGTCGCGCGCCTCCGACAGCGCCAGCACGGCAGACCGACGGCGATGAACGTCGCGCGGCAACGAACCATGCTTCAGCTTGGCGTTCAGCGTCTTGCGCGCGCCCGACCAATTGCCGTGCTCGGCCTGCAGCTTCAGCAAGATGTCCTGCGTTTCTTCATGGCGCGGCTTGATCGCAAAGGCCCGTTCGGCCAGCTTCAGCGCGGTGTCGGTATCGCCATCGGCCAGCCGCTGCTTCATGATCCCGCGCACCCCGACGAAGCGGGTGTTTTCATTGGTGACCAGCTGCTTGTAGACCGCCTCGGCCTTGGCCCGGTCGCCAGACATCTCGGCCGCCTGCGCCTTGAGCAGGTTGGTCAGCTCCGGCTTGTTCAAATACCGCTCGGCCTTGTTCGCCTTGGCCATCGCCAGCTTGCCCTCTCCCGAGGCCAGCGCCATCATCCCGTCGCTCAGCGCATTGTAGCCCTTGCGTTCGCGGTTGCGGTCGAAATAGCGCGAGATCGCGGTCTCGTCTCCATTGACGAAGCGCAGGACCGCGAAGAGGAACGACACCACCTTGAGCACGATCCAAAGCGCCACCAAGAGCGCCAGCAGCGCGAGCACCGCCTGCAGAGCCGAGAAGGTGAACTCCTGCCCGTTAAAAGTGACGCGCATGCCTGCGCCGTCATATTCCAGCAGCCAACCGGCGCCCCAGGCGAGGGCCACCACGACCGCGACAAAGACGAGGATTTTCAGAAGAGTCCAAAGCATTTTTTCGTCCTTATCACTGGTTCAGGCGCGCGGCGATGGCATTGGCTTCGTCCAGCGCGGCACTGCGGGCCTCGGCGTCCGCCACCCATTGCGACAGAGCCTCTTTCGCCACCTCCGGCAGGGTCTCGATCTCGGTCAATGCCTCGGCAAGGTCGCCACGGCGCACTGCGGCCTCTGCGCGTGACAGCACTGCGTCGGCGCCCACCCCGTCGCGCGGCTCGACCGAACGGACCTGAAACATGTTTCCCAAAACGCCACCGATGCCGCCGCTGTCTTCGTCCGGCGCATTCGCACGTGCGGCCCGCAGCGCGGCGCGGGCGTCGTCGGGAAAGCGTTCGCGCAGGGCGTTCTGCGTGGCCACGCCCTCGGCGGCCACAGCTTCAAGCGCCGAAGTCTCGGCCTCGACGTTGTCCTGCAATTCGGCCAGCGCCTCTTCGAACCCGGTGCCGTTGTCCAGCGCCGAGACGATCCGCGTCATCGCCGAACGGGCGGCGGCCAACCGGGCTTCTTCCAGTGCGCGTTCCTCCATCTGGGTGGCCTCGGCGGCGATCTTCTCGATCTTGGCCTTCTCGGCGGCGACGGTTTCCTCGATCGCCAACCGCTGCTCTTCCATCGACCCGCGCAGCCGCTCCAGCTCGGATTCATAGGCGGCAATCGCTTCGCGCGACACGGTGTCGGCGATCGGCTTCTTGGCCAGCGTGGTCAGCCGTTCATCGATTTCCGCGATCTGGTCGGCAAAGCTCTCGGTGGCGCCGACGCGATCTGCGATGGCCGACAGGTCGCCCTGCGTCACGCCGATGATCTCCTGAATCGCCGCCAGGTCCTCTTCCAAGGCACCGATCCGAGCCGCGATATCGTTGTTCAACGTGGTGACCTGTCCGGACAGCGCCTCGATCTGTGTGGACTGCGCGGCAAAGGTGTCGCGGGATTCCGTCTCGAAACTGTCGTCCTGCCCGAGATACCAAGCCGCGCCGAAGCCCAGCGCCGCGGCCACCGCGCCGCCCAACACCATCGGGACGAACCCGCCGCGGCGATTCTCGCCATCGCCAGAGGCCGCAGGCGGCACCACGCCGGCGGTTCCGCCGCCGTCGGTGCTGCTGGACGTGTTCGTGTCGGTGTCGCTGGCCCTTAGCGTGTCATCGTCATAATTCGAAGACGCGATATAGGCATCGTCCCCACCCAGCGTATCGTCGCCGGCAAGCGCTTCCTCAGGGGTCTCGTCCTGCGTCTGCCACGGGTTGTCATCGCGGCGCGCGGATTGCGTGGCGGGCGTCGCCGTTTCCAGCGTCGGGTCGTCGGTGAGGACGGCTGCCTCTTCTTCCGGCGCTTCCAAAGGTTCGTCCGTATCTTCGCTGCCAATTCCGTCCGCGTCGCCGAGGTCGTCGGTGGCTTCGGGCAGGGTGTCCTCGTCGTCCGGTCCGATAACCGTGTCGCCGCCGGACAACGTGTCGTCGGCAGGCACAAGGGTATCTTCGCCGGCCAGATCATCCTTGGATGCGCTTACGGTCTCGGCCTCCGCCGCCCCGGAACTCTCGACGGTCTCGTTCTCCGTCACCGGCTTGTCTTGGTTCTCCGTCGACTTCGGACCTCTGGACTTGGACACCTGCGATCACCCTTTCCGAATCTTACTGCTGCAACGCAACAATCTTACCTTATGGCAGTGGTCTGCCCCCCTCAAGCGGACTTGGATGTAGATAGAGCGCCGCGACCGCAGTGCAAACCCCAGTGAGGTCGGGACTTTCGGCAATGCGCAGAACCTTTGGGCGCAACGCTGCGGCACGCTCGGCCACCGCCGGGCTAATTGCAACCACAAGTAGTTGCGCCCGAGGCGATATCTGACCGGACAGGATGTCGGCACTGCGCGGCGATAACAGCGGTAGGATCACTGGTCGCGTCCCGGTCAGAAGCGCCAGCGCCTCCGGGCTGAGCGGCCTCTCCTGTTGATCGTAGATCACCGCCTCGTCGGTCGGCAGCCCGCTTTCCGTCAGCCGAGCCGCGATTTCGCCCCGCGTGTGACATCCGCGCAGGTGCATGAAACGCCGTACCGGACGGGTCGAACGAAGGTGATCGACAAGGGCATCAGCATCCGGCCCGCAATACTCCGCCCGAAACCCCCGCTGCATTGCGATCTGGGTGGTCTTCCGCCCGACACAGAAGGCGCGCCGGTCGGTACCACCGTCAAAGGCCCGGACGCCGTTGGCGGAGGTGAAAATCACCCCGTCAATATCAGCCAGGTTCGGCCCCACGTCCCGCGCCACGATTTGCATCAGCGGCGAAATCACCACCGGTCCGGGCGTCACCTGTGCACGCAATGCCTCGACAAAGGCCCGCGCGTCCGCCTCGGGCCGGGTCAGCAACAGCGCAGGCTTGGCGTCGGTCATCGGCCACGGTCGGGATTGTTTGACATGGGGGCAAGTGATACCTGCCAATCAACATGACCGCAACGAGACGGCAATGACCCACACCCTGACCCTGCTCGGCCTCGAAAGCAGCTGCGACGACACCGCCGCCGCCGTGGTGCGCGGTGTGCCCGGACAGGCAAAGGTGCTGGCCTCGGTCGTCGAAAGCCAGAACGGATTGCACGAGGCATTCGGCGGCGTCGTCCCCGAAATCGCGGCGCGGGCGCATGTGGAAAAGCTCGATGTCTGCGTGCGCGAAGCACTGCGCAACGCCGGGGTGACGCTAACCGATGTTGACGGTATCGCCGTGACCGCCGGTCCGGGATTGATCGGCGGCGTCGTGTCCGGCGTGATGTGCGCCAAGGGGATCGCCGCCGGGGCGGGCTTGCCGCTGGTCGGGGTCAATCACCTCGCCGGCCATGCCCTGACCCCACGCCTGACCGACGGCGCCGCCTTTCCTTACCTCATGTTGCTGGTCTCGGGCGGGCACTGCCAGTTCCTGATCGCGCGCGGCACCGAGGATTTCACCCGCCTTGGCGGCACCATCGACGACGCCCCCGGCGAGGCCTTCGACAAGACCGCGCGGCTTCTGGGCCTGCCACAGCCCGGTGGCCCGTCGGTAGAGGCGGACGCGCGCCAAGGCGATGCCAAGCGCTTCGCCTTCCCCCGCCCGCTGCTGGACCGTCCGGGGTGCGACATGTCCTTTTCGGGCCTGAAGACCGCACTGTTGCGGACGCGGGATGCCATAGTCGCGCAAAAGGGCGGGCTGACGCCACAGGACCGCGCCGATCTCTGCGCCGGGTTCCAAGCCGCCGTCGTGGATGTTCTGGGCGAAAAAACGCGACGCGCGCTGGTGACCTACGTGGCGGAAGCACCAGCCGCCCCCGTGCTGGCCGTCGCCGGCGGGGTTGCCGCGAACGCCGCGATCCGCCAGCGCCTTGAAGAGGTCTGCAAGGAGGCCGGCGTCAGTTTCACCGCCCCGCCGCTCAAGCTCTGCACCGACAACGCGGCGATGATCGCCTATGCGGGGCTGGAACGTATGGCGCTGGGGCTGGTTGACGACATGACGCTCGCGGCGCGACCGCGCTGGCCGCTCGACCGAAGCGCCGCGCCGATGCTGGGCAGCGGCAAGAAAGGGGCCAAGGCATGACTATCGGGGTGATCGGGGCGGGGGCTTTCGGCACGTCTTTGGCGATCTCGCTGGCAGCGGACGGGCGCGAGGTGCTGCTCTGGGGCCGCGACGCCGAGGCCATGGCCGGGATGCAGACCGCGCGCGAGAACGCCAAGCGCCTTCCCGGTGCAGCCTTCCCCGACAGCCTGACCGCGACCGCCGACCTCACGCAGGCCAGCGCGCCCGATGTGCTGCTGCTGTCGGTGCCGATGCAACAACTCGAAGCGCTTCTGGAAGACAACGCCGATACGCTGGCCGGCAAGACCCTGGTCGCCTGTTGCAAGGGCTTCTCCGTCCGCACCGGCGAAGGCCCTGTCACCCAGATCAACCGCATCCTGCCGAACGCTCAGGGCGCCATCCTCACCGGGCCGAGCTTTGCCAGCGACATCGCAAGGGGCCTGCCGACGGCGCTCACCTTGGCCTGCTCCGATGCCGACCGCAGCGAGGGGCTGCAAGAACAACTCTCGACCCGGAACCTGCGCGTCTACCGAACCACCGATGTCTGCGGCGCCGAACTGGGCGGCGGCCTGAAGAACGTGATTGCCATCGCCGCCGGCGTGGCCATCGGCGCCGGTCTGGGCGAAAGCGCCCGCGCCGCCGTGATGACCCGCGGCTTCGCCGAGATGACCCGCATCGCCATGGCGCTTGGCGCGCAGCCTGAGACGCTGGCGGGCTTGTCCGGCTTTGGCGACCTGACGCTCACTTGCACGTCGACGCAGTCGCGCAACTATCGCTACGGGCAGGCGTTGGGCAGCGGCACGGCGTTCGACCCCGGCACCACCGTCGAGGGCGCCGCGACGGCCAAGGCCATGCTGCCGGTGGCGCGGGCGCAGGACGTCGACATGCCGATTACCGCTGCCGTCGCCGCCATCATCGAAGGCAAGCTTGACGTCCGCGCGGCGATGGACCAGCTTCTCGCCCGGCCACTGAAGGAAGAATGACATGCTGATTGCCCTGATCGCCCGCGACAAGGCGGGCGCTCTTCAGACCCGCAAGGACAACCGCGATGCACACCTTGCTTATATCGAAGAAACCGGCGTGGTGCAGCAGGCCGGGCCGCTTCTGGAAGCCGGCGAAATGGCCGGGTCTCTGGTGATCCTCGACGTCGAGGATATGGCCGCAGCGCAGACATGGGCAGACAATGACCCCTATGCCAAGGCGGGGTTGTTCGACAACGTCCAGCTGATCGAATGGAAGCGGGTGATCGGCGGATGAACCACTGGCTGTTCAAGTCCGAGCCCTCGACATGGTCCTGGGACGATCAGGTCAACAAGGGCGACGCGGGCGAGGAATGGGACGGCGTGCGCAACTATCAGGCGCGCAACTTCATGCGCGAGATGAAGGTGGGCGACCGGGGCTTCTTCTACCACTCGCAAAAGGACCGCGAGATCGTCGGCATCGTCGAGGTCTCGGCCGAAGCGCATCCCGACAGCACCACCGATGATGACCGCTGGGAATGTGTCGATATCCGGGCGGTGAAGCCGCTTGCGACACCCGTCAGCCTCGATCAGATCAAGGCCGACCCGAAGCTCGCCGACATGGTGCTCGTCAAGAACTCCCGCCTGTCCGTGCAGCCGGTGACCGAGGCGGAATGGCAGCACATCTGCGACCTCGGTGGGGTTTGATCAGTCAATTCGACTAAAGTCCTGCGCAGACCGGATACCCTGCGGTAAGCTTGCCAAAGGGTTAATTCCGAGGGCAAACGCAGGGAGAGAATCACATGGGAATTTTCAGTGTCCTTCTGGCAGCGATCGTGGGCTTCGGCCTCGGCGCGCTTTGGTACATGTGGCTGGCCGAACCGTGGATGACAGCCGCAGGGATCGAACGCGACGCCGACGGCAAGCCCAAGGGCGGGCAGGATCCTAAGATTTTCGCGCTGTCGTTCCTGATGATCCTGCTGGTCGCGGGCATGATGCGTCACACCTTCGCGCTGACCGCCATCGACACGGTAGGTAAAGGAATCGTGGCCGGAATCGGGATCGGACTGTTCTTTATCAGCCCCTGGATCGTGCTCAACAACCTCTATCAGGGCAACCCCTTCAAGCTGTCGGCGATCGACGCGGGCTATGCCACGCTGGCCTGTGCCGCGATGGGTCTGATGCTGACATTGTTCTAAAAAGAAATGAGGCCCTGACCGCGTATTCGGTCAGGGCCTCAACTCACCCCGGATGCTCCCACACATCCATTCGTGAATTTCCTGGCTCCGACCTTTCTGGTCCGACGCCTATCTAGCTACATTAGTAATCGCGCCGGACCAAATTGATATTCAGTCCAGTTGTAGGCAATACCGGCGTTAGCCCACAGGTCTTAGTAAAAACGGAATTAATTTCGGCGCTTGGCACCGCGGCAACCTCTTGGAAACAAGGGGTAGCGGATACCGGTTAGCAATTCGGCAACCAAGGCGGCTGGAATCCGGCTTTTCAGTTCGGTGTCATTGAAAAAGGCGCCCCGGATCGGAGCGCCTTCAGCCAAACGACCGTTCCGGCGGGAAATCAGCCGTAGACCGATTCCTTTCCGAAGTGCTTGGTCAGCAGGTAATAGACCACCGCTCGATACTTGTTCCGCTCGGACCGGCCATAGGTCTCGATGGCCTTCTGAATGCCGCCCATCAGCTCCGGCCCCTCGGGCAGGCCGAGCTTCTTCATCAGGAAATTCTTCTCGATGGTCCGAAGTTCGCTGGTCTGCGACCCCGCCACCGTGTTCGAATCTTCGTTGTAGATCGCCGGACCGCATCCGATGGTGACCTTGCGCAGAAGGTCCATGTCCGGCTCCATGCCGCACTTGTTGCGCAGATCTTCCGCGTAGCGCGCAATCAGATCGTCACGTTTTCCCATATCTGTCTCCCCGTTTCTCGCGCCCGATCTCGCGGGCGTCATTTGTAGGGCAACCTTACCGGCAAACGACGATCTGACAATGTCTAATCCCTCCGACCTTTTCCGGAAACTGAAAAGTCGTCGATCAGCGTGTGCGCCCTGCAACGATCACCCGGCAGCGGGGGGCGCCAACAGGATCAGGCTCCAGGCGATGATCAACGCCAAGGGAACGCCAAGGCTGCCGATGAACCCCAGGTAGGGAATGAGCGGCGTGTGCGGCAACACGATCGAGAATTCGTCGGCCGTTGTGTCGCCGCGATAGGCACCCTGCCTCGCCTTTCGCCGCCACTGCTGGCTGCGCCAAACGGCGGCGAAGATCGCCACGAGGATCAGCAGGCAGAGCACCAGCCCCAGCACCGGGACGAAGGGAAACAGGATGCTGTCGGCCAGCCTCTCGGACCGGCTGCCGATGGTCAGCGGCATGAACAGGAACGCCTGCGAGGCGATCAGCCAGTTGACCCTCGCGGTTATCAGAGCCAGCTCGGCATTGATCTCGCCGCGGATGGCTCGGTAGATCGCGTCGTTTTCGGGGGTGCGGGCGATCGGCTCTGACGACGGCACAGCCGTCAAGTCGACAACGCCGTCCGGCAGGGGTTCGGGGTCTTCTACAGCGGTAACCACGACGATCTCCTGTCCCGCAGCCGCGATCGGCGCGGATTGAGGTAGTATCATCCGATCAGCAGAAAATTCTTGCCGAAAATCGACCTGCCTGTCGATTTCGGAAGGCGCGCCCGGCTAAAGCCGGGCGCAGGCCGGTGTCAGTAGCGGTAATGCTCGGGCTTGAACGGGCCTTCCGGCGTCACGCCGATATAGGCGGCCTGCTCCGGGTCCAGCGTGGTCAGCCGCGCGCCGATTTTTTCAAGATGCAGGCGGGCCACCATCTCGTCGAGGTGCTTGGGCAGGATGTAGACCTGGTTGCCGTAGTCGTCGCCCTTGGTCCACAGCTCGATCTGCGCCAGCACCTGGTTGGTGAAGGACGCCGACATCACAAAGGACGGGTGGCCCGTGGCATTGCCGAGGTTCAGCAGGCGCCCTTCGGACAGCAGGATGATGCGGTTGCCCGAAGGCATCTCGATCATGTCCACCTGTTCCTTGATGTTGGTCCACTTGTGGTTCTTCAGGTTGGCGACCTGAATCTCGTTGTCGAAGTGGCCGATGTTGCCGACGATCGCCATGTCCTTCATCTCGCGCATGTGCTCGATGCGGATCACGTCGCGGTTGCCGGTGGTGGTGATGAAGATATCGGCGCTGTCGATGACGTCTTCCAGCACCACGACCTCAAAACCGTCCATCGCCGCCTGAAGCGCACAGATCGGATCGACCTCGGTCACCTTCACGCGGGCACCGGCGCCGCGCAGCGACGCGGCCGAACCCTTGCCCACGTCGCCATAGCCGCAGACCACGGCGACCTTGCCGGCCATCATGGTGTCGGTGGCGCGGCGAATGCCGTCGACAAGGCTTTCCTTGCAGCCGTACTTGTTGTCGAACTTCGACTTGGTGACACTGTCGTTGACGTTGATCGCAGGGAACGGCAGCTGGCCCTTCTTCTGCAGGTCATACAAACGGTGCACACCGGTGGTGGTCTCTTCCGAGACACCCTTGATGGCGTCGCGGGTCTTGGTGAACCAGCCGGGGCTTTCCTTCATGCGCTTGCGGATCTGGTTGAAGATCACCTCTTCCTCTTCAGATCCGGGCACGCCCAGCACATCCTCGCCGGCCTCGGCCCGCGCGCCAAGCAGCACGTAAAGCGTGGCGTCGCCGCCATCGTCGAGGATCATGTTGGCACCCTCGGGGAAGGCGAAGGACTTATCGAGGTAGTCCCAGTGCTCTGCCAGCGACTGACCCTTGATGGCAAACACCGGGATGCCCGCTTTGGCAATGGCCGCCGCCGCGTGATCCTGGGTCGAGAAGATGTTGCACGAGGCCCAGCGCACATCCGCGCCCAGCGCCACCAGCGTCTCGATCAGCACCGCGGTCTGAATCGTCATGTGCAGCGAGCCGACGATGCGTGCGCCCTTCAGCGGCTTTTCTTCACCATACTGCTCGCGCAGAGCCATCAGCCCCGGCATCTCGGTTTCGGCAATATCCAGCTCTTTCCGACCGAAGTCGGCGAGCGCGATATCCTTCACGGTGTAGTCGGTGCTCATGTGATCGGATCCTGCTGACATTTCACGTTGCAGCGGCAGATAGCACCGGACAGGCTGATCGACAACATGGATCGAATCAGCCGGCCACACCTTCGGGGTCAAGCAGGGCGTCCTGCCAGTGGGCGCCGGTCGCCAGCACGCAGCTGGTGCCATCGGGGCGGGTCAGCAGGATCGTGAAGCTGCCGGTATCCACCGAACGCCACACCTCGATCAGCCTTTTTTCAGACTGCAGGCCGCCACCGCCGAAGGATTCCGCAAAGCGCGTCTCGAGCGATTTCACAAGCGCGTCACGCGACATGCAGATCGAAGGCTGGGCCGACAGGGGCGGCGCCAGCGCGGCCGCGCCAAACACCAGGGCTGCTGCTATCAGACGTTTGTACATGAGAAGTCTCCTTGTTCAGGGGCCTCATGTGCAAGGGCAGTGAAGCCCGGTCATGTCACACACAAAATATGGCGTGTGATCGCCCTCTCCGCCATAAACGTCAGGCCAAAATCCCGTGACGACCCCGTGCCTTTGCATTTGCAGGCGGCCCGGCCGCGCGCTAGGACCGGTGCCCGAACGGAGACCACGCGATGCCCCCCAAATCACCCCGCGCCTGGCAGAGGATGCTTTCGGGCCGCAGGCTCGACCTGCTGGACCCGACCCCGATGGATATCGAGATCGAGGACATTGCCCATGGCCTCGCCTTCGTGGCGCGCTGGAATGGCCAGACCCGGGGCGATTTCGCCTATTCCGTCGCCGAGCATTCGCTTCTGGTCGAAGCGCTGTTTTCCCGTATGAACCCCAAGGCCCCTGTGCGCTGGCGGCTGGCGGCGCTGTTGCACGATGCGCCGGAATACGTGATCGGCGACATGATCTCGCCGGTCAAGGCGGCGGTCGGGCCGGATTACGGCGCGCTCGACGACCGGCTGACCGCGGCAATCCACATCCGCTTCGGTCTGCCCGCGGTGCTGCCGGCCATCATCAAGCGCCAGATCAAGCGGGCAGACCGGATCAGCGCCTGGATGGAGGCCACGCAGATCGCCGGCTTTACCGAGCAGGAGGCCAACGGCTTCTTCGGCAGGCCGGACCCCGACAAGATCGACGGTCTCACCATCACCCTGCGCCCGCCGCGCGAGGTCCGCGACGATTTCACGGCGCGTCACGCCACGCTGCTGGAGCAATGCTGACCCGCTCCTTCATCTTGCCCCTAAACTCCGGGGGTGTGGGGCGCTGCCCGGCCGTCAATTGGACTTCCATTCGGGCGGCTCTGTGCTCTGAGACCTGTGCAATAGCATGCGTGTCGCTGGGAGCTTAGGCTCCAGAGGCGCACTTGATATAGCAGCCATTGACACCTTTGCAGGCATCCGCAGAGCGACGTTGGAGCGAGTGGTCAGGCGTATGGGCGCGCCCGGCCGGACCATTGCAGTTCCGCCGTCGCTGCAGGGGAGGTCCGCCTCTCTGGGGTGACGTCCCGGGGCGTGGTGTAGCTGTCGGTGGCCATCGGGTTTCTCGGTAGGGTCGGGTTGCGACAACCAACTTGAACCGAGGGATAGACCCGATGACCAAACCGATGATTGACCTTCGCGCGCTCGTCGAGAAGAGCGGCGATGCGGACCTGCTACGCGAGATGATCGGCTTTGCCGCCGAGCGGCTGATGGAGTTGGAGGTCGGTGCCAAGACCGGCGCCGACTACGGCGAAAAGAGCCCCGAGCGGCTGGCACGGCGCAACGGTTATCGCGATCGGGACTGGCAGACCCGGGCGGGCAGCGTCGAGCTGCGCATCTCGCGCCTGCGCACGGGCTCCTACTTCCCTTCTTTTCTCGAGCCACGGCGCTCGGTGGAAAAGGCGCTGACGGCCGTCATCCAGGAAGCTTATGTCCATGGCGTGTCGACGCGATCGATGGATGACCTCGTGCAGGCCATGGGCGGCACCGGTATCTCCAAGAGCCAGGTCAGCCGGCTCTGCGAAGAGATCGACGGGCGGGTCGATACCTTCCTCACCCGGCCAATCGAAGGAGAATGGCCCTACCTGTGGATCGACGCGACCTATCTCAAGGTCCGCCAGGGTGGTCGGATCGTGTCCGTCGCCGTGACGATCGCGGTGGGCGTGAACACTGACGGCCGGCGCGAAGTGCTGGGCATGGCGATCGGTGCTTCCGAGGCCGAGCCGTTCTGGACAGAGTTTCTGCGCGATCTCGTCCGCCGCGGTCTCTCCGGCGTGAAGCTGGTGATCAGCGATGCGCATGAGGGCATCAAGGCGGCCACGGCTCGGGTTTTGTCCACCACCTGGCAGCGCTGCCGGGTGCATTTCCAGCGCAATGCCCTGGCCCATGCCGGCAAGAGCAGCCGCAGGGTGGTCTCGGCCTTTATCGCCACCGCCTTTGCGCAGCCCGACCATGCCGCGGCCAAGACCCAGTGGCGGCTGGTAGCGGACCAGATGCGGCCCAAGCTGCCGAAACTGGCCACGCTCATGGATACGGCGGAGGAGGACGTGCTGGCCTACATGACCTTCCCGGCCCAGCACCGCGCGAAGTTGCATTCCACGAATCCGATTGAGCGCCTGAACGGTGAGATCAAGCGACGCACGGACGTCGTCGGGATCTTCCCCAACGAGGCGTCGATCCGGAGACTGGTGGGGGCGATCCTGATGGAGCAGACCGATGAATGGACCGTCCAGCGTGGCCGTTACATGACGCTGGAAACGCTCACGCCGGTCTGCGATGATGTCATGGTCAGCCTGCCTGCTGCGCAGCGCGACTGACCAGCTCGGCCCGCCAGTGAGCGCGAGGCTCATGCGGAGCTACACCACTTCCCGGGACATCATCCTCTCTGGGCCGCACAGGTTGAGCTGTGGATGTCAGCCGTAAGAACCAGAGGCGAAGTTGACTGAATTGGGGGAAGCGCTCAAGTGAACCTTCGCTTGATCCGCGAGGGTCTAATCTGCGGGAAGTTTGAGCGTTGCCAGATCGGTTCCGACAACCACGTTGCCGGAATATCCACCCTCGCGCGCGGAGGCTTCGAAATCAGCCTCGCTCAGCCCGCCGGGCTGCACGGGATAAGGCCCCATCACCGCAGCGCCCAACGGTGGGATGAGATGCGTATACATCAGGTTGGCGACGCCGGCCCGTTCTGCCATCGCGCCGAGGTCCTCGGCGGTGCTTTGGCGATAGTAGACCGAGGTCGGAAATCCGCTGGAGCCGCCCGGCCCCATGACGCGATGGATCACGCTGTGAACCAGGATGTCGGCCCCTTGCGCCAGGGTTTCGACGTTGGCCGACACGGAGCTGTCCCGTGGCGGCTTCGGTGTGTCGTTGGAAGCGTCGCCACCAATCACCACACTTCCTGCCGGCGTATCGACCCTGTAGGAGACGTGCCCCGGGACATGGCGTGACGCGATGGCGCTGACGACCACGTCGTCCTGACGCCAGACTTCTGCGGGGGCGTTGCCGGGCGTGAACACCTCGATATTCAGAAGGTCCGCTGACCCGCCTGGCAGCCGATCAGGGTTCTCGGCCAACCGCTGGGCGATTTCGCCGGACCGGAGGTAGGGATCGCCGATATGTTCCGCCAGTTGCGTGCAGCTCATCGCATGTCCGGTCGGCGACGGCGCGTCCTGGCTGCACACCAGATCGACCTTTGGCAACTGCGACCCCAGGTGCCAGCGCAACTGCATCAGATCGGCCAGACCATCGACGTGGTCGGAATGGACATGCGTCAGAAAGATCGCCTGGATTTGGAGGACTGTCACATCGATCTGCGACAGTCGCTGCAGCGTGCCACGACCGGCATCGAATTGCAGCAGGATGTCAGAGCAGCCCTTCTCCTCCGGGCCATACCGGACCAGAGTTCCGGCCCCGGCCAGCCCGTTGAACACAGCCGGTCCGCCCTGTGTGCCGGTGAGCGTGACCTCAAGGCAGTTTGCCGCGAATGCCTGCGGAGCCCCGCCGATCAAAAGCGCTGTCGCCAATGCAATTCTTATTCTCTTGCCCTGAAATTTCGGCATGGCGCTCTCCAGATTTTGTCACGGCCGAGTATTGGGGCAGCGTGACGGGTTAACAAGGATATTGATCCGGGCCGCAGCCTGACCTTCGTCAGAGGCCTGCCCGTCGCGTCATGTCAGCGAGCCGAAGCTCGCTGACAATGGTCACCCGGCTGCATCCATCGAACCGGATGCCTGAGGGTCAGGTCAGGGCCATCCAGCCGCCGACCGATACCAGGATCGTCGCCAGCGAACGGTTCATGAGGCGCATCGAGCGCGGCGATTTGGCCAGGCGGCGCAGCGGTGCTGCGAAGCCCACGATCAGGGCCGCGCTTCCGAACAGGGAAAGGAAGGTTGTGACCGCGATGATCAGGAATTCGGGCATCCGGATCAGGGTGATGTCCATCATCTCGGGCAGCACCAGCGGGAACAGAACCATCATGTAGGGCGAGATGAAGCAGGTGAAAACCCCGGCGAAGATCGAGGAAAGGATCGGGCGGCGCGGCGCATCGCACGACCTGTTCAAGTCAAAGTCGCCTTTCCAGATCCCGTAGGCCAGCCAACTCATGTAAGCCATCATGACGTACTTGCTGTACTCGAGAACCTCGGGAACCGCGGTGAGCCATGTGCTGAGCCCGAAGCAGACCACCGAAATGATCGCGATCCCGCCGATCGCGTAACCGATCGCAAAGCCGATCGCGCCCGAGATGTCGTTGCCGGCCGACCGCACCAGCAACATCAGGAAAACCGGGCCGGGCGCCAGGGAAATTGCCACCAAGGTCATGAAATATGTAGTTAAATCTGAGTAAGACATTGCAAAGGTTCCTGTCTTGTTGATCCAACAAGACTACGGATCCCGCTGTCTCGGACACAGGACAGAAGACACGCGATTTCGGACAAAGTGGCCCGGGACCGACCGCTTTAAAGGCTCTGGCTTACTGCGGGTGAGATCGTCCGACGTGGCAAGCCGTTCTCGTGATCCCGGTGCTTGTGTAAGTTTCAACCACAGCGCAGCAGGGCTCGGTACAAGCGTAGCGCCAGAGCGGTCAGGGCAGTGACGATCCGGCTTGGTACGGGCTCATTCGGCGGGGGCCTTCTGCAACTGCTCTGCAGCCGTCCGAAACCGCGCACGGAACTCCGCCGGCGTAATGGAAAAGCGTTTGGAGAAGGCTCTTCGCAACGCCTCGTTCGACGGAAATCCCGAACTGCGAGCGATTTCACTTAAGGATTCCCCCGAGTTTTCAAGCCGCGCCTGCGCATGGACAAGGCGAACCTCTTCGACGTACTTCCCTATCGTCCTTCCCGAGAACGACTTGAAGTGTCGGGCAAGCGTCTTTTCCGTCAGGTTGAACTGCTCGGCCAGCGTCTCGAGCCTGAGGTCCCTTGTCGGGTGGACGCGGATGTAGATGAGTATTTCCTGCATCACCACATCCGCCGCTCCGACGCGCGTCGGGGCGTCGAGGTCGATATCCTCATATTGGTTCTGATCGCCGCGCCGCGTCATGTGCGTCACCATCAGTCGGGCGACAGAGCGGGCAATTTCCGGCCCGAGGTCTTCTTCGACGATCGACAGCGCCAGATCGATGCCGGACGTGATGCCGCCAGAGGTCCAGACGTTGCCATCCTTGCAGACGATGCTGGCCGGCTCGACCTCGACATCCGGATAGGCCTCTTGGAGCACCTTGGCCTTGCGCCAATGGGTTGCTGCCTTGCGGCCGCCGATGATGCCCGCCTCGGCCAGCAGAAAGGCCCCCGTGCAGATCGAACCGATCCGATTGGCCCGGCCATGGGCTCGGGTGATGAATTCCTGCATCCCCGGGTCGGTTCGGATGTCGATTGCAGAGACGCCGCCGCTGACAAGCACCAGATCGGTGTCGTCCAGTTCCGCGTCGGTGACGTCTTCGCACCTGCGATCGACGTTTATCGTGATGATGGAACCGGCGGTCTTGAGGCTTCCAAGCGTCGGCGCAACCAGCGAGACGTCGTAGGCGGGCTCGGCCGTCTGGCCGGAATGTTCGCGGACGACGGTATTGGCCATCAAAAACGTGTCCGAGGGGCCAACGATATCAAGCGCCATGCAGCCCGGATATACAAGGATCATGATACGTCGTGTCATCGTATTCCCCCCGGGCATTGGCAATAATTCCGGATGCCGCACACCAAGTCATGACATGGGCCGCTGGCGTGGCACAAGGATTTACCGGGCTGGCACAGGACCACAGAGCCGCGGGACGGCGTCACCCGAGACCGATCATCCGGCCAGCGTTGCAGGCGCATACCGGTACCCGGCGCCATCCCGCAGGAACCGCCCGAGCCCGGGAAACGGCACATGTGAGGCTGCGATCAGCACATTGTCCGCAGCGCAGCGATCCAGCAAGCCGGAGCGCGTCTCGGCGGCCTGGCCCGGATCGACGTCGAAGGCAAATCCTATCTCGGGATGGGAGGTCTGCAGAACCGCGTTGTGCACAATGTCGGCCATCATCACGAATTGCTGGTCCCCGCCATCGATATGCAGGATCGAATGACCCGGTGTGTGTCCCGGTGCAGCTTCAAGTCGGATGCCGCTGTGAATTTCGGTGTCCGGCGACACCAGTTCGAGGCGATCTCCGTAGGCGCCGAACACTCCCTGCGCCAGGTGGAAGAACCCGCGCATGTCTTCCGGAGCCTGGGCCGTGATCCCGGTGTCAGACCAGAACCCATGCTCGGCTTCGGTCATCACCATGCGGGCATTGGGAAAGGTCGGCTCTTCGCCTGTCAGCAACCCGCCGATGTGGTCGGGATGCGCGTGTGTCACCACGACAAGCGAAACCTCCGATGGCTGGATACCCGCCGCCGAAAGCGCGCTTGCCACGTGCCCGGTTCCGGGGCCGAACGCGTCGACGGCGCCAAGCCCCGCATCGATCAGGATCGTCGCATCGTCCGACTGCAGACAAAAGGCGAGAACCGGAATTGGGACCAGGTCAGGCGCCAGCCCCATGCCACCGTTCTGTAGGGCCTCCTGGATCTTTTGCCGATCCTCCCCGAGAAAGACGTCGTTTGGAACCTGGATCGCGCCGTCGTAAAGCGCGGTAACCTGATATTTTCCGATGCACGATCTGAACACGCCTGCTGGTGGGGTCAATTTTTTCTCTCCGAATAGCTTCAATGGTGTAGCGAGCAGACCGGCGACTGCAGTTCCCGTGATCTTGGCGGAATAGCCCGAGCAGCAGCGCGCTCATTCGGATTAAACCAGTCTGTACCGGTGCAAAAACGTCCTGCGACCCCAACGCAGGCCCGCAAATCCACGTTCTCCATGATCACCACCGTAGATTTTCTGTCAACGTGCACGATTTGGCGGAAATTTGCGAATTCTCGTGCTCAAGCTGCGGTCATCAAGGCAGCCCGCCCGGCAAGGTCTAAGCATGCCAAGCGGGCCGAACAGTTGCGCCAAAAGGCTTCGCAAGTCCCGCGTCGGAGCGTGACGGGCGCGATCACTACCCCTCGGAAACGACGTGAACATTCACCGACTGCAGCAGCCCGTTGTCCTCCACGCTGGCCGCCTCGGCTTTGTCACTTCCCGCAACGACCAGCGAAAACGACAACGCCGCGCCTTCGGACAGAAGTCCGTCTTCCGCCATGCGATCCAGAACCGCATCGATCGGCACGGTAAACCCGGTCTCCGTGCTTTGCCCGTGACCAAAGAACGCAAAGCTGCCCGCGAATTCGGGGCTGTCCAGGCCAAGAACAGGAGGCTGTCCTTTTGGCGAGATATAAAGATCGAAGACCTTCGCACGGCTGTCGGCAGGTGGCACGAAAGTAACGGTTGCCAGGTGGACCGTGCTTTCTTTGGGCTGTGCGATGGACCGCGCCAATGCGCCTGAGACGACGGCATCCACAGTTGGGGCAAGGCGACCGGCTGATGCGACCAACATGGCGCCGGCGACATTCTCGCTTTTCGCAAGCCTGGTCGTCGGGGGGACGGCTTGCTCACCAGAACCTGGCTGGTAGCTGTAACCGAAGGCGCTGGTATCGAAGTAGTCCCATGATGTGGAGTTGCCGCCGACGGGGTCACCGGCGCGGTCGAAGAAGAACAGGTATTGCTCTTTCTTGTAGGGCTCAAGCAGGTCCCCCGTCGGGGCAATCGGCAATCCGAGGGCCTGTTGTTTTCGCGTCCAGACGTCCCATAGCCGGTCTATGTTGCAATGATGCAGGAAAAAGATCGGATCCAACGGCGACAGGTTGTTCATCATGTTGCCGTAGGGTTCAACGTAGTTTTCCTGTTCATCCTCGAAACCGCCGGTGCTGTTGTGAACCAGGTTATGGGTCGCCGACAAACCGCTGAATTTGCCTTCTACGTGGTGACTGTCGGTTACCGAATTCTCGAAAAACGGATCATCTTTCCCTTTGAACGGACCGGCAAATTTCGTCGGCGCGAGGTTGCCGAGAACCCCGTCAAGCGCGACCATCTTTCGCGTGCGGGAGTCCAGCTTCGGGTTCGCTTCGGTCAGAAAACGCGCGTACTTCCGTTCCTGGAAGGCATAGGTGGCGTTTTCGAGGTGTTTTTGGGCCCACATGACTTCGAAGTCGGTATTGGATCGCTTGTCCTGCTCGACTTTCTGGCTAGGCGTCATATGGTTCCAGAAGTCTTCCATTACCGGACGGACCGTTTTCTGGAACTCCTCCTTGGTGGCGATGAAATTGGCCGTGGGCGACCTGAAATTGACCGGATCCAGCGGATTGTCACTGCCGAACATCGACGCGGGTACAGAGTGGGCAGGCTCTGTCCAATCCCAATAGGGCAGCATGAAGTCTTCCTTGCCGGTCAATTCGCGGATGATCTCTTCGAAATGGCTAAGATATCCGCGGTGCCAGCTGGTGAACCACCAGTTTCCATGAGGGCAGTCGATGAAATGAACGAAGCCTTGGCGGTACCAGTTGCGCCCATCGCTCAAAGGCAGCTTCAGCATCTCGGCCACGCCTTCGCCGTAGGTCTGCAGGTCGACAAGACCGCCTTCGCTCTTCATGTTCTTGCGGACACGGGCGCCCTGAGCCCGCAAAACGTTTGGCGCAAACGTCAACGCCGCCGCCGACGCGGCCCCGGATCGCAACAATGTGCGACGCGAGATACTTTGTGCCTGGTGTCTGGTCATTGTTTGTCCTTTTGTCAAATGTGAACGAGAGAAAGTTCTGTGCGCAGGGCGGTAAAAAACGTTTAGAAATCAAATTTGTATGGGCACGGGAAACCGTAACTATCTTTCGGTGTTCGCCAGTAATCTGTCATGTTGGCGATCCGGCAATACCCGGTCATCCGGATACCTGACTTCATCGGTCGATTGCACCGATTACGGCCCACACCACCTACGCTGGTGCTGTTGTAACGGATTCAGGCTCAAAATTCACGACCTAACGCCGTGCTGCCTGTGGCGGCCGGGATGGGATGCGTTGCGATGGACTTGGCCTGCGAGGCATTGGCGACCATCTCGACGCGGGCGAAGAACTCGATGAGGAACGTCGGGTCGCTTTGAGCAGTCTCGAAGAACTTGCCGATCTTGACCTGGAGCACCCGCATGATGGCGGTTTCTGCCTCTTCGCGCTCGATGGTTTCGCTGATCGTGGAGAGGATGCGCTTCTGCGACTGGGACATTTTCATTCTATTGGTTTCCTTTTGGTTTTCTGAGGTGAGCGGCGTGCCGCGACCGGGGCAAGTGCCCACGGCTGAATGGGAAGTGATACCGTCTGGCGAACTCGGAAACGGTTTGTTTGATTGTTTGACTCTACCGTTCTTCATCGTCCCTGCCGCGCTTGCGGCCGGCAGCCCCTCCGACGATGTCTCCAAGTTTTCCGAGAGTCCTGGCGAGCCCGGGTCGCGTCTTGGCGATGTCTTCACGGGCCTGGCGCGGCAGCTGCTTCGCCATCCGGACAATCGCCGCGTCAGCGGTACGAATTTGCTCCAAGGCGGTTTTCACGCGCTGTTGCGCTTCATGGCGTGCAGCGTGCCGTAGCCGGACAAAGGCCCGCGCGAAGAGTGTTCGGGCGCGTGTCACCCCGGGGCTATCCAAGGGCTGCGCCTCAACGGCGGTGGTGTCACCAGCGGCAATCTTCGCGGCGACGTCGAGCACATCCTGGGCGTCGCGCTGCTTCTCGGTGACCTCGACCTCCCGCGCCTGCAGGGCGCTTTCCTGCCGGGCCAGCTTCTCCTCCTGCTCCCGCCGCCAAACGCGGGGACTGACATGCCGACGCTTCTCCGGCACGGAGTCCGGAATTTCCTCTTCGCGCTGCCCTTGCGCCTGGTCCTGGCGCAGCTTCTCGTTGTGACGGATCGCATTTCGCCGTTTCTCGGCGCGCTTCTCGCCGCATGTCAGTCCGATCCCGCCGAACCACGCCCCCACGCTGTCCTGGGCTGCCTCGTAGTCGCGGATCATCGGATGCTTCGACGGCTGCAGCATGCGGCGGCCGTCCTTGCCCTGGGCCCGGGGCAGGATCACCGCGTGGATGTGATAGGTGGTCTCGTCGAGGTCGGCGCGGGCATGGATCACATCGTCACCGAAGTGCTCTTGCAGCCAGGCGAGCGCCCGCTCTTCGAAGAGCTCTATCCGGTCCTCGCCGAACATTTGCTCGATCGACATCGAGCCGTCTTCCATGGCCTCGCCGTCCTTCTCGAACCACTTTTGGTTCGCGGTCAGGATGATCTCGCGCATTGGTCCATGGCGGGTGGTACGCCGAGGGTCGCGGGGACCCTCGGTGAGGCGCTTGCGCAGGTCCGCCTTGCGGCGGCGGCGCTTCAACCCTTCCAGTTCTGTTGCGAAGTTTTCATGAGCCATGTCGAGCACCTCGGCCTGCGCCTTGGCCGCCCAATCGCCGTCGCCAATGAGGGGTCGGTTCAGTTTGGAACGCGCTTGATCGATATGGCCGAGGTCTCCGCCGCGTCGGCATCGGTGGGCCTCGAAGCCGCCGAGATCTTTGGGTGAGAGACCCTGCATCCGCATAACCACCGGAAACTTCTTTGTTTCGTCCATCTTCCGTCCTCCGTTCTGGAGGTCGGGAGGTCTGATCAAAGGTCGAATTCCGGAAACGAAGCGGTTTGAGTCTATCGCGTGCCGGACGCCATGGGGGTGGTGCGGGCCGGGTTACTCACTAATCAGGCCGCGCAGTTTCCGTTGGAAACCGCTCGGGGCCGTTCTGCACACCCCGAGACCCCGGCGCCCGGGAGAGCGTCGTTCCACACTCCTCCCCCAAACCCCCACCTGATCGCGCGCCCGGCGCCGGGTCGAGAGGGCCACCCTCTCGACCGCTCTCCCCAAGGACGAAGCCAGTCAGGATGCAGGCCGGCCATGACCCTGTTTGCGGCTGCGCACCGGTGGTGTCGCGCAGCCGCAAACAGGGTCCCGACCGGGCGGCAGAAGACGCAACGACGAACACAAGTGATACAAATGGCCAACGAGCCCTCATTGCCCCAAGACACGACCGCCCCCTGGGCCAGGACACTCCGGGTCGGCGACGTGGTTGCCTTCGAGTTCCCGCATGAGTGCGGGGGCTCGGACGCCCCCAAATGCCGGCCCTCTCTGGTGCTCGAACTGGAGAGGATCGGTGACCAGGTCTTCGCCGAGCTGGCCTACGGCACCTCGCGGCCGCGACCGTCCCGCGCCAGCCATGCCATTGCCGTTGACCAGCGCGATGAGCTCGTTTCCGCCTCGCTGGACCGTCCCACGAGCTTCGACATGACGCGACGCGTCAAGGTCGCGCTCTCCCACCCGGGGTTTGACGTGCACCCCGTGTTCAAGACGCCGGTGCTGGGCCGGCTGACCGGCCGTTCGCAGGAGCGGATGCAGAGGGTGCGCGCCCGGATCCATGCCGAGCGGGACATCCGGCGCAGCAGGCTCTTCGGCAGATCGCGCCCCCGGACGGTAACCGTCGAGTGGCGGGCGCGCGGCAAGCGCACGGTGCGGGAGCTGCGTCATGTCTGAACCGGTTCTCGACTACGATCCGCTGCTGTCTTCCGTCTACCAGGTTCTGGTGCAGATGCGCCCGGCGCTCGAGGCGCTCCAGGCGATCACTGCCGCGCTCGACGGGGCCGTGGCGCGAAGGGCGGGCGATCTCGGCGCGATGATTGCGCGCGACCGCATCTTCGACCCGCGTGATCTCTCGGCCTTCGACCGGGTGATCGAGGCCGTGGCCGCCAAGGTGGAAGACGGCCGCGTGCGCCAAGTGGACTACCACGAGTTCGGGGAACCGGAGGTCTACTGGGCCTACTCGGAAGACGCGGCGCGTCTCGACGCCAGCAAGCAGGCGCTGGTCCTCCTGCGAGACCGCCTGGAACAGCTCCACGATCTCCGGCGGGCTGAGCACCTCACCGAGATGTTCCGCGCCGAAGACTCCTGAGACCAGCGCGGCCGGTGGCTTTCGCCCCGGGCGCGACGAGCGGGGGTCAAACCTGGAAATAAATAATTCTCTCTCCGGAGAAGCGAACCGAATTCCCGATTGCCCTGACGGGCCATCGCAATCGGAAAGGATCCCAAGATGACCATCACCACCCCCGCCCGCGCTCTCCAGGCTGCCAACGACAACCCCTGCGGCAGGCGCGCCGCTGATCTTGCGATCACCGGTCTGCTGAGCCTGCTGGCCCGTGCCGAGGCGCAGCGCGAGGCGTGCAAGCTGCCGGCAAACGTCAACGCGCAGCAGCTCGCGATCGGAGCCAGCGACGAGTGCCTCGCATGAGCAAGCGGGCTATCATCTACACGCGTTTCAGCTCAGACCTGCAGCAAGCAACTTCGCTGGAGGATCAGGAGCGCATGGCGCGGGAATACTGCAACCGGAACGGCTGGACCGTCGTCGCGGTCTATTCGGACATGGAGATGACCGGTCGGAATATCCGGCGTCCCGGCTTCCAGGCCATGAAGGATGCGGCCATGGCCGGTCAGGCCGATGTGGTGGTGATCGAGGCGGTCGAACGCCTGACCCGCAGGCTGGCCGACGCCCTCAACCACTTCGAGATCCTGCAGTTCCAAGGCATCACCCTGCACTCGGCCACCGAAGGGCCGCAGGACTTCTTCAAGGTTCTCTTCGCTGGCTTCGGCGCACAGAATTTCAGCGAGATGATCGCGGCCCATACCCGGCGCGGCATGCGCGGCGCGCTGAGCCGCGGTCGGCTACACACCCGGGCCTACGGCTATCGCAAACGGGATGTGCCGGAGGGATTGAACCGCGAGATCGACCCCGAGCAGGCCGAGGTCGTGACCCGCATATTCACCGAGTTCGCCGAAGGCCGGTCGAGCCAGCAGATCGCCGGAGCCCTCAATATCGACGGCATCGAGGCTCCGAACGGCGGAACCTGGGAGGGCACGACGATCCGCGGCCACGCCGCGCGACACGAAGGCATCCTGCGCAATCGCCTCTACATCGGAATCGCGAGCGTCTGCAAGACGGGGCGCCACTATCATCCCGAAACCGGTTCGAAGCGA
Organism: Litorisediminivivens sp. KMU-197; assembly: GCF_056858395.1. Classification (NCBI taxonomy): domain Bacteria; kingdom Pseudomonadati; phylum Pseudomonadota; class Alphaproteobacteria; order Rhodobacterales; family Paracoccaceae; genus Litorisediminivivens; species Litorisediminivivens sp. KMU-197. The sequence continues at coordinate 150,199 of NZ_JBXEQG010000002.1, read as the reverse complement.
ACCTTCGAGACCGAAGAGGATGCAGTGGAGCAGGAATTCCCCGAGCTTCGCATCATCTCCGACGATCTCTGGACTGCCGTGCGGTCGGAGCTCGAACGGCGACAGCGCGCGGCAAGGGCCAAGGGCAACCCGCGCTCGGCCCATCGCACGCGCTACCTGCTGTCCGGCCTGCTGCGCTGTGGGCAGTGCGGGGCGAACTACGTCATGTCGAGCAGGACGAGCTATTCCTGAGGCGAAGCGCGCAAGGGCGCCTGCGGTAACCGCACGGCCATTTCGCGACGCCGTATCGAAGCGCGGGTCTTCGGTGCTCTGCGCGCCGCCTTCCAGGCCCCGGGCATGCGCGCTCGCTTCGAGTCCGCCTTGAAGGAAGAGCGCGCAAAGCTGGCCGGGGCAAACCTGGAGACGGAAGAGGCACGCCTGAGGAAGGCCATCGCCAGCTTTGAACGCAAGCGGAAGAACCTGTTCCGTGCGATCGAGGACGGCGCGCCTTTTGCAGATCTCAAATCGCCCCTGGAAGACGCCGGGCGCGGGTTGGCAGCGGCCGAGGCGGAGCTTGCCGAAGTCTTGCGCCGCAGGCAGCATCAGGGCCGGCCGGAGATGGACCCCCGAACCGTCTATGCCCGGATCGTGGCGCAGATGGAGGAGCTGCTCGGAGATCCCGCCATGGTGGACCAGGCCCACACCTACCCGGAAATGTTGATCGCTCCGATCGACCTGATCCCGGACGAAACCGCGCTCCATGGAATTCGCGCCGAGTTCGAAACCGACCTTGCCAGCCTGGTGAGCTCGCAGGCTTCAGGCGAGAAAGGCGAGGCAAAGAAACAGCGGATCGTGTGCTGATAAGGCATCGACCCGCTGGAAGCCCGCCCGCAGGAAAGGCGCCGATCCGTTCGGCGCCTTTCCTGCGGGCTGCGCCCGACTGCGCGGGTATAGAACAAGCCGTTCGCGTTGATGAGGCCTTGGAAACAGCAAGCACGTTTTGGCTCCAGGGGACTCACCTTGGACGTTTATTGTGCCAAACTACACGCCTTGCACCAGACAGGCTTTCGATTGTGATTGCATGCCACTTGATCCCATTGGGCGGTTGAGCTCATCACGGTTGACGAGCAGTGCACCAAAAGTGCAATCATTAGCTGGGCAAGGGGGCTGGCCCCCACTTCCGCACCCACCCGACGCGCCGACGACCGCTATTTCGGAGATCGCTTCGCCAATATCCGCTGCAAGGTCCGCCGGTGCATGTTCAGCCGCCGCGCGGTTTCGGACACGTTGCGGTCGCACAGCTCATAGACCCGCTGGATATGCTCCCACCGCACGCGGTCGGCGCTCATCGGGTTCTCCGGCGGCGGCGGCAGGTCGTCGCCGGTCGCAAGCAGCGCGTTGGTGATGTCGCGGGCGTCCGCGGGTTTCGACAGGTAATCCGTGGCCCCGATCTTGACCGCCGCCACCGCGGTGGCAATCGCGCCATAGCCGGTCAGCACCACGATCCGGCTGTCGGGCCGCTTCTCGCGCAGCACTTCCACCACGTCGAGCCCGTTGCCATCCTCGAGCCGCAGGTCGACCACGGCATAGGCAGGTGGGCGGGCGGTTGCGATGGCGCGGCCTGCGGCGACCGATCCGGCACTCTCGACCTCGAAACCGCGCTTTTCCATTGCCTTGGCCAGCCGCCGCAGGAAGGGTTCGTCGTCATCGACCAGTAGAAGCGACTTGTCCTCGCCCAGATCCTGCGTGTTCTCTGCCACTCGTCGTCCTCCTGGTAGGCAGGGCTTCCCCCGCGTCGAAGCGAGTATTCTCCGACCGGTGCGGCGGTGTCAAACCTCCTGCCGGCAGGCCGCCCGTCAGCCGGCGGCGCCGATGAAGCAGGCCGTGGTCTCGGCCATCTGCTCGGGCGTGGCTTCACGTCGGAAGAATTCGACGAAACCGTGCTCGGGCAGGACGAGGTAGGAAAAGGTGGTGTGGTCGAGCAGATAGAATTCGTCGTCCTTGTCATGCGCCTTGTAATAGGTCCGGTAGGCCTGGCTGGCGGCCTTCACCTGTTCGGCCGATCCTGTCAGCCCGATCGCCTTCTCGTGGTTGTTGTAGGCGAAGTCGCCGACCACCTCGGGCGTGTCGCGTTCAGGATCGACCGAGATGAAGACCGGCGTCACCGAATGCCCCTGGTCGGCCAGCAGATCGACCGCCTGCGCATTGCGGGCAAAGTCCAGCGGGCAGATGTCGGGGCAGAAGGTATACCCGAAGTAAAGGATCGACGGCTCGGTGATCACCTCCGCGTCGGTGACGGTCTCGCCCTGCCCGTTCACCAATTCGAACGGCCCGCCAATGGCATCGGTGCCGCCGGCTATGGCCGCCGACCGGCACTGGGCAAATTGGTCGCCCCCACGCGGCTGCGAGGCATACCAGAGCCCCCCGACAAGCGCGACGACGGCTAGGGAGGCCAGAAGGGCGGCGATACGGACCATGGGGACAACCTCGAAGATGACCTTGGGCGTTGAATGCCCGGCGTCCGACACGTATCAATCCCCCATCCGGGATCAAGAGGCGAAAGCGCGCAGATGGCAGAACTGGGCTCGGACTTCCTGACCGAACACCGCCGCGGCAACTGGGTCCGGCTGCGCACCATGATCATGCTGCGCTGGGCGGCGATCATAGGTCAGCTTACGGCGCTGATCGTGGCGCAGCAATGGTTCAACCTCTCGCTTGAAATCGGGCTGTGCTATCTGGCGATCGGCCTGTCGGTCGTGGCCAACCTCTTCGCCATCGCGATATTCCCCGAGAACAAGCGCCTCAGCGCCACCGAAAACATGCTGATGGTGCTGTTCGACCTGCTGCAACTGGCCTTCCTGCTGTTTCTGACCGGCGGGCTGCACAACCCCTTCATCATCCTGCTGTTGGGGCCGGTGCTGATCTCGGCCGCGGTACTGGCGACCCGACCCACCATCGTGATCGCCGCCATCGCCATCCTGCTGGTCTCGGTCCTCGCGGTCTGGCACCTGCCGCTGCGTACCGAGCAGGGCTTCATCCTGCGCACCCCTGACATTTTCGTCTTCGGCAAATGGATGGCGATGGTGATCGCCATCGTCTTCCTGTCGGTCTATTCGCGCCGTGTGACCGGCGAGCTGCACGCCATGTCCGATGCCGTCACCGCCACCCAGATGGCGCTGGCCCGCGAACAGAAGCTGACCGATCTGGCCGGCGTGGTGGCGGCGGCGGCGCACGAACTGGGCACGCCGCTGGCCACCATCAAGCTGACCAGCGCCGAGATAGCCGACGAGCTGGACGACCATCCCGACCTGAAGGAAGACGCGCTGCTGATCCGCGAACAGGCCGACCGCTGCCGCGATATCCTGCGCTCCATGGGCCGCGCCGGCAAGGCCGACATGCAGGTTCGCCGCGCGCCCCTGTCCGAAGTCATCCGTGAAGCCGCCGAACCGCACGAAAGCCGCGGCAAGCAAATTCACTACGAGCACAAGCCCGGCCCCGGCGGCGAACAGGCGATCCCCACCATCGCCCGCCAGCCCGAAATCATCCACGGGCTGCGCAACCTCGTGCAGAACGCCGTCGATTTCGCCCGTGGCAATGTCTGGATCGACAGCATGTGGACCGAGGACAAGATCTCGATCCGCATCGTCGACGACGGGCTGGGCTATCCGCCGCAACTGATCGGGCGGATCGGCGATCCCTTCGTCCGCAGCCGCCGGACCGATCCAGACCGCAGCAAGCGCCCGGGGTACGAGGGCATGGGGCTGGGGCTGTTCATCGCCAAGACCCTGCTGGAGCGCTCGGGGGCCGAATTGAGCTTCACCAATGCCTCCACGCCCCACGACCGGTCATTGCAACCCGGCCGGCAGTCCGGCGCGCTGGTCGAGGTCTCCTGGCCGCGCAACCGGCTCGACAGTGCGGCGGGCGCAGGGTCCGGCCCGCTGGGAGAGAACCAGCCGATCGAGATCTGAGGCGGAAACCGTTAAAAATGGGCGAGCAGTCTTAACAAGTTGTTAACCTGACCCGGTGCATGACAGAGGACAGGGAGAGCAATCCATGCTGGCCGATGTCACGACTGTCGAATTCGCTGTTTTGCTGAGCGGGACGCTGGCCGGTACACTGCTGACCGCGCTCGTTGTCGGGCACCCGGGCTGGTCCATGGCGCGACGCCGTGCCAAGCCCGAGAACGACACCGTCTGCTTCCTGTTCCACGGCGTCGATCTGACAGATGCCAGCGGGGCCGCGATGGTGCTGGCCGATGATGTCAATCCCGAGGACGACGCAACCGGAAATGCCTGGCACGGCCTGCGCAGGAAGCTCTGCCGCCGCTTCGGCGACCTCCCTGACCGGCCCGAAGACGCGCTCGATACCGGGGCGGAAACCAGCCGCTCCTACGCCGCGGTGGCAGCCGATGATCCCGGTCGCCTGATCTTTTCGCGGGCCGGCGACGCGGTGCGCATCACGCTGATCGACGATGCGTCGCAGTCGCTGGACCGTCAGCTTGGCATCGACGTCAACCGCGAGCTGCGCTTCCTGCGCACCGCCATCGCCGACGCCCCCAATCCGGTCTGGGCCGTGGACGAGACCGCGACCGTCACTTGGCACAACCGCGCCTATCGCACCCTCGCCCAGCAGGTCGGCATGGATACCGATCTCAAGGGCCCGTTCGGGGCCTTCGATCCCGCCGAGGCCGTATCGACCCCAAAGCGCCTGCCCCTCCGCGACCGCGACAGCGAGATCGCCGAATGGTACGAAGTGTCGACCCGCGTTACCCACAACGGCTATGTCGCCTATGCCGTCAATGTCGATGCGGTGATCCGCGCCGAGCAGGCGCAACGCAACTTCGTCCAGACCCTGACCAAGACCTTCGCACACCTGTCGACCGGGCTGGCCGTCTTCGACCGCACCCAGCGGCTGGCGCTGTTCAACCCGGCGCTGGTCGACCTGACCGGCGTTCCCGCTGAATTCCTGACCGCGCGGCCCAGCCTTGCCGCCTTCTTCGATTACCTGCGCGACCATCAGGTCATGCCCGAACCCAAGAATTATCCCGACTGGCGCGAACGCATCGGCGCGGTGATCGCGGCGGCGCGCGACGGCCGCTATTGCCGCACCTGGAACCTCGCCTCCGGCCTGACCTACCGCGTCACCGGCAAGCCCCACCCGGACGGCGCGGTGGCCTTCCTGTTCGAGGATATCAGCGCCGAGGTGTCCCTGACCCGCCGCTTCCGGGCCGAACTGGAAACCAGTCAGGCCGTGCTCGACCGTCAGGACAATGCGCTTGTGGTGTTCTCGCAGATTGGCATCCTGACCTTCTCGAACGAAGCGTTCCGCCAGATGTGGAGGTTCGACCCCGATTCAAGCTTCGCGGAAACCACGATCTCGGACATCCTCAAGATCTGGCAGTCGGAATGTGCGGTCAGCCCGGTCTGGGACGGGTTGTCGCAATTCGTATCGGCCTTCGGTGAGCGGTCGGCACGGCGCGCGCGGCTGCAACACGAAACCCTCGGCGCACTGGATTTCTGCGCCGAACCGCTGCCAGGTGGCGCGACGCTGGTGTCCTTCCGTCAGATCGAGGTTGAGCCGGGACCCGCCGGTGACGGCGCAACGGTGCCCCTGCTCGGCTGATCGGCCTTGCACGGACCGGCGGGCAAGGTAATGTCCGCCCATGACCTCTCAGACCCTCTCGCTCACCTTGCCGTCCCCGCAGGCGACTTGCCGCTTTGCCGCCCGTCTCGGGGTCCGGCTGGGGCCGGGCGACGTCCTGCTGCTTGAGGGAGAGATCGGCGCCGGCAAGACCCATTTCGCCCGCTGCTTGATCCAGACGCTGCTGACTGCACCCGAAGACGTACCCTCGCCGACCTTCACGCTGGTCCAGACCTACGACGCCGCGCCCTGTGAAATCTGGCACGCCGATTTGTACCGCCTTGGCGACGTGGACGAGGTCGAGGAACTGGGCCTGACCGAGGCATTCGACAGCGCGATCTGCCTGATCGAATGGCCGGACCGTCTTGAGGAGACCGCCCCGGGAACGGCCCTGCGGCTGAGCTTCGAGCCGGGCCCGGATCACGACACCCGCGTGCTGACACTGGCGTGGAGCGCGGCACGCTGGGACGACCTGCCCGGAGCGCTGGCCGCATGACTCGCGACGACCTGATCGCCGGCTTCCTCGCCGAGGCTGGCCTGAATGGCTGGCGTCGCGACGCGCTTGCCGGCGATGCCTCGTCCCGCCGCTACGAACGTTTGCGCGGCCCCGACGGACAGTCGCTGATCCTGATGGACGCCGACCCCGAAACCTGCGGCGATCAGGGCGCTTTCCTTGCCATTCGCGCGCACCTCTACCGGCTGGGCTTCTCTGCCCCGGTGCTGCACCACGAAAACACCGATGTCGGATTGCTGCTGCTCGAGGATTTCGGAGACGCGCTCTTTGCCCGCGTCATGGCGACCGACCGCACGCAGGAAGAGCCGCTGTATCGCCTTGCCGCCAACATGCTGATCCGCCTTCAGTCCAAACCCCTGCCCGCCGGCCTGCGCCCCATGACAGCCCCGGCGCTGGCCGCCATGGTCGTCCCCGCCTTCGAATTCTACGCCCCCGAATGCGCAGGCCTTTTGTCAGACGCCCGCGACGCGCTGCAACACGCGCTGGACCCCGTTGCCGCCCAACCGGCAGTGCTGGCGCTGCGCGACTTCCACGCCGAGAACATGATCCACCTGCCGGACCGCGACGGCGATCGCCAAGTCGGGCTGCTGGACTTTCAGGACGCCTTCGCCACGCATCCTGCCTATGACCTCGTGTCGATGCTGCAGGACGCCCGTCGCGACCTCAGCCCCGGCATCGAAGACGCGATCCTCACCTACTTCATCGACGCGACCGGGGCAGAGCCATCGCCCTTCCGCGCCGCTTATGCCGCCCTCGGGGCGCAGCGTAACCTGCGCATCCTCGGCGTCTTTTCGAAACTCGCCGTCACCCGGCAGAAACCGCACTACCGCCGCCTGCAACCCCGCGTCTGGCGCCACCTGCAGGCCGACCTGGCGCATCCGGCGCTGTCCGACCTGCGCAGCATCCTCGCCGATCTGCCCGCCCCCGAGGTAGCCGCATGACCCGTCCCGAAGCCGCCCTGCTATTTGCCGCCGGTCTTGGCACCCGCATGCGCCCGCTCACCGATGACCGCCCCAAGCCGCTGATCCAGGTGGATGGCAAGACGCTGATCGACCACGCGTTTGATCTTGTCGAGCCGCTCGCCCTGCCCCGCGTCGTCGCCAATACCCATTACAGGGGCGAGATGATCGCGCATCACCTTGCCGGGCGCGGCGTCACCATCAGCCACGAATCACCCGAGGTTCTGGAAACCGGCGGCGGGCTGAAACGAGCGCTGCCGATGCTCGGCCCCGGCCCGGTCTTCACGCTCAACACCGATGCTGTCTGGCGCGGCCCGAACCCCCTCCGCGCGCTCGAAGCCGCGTGGGATCCCACGCGGATGGATGCCCTTTTGCTCTGCATCCCGCTCGAACGGGCCCACGGCCACAAGGGCAAGGGCGATTTCCTGCGCGACGCCGAGGGGCGGCTGACGCGCGGGCCGGGGATGGTCTATTCCGGGCTGCAGATCATCAAGCCCGACGGGCTGGCAGCGATCCCCGACAAGGTCTTCTCGATCCGTGAACTCTGGCTGCCGATGCTTGCCGCCGGGCGCATGTACGGTTTGCCCTACGACGGTCACTGGTGCGACGTAGGTTACCCCGCCGCGATTGAAATTGCCGAAGAGATGATGGCGCATGTTTGACCGCCTTGCTGCGCCGCATGTCTTCGGCCTGCCGCCGGGGGTGGATTTCGCGCAGGCGCTGGTGGACGGCCTGCTGAAACGCGTCGAGGGCCAGCCCCCCGAGGCGCTGGCCCGTGTCGAACTGATCGTCAACACCGAACGCATGCGCCGCCGGATCCGCGCGATCTTTGACGCCGGCCCGCCGCGCCTGCTGCCGCGCATTCGCGTGCTCAACGAGCTTCAGCCACCCTGGACCGCCGACATCCCCGAGGCCGTGCCGCCGCTGCAACGGCGGCTGGAACTGGTTCAGCTGGTGTCGCGCCTGCTCGACGCGCAGCCCGACCTCGCGCCCCGTGCCGCGCTCTTCGACCTCGCGGATTCGCTGGCCGGGCTGATGGACGAAATGGAGGGCGAAGGCGTCTCGCCAGCCGACATCGACGCGCTCGACGTGACCGACCAGTCCGGCCATTGGCAGCGGGCGCGCGATTTCCTGTCCATCGTGCAACGCTTCTTCGATCCCGAAGACGACGCCCCCGATGGTACCGCCCGTCTGCGCCGCGTGATCGAGGTCTTGGCCGCGCATTGGCAGACCGATCCGCCCGATCACCCGGTGATCGTCGCCGGCTCCACCGGCTCGCGCGGGGCGGCGGCGCTTCTGATGCAGGGGGTGGCGCGCCTGCCGCAGGGCGCGCTTGTGCTGCCGGGGTACGACTTCGACATGACGCCGGCAAATTGGGCCGCGCTCGACAAGGCGCTGGTGTCCGAAGATCACCCACAGTTCCGCTTCGCCCGCCTGAAACGCGCGCTGAAGGTCGACAAGGTCCTGCCGTGGCTCACCACGCCGGCCCCCTGTCCGCCGCGCAACCGACTGGTGTCATTGGCCTTGCGTCCCGCACCCGTCACCGATGCCTGGCTGACGGAAGGCCCCGCGCTGCAAGACCTCGACAAGGCCACCCGCGACATCACGCTGGTCGAGGCGCAGGACCGGCGCGAAGAGGCTCTGACCATTGCATTGCGTCTGCGGCAGGCGGCCGAGGACGGGCAGAGCGCGGCGCTGATCACCCCTGACCGCCACCTTACCCGGCAGGTGACGGCCACGCTCGACCGCTGGGACATCGTGCCGGACGACAGCGCCGGTATCCCGCTGCAACTAACCGCGCCGGGGCGGTTCCTGCGCCACGTGGCGGGCCTCTTCGCAGGACCGCTTTCGGCTGCCGACCTGCTGACGCTGCTGAAACACCCGCTCTGCCACTCGGGCGGCGCGCGCAACGAGCATCTGCGCCTGACCCGTGACCTGGAACTGCACCTGCGCCGCAACGGACCGCCGTTCCCCGACGGCGGGATGCTGACGGCCTTCGCCAAGGACAAGGGCGCGCCCGAGTGGGGCCAGTGGGTCGCGCAGGTCTGCGCGCTGGACGGCGCGCCCCCGCAGCCCCTGACCGACTGGCTGGCGCGGCACCGGGCGCTGGCCGAAAGCCTTGCCGCCGGTGCCGGACAGGAAGGCGCGGGGCAACTCTGGGTGCAGGTAGCGGGCATCGAGACTCTGGTGGTGGTGCGCAAGCTGGAAGAGGCCGCGCCGCATGGCGGTGTGCTCACCGCCCGCGACTACGTTGATCTCTTCGGCGCGGTGCTAAGCCGCGAAGAGCAGCGCGACCGTGATATCGGCCACCCGCATATCCGCATCTGGGGCACGCTCGAGGCGCGGGTCATGGGCGCTGACCTGTTGATCCTCGGCGGCCTGAATGAAGGGTCCTGGCCCGAACCGCCCAGCCCCGACCCCTGGCTCAACCGGGTGATGCGCGACAAGGCGGGGCTCTTGCTGCCCGAACGAAGGATCGGCCTGTCGGCGCATGACTTCCAGCAGGCAATCGGAGCGCGCGAGGTCTGGCTGACCCGTGCGATCCGCTCGGACGATGCCGAAACCGTGCCGTCGCGCTGGCTGAACCGGATGTCGAACCTGCTGCGCGGGCTGGGGGCTGAGGGCAAGGCGGCCTATGCCGGCATGGCCGGGCGCGGAAGAAACTGGCTGGCGTTGGCCCATGCGGTCGAGGCGGTTTCGCCGGTGGCCCCTGCCCCGCGCCCCTCGCCCCGCCCGCCGGCCGAGGTGCGTCCCAGGAAGCTGTCGGTGACCGAGATCAAGCGGTTGATCCGTGATCCCTATGCCATATACGCGCGGCATGTGCTGCGCCTCAAGCGACTGGATTCGCTTGCGAAAGCGCCAGATGCGCTGCTGCGCGGGATCATCGCGCATGACGTGCTCGAACGCTTCGTCCGTGACACGGTGGCCAACCCGCAAAGGCTGACACGCGGCGATCTGTTGACCACCACCGCCACGGTACTGGCGGACGAGGTGCCCTGGCCCGCGGCGCGCACCATGTGGCAGGCGCGGATGGCGCGTGTCGCCGACGCCTTCGTCTGTGACGAGAAAAAGCGGCAGCAGGCCGGGCAACCCATTGCCTACGAGGTCAGCGGCGGGCGCGACATCCCGGCGCTGAACTTCCGCCTGACCTGCAAGGCCGACCGCATCGACCGGCTCGGCGACGGGCGGCTCAGCCTCTACGACTACAAGACCGGCGCCCCGCCGTCGAAGGACGAACAGACCCATTTCGACAAGCAGTTGCTGCTCGAGGCCGCGGTGGCCGAGACCGGTGGCTTCGACGGTATCGACCCCGCCGAGGTGGCCGAGGCGCTCTATATCGGGCTGGGCACGACGCCGAAGAACACACCCGCGCCGCTGGCCGACAACCCGCCGGCCGAGGTCTGGACGCAGTTCGAAGGTCTGATCGCGAAATACATGGACGCCGCGCAGGGCTATACCGCGCGCCGCGCCATGCAGCAGGCCCGCGATGTCAGCGATTACGACCAGCTCGCGCGGTTCGGCGAATGGGAACTGACGGACGACGCCAAGGGGGAACCTGTCGGATGACCCAGCGCGACGAAGCCACCCTGCGCCAGATCGCGGCAGCGCGGCCCGAACGGTCCACATGGCTGGCCGCCAACGCCGGATCGGGCAAGACGCGGGTGCTGACCGACCGCGTGGCGCGGCTGTTGCTTCAGGGCGTCTCGCCCGAGCACATCCTCTGCCTGACCTACACCAAGGCCGCGGCCAGCGAGATGCAGAACCGGCTGTTCCAGCGGCTTGGCGACTGGGCGATGAAGGAAGACGCGGCGCTGCGCGGTGCCCTGCACGATCTGGGCATCGACGGGTCGATCCCTGCTGACAAGCTGCGCGAGGCGCGGACGCTGTTTGCCCGCGCCATCGAGACCCCCGGCGGTCTAAAAATCCAGACCATTCACTCATTCTGCGCCTCGATCCTGCGGCGCTTCCCGCTCGAAGCGCAGGTCTCGCCCCAGTTTCAGGAGATGGAGGACCGCGCCGCCGCCCTGCTGCGCGCCGATATCGTCGATCAGATGGTCGACGGTGCAGACAAGGCAGTGGTCGAGGGCATCGCCGCCTACCTCACGGACATGGACTTCGCCGCCATCACCGCCGAGGTGACACGGTCGCGCAACGTGCTGGCCAAGCCGATGAGTGGCACCGACATCAAGGCGCTGTTCGGCCTGCCCGAAGAGGCCAGCGAGGACTGGTTGCTGGCCCGGGTTTTTCTGGGCGGCGAAATGGACCTGCTCGCAGACTGCGCGGCTGCGCTGGCCGGAAGCGGGCCCAAAGACCAGACGGCCGCCGCCAAGCTGAAGACCATCACCGCGCCGGACCTCGCGGCCCTGACGGTGCTGGAAGACGTGCTGCTGAACGGCGAAAAGACCAAATCGCCCCACTCCGCCAAGATCGGCAACTTCCCCACAAAGGGGATGCGCGAGGGGGCCCTTGCCGGGGCCATGCCGCTACTCGAAGACCTGATGCGCCGGGTCGAGGACGCCCGCGATCCCCGCTGCGCGCTGGCCGCCGCCGCCCGCTGCACGGCGCTGCACGATTTCGCGCGCGCCTTCCTGCCGCGTTACGAGGCCGCGAAGCTCGCACGTGGCTGGCTCGACTTCGACGATCTGATCCACAAGACGCTGGCCCTTCTGACAGACCGCAGGGTGGCGGAATGGGTGCTCTACCGGCTTGACGGCGGCATCGATCACATCCTTGTCGACGAAGCGCAGGACACCAGCCCGGTGCAGTGGCAGGTGATCGAGAAGCTGGCGCAGGAATTCACCAGCGGCGAAGGCGCGCGCCCCGACACGCCCCGCACGATTTTCGTGGTCGGCGACAAGAAGCAGTCGATCTATTCCTTCCAGGGCGCCGATCCGTCCGAGTTCGACAGGATGAAGGCAGAATTCGCCGACCGCCTGCAAGCCACGCAGCAGCCCTTGCAGGACACCACACTGCAATTCTCGTTCCGCTCGGCCGAGGCGATCCTGCGGCTGGTCGACACGGTGTTCGAGGCCAAGGCCCGCTCGGGCTTCTCGCGCGAGGAAACCCACCGGGCGTTCAAATCCGACATGGGCGGGCGGGTCGATCTCTGGCCGGTGATCGAACCGGCCGGGAAGGTCGAGAAAAGTGCTTGGGACGATCCCGTCGACCTGCCCGCCGACACCCATCACAACGTCCTGCTGGCCCGCCGCATCGCGGGCGAGATCCGGCGTATGCTGGAGGCCAAGGAAACCATCCCCTGGAAACAGGAGCCGCACGGCTGGGCCGGGCGCACGTTGACACCGGGCGATTTCCTGATCCTTGTGCAGCGCCGGTCGGACCTGTTTGCCGAGATCATCCGCGCCTGCAAGGAAGAGGGCCTGCCGATCGCCGGGGCCGACCGGCTCAAGGTCGGCGCGGAACTGGCGGTGCGCGACCTTGCGGCACTGTTGTCGTGGCTGGCGCTGCCCGAGGACGATCTGAGCCTTGCGGTGGTGCTGAAATCGCCGCTGGTGGGCTGGGACGAGGCGCAGCTCTACGATCTCGCGCAGGGCCGCGAACAGAAATACCTCTGGCGCGAACTGGCCGCGCGTCAGGCAGAATTCCCCAAGCTGTGGGCGATGCTGACCGACCTTCAGAACAACGCCGACTTCCTGCGGCCCTACGACCTGATCGAACGCATCCTTACGCGACACGAGGGGCGGCGCAAACTGCTGGCGCGGCTGGGGAACGAGGCCGAGGACGGCATCAACGCGCTGCTCAGCCAAGCGCTGGCCTATGAGAAGACCGAGGTGCCCAGCCTGAACGGATTCCTGATCTGGATGGAAACCGACGACCTCGAGATCAAGCGCCAGATGGACAGCGCCGGCGACCGCATCCGGGTGATGACGGTGCATGGCGCCAAGGGTCTTGAAGCGCCGATCGTGATCCTGCCGGACTGCGCCAAGCGCGAGGTCCGGATACAGGATTCGCTGATCCCGCTGCAGGACACCGTGGCGTGGAAGACGAACGCCCCCGAAAGCCCCGCCGCGCTGGCCGAAGCGCTGGAGGTGGTGAAAGACAAGCAGCAGCAGGAACGCGACCGTCTGCTCTACGTGGCGATGACCCGGGCCGAGGTCTGGCTGATCGTCTGCGCCGCCGGCGATCTGGGGAAGGACGGGCAAAGCTGGTACGAGACCTGCGCCATGGCCATGCAAAGTGCCAATGCCGCGCCACACGACTTCGCCTTCGGGCCGGGGCTGCGCTATCAGAGTGGTGACTGGCCGCGCCTCGCTTCGGTCCGCGAGGTGCCGCACGAACCGCGTCCGGCGGTGCTGCCCGGCTGGGCGCAGCAGCCGGCCATGCAACCGCTGCCCGCCGTGGCCAGCCTAAGCCCCTCGGATCTTGGCGGCGCCAAGGCGCTTCCTGGCCTCGACGGTCAGGACGAGGAAACGGCGAAACGCTATGGCACGCTGGTCCACCTCGCACTGGAACGGTTGGCGGACCTGCCGCCCGAAGCCCGCGCCAAGACCCCCACCGATGATGAGCAGGCCCGCGCCCACCGCGAAGCCTGCGCCGTGCTGGATGGCGCCGACATCGCGCCGCTGTTCGCGCCCGGCACCCTGCCCGAGGTGGCGATCACCGGCGACGTGGCCGGTCTGGGCCGGCTGCACGGCGTAATTGACCGGCTGGTCGTGGACGACAGGCTGGTCCGGGCGATCGACTTCAAGACCAACGCCACCGTGCCGCAACGCCCCGAGGACGTGCCCGAGGGCCTGCTGCGCCAGATGGGGGCCTATGCGGAATTGCTCAAGCCGCTCTATCCAAAGCATGAAATCGTCACCGGCCTGCTCTGGACCCGCACCGCGACGCTGATGATACTTCCACACGATCTGGTGACGGCGGCGCTGGCACGCACAACATCGCCTTGACCTCTGGCGGGGGCATACCTACGTTCCCGCTCCAACACGCATCAGCGAATCCAGTCAGGAGACAGAGCCATGGCCACCGTTGCCGTTACCGACGCCACCTTCGACGAAGAGGTCAAGCAATCCAACGTGCCCGTGGTGGTGGATTTCTGGGCCGAGTGGTGTGGCCCCTGCAAGCAGATCGGCCCGGCGCTGGAAGAACTGTCGACCGAGTACGGCGACGACGTCAAGATCGCCAAGGTCGACGTCGACAGCAACCCCAACACCGCCGCCGCGCTCGGCATCCGGGGCATCCCGGCGCTGTTCATCTTCAAGGACGGCCAGCCGGTGTCGAACAAGACCGGCGCGGCCCCCAAGGCAGCGCTGAAAAGCTGGATCGACGAATCCATCGCCTGAGACCACAGGCGACCGTGATCGGAAAGGGGCTGCCTCACCGGCGGCCCTTTTGCTTTCAGGGACAATGCGGCAGGGTCGGGCCATGACGGACCTCACAGCTGACGATATCGCCCACCTCACCGCGTTCCGGCACAACCTGCACCGCCACCCCGACGTGTCGGGGGAAGAGGCCGCAACCGCAGATCAGGTGGTCTCCGTGCTGTCCGGCCTCGCGCCCGACGAGGTGCTGACCAAGCTGGGCGGACATGGCGTGGCGGCAGTCTACCGGGCGCAGGTACCGGGTCCGACGGTGCTCTTCCGCTGCGAGCTGGACGCCCTGCCGATCCAAGAACGGCCCGGCCCCACCCACATGTCCGAGAAGCCGGGAGTGGCGCATCTGTGCGGGCATGACGGCCATATGGCGATCCTCGTCGGGCTGGCTCGACTGCTTGCCCGCCAGAGACCGGCGCGGGGCCGCGTGATCCTGCTGTTCCAGCCCGCCGAGGAGACCGGCGCCGGCGCGGCGGCGGTGCGCGCCGATCCCCGCTGGGCCGGGCTGCGCCCGGACTATGCCTTTGCCCTGCACAATCGTCCGGGCCTGCCACTGGGTCACATCGGGCTGGCAGGGGGGCCGGTGGCCTGCGCCTCGCGCGGGATCGACATCACCCTGCGCGGCAAGGAAGCCCATGCCTCGGACCCCGACAGCGGGCTGTCGCCGATGGCGGCGCTGGCCACGCTGATGCCCGGGCTTGCCGCCCTCAGTCACGGCACGCTGGAGGACAGGGCGTTCCGGCTGGTGACGGTCACACATGCCCGGCTCGGCCAGCCCGCCTTCGGCGTTGCACCGGGCGAGGCCCGCCTGCAGGCGACGCTGCGCACCCGGATCGACGGCGGCATGGCGGCGCTCTGCGCCGATGCCGAGGCGCTGATCGCCCGGTCCGCCGGGGCCTTGAAGGTCGAGATTGCCTATCACGACGTCTTCCAGCACTGCGAAAACCATCCCGAGGCCGTCGCCCTGCTGCGGCGGGCGCTGGACGCTCTGGGCATGGCCCATGACGACGCGGGCTGCCCGATGCGCGCCTCCGAGGATTTCGGACTGTTCGGGCAGGACGCGAAGGCGGCGATGGTCTATCTTGGCGCGGGACGGTCGCACCCGGCCCTGCACAACCCCGACTACGACTTCCCCGACCCGCTCATCGATCCGGGTGTGCGCCTGTTTCACGCCGCCGCGCGGCTTCTGACAGGCTAGTATAGCGTCCCGAAGGCCCGTTGCGTCAGCGAAAACAGCCGATCCACACCGTGCGATCGGGTCAGAACGACGGTGCCTTCAGCTCTCCGAATTCCGATTCCCTCTCCGCCTCCGCAGGGCGCTGTCTCGCCCCGACGCCTTGCCCGGAGCGCTCGCTTACCCCATATGGGCCGTTGAAAGAAGGAGGCGAGCATGTCCGACACAGAATTCCCCGGCTGGCACGGCACCACGATCATCGGCGTCAAGAAAGGCGGCAAGGTGGTGATCGCCGGCGACGGGCAGGTCAGCCTCGGCCAGACCGTCATCAAGGGCACCGCCCGCAAGGTGCGCCGCATCACTCCTGGCGGCTCCGACGTGGTCTGCGGCTTTGCCGGATCGACCGCCGATGCCTTCACCCTGCTGGAACGGCTCGAAGCCAAGCTCGAGGCCACGCCGGGGCAACTGGCGCGCGGATGCGTCGAACTGGCCAAGGACTGGCGCACCGACAAGTACCTGCAAAAGCTCGAGGCGATGCTGATCGTGTCGGACGGCGATCAGATGTTCGTCATCACCGGCGCCGGCGACGTGCTGGAACCCGAACATGACGTCACCGCCATCGGATCGGGCGGCAACTACGCCCTGGCGGCCGCCCGGGGCATGATGGACACGGATCTGTCCGCCGAAGAGGTCGCCCGCAAGGCCATGGCCATCGCCGCCGACATCTGCGTCTACACCAACGGCAACCTGACGGTTGAGACCATCGGCGGCTAATCAGCCTTCTTTTGGGCCTTCATGTAGGCTCGCAAAACGGCGTTCATTCGGGTCTGGTAGCCTTTGCCTTGATCCCGGAAGAACTCCACGACATCAGCATCGATCCGGAGCGAGATAAGATTTTTCGGCTCCGGCTCGATTAATTCGGCCGAAGCCCAGTCAACTTCGAACTCTGGCTCACCCTCATAATCGCCGGCCTCGCGCAGGCGTTCCCAATCAGTCTTTCCTTTCATCCTCTGAATCTCTTCGAGAGAGAAACGCTTGATACTGTTGTCGCTCATCTCGGCTAGCCCTCCGGGCTGAGATCAGACGGACTGCATCTTCCCGAACTGTAAGAATCACGGTGAATACAATGCCATCGGCCTGACCTATAGCTTTCGTTCGCACCTCGTCTGTACTTCGAGCTGGGCCAGAAAGGTATGAGGAAAAGAATATCTCGATAACATCGATAAAATCGAGGCCATGCTTTTCTAAGTTCCTTAATCTCTTTCTGGTGTCCCATTCGAATGTATTCGGTGAGGTCTTGGTATTCATGGCGGATTTCTCCGAGTTGTCGGAGCCGGCCGCAGTCGGGTGTGTCTGATGGGAGAGGAGCGTAATGGTCAAGCTTGCAGGACTCGAACCTGCGACCTTCCGTCCCTCAGACGGACGCGCTACCAGGCTGCGCCAATGCCCGACTGAGCATATATCTACATCCTGTAGCTACAAATTTCAACCCCTTCAAATCTCCCGTCGCGATGCGTATCTGTCGCGCAACGAAAAGGGACACCCATGACCGACCTGACCCCCCGCGAGATCGTCTCCGAGCTCGACCGTTTCATCATCGGCCAGGCCGACGCCAAGCGCGCCGTGGCCGTGGCGCTGCGCAACCGCTGGCGGCGCAAGCAGCTTTCCGACGACCTGCGCGACGAAGTCTATCCCAAGAACATCCTGATGATCGGCCCCACCGGCGTCGGCAAGACCGAGATCAGCCGCCGCCTCGCCAAGCTGGCGAAAGCGCCCTTCATCAAGGTCGAGGCCACCAAGTTCACCGAGGTCGGCTATGTCGGCCGCGACGTCGAACAGATCGTGCGTGACCTCATGGAGGACGCCATCATCCAGACCCGCGAATACATGCGCGACGAGGTCAAGTCCAAGGCGCACAAGGCCGCCGAGGATCGCGTGATCACCGCGCTGGCCGGCGAGGACGCCCGCGAGGGCACGCGCGAGATGTTTCGCAAGAAGCTGAAGTCGGGCGAGCTTGACGACACGATGATCGAACTGGAACTGACCGATCATTCGAACCCGATGCCGATCATGGACATACCCGGCCAGCCCGGCAGCCAGATGGGGATGATGAACATCGGCGACATCTTCGGCAAGGCTTTCGGCGGCCGCACCACCCGCAAGAAGATGACCGTGGGCGAAAGCTATGACGTGCTGATTGGCGAAGAGGCCGACAAGCTTCTCGACGACGAGACGGTGACAAAGGCGGCGCTGGAAGCGGTCGAACAGAACGGCATCGTCTTCCTCGACGAGATCGACAAGGTCTGCGCCCGACAGGAGGCCCGCGGCGGCGACGTCAGCCGCGAAGGCGTGCAGCGCGACCTGCTGCCGCTGATCGAAGGCACCACCGTCAGCACCAAGCACGGCGCGGTCAAGACCGACCACATCCTGTTCATCGCGTCGGGCGCCTTCCATATCGCCAAGCCCTCGGACCTGCTGCCCGAATTGCAGGGCCGTCTGCCGATCCGGGTCAACCTGCGGGCGCTGACCGAGGGCGATTTCGTGCGCATCCTGACCGAAACCGACAATGCCCTGACCCGCCAGTACACCGCGCTGATGGGCACCGAAGAGGTCGAGGTCAGCTTTACCGAGGATGGTATCGCCGCGCTCGCCAAGATCGCCTTCGAGGTCAATGACAGCGTCGAGAACATCGGCGCACGCAGGCTCTACACGGTGATGGAGCGGGTGTTTGAGGAACTCAGCTTCCACGCCCCCGACCGCGCCGGCCAGTCGGTCACGGTGGACGCCGATTTCGTCGAAAAGAACCTCGGCGAACTGACCCGCTCGACCGACCTGAGCCGCTACGTGCTCTGACGCAAGAGGATGCGCGGCCGTCCCGGGCGCACGGCTCCGGGGCTGATGACCGGGTTGTAGGCCGGGCTTCAGCCCGGCCCTCTCGTCGCCGGGCTGAAGCCCGGCCTACGGATCATCGCCCGCTCCCGGTTATGCGGACCGCAGCGCGTCTTGCGGCCCGACCCTCACCCCAAGGCCCAGCGTTCGGCCATGCGGGCGTTGTCCATGTCCCACAGGTTGCCCACCCGGTCCGGCACGCTCAGCCGCGCCGACACCGCCTGCACCCAGTTGGCGAAGACCGGGATCACCGCCGGCCCGTCGTCACGCAGCATGCGCTGCATCTCGCCGTACATCTCGCGGCGCTTGTCGCTGTCCAGCTCTGCCCGCGCCTCCGTCAGCAGACGCTCGAACCGGGGGTCCTCCCAGCGGCCCTCGTTCCATGGCACGCCACGCGCGTAACCGGTCGAGAACATCCAGTCCTCGGTTGCCCGCCCCGACCATGCCGATGCGCGGACGGGGGCCTTTTGCGAAAGCTCGGCCGTCTCCGGCACAAGGTTGATGTGCACCCCGGCAGGCTTGGCCGAACTCTGGTACAGCCGCGCCGCCGCCTCCGCGCCCTCAAAGGCGGCAGGTGAGACCGAAAGGTCGATGCTCAACGCGCTTATACCCGCCTGCCGCAGGTGATAGGCGGCCCTGTCGGGATCGTAGAGCACCGGGTCAAGCTCGGCAAAATAGGGGTTCGCGGGGCCGATCGGGCTGTCATGGCCGATACGGCCGTGGCCCTTCAGAACGCGTTTCAGCATGGCCTCCCGGTCGATCCCGTGCTTCAGCGCGCGGCGGAGGTTCACATCGTCCAGCGGCGCCCTGTCCGAGCGCAGCGCGAAGCTGAGGTGCCGGTTGCCCGCGACCTCCTGCAAACGATATGCGCCGCCGATCTTCCCGGCCTGACGCGGATCGACCCGGTTGATGGCATCCACCTCGCCCGCCAGCAGCGCCTGCATGCGCCCCGCCGGATCGTTCATCGCCCAGAACTCGACCTCGTCGAACCAGCCCGCTTTGCCGTCCTTGTAATGACCGTCGACCCGACGCCCGAGGAACCGCACCCCCGGCGCAAAATGCTCGACCCGGTAGAGCCCCGTGCCGATGCCCTGCGCGATCGCCTCGTCGATCTGACCGGCGGGATACATCAGCAGGTGATAATCCGACAGCAGGTAGGGCAGATCGGCGTTACCGGCCGCAAGCACCAGCTGCACCTGATGCGGGCCAAGCTTGGTCATCCCGGTGATCCCCGACAGGATCGGCCGCGCCGGCGACGGCGTGTCCATGTGCATCCGCAGCGATTCGATCATGTCGTCCGCGCCAAATGGCTTGCCGTTGTGGAAACTCACGTCCCGGCGTAGGGCAAAGGTCCAGACCTTGGCGTCGCCGCTGGCCTCCCAGCTTTCGGCCAGCTCACCCTTCAAGGTGCCATCGGCGGCAACCTCGGTGAGCGTGTCGAACACCGCGCCCTGCCCGGCAATCTGCATGAAGCTGTCCCGGTGGCTTCGCGCATCCCAACTGTCCGACACATGCGCCCCGCCCAACCCGGCGCGCAGGCGCCCGCCGCGCTGCATCTGCGCCTGCAAGGGCAAACCCGAGGCGGCCAGAACACCTGCGGCGGCACCGGAGCGCAGCAATCCGCGTCGTGTCAGTCGTGTCATGGTCTCTCCCCGTTTCGCGGTGGCACCATTCCCCCCCGCGCGATTCGCCCCTCACCTTAGCAGCGCTCGCCGCGTCAATGGAATCAACAGTTTGTTCGTCGGCGCGCGGGCCCCTACCAGTGCCGATCAGCGCCCGGCAAGCTGATCCATCGCCCGCACCAGTTCCGCCGAAATGCCCGGCTCGGACAGCGCATGCCCGGCGTTGCGGATCATGCGCAGGTCGGCATTTGGCCAGCGCTGCGCCAGTTCCCAGGCGCGGCGGGGCGGGCAGATCATGTCGTAACGCCCCTGCACGATCACCCCGGGGATATGGGCAATGCGGTCGATCCGATCAAGCAGCTGGCCGTCATATTCGAGGAAACCGGCGTGGGTGAAATAGTGGTTCTCCAGCCGTGCGAAGGCGCGCGCGTAATCGCCCGGCGTCTCGCCGCCATGACCCGAGGAATAGACCGACGCGAGCGCGTTCTCCCACGCGGCCCAGGCCTTGGCATAGCGGATTTCCTCGGGAAGATTGCCTGAAAACAGACGCTTGTGGTAGGCGGCGATCAGGTCGCCGCGCTCATCTTCGGGGATCAGGTCGACGAAGCGTTGCCAGGTCTCGGGCCAGAACTGGCCGGCCCCGCCGCCGTAGAACCAGTGCAGCTCGGCCTGGGTCATCATGAACACGCCGCGCAGCACCAGCGCGCGCACACGGTCCGGGTGGCTCTGCGCATAGATCAGCGCCAGCGTCGCACCCCAGCTGCCGCCGAAGACCATCCAGTCGTCGATCTCCAGCTCGCTGCGGATGTGTTCAATATCACCGACAAGGTGCCAGGTGGTGTTGTCCTTGACGCTGGCATGGGGCCGCGAGCGACCGCAGCCGCGCTGGTCGAACAGGATCACGCGATAGACATCGGGATCGAAGTAACGCCGCATCGCAGGGCTGCATCCGCCGCCGGGTCCGCCATGAAGAACCACTACAGGTATGCCGTCGCGCCGCCCGGACTGCTCCATGTAGATGGTATGGCCATCGCCGACGTCGAGCATGCGCTGATCGAACGGATCGATCTGCGGATAGAGGTACTGGACCGCGCGTTTTTGCCCTGAGAATTTGTCCATACTCCCCTATATGAGACCTGATGACCGAATGACCATAGGGAGCGTGACATGCAGGCCGCCGAGACCACCGTCGATCCGTCCGAAATCGCCAAGTTCGAGGCGATGGCCGCCGAATGGTGGGACCCCAACGGCAAGTTCAAGCCGCTGCACATGCTCAACCCGACACGGCTGGATTACATCACCAGCCAGATTGCCGGAGAGTTCGATCGCGACCTGTCGAAACCGAAGCCGTTCGAAGGCTTGCGGATCGTGGACATCGGCTGCGGCGGCGGGCTGCTGTGTGAGCCGATGGTGCGGCTGGGGGCCTCGGTGGTGGGTGTCGACGCGGCCGAGCGCAATATCCCCGTGGCGCAGATTCATGCGCAATCGCAAGGGCTTGAGATTGACTATCGGCACACCACGGCCGAGGCGCTGGTGGCCGAGGGCGCCCGTTTCGACGTGGTGCTGAACATGGAGGTGGTCGAACACGTGGCCGATCCGCTGGCCTATCTGACAGCCTGTCAGCAGCTTCTGGAACCGGGCGGATTGCAGGTCTGCTCGACCATCAACCGCAACCCGAAAAGCTTTGCCATGGCCATCGTGGGCGCGGAATACGTGATGCGCTGGTTGCCGAAGGGTACTCACGAATGGTCGAAATTCATCACCCCGGACGAGCTGTTCGAACTGCTGAGAAAGTCGGGGATGGAGCCGGTGGACCGCAAGGGATTCGTGTTCAATCCACTGGCCTGGACGTGGTCTGTCTCGGCGCGGGATCTGAGCGTGAATTATGTCACAACGAGCCTGAAACCGGCGTAGGGCACGGGCGGGGAGTTTTGTACAATTTGTACAAAACTCCCCCCTGTTTTGTACAAAAGCCCCCCGCGGACGGCCGGCTCAGCCTTCCTGCTCCAGTTTGAGCCGCAATTCGCGCAGGATCGGCAGCGCGGCGCGGACCTTTTCCGCCCCCAGATCGCCGACAAGATCGGTGATCAGCGGGGTGATTGCCGCCAGCGCCCTGTCGCGGGCATGGACGCCTGCGGGCGAGATCGTCACCAGCTTGGACCGCGCGTCGTCCCAATCGGGGCGGATGTGGACGTAGCCCGCGAGTTCGAGCTTGCCGAGGGTGTTGGTCATCGCGCCACGGGTGACGTGAAACGCGCGGGCCAATTGCGCCGGGGTGCGTTCCTGCTTGAAGCGGGCGAGGTGGTTGAGGACCGAAAAATGCGACAGCTCCATGCCCTTGGGCAGCATCTTGCCCAGCCGGTTGCGCAGCATCTGGTCCGAGGTGAAGAGTTCGGAGAACAGGGCAACGGCAAGGGAATTGGCGGTGTCGGCCATCACGGTCCTTGGAAGTCTCGGTCATGGGTGAGCGAAGGCACCCGGCTGCGGGCTTTGTCCACCGCATCGCGCGACAGGTCAACATAAAGCACCTCGGGGCCGGTGCCCGCCTGCGCCACGACCTCGCCCCAGGGCGAGATCGCCATGGAGTGCCCGTAAGTCGTGCGTTGCTTGCCCCGTGTCGTCGCGTGGGTGCCGCATTGCGCCGCCGCCAGCACCCATGCGCCGGATTCGATGGCGCGGGCGCGGAGCAGCGGTTGCCAATGGGCGGCACCGGTGACGGGGGAGAAGGCGGAGGGGACCAGCAGCACCTCGGCCCCGGCATGGGCCAGCGCGCGGTAGAGGTTGGGGAAGCGGATGTCGTAGCAGATCGTCAGGCCGAGGGTGGCAAAGGGGGTTTGGACGGTGACAGCGCGGCTGCCGGGGCGGTAGCCAGCGCTTTCGCGGTAGGTCTCGGCCTCGCTGACCTGCACGTCGAACATGTGGATCTTGTCATAGCGGGCGGCGATCCCGCCCTGCGGGTCGATCAGGAAGGAGCGATTGGCAAGGCGGCCATCGGCATCGCCGGTCTTCAGCGCGAGGGACCCGATCGAAAGCCAGATGCCGTGCCGGGCCGCCACATCGCGAAGAGAGGCCAGCGTGCGGTCGTCGTGTTCGCGTTGCAGCACCTCTTGCTGCCGCGTGCGGCTGGCGGAGACGCAATTTGTGACCTCTGGGGTCAGCACGAAGCCCGCGCCGCCGGCCACCGCTTCGTCGACCATCGCCGAAACGGTGGCGAGGTTCTCGGCCGGATCGTCCGAGGAGGTGAGTTGCAGCAGCGCGCTGCGCATCAGGCGGCGGCGAGCAGCGGGTCGAGCTTTCCGGCGCGTTCCAGCGCATAGAGATCGTCACAGCCGCCGACATGTTCGCCGTCGATGAAGATCTGCGGGACGGTGCGGCCGCCCTGCGCGCGTTGGATCATCTCGGGCTTGCGGTCGGGGTTCTCGAGAATGTCGATCTCGTTGAACTCGGCGCCTTTCTGTTTCAGCAGCCGCTTGGCGGCGTGGCAGAAGCCGCAGAGCGGCGAGGTGTAGATGTCGATAGCGGGCATGTGGTGCCTTCCTTGATAGAGTGTTGCCCTCTATCTAGTCCGCAAGGTCTACGCGTGCCAGTGCGCCGATGCAGACCTGCCCTGCGCCCCTGCCATGCAGCGCCTCGGTGCAGGCGGCGAGCGTGGCGCCGGTGGTCAGCACATCGTCGACCAGCAGCACCGGGCGGCCGCCGGCGACGCGGTGGCGGCGGCGCGGGTGGACGGTGATTGCGCCATCGAGGATGCGGTGGCGCTCGGCCGCGCTGCGCCGGTCGAGGCTGCGGGTGCGGCGGATGCGCTGCAAGAGGTCGGGACAATAGGACAGGCCCAGATGGACGGCCAGCGCCTCGGCCAGGCGGGCGGATTGATTGTAGCGGCGCGACATCAGGCGCATCCAGTGCAGCGGCACCGGGGTGACCAGCATGTCGGGATGGAGGATGGGTTCGACCGCGCGGGCCAGCCATGCGGCGCCGGTACGGGCAATGTCGCGGCGGTCGTTGTGCTTGAGGCCGAGCACCAGCCGCCGGCCGTTGTCGCGGTAGAGCAGCGCCGCCCGGCCCCGGTGCCATGGCTGCGGGCGGCTGAGGCAAGCGTCGCAATGGGCGATTTCCAAGGTATCGGTGCCGGGAAGCGGCGTGCCGCAGGCGTCGCAGACGGTGCCGCCGATGAACTGCGTGTCGCGCCAGCAGGGGCCGCACAGGCCGAATTCGGATTCCACCAGATCGCGGCACAGCAGGCACTGCGGCGGGTACACGACGCGCAAGGCGGTTTGAACTATCTCCGACACGTCTCTATCTAGCCCTTCATGAACCAACGTCTTACCGATCCCCGCGCGCTTGCCCGCAATCGTTCCCGCGCCGTTCCCGGCGCGATGTTCCTGTTCGAGGCCGCGCGCGACGATCTGGAGGATCGGCTGAGCTTGGTTAAGAGATCGTTTACGGCGCCGCTGGTGGTGACCGGGCAACCCACGATCTGGGACAATGTGCTGCCGGAGGCGAAGATTGTCGCGGATATGGAAACACTGGACGCGGCCGAGGCTGCGCATGATCTGGTGGTGCATTCGCACGGGCTGCACTGGGCCAACGATCCGGTGGGACAGCTGATCCAGTGCCGGCGGGCGCTGCGGCCGGACGGGCTGCTTCTGGCATCGCTGTTCGGCGGGCAGACCCTGCACGAATTGCGCGCCTGTCTGGCGCAGGCCGAGTCGGAGATCACCGGCGGGCTGTCGCCCCGCGTGGCGCCCATGGCCGAGATCCGCGACATGGGCGGGCTGTTGCAACGCGCGGGGTTTGCCCTGCCGGTGGCGGATTCGTTCACGCTGACGGCCCGTTACGCCTCGCCGCTGCATCTGATGCGCGAGTTGCGGGCGATGGGTGAAGGCAACGCGCTGGACGCGCGCCTGCGCCGGCCCACCCGGCGCGGAGTGCTGCTGCGGGCGGCGCAGATCTATGCGGAGACCCACGCCGGGCCTGACGGGCGCATACCGGCAAGCTTCGAGATGATCGTGCTGACCGGGTGGTCGCCCGACGAAAGCCAGCCAAAGCCATTGCGTCCGGGCTCGGCGCAGGCCAGCCTTGCGGATGCGCTGAACAGTCGCGAGACGAAGCTCAGCGATTGACCTTGGCGGGGGGGCCGTTAAGTCCTGTCCGACCTCATGCGGAGAGAGCCATGACCGAGACCAGCCGTCCTGCACACGGGCCGAAAGATCACCCGAGCCTGCCCGTCCCGAAGGTGGGCGTCCTGCTGGCCAACCTCGGGACGCCTGACGGGACCGATTACTGGTCGATGCGGCGCTATTTGAACGAGTTCCTGTCGGACAAGCGGGTCATCGATTACCCAGCGTGGAAGTGGCAGCCGCTGTTGCAGGCGATCATCCTGACCAAGCGGCCCTTCACCTCGGGCGCTGCCTACAAGACGATCTGGAACAACGACGCCGGGGAGAGCCCGCTGGCGACGATCACCAAGGCGCAGACGGCGGCGATCCGGGCCGCGATGGAAGAACGCTACGGCGACCGGGTGATGGTGGATTACTGCATGCGCTACGGCAACCCGTCGACGCAGTCCAAGGTGCGGGCGATGGTTGAGGCCGGATGCCGCAAGATCCTGTTTTTCCCGCTGTATCCGCAATATGCCGGGGCGACCTCGGCCACCGCGAACGATCAGTTCTTCCGGGCGCTGATGGCGGAGAAATGGCAGCCGACGGCGCGGATCGTCGATCCCTATTTCGAGCATTCCGTCTATATCGACGCGCTGGCCGCTTCGGTCGAGCGCAAGTATGCAGAGCTGGAGCGGAAGCCGGACATCCTGGTGTGTTCCTACCACGGGCTGCCGCAGCGCTACCTGATGGAGGGCGATCCGTATCATTGCCAGTGCCAGAAGACGACGCGGCTGCTGAAAGAGCGGCTGGGCTGGGCGGATACCGAGATCACCACCACCTTCCAGTCGCAGTTCGGCCCGGAGGAATGGCTGAAGCCCTATACCGTGGACGAGGTGGCGCGGCTGGCCAAGGAAGACGGCAAAAAGCGCATCGCGGTGATCGCGCCCGCGTTTTCGGCCGATTGCATCGAGACGCTGGAAGAGATCAACGAGGAAATTCGCGAGAGCTTTGAACACGCGGGCGGCGAGGACTTTACCTATATCCCCTGCCTGAACGACGACGCGGCGCATATTGCGGCGCTGTCGAAGGTGATCGCGGAAAACCTGGGCGGCTGGCTGGACTGACCCCCAGCCCCCCGAAACGAAAAACGGCGCCCGAGGGCGCCGTTTTCCTTGTGCATGTCGCTACGACTTAGGAGTCGTGTGCTGCAACTGCGATCACCAGCGCGAGCAGGATCAGCGGAACCAGGATGCCGGCCGACGACGATGCTTGTGCGGTTTCTTCGACGATCACCGGTGCTTCGATGATGACTTCGTCTTTGCCATACGAACCGGCGAATGCGGTCGATGCTGCTGCGGACAGGGCCGCGGCGAGTGCGAGTTTCTTCATAATCATATCCTCCAGATATTCACTTGCCGCGCATACCTTACTGGTTGCGGCAAGCACCCAAGACTTACCTCGTGCATTTTTCTAAGCAGCTATTCGGAGCGAATGCAAACCGATCTTGATGCCTTGCCGCAGCGCCGCGCCCGCATGTCGTCAAATTAGCAACACTTGAGTGCCCACTTTCGCACGCGCGAAAAGTTCGGCGATATGCTCGTTGAAAAGGCCGATGCATCCGTTCGACGACCGCCGCCCGATCTTGCGCGTATCGTGGGTGCCGTGAATGCGATAATACGTCCAGCTTAGGTAAAGTGCGTGGGTTCCCAGTGGGTTGTCTGGACCGGGACCGACGAAGTCCGGCCATTCGGGATTGCGCTTCTTCATCGCGGGCGTCGGACGCCAGCTGGGGCCTTCGACCTTGCGGACGATCGAGGTACGTCCGCGCCGGGTCAGATCCTCTGTCAGGGGTACCGAGGTCGGAAAGAGCCTGTAGGCGGTTTCGCCCTCGGACCAGTAGTGCAAGGCACGGCTCGTGATATCGACCAATATCGCGCCGTTGGAGAGATTGTTGAAATAAGGTCGCCAGTCCAGCGCGCGGAAGCTGGAGATATTGCGACGAGTCGAGGTCGACAGGTCACGTTCGAATTCGACGGTGCCGGCGTTTTGCGCCAGCGCCGGTGCGCCAAGCAGCGCCGCGGTCCCGGTCAGGAAGGCGCGTCGGTTCACCTGGGACAGGGGTTTGGAGGTCATGTCCGTCTCCTTCGCGGGGCATCTGGGATCACAGGGTGTTGTAGTGCGCGAAAGCCTCAGTCGCAAATCAAACCGGCGCGCGGGCGGCGGAACGTCGCCGAGGTGGGTTTGAAAGGCCACGGCATTCGCGATAAGGCAGGCGAAACGCATTTTCGCATGGTTCCCGACATGAACAGACTTGCCTTCCTTCTGCTGCCGATTGCGCTGGTGCTGGCCGGCTGCACCACCACCCCGGTGTCGACGCTCGGTCCGGACGGCAAGCCGCTGCCACGGGTCTACAAGCTGGGGTCGGGCGCGCAGGGGCAGGTGCAGTTCCGAATGCTGGACGCGATCAACGCGTTGCGCGACGCGCGGGCCCTGCCGCGGGTCGAACTGGACGCCAGCCTGAACGCCGCCGCAGCGACCCATGCGCGCGACATGTCGGTGCAGAACCGGCCGTGGCATTTCGGCTCGGACGGATCGTCCCCGATCGAACGGGTGGCGCGGGCTGGGTACCAGGGCCGGATGCTGGGCGAGGCGATTTCCGAGACCTACGAGACCGAGCTGGAAACGCTGGCGGCCTGGATGGAAGAGCCGGGGACCCGCGAGGTGATCCTGTCGCCGGATGCGCGCGACCTGGGCTTTGCCTTCTTCCAGGAAGACAACGGCAAGATTTGGTGGACGCTGGTGATGGGCGCGCCGGGATCGCAGGGCTATGTGCCATCGGCCTCTGCCCTGGGCGGCCGGGCGATCGAGGATATCGCGGCCTCGGCCATTGAGTTGAGCGACGGCTAGGGCCCCAAGACGCCCGCGTCCCGGACTTGATCCGGGACCGCTTCATCAGCGCTGGCCATGAGGTCCCGGATCAGGTCCGGGACTGCGGAGGGTGCAACATCCTGTGTTGCGGATCGTGTCAGGCCCGGGCTGGTTGCCGCTGGCTGGCCTGTATGTCTTCCCACGCCTTGTTGATGTCGATCATGCGCTTTTCGCTGATCCGGATGGCCTCTTCCGGGACGCCACGGGCCATCATCCTGTCGGGGTGGCTGTCGCGCACCGCCTGCCGCCAGGCTTTGCGGATATCCTCCATCGGGGTGTCGGGATCGACGCCCAGCACGGTGTAGGGGTCGTTCTCGGCATCGGGGACGAAGCGCGCGCGGAGCGCCTTGAAGCGGCGGTCGTCGAGACCGAAGATCGCCGCCACTTCGCGCAGGAACTCGTCTTCGGCGGGATGGTAGCTGCCGTCGGCCACGGCGATGTGAAACAGCCCCTCCATCAGGTCGCAGAGCGCGTTGTGGGTGCCGTCGAACATCTCGCTGATGCGCCGGGCGTAGGCGTCGAAGCCAGCCACGTCCTGCCGCGCGAGGTTGAAGACGCGGGCTGCCTGCGCCTCGTCCTCGGGGGCGATTCGAAACACCTCGCGGAAGGCGGTCACCTCGTCCCGGGTGACCAGACCGTCGGCCTTGGCCATCTTGGCGCCCAGCGCGATCACCGCGATGGTGAAGGCGACCGAGCGTTCGGGCGGCGTGCGCAAGCGGTCGAACACCTCGCTGAGGGGTTCGCCGGTGCGGAGCGCCGAGAGCGCGGCGGAGATGCGGGTCCAGATCGACATGAGGGGAGTTTAGACCGCGGCGCGGCACAAGTCAGCGTGACAATCACAACATTTTTTGCATCAGCACGAGGTCCATCCAGCGGTCGAACTTGCGGCCCACTTCGGGCAGGC
This sequence comes from Litorisediminivivens sp. KMU-197, assembly GCF_056858395.1. Classification (NCBI taxonomy): domain Bacteria; kingdom Pseudomonadati; phylum Pseudomonadota; class Alphaproteobacteria; order Rhodobacterales; family Paracoccaceae; genus Litorisediminivivens; species Litorisediminivivens sp. KMU-197. Next base: position 121,157 of record NZ_JBXEQG010000002.1, on the reverse strand, counting down.
GCGCGACCTGGCGGAAGCCGATGGCGGTGTGAAAGGCGATGCCGGCGGGATTTTCGCCGCTGATCCCGGCCATCAGCGAATGGCCGCCGCGGGCGCGGGCGCTGTCTTCGAGCATCGCCATGAGCAGGCGGCCCATGCCCTTGCCGCGGGCTTCGGGGGCAAGCGTGATGGAGTGTTCGAGGGTGCGGGTATAACCGGGCCCGGCGCGGAACTGGAAGTAGCAGGCGTAGCCGACCACCCGCGTGCCGTCGGCGGCGACGAAATAGGACTGCGAGCGGGCGATGGCGTCGGCGAGGTCGGCGGGCGACTTTTCGGTGGTGGTGAAGGTGATCGGGGTATCGCGGATCACCGGGTTGACCAATGCGGCGATGCCCTCGGCGTCCGAAGGCGCGGCAGGGCGGATCATGTCAGGGTCTTCTCGCCGGCGGGACAGAGGATGCGGGCCGAAAGGTGCGGCGAGCCTTGCTCGAAATGGATGCGGCCATCATCGAGGTAGGGCGACAGGCGCTGGTGCAGGCGGTCGGCCTGAGGGTGGATGACGGTGAGACGGTCGAGCGAGCAGCCGGACTCCGGGAGGGTATCGGCCGGGTGTCTGTCGGTGTCCCATTGCATGAGCGCGGGAAAGCCGCCGTCGAAGGCGGTCTGCCCGGCGTCGGGGACGGCCATGCGCCATTTCAGGTCGCCGCGTTGGAGGGCGACGATCGTGCCGGCTTCGGGGAGGTCGCGGAGGAGGGCGTCGAGATCATCGGTCCAGCAGACCCAGTTGGTGAGCCTCGGCCGCCCTTCGAAGTCGTCGAGGCCGAACCAGCGAGGCGTCTGCCGCGGGCTGGACGAGGGGTCGGTGGAAATGGCTTCAAGGTAGAGGCGGTTGTCAAGTTTCAGCAGGTGGTTGTGAGTGGCGAAATGCGGATGGTCACCGCCCGGCAAAAGGCTGGCGCCGAGGGTGGCGGCAATGGCGTCAGCGGCAATGTCGCGGGTTTCGCCGGAGACGACGAGATGATCGAGATGCAGCATGAGACGGCTCCTTTCCGCAACATAATGCCAGACTTCGCACGGATTGGGTAAGGGTCATGTGCGTGGGCTGACATCGGGCCTCCCGGTAGAGGCGGACGGTCGCGGCAGGGCGCCCCTGCGCCGGCGACAGAATGCAAAACGCCTGCCGGGCGGTGTGCTCGGCAGGCGCGGGTGTGTGGGATGTCCGGCTGACGCCGGGGCAGGTCTTAGTTGACGGCCTTGGCGTCGACCACGTCTTTCTCGATGGCCTTGGTGCCGTTGGCGATCTCGATCCGGCGCGGTTTCAGCGCTTCGGGGATCTCGCGCTCGAGGTCGATGTGGAGCATGCCGTTCTCGTGGCTCGCACCCACCACCTTGACGTGATCGGCGAGGTGGAAGCGGCGCTCGAAGGCGCGGGTGGCGATGCCGCGGTGCAGGTAGGAGCGTTCCTGCTCACCCTCGTCCTCGGCCTTGCGTGCGGTCACGACAAGCGCCTTATCCTTGACCTCGACACCCAGATCCTTGTCGGCGAAACCGGCGACGGCGATCGAGATGCGATAGGCATCGTCGGCGGTCTTTTCGATGTTGTAGGGCGGGTAGGTCTGGGACTGCACGTCGTTGGACAGTACGCGGTCCATCAGGTCGGCCATTTGGTCAAAGCCGACGGTTGCACGGTACAGCGGTGCAAAATCATAGCTACGCATGGGTCATCCTCCATTGAGCGATACCATTATGTGACGCCTTCCCAAGTGGGACAGGCGCGGGTCGTGTCCGGACCCGTTGTGGCGTCCGGACAGCCCCTATCTGGGGATCGGATTTTCGGCTTTCAAGGGGTCCCGTGCAGTGGCAATTTCCGCGTCTTTCGGGCATACCCGTCTGGTCATCCACACCGCATACGTCAGGCGACTTGACGTCGGACTGCCTGAGTCCACATAAATGACGGACTTACAGGGGGTTTTTCGTTGCTTGCACCGCTCCATCCGGACCAGTCCGAGCGCTTGCGCACGCTTCGGGCCTACGAGATCCTCGATACCGCCCGTGAAGAAGACTTCGACGAGATCGTTGCGCTGGCGGCCCAGATTTGCGAGGCGCCTATTTCGCTTATCAGCTTTGTCGACACCGACCGGCAATGGTTCAAGGCCGAGGTCGGACTGGGCAAGAGCGAGACCCCACTGGATCAATCGGTCTGCGCCCATGCCATCCTTCAGGACGAGGTGGTCGTAATCCCCGACACCACCCAGGACCCGCGCACCCGTGACAATCCGCTGCTCTACCAAGAGCCCTACATGCGATTTTATGCCGGGGCGCGACTGGATGCGCCGAACGGGATGCCGCTGGGCACGCTCTGCGTGCTGGACACCAAGCCCCGCCCGTTGACCGACCTGCAACGTCAGGCGCTGGCGGTACTGTCGCGGCAGGTGATGAAGCAGCTGGAGTTGCGGATTGCGCTGAAGGCACAGGAGACCCTGCGGCACGAGGCCGATCACCGGGTGAAGAATTCGCTTCAGACGCTGTCGTCACTGGTGCGGCTTTATGGCCGGAGCCTGAAGGACCCTGCCGCCATTGACGCCTTCGAGGCGGTGCGTCGCAGGATCGAGGCGATCGGCGCGCTGCACGGCGAGTTGCAGGACAGTGGCATGGGGGGGTCCGTCGACGTGGACGCCTTTCTGTGCCGGGTGGTGGCGCTGTTGCAGGATTCCGCGCCGCCCAACACTACACTGACCTGCGAGGCCGATTCGATCCGGCTGAGCCAGAACATCGTGTCGGCGCTGGGCGTGATCGTCAGCGAGTTCGTCGCCAATTCGATCAAGCATGGCTATCCCGATGGCCAGCCCGGCAAGGTGCGTGTCGGGCTGACCCGTATGGGCGATACGATGACCCTGTACTGCCAGGATGACGGTGTCGGATCGCGCGATCAGGCCGACGGCGACGCGCAGGGCAATCTCGGCTCGGACCTGATGGCCGCAGCGGCGTTGCAGTTGGACGGTGAGCTGCGCACCGAACTGACGCCGCAGGGCAGCCGACTGACAGTTACCTTCTGAGGCTGGAAAGCCCGGCTCGGTCAGGGCTTCACGAACTTGGCGCCGCCCGGCCGGGTCCGGTCGCTGGCGCGGCGAAAGCGGGTCTGGGCGTTCAGCTCGACCTGCAGCAGCGACAACGGCTCTTCCAGCGAGGTGCCCAGCGACACCGGCACGCCGCCGGCCTCGGCCTTGGCGGAAATCAGCGACACGATCCGCGGCTCACCACTGTCGAGCGAGAACACCGGCGCCCCGGACGCCCCGAAATCCGCCGAGCAGGACATCACCAGCACGCCGCGACGGCGGTCCATCACCTCGCAGGCCTCTTGCAGCGATGGCGCCTCGGCGCGGTCGTGGGCATAGCTGACGACGCTGATCCGGGCCCCCGGCGCCGGGCGGGTGGCGGTGCCGAAGGGGTGAACCTCGGTGGTCTGGATGGGGCGGGCCAGTTGCAGCAGCGCCACGTCATTGCGGACCTGGCTGGTGTCGGTCTTGCGGGTGAAGCGATAGCGCGGATGCAGGACGGCGTGTTTCACCGCGCGGTAGGCCGAGGCGCGGCCATTGCGCAGGCCGGCGTTGAAGCTGATCTCGGCGGGTTCGAAGCGGCGGCCGCTGTCCTGATCGAACAGGCAATGCCCGGCGGTCAGCACGAGGTCCCGCGCCACCAGAACGCCGGTACAAAAGCCGGTGGTGCCAAAGTCGAGACGGCCCACCGCCTCCCAGCCGCGGCCGTCGATGCCGGTGTTCAACTGGCGCAGGGCGCGGGCTTCGGCGAGGGCGTGCGAGGCAGAGAAGATCGCGGCGAACAGCAAAAGGAGAATACGCAAAACCCGGGTCCCTGTCGTCTTGGCACTAGAGGTGTCTTCAGAGGTAGCAAGGAGTTTAGGCAAAATTGCGGCGTTTGGCTTGCGAATTCAGTCCTTTTGCAAGGCCGGCGGAACCGGCCCGCCGGTGGCCCAGTCGAGCAGTTCGACGGTGTGGACCACGGGCACCCCGGTGCCGCTGCCGATCTGCATCATGCAACCGATGTTGCCGGCGGCGATGATGTCCGGGCGCGTGGCTTCGAGCGTGCGGACCTTGCGGTCCTTGAGCTGCGCCGAGATTTCAGGCTGCATCAGATTGTAGGTGCCGGCGGAACCGCAGCAGAGGTGGCTGTCGGCGGGCTCGGCCACCTTGAAGCCGGCGTGTTTCAGCAGCGTCTTGGGGTGGGTCTTGATTTTCTGGCCGTGTTGCAGCGAACAGGCGGCGTGGTAGGCGACGGTCAGCCCCTTGTCGGCGCCTTCGGGCAGGTCGAGCTGCATCAGCACCTCGCTGACGTCCATGGCGATGGCCGAGACGCGGGCGGCATCTCCGGCCAGCGCCTCGTTGCGGAACATGTGGCCGTAATCCTTGACGGTGGTGCCGCAGCCGGAGGTGTTGATGACAATCGCGTCTAGCCCCTTGCCGTCCATCTCCTGCGTCCAGGCGCGGATGTTGGCGGCGGCATGGGCGTGGCTTTCGCCGGTCTTGCCCATGTGATGGGTCAGCGCGCCGCAGCAGCCGGCGCCCCTGGCGACGACGACCTCGCAGCCCAGCCGGGTGAGCAGGCGGATGGTGGCGTCGTTGATGTCGGTGTTGAGCGCCTTCTGCGCGCAGCCGGTCATCAGCGCGACACGCATCTTCGGCGCGTCCTTCGCTGGGAAGCTCTGCGGATCGTCATTGCGGCTGACCGGGGGGATCTGCCGGGGGGCCATCTGCAGCATGGCCCTGAGCCGCGGATCGGGCATGAGCCGCGCGAAGGGACGGCCGATCTTGGCCCCCAGCAGCGCCAGCCGGAAGCGCCCCGGATAGGGCAGGATCTTTGCCAGCAGCCAGCGCAGGGCGCGGTCGCTCCACGGGCGGTCGTAGTTGTCTTCGATGTATTCGCGGGCGTGATCGACCAGGTGCATGTAGTGCACGCCCGAGGGGCAGGTCGTCATGCAGGCGAGGCAGGACAGGCAGCGGTCGATGTGCTTGACGGTGGCGGGGTCGGGTTTGCGCTCGTTCTCGAGCATGTCCTTGATCAGGTAGATGCGGCCGCGCGGGCTGTCCAGTTCGTCGCCCAGCACCTGATAGGTCGGGCAGGTCGCGGTGCAGAAGCCGCAGTGCACGCAGGCGCGCAGGATCTCGTTCGAGCGCGCGGTCGCGGGGTCTTTCAGCTGCTCTTCGGTGAATGTCGTCTGCATCGCCCTATCCCATCAGTCCAGGGTTCAAGAGACCCCTCGGGTCGAATTTCCGCCGCAGTCCGGCTTCGATCTGCGCAAGCGGTGCGGGTTGCGGCTGGAACACCGGGGTGTCGCGCCCGCCCGTGTCCGAGCCGCGCATCAGCGTCGCATGGCCGCCCAGATGCTGCACCGCGTCCCGGACCTGCGTTGCCTCGGGCACCAGCAGCCAGACCAGCCCGCCGCCCCAGTCATAGACCGCGCGGTGTTCCACCCCGGCCTCGCCCAGTGCCGCCGAGACCGCAGGTCCGTCGGACGGCTTCACCGAGACCCGCCAGACCGCGCCCGTCTGGCCGTGAAACGGCTCGACGTCGCGGATGTAGCGCCAGCCCGCCGCAGTGCGCTCGGGGTCGCGCTCGATTGTGAACGCGCCGATGTCGGCCAGCAGCTTCTGCATTTCGTCACAGCGATAGGCCACTGCGCCCTCCAGCCCCTCGAGCCGGATCATCGTCACCGGCGCGCCGTCCAAGCCCTGTTGCAGATGCGCCGCGCCCGAAACCTCCCACGGGGACCCCAGCGCCCGGCCGAGCGCCTTGACGGCGGTCCGGTCGTCCAACCCCTCGCAGAGCAGGACGCCGACCGCCTCGGCCTTGGGCAGCACCTTGAAGGACACCTCGGTCAGCACGCCCAGCGTGCCCCATGCGCCGCACATCAGCTTTACCAAGTCATAGCCGGTGACGTTCTTCATCACCCGGCCGCCGTTCTTCACCACGTTGCCGGCACCATCGACGAAGCGCACGCCCAGCATGAAGTCGCGGCAGGCCCCGACCGTCACCCGGCGCGGCCCGCTGACGTTGGCGGCCACCACGCCGCCGATGGTGCTGTCGCCCTCGGTGCCCAGCAGCCCGCGCCAGTCGGCCGGCTCGAAGGCCAGCCGCTGGCCCTCGGCCGCCAGCGCCGCTTCGATTTCGGCCAGCGGGGTGCCGGCCTTTGCCACCATGGTCAGCGCGCCGGGTTCGTAGAGCGTGATGCCGGACAGGCCACCGGTTTCCAGCACCGCGCCCGCGACCGGGCGCCCCACGTCACGCGTGCCGCCGCCGCGTATGCGCAACGGCCCCTTGGCCCCGGCAATCAGTTCGGCAAGTTCGGCCTCGGTCTCAGGTCGCATGTCCAGCTCTTCTTCTGGTCAGAAATATCCCGGGGGTCCGGGGGCAGCGCCCCCGAAGATCACGCCGCCCTGGCCACCGCCCGCCGGCCTTCGGAGGCGTCCAGCGGGAATACCTTGGCGGGGTTGAGCAGCCAGTCGGGGTCGAAGACATCCTTTACCGCCATCTGCGCCTCCATGTCCGCCGCCGTGTACTGGTGCCACATCAGGTCCCGCTTCTCGATGCCGACGCCGTGTTCGCCGGTCAGGCAGCCACCGACCTCGACGCAGAGCTTGAGGATCTCGGCGCCGTAGGCTTCGCATTTCTCCAGATCGCCGGGCGTGTTGGCGTTGTAGAGGATCAGCGGGTGCATGTTGCCGTCGCCGGCGTGAAACACGTTGGCGACGCCGAGGCCGAAGGCCTCGCTCAGCTCGCCGATGCGTTTCAGGACGTAAGGTAGCTCGTTCACCGGGATGGTGCCGTCGAGGCACATGTAGTCGTTGATCTGGCCCATCGCGCCGAAGGCCGACTTGCGGCCCAGCCAGATGCGCCCCGCTTCGTCGGCGTCCTGCGCCTCGCGCAGTTCCAGCGGATCGTGACGGCGGGCAATCTGCATGATGCGGGACAGTTGGTCGTCGATCTCGGCGTCGGAGCCTTCGACCTCGACAATCAGCAGCGCCTCGCAGTCGGGGTATCCGGCCTGCGCGAAGGCTTCGCAGGCGCGGATGCAGGGGCGGTCCATGAATTCGATGGCGACCGGCAGGATGCCGGCGCGGATGATATCGGACACGCAGGCGCCGGCGACCTCGTTGCTGTCGAAGGCCATCAGCACCGGGCGCGCGCCCTCGGGCTTGGGCAAGATGCGCAGGGTCGCCTCGGTCACGACGCCGAGCTGGCCCTCGCTGCCGCAGATCACCCCCAGCAGGTCGAGGCCGCCGGCGTCCATGTGCGCGCCGCCCAGTTCCACCACGGTGCCGTCCATCAGCACCATTGTCACGCCCAGCAGGTTGTTGGTGGTGACGCCGTATTTCAGGCAATGCGCCCCGCCCGAGTTCATCGCGATGTTGCCGGCGATGGCGCAAGCCAGCTGCGACGAGGGATCGGGGGCGTAGAAGAAGCCCTCTTCCTCGACCGCGCCGGTGACCGACAGGTTGGTGCGCCCGGTCTGCACGCGGATGAAGCGGTTGTCGTAGTCGGTTTCCAGCACCGCGTTCAGCCGCGCCACGCCGAGGATCACCGAATCCGCCGTCGGCATCGACCCGCCCGCGAGCGAGGTGCCTGCGCCGCGCGGCACCACCGGGACACCGGCGGCGTGGCAGAGCCTGAGCACGGCGGCGACCTCTTCGGTGGTCGAGGGCAATACCGCCAGCATCGGCGGACAGCGATAGGCCGAGAGCGCGTCACATTCATAGGCGCGCAACTCGGCGGGATCGTGTATGACAGCGGTATCGGGAAGCACCTTGCGCAGGTCTGCGGCCAGATCGTCTTTCCGCGCGAGCCGTTCGGGGCGGGGGTCTGGCATCTGCATGGGCGGGCCTCCTGTGGATTGGTAAAGAAATATAACCAATTTCGCCTAAAAGCAAGTCCGAGCCTGACACGACGCCGGGCCTGTCCGCAAGGTCTTGAAGACGCACCCCTTTCGCCGGGACAGCAACCCCACTAGGCTGCGGCCATGACATGGACCGACCGCCTGCACCTGTTCACCTATTGGGACCTCGCCGGTCTGATCCTGCTGATCGTGGCCTGGCTGGGGATCGGGCTGTTGATCGAATATCCGGGCAAGCGGGCCTCGGTCTCGTCGCTGACCGGGCGGTATCGGCGCGACTGGATGGAGCAGATGCTGACCCGCGACCCGCGCATCTTCGACAGCCAGATCCTCGGCATCCTGCGGCAGGGCACGGCATTCTTCGCCTCGGCCTGCATGATCGCGATCGGCGGCGGGCTGGCGCTGATCGGCAATGCAGAGCGGCTGGCCGGGCTGGCCGAGGACCTGACGCTGGAGCGCGACCCGATCATCGTCTGGGAACTGAAGCTGCTGGTGATGATCCTGCTGGTGGTCAACGGCTTCCTGAAATTCGTCTGGTCGCACCGTCTGTTCGGCTATTGCGCGGTGATCATGGCGTCGGTGCCGAACGATCCCGAGCACCCGGCGGCGCATCCGAGGGCGATGAAGGCGGCCGAACTGAACATCACCGCCGCACGCGCTTATAACAGGGGATTACGATCAATTTACTTCGCGATGGCGGCGACCGCATGGCTTTTGGGCGCGGTTCCCCTCATATTGGCGGTGTCGTTCACGCTGGCGGTTCTTTACCGACGCGAGTTCGCCTCGCAATCCCGCGCAGCCCTATTGGTGCCTGAAACTGCCCGTCCGGAGCCCAAATGATCCGATCCGCCCTGATCTTCGCCTTTGCCTTCAGCGCAAACCTCGCCGGTGCCGCGGCGCCCGAGATCGTCGACGTCACTGCGACGAGGCCAGACATGGGCTGGGAATTCAAGGTAACGCTGCGCCATGCCGATACCGGCTGGGACCACTTCGCCGACGGCTGGGAGGTTCTGGCGCTGGATGGCGAACGGCTGGGATCTCGCAAGCTGCATCATCCACATGTGCACGAGCAGCCGTTCACCCGGTCGCTGCGCGGCGTGATGATACCCGACGGCGCGCGGGTGGTGCTGGTGCGGGCGCGGTGTTCGAAACACGGCTGGGCGAAGGAAGCCGTGCGGGTCGAGCTGAAGCCTTCGGGCCACGGCGGGTACTGACGGCCCGGCGCGCCGCTTATCTTTCAAAGCCAATGGTGCCTGCGACGCCGCAGGGTGCGTGATCTCGCGCCGGGCACCGGTCCGATTCTGCCGGACCCCTAGCTGCGCCCTTCGCGCAGCCATGCGCCGACGATCAGCACCGAGGCAAGAAGCAGAACCAGCCACGACGGCAGCACCGGCACCTGTGTCACATCGCGGGTTTCGAAGGCACCGCGCGGGGTGAGGCCGATCCAGCCGCGGCCCGCGGCGGGGCGGCCTTCGCGCACGTCGCGGATGCGCGGCAGGCCGTCGTCCAGCCGCAGGACGCCGCCGCGCAGGGTGTCGATCAGCGGCTCGACCACCGCGGCGGTGGCGATGGTTTCCTCGAATTCCTTGGGCGCGGCGGGGCCAAGGCCGATGACGCTTTCGACATCGCCGTCGACCAGACGATAGAGCCCGATTTCGGGGCCTTCGTGGATGGCCTCAAAGCGGCCGGGGCTGACCTCTTTTAGCTCCAGCACGACCTCGGAGCCGTCGGGGCCGATCACCGTCACCGGGCCGGCCTGTTCATCAAGGGTGCGGCGAATGATGCGCATGGTCTGGCCGGTGGCCTCGGCGTAGAGGGTTTCCTCCTCCAGCTCCGGTTCCTTCATCATCCAGTGCGCCAGCCGACGCAGCAGTTCCAGTTGCGGGCCGCCGCCCTCGAAGCCGCGCGACCATAGCCAGGCGTGGTCGGAGGCCAGAAGCGCGACGCGGCCCTGGCCGACGCGGTCGAGCACCAGAAGCGGCTTGTCGTCGACACCGGACATCAGCACCTCGCCGCTGTCGGGGGTGATCTCGATCTGGCGCAGCCAGCGGCCCCAGTCGTCCGGATTGCCGAGCCCGGAGGTCACCGGGTGGCGTTCACCGAGGTCGGTGACCTTGGGCGCATATCCCTGCTCGATCACGCGGGCGGTGGGCGCGGCCGGCACGACCTCGGACAATGGCGAGCGGTAGAGCGAGTCGGCGCTGGCGAAATCCGGGCCTGAGGCCACGAGGACGGCACCGCCCTCTTCGACATAGCGGGCGACGTTGTCGAGGTAGATCGCCGGCAGGATACCGCGGCGCTTGTAGCGGTCGAAGATGATCAGGTCGAAATCGTCGATCTTCTCAAGGAACAGCTCGCGGGTCGGGAAGGCGATGAGGGACAGTTCGCGCACCGGGACGCCGTCCTGCTTTTCGGGTGGGCGCAGGATGGTGAAGTGGACGAGATCGACCGAGCTGTCGGATTTCAGCAGGTTGCGCCAGGTGCGGCCGCCGGGGTGCGGCTCGCCCGAGACCAGCAGCACCCGCAACCGGTCGCGGACGCCGTTGATCTGGATCAGCGCGGTGTTGTTGCGGTCGGTCAGTTCGCCGTCGGCCTCCGGGACAGTGAATTGCAGCACGTTGCGGCCGCCGTGGGGCAGCGTCAGGGGAATCTCGATATCCTGCCCCAGCGTGACCATGAATTCCTGCGGTTCGCCGCCGTCGATCGAAACCAGCAGCGGCGTTTGGGTGTCGCCGGGGGCGGCGCCCGAGTCCTCGACCCGCAGCGTCAGGGTGACGGGCTCGCCGAGGATGGCGAAGGCGGGGGCATTGGAGACAATCAGGCGGCGGTCCCAGTCGTCCTCATGCCCGGTGAGCAGCAGGTGCATGGGGGCGGGCAGCGCGGGGGCGCGGGCCATATCGTGGATGCGGCCGTCCGACAGGGCGATGATGCCGGCGATGCGGGCGCGGGGTTCTTCGGCCATCGCGGTGTTGAGCGCGGTCATCAACTGGGTGCCGAGATCGCCTTCGCCGTCGCCCACGGTGACGCGGCGCACCTCGGTGTTGTCGCGGGCCGCTAGCGTGGTTTCGAGGCGGTCGGCGGCAGTGGCGGTTGTCTCGGCCCGGTCGTCGAGCTGCTGCGAGGCGCTCTCATCCTCGACCAGCATGACGATGTCGGTCAGGGGCGCGCGGTCTTCCTCTTGATAGGCGGGTTGCGCCAGCGCCGCCAGCACCACCAGCCCGCCGAGCAGACGCAGGCCCCATCCGGAGAGGCCGCGCCAGAGCGCCAGGCTGACGGCGACCAGCACCAGCAGGGCAACCCCGGCCAGCACCGGCCAGGGCAGCATCGGGTCGAAGACGATGGTTCCGGTCATTGGCCCAGCCTGTCGAGCAGCGCAGGCACGTGAACCTGATCGGATTTGTAGTTGCCGGTCAGCACATGCATGATCAGATTGACGCCGAAGCGGTAGGCCAGTTCGCGCTGGCGTTCGCCGCTGTAGCCGCGCCCGACCGGATAGATCGCGTTGCCGCGATCATCCATCGCCCAGGCCGCCGCCCAGTCGTTGCCGCCGATCACCACCGGCGTCACCCCGTCGTTCAGGTTGCGGAAGGGCATGCCCTCGATGCGTTCGGCATCCGGCGGGGCGGCCTCGACCCAGACATCGCGGCCGGCGTGGCGGCCGGGGAAGTCCTGAAGCAGATAGAAGGTGCGGGTGAGGACGTGATCCTCGGGCACCGGTTCGAGCGGCGGAATGTCGAGCGGCGCGGCGAGGCGTTGCAGGCGCTGGCCGTTGGGCGAGGCCGCGCCGAAGCCCGCCACGTCGGCATCGCGGGTGTCGAACAGGATCATGCCGCCGGAGCGCAGGTATTCGTTCAGCTTGGCATAGGCCTCTTGCGAGGGGATCGGCTGGCCGGCATGGATCGGCCAGTAGAGGAAGGGGAAGAAGGCCAGTTCATCGGTTTCGAGGTTGACGCCGATGGGATCGGCGGGCTCGACCGAGGTGCGGAAGAACAGGGTTTCCGACAGGCCCCGAAGGCCGGCGGCGGCGGTATCGTCGATTTGCGGATCGCCGGTCAGGACATGGGCGAGGACCAGTTCGGAGGTGGCCAGCAGCGCGAAATCGTCGCTGCCCTGCTGCTGCGCCTCGGCCGGCGACTGCATCAGCAGCAGCGCGGCCAGCACGGTGGCGGCGGTGCGCAGGTTGCCGGTGAGGCGCCCCGCCAGCGCCAGCGAGGCGATCACGTCTATCAGCAGCAGCGCAAGGGCCGCACTGAGCAGGATACCGGCCAGCGGCATTTCCTGCGGGCGGCTGAGTCCCTCGACGGTGATGCGGGCGGGCCACTGGGCGGCGGCCAGTTCGGTGTCCTCGGTGATGACGTTGCGGGCCAGCCGGCGGTCTTCGCTGGCGTAGAGGCCGGGCAGCAGGTCGGGGCCGAGATCGGCGGTGACAAGGTCCGGCCCGTCGACGCCCGGCAGGGTGCCGGCATCGCTGAGGGTGCCGAAGGCGTCCATGACCTGAAGCGGCTCCCACGTGGTGCCGTCGAGACTGTCGGCGTCGGGGGTGCTGGCCGAGGAGGACACGGCGAGCCGGTCGAGCATCTGCACGAAGAGGCCCGACAGCGGCAGGGTGGACCATTCGGCGTTGGCGGTGACGTGGACCAGCACGACCTGTCCCTGCTCGATCCGCTTGCGGGTGACCAGCGGCGTCCCGTCGGCCAGTTGCGCGATCACGCGGTCGGCCAGCGTCTGGTCGGGCTGGGCCATGACCTGCGCGCTGATGCGGACATCATCGGGGACGGGCAGACCCGCGAAGGGGCTGTCGTCGGCGAAGGGCGCGAGCGCCTTGGGTTCGCCCCACGACATGGCGCCGCCGACGGTGCGGCCGCCGGCGCGCAGACGCACCGGCATCAGCGGGTGCTCTTCGGCGCGGCTGACATCCGACGCGGCAAGGCGGGGACCGGCGAAGCGCAACAGCAGGCCGCCATCCTCGACCCAATCCAGCAGCGCCTCTTCCTCGCCGGGGGCGAGGGTGGCGACGTCGGCCAGCACCACCACGTCGGGATTGGCGGGCAGGATATCGGTGAGCGCGCCTTGCAGCAGGTCGGCGTTGGGTTCGAGCGCGCGTTCGAGGTAGTGGAGCGGGGACAGCAGCTCGAGACCCTCGCGGTCTTCGCGACCGGCGATCAGCGCGACTTCGCGGCGTTGCAAGCTGTCGTCCGACAGGGCTGTGGCGGCGGCGGAGCGCTGGCCTTCGACCTCGAACCGTGTGATGCGGGCGCGGAGTTCGGCGTGCAGCGACAGGGCAATGGTTGCGGTGTCGTCTCCGGCGGCGAATTCGGCGGTGGTGCGGGCAAGGACGGCGGGGTTACCCGAGGGGTCCTTGCCGTGGGCGGACACCGCGGCCTCGTAGGCGCCCGCGGTGTCGATGCGGCGCAGGGCAAGCTGAATGGCGCCGTCCTCGAAGCCCGGCGGGGCAAGGACGATCAGCGGCCGTGCGGATTGGACCACGCGGACGGTGCCGCGAGATTCAAGCTCGGCGAGGAAACCGGCGCGGGCGTCGTGGGCGAGACCGTCGGAGAGCCAGAGGGTGTCGAAATCAGCGTCGCCCAGCGCGGCAGTGGCGTCGTCGTAGAGGGTTTCACCGGGCAGCCAGGGTTGCGGGGCGAGGCCTGGAAGGCGCGAGCGCCAGGTGTCGGCGGCCTGAAAGCGGATCGGCTGAGGCTGGGTCAGCCGCAGCATGGCGACAGTGCGGTTGTCGCGCTGTGCTTCGAGAAGCAGCGCCTCGAGGGCTTCGGACTGCGCGGCCCAGTCGCCGGCGCTGGCCCAGCTTGCGTCCATGGCGATGAGCAGCGGGCCGGAGCCGCGGTCGCCCTCTTCGCGCGGGTTCAGGATGGGGCCGGCAAGGCCGATGATGATTGCGGCAACGGCGAGGATGCGCAGCAGCAGCAGCCACCACGGGGTGCGGTCGGTGACCTGATCGTCGTCCTTGAGGCCCAACAGCAGCACCACGCCGGGGAACATCCGGCGGATCGGCGCGGGCGGCACGGCGCGCAGGATGATCCAGAGGATCGGCAATGCCGCGAGGCCCAGCAGCAGCCAGGGCGAGAGGAAGCCGATGCCGAACAGTGTCACCTCGCGTCCTCCAACGTGCGATAGAGCCAGAGCAGCGCCTCATGGGCGGTGTGATCGGTGTGGTGCAGGTGGTATTGCCAGCCGGTGGCGCGGGTGATCCCGGTGAGCCAGTCCTTGCGCTCGGCCAGACGTTGCAGGTAGCGGTCGCGCAGCTCGGCGGCCTTCAGGGTTTCGTGGCGGACGGTCTTGCCGACGCTTTCGAAAATGGTGCGGCCACGGAACGGGAAGGATTCCTCCGAAGGGTCGAGCACTTGCAGCAGCACGCCCTTGACGCCCCGGTCGGCGGCCTTGGTCAGCGCGGCCTCGACGGGTTCGGTGGGGGCGAGGAAGTCGGAAATAAAGATGGCGCGGGCATGGGGCAGCATCAGGCGTGCCTCGGGATCGGCGTAGTCCTGCGCATCGTCCTGCGAAAAGGCTTCGGCCAGCCGGATGATTTGCGCCTCGCCGCGCCTAGGGGGGAGGCTGCCGCCGGTCAGGCCGACCCGTTCGCCGCCGCGCACCAGCAGGATGGCGGTGGCCATGGCCAGCAGGCGGGCGCGCTCGCCCTTTTCGGGCAGGTCCTTGGTTGAGGAAAACCGCATCGAGGCCGCCTGATCGACCCAGAGCATGACGCTTTGCGCGATCTGCCATTCGCGTTCGCGGACATAGGTGCCGTCGGACCGGGCCGAACGCCGCCAGTCGATGCTGCGGCGACGGTCGCCGGGCTGCGCCGGTCGGTACTGCCAGAAATCGTCGCCCACCCCGGCGCGCCGGCGGCCGTGTTCGCCCAGCAGCACCGTGCCCGCCAGATGTTCGGCGTGGGCTAGCAGGGGCGGAAGCGTGGCGGCCTCTTCCTCGGATCTGGCGCGCAGATGGGCGGGGCTGTGGGTCAAGCCGCGGCCTCGGTCCGCGACAGGTTGGCGGCGGTGTCGTCGATCAGGCCGGACAGCGACATGCCGCGCGCGCGGGCCGCGAAGTTCAGTGCCATGCGGTGCGACAGCACGGGTTTGGCCATGTCGATCACGTCGTCGACCGAAGGCGCGAGGCGGCCTTCGATCAGCGCACGGGCGCGGACCGTCAGCATCAGCGCCTGCGCGGCACGGGGACCAGGGCCCCAGGCGACGTTTTCACGGACGCTGTCCGAGGCTTCGGGCTCGTCGGGGCGGAAGGCGCGCACCAGATCGAGGATCATCTCCATCACGCTTTCGCCCACCGGCATACGGCGCAGCAGGGTCTGGGCGGCGATCAGTTCCTCGGCGGTGAAAACGGCGTGGGCGTCGTCTTCCATGACGCCGGTGGTGGCGAGCAGGATGTCACGCTCGGTGTCGCGGTCGGGGTAGAGCACGTCGACCTGCACAAGGAACCGGTCGAGCTGCGCCTCGGGGAGCGGATAGGTGCCCTCCTGCTCGATCGGGTTCTGGGTGGCGAGGACGTGGAACGGCGCGGCCAGCTTGCGGTTCTCGCCCGCGACGGTGACCTGTTTCTCCTGCATGGCTTGCAGCAGCGCGGACTGGGTGCGGGGGCTGGCGCGGTTGATCTCATCGGCCATCAGAAGCTGGCAGAACACCGGGCCCTCGATGAACTTGAAGGCGCGGGAGCCGTCGGAGGCGGTCTCCAGCACTTCGGAGCCCAGAATATCGGCTGGCATCAGGTCCGGCGTGAACTGGATGCGATTGCCGTGCAGGCCCATGACGGTCGAGAGCGTCTCGACCAGCCGCGTCTTGCCCAGCCCGGGCAGGCCGATCAGCAGCGCGTGGCCGCCGCACAGGAGGGCCGAGAGGGTGAGGTCCACCACACGCTCCTGTCCGATGAAGCGCTTGGTAATGGACTCGCGGGCAAGGGCCAGTTTCGTCTCCAAGGCCTCGATGTCGGCCACAAGATCCTGGGCGTCTGTCATGAAAACTGCTCCTTGCGCACTAGGTCACTGGCTGTGAGTGTATCGCTGAAACAGGAAATGGCAAAAGCAATGACGTCACAAAATCGCGCGCAGCCCTCGGCGGACGGTATCGCTGCGCAGGCCAAGGCGGCGAGCAAGGGCAAGGGTCTGCCGCCGGTGCATCGGTGGAACCCCGACGACTGCGGCGACATCGATATGCGCATCGCACGGGACGGGACGTGGTTCTACCTCGGGACGCCGATCGGGCGGAAGGCTCTGGTGCGGCTGTTCTCGACCATCCTGCGCAAGGACGGCGACCGCTACGTGCTGGTGACGCCAGTCGAGAAGGTGGGGATTACGGTCGACGATGCGCCCTTCGTGGCGGTGGATTTCGAGGTGTCCGGGTCCGGGCGGGAGCAGGTGCTGACGTTTGAGACCAACGTGGGCGATTTCACGGTGGCCGGGCCGGAGGCACCGATCCGGGTGGAGCGGGACGCGGAAACCGGCGAGCCCTCGCCTTATGTGCTGGTGCGGGCGGAGTTGGAGGCGCTGATCGACCGGAAGAGCTTTTACCGGCTGGTGGAGATCGGCTGTCACGAGGACGTGGACGGGGAGAGCTGGTTCGGGGTGTGGTCGTCGGGGGAGTTCTTTGGGGTTATACCGTCTGGGGAGTTGGGGTGAAAGAAATGTTACAGTAGGCTCCTAGATGCGCTCCGAAAGATCTGAACCCGCACCAGCTTCTAAACCTAGCCTCAAAGAAACGGCATCAACATGTGAACCAACGGTTTGACGTAAGATGTCGGCTGGATATCGTAGTTCGGCTTTATCACATGTGCCGCATCAAAAGATATAAATAACATGGATTGATCCTTCGTCGTTTTACCCAAGATACCATCGGAGGTCACTAAGACGACTGACAATGAGATGATTTCTTCTGTACGGCTACTTGTTGTTTTAATCTCAAAGTTGTCAGTGCTGAGAATGTGAGCGGACCTACCTGCACCGAACACAAGCGCCGATATGACTATCATAAGGCCGACGTTTGCGGACACGAATAGCCTTAAGGATTGGCCTGCCGCACTTAGCTGACCTTTTCGAAGGACAAATAGAGTCTTTATCGAAGATATATGGCGTAGTGCTTGCCATAAAGACGCCCTCCGGCTTTGATCCCTTTCAGACCTATTTTCACTAATCACGACTGTGGCGGTCAACTCAAGAACGATATATACTATGGAGTAAGCAAAGAATAAGACAAGAGAATATACAGTCAAGACCGCAATACAGATCGGCGCTATCCTCCAACCGAGATACAGAAAAGAGAATATTAGACCCAGTAGTGTAAATCTTACAACTAGATCATATCGCCTCTCGGGGATTTCTAAAGCTTTGATGTAGACTTTCCTAGCTCTATAAATATTCCGTTTTAAATACTGACGCCGAGCCAGATGTTCTGCCGGCAAAGCAAACCCATTGTCATCACGGCGCGCAATTCTTAGAGAGAAATGCTTAGACCGGCGTTTCGTCGTTAAGAACATCAGAACATACGGAAACAAAAGCCTGACAAAAAATATCGAAATAACACGGCTCAAAAGGCTTGCCACTGCCAAGAACCCTCCAGCCACAAAAATTAGACTTGAAAAAGACTTGAAATCTACGAAAGGTGGAACGCTATCAAATGCAAAGTAGATATACCCAATAAAATGCAAAACCGAAAAAGAAAGAATTATTACACCGTTCTTAAGAAGCTTTGCGTAATCAAGTCCTTCGAAATAGTCTAGAATTCTATTAATCTTCGCGCCTAGCTCTTCCATCTGCGCCCTTCACCGAAATCATATGATTTTACTATAAGGTGGACTTTGCAGGCTGCGGCGAGAGAAATCTAGGGGTTGTAGCGGGAAAAGAGTGACTCTCGCGTATCCGAAGCGGTCGCTGATGTGGTTTTCGGCCTCCTCCAAGATCTGGTGGCCCAGAATGACGTGGTCAGCATGGGTCACTAAATCTCTTATTTCTACTTCTGGTGAGTTTCGCTCCCTCAATGCGCCTCCGCCCAGTTCGCCCCCTGCCCGGCGTCCACCACCAGCGGCACGTCGAGCTTCACCACCGGGTCGGCGGCGCCTTCCATCACCTGCCGCGCGCGGCCGATTAGATCGTCCGCCACTCCTGCGTCCACCTCGAACAGCAACTCGTCGTGCACCTGTAGCAGCATCCGCGCGGGCAACCCCTCGATCGCCGCGGGCATCCGGATCATGGCGCGGCGGATGATGTCGGCGGCGGTGCCCTGGATCGGGGCGTTGATGGCGGCGCGTTTGGCGAAGCCGGCGTGGGGGCCCTTGGCGTTGATCTCGGGGGTGTGGATCTGGCGGCCGAAGAGGGTCTCGACGCGCATGTTTTCCTTCGCGAAGGCCACGGTCTTGTCCATGTACTCCTTGATGCCCGGGAACCGCTCGAAATAGCGGTCGATGAAGCCCTGCGCGTCGGCGCGGGGGATGCGCAGGTTGCGGGCGAGGCCGAAGCCGGAAATGCCGTAGATCACGCCGAAGTTGATCGCCTTGGCCTGACGACGGACGTCGGGGGTCATCTGGTCGAGCGGCACGCCGAACATCTCGGACGCGGTGGCGGCGTGGATGTCCTGACCGTCGCGGAACGCTTCCTTGAGCGCCGGAATGTCGGCGATATGGGCGAGGATGCGCAGCTCGATCTGGGAATAATCGAGCGAGACGAGGACGTTGCCGGGCTCGGCGACAAAGGCCTCGCGGATGCGGCGGCCCTCCTCGGTGCGGATCGGGATGTTTTGCAGGTTGGGGTCAGTGGACGCCAGACGGCCGGTGTTGGCGCCGGCGATGGAATAGCAGGTGTGGACGCGGCCTGTGTCCGGGTGGATGTGTTCCTGCAGCGCGTCGGTGTAGGTGGATTTCAGCTTGCTGAGCTGCCGCCAATCGAGGACGCGGGCGGGCAGGTCGTGCAGCGTGGCGAGGTCTTCGAGGATGTCGGCACCGGTGGCATAGGCCCCGGTTTTGCCCTTCTTACCGCCCTCGATCCCCATTTCGTCGAACAGGATCTCGCCCAGTTGCTTGGGGGAGCCGACGTTGAACTTGCGGCCGGCGAGGGTGTGAATCTCATCCTCCAGCGCGGCCATCTTCTGCGAGAAGGCGTTGGACATGCGGCTGAGGGTGTCACGGTCGACCTTGACGCCGTGCATCTCCATCTCGGCCAGCACCGGCACGAGGGGACGCTCCATGCGCTCATAGACGCGGGTGACGCGGTGGGCGTGAAGCTGCGGCTTGAACTGCTGCCAGAGGCGGAGCGTGATGTCGGCGTCTTCGGCGGCGTAGCGGGTGGCCTTGTCGATCTCGACCCGGTCGAAGGTGATCTGGCTCTTGCCGGTGCCGATGACTTCCTTGATGGGGATCGGGCTGTGCGACAGGTAGCGTTCCGACAGCACGTCCATGCCGTGATTGTGGCGCCCGGCATTGAGTGCGTAGGACATCAGCATGGTGTCGTCGATGGGTGCGACGGTGATGCCGTTGCGGGCGAAGATCTTGGCGTCGTACTTCATGTTCTGGCCGATCTTCAGCACGGCGGGGTCTTCCAGCACCGGCTTCAGCAGGGTCAGGCAGTCGTCCAGCCCCATCTGGCCATCCGACAGCGTGTCCGAGCCGAAGAGATCGTCCGCGGCGGCGGCGCGGTGGGTCAGCGGGATATAGCAGGCTTCGCCCGGTTTGACGCAGAGCGAGATGCCCACCAGATCGGCGCGCATGTCGTTGAGGCCGGTGGTCTCGGTGTCGACGGCAACGTAGCCACGGTCATTGATGCGGTCGATCCAAACCTGAAGCGCTGCGGCGTCGCGCACGCATTCATAGGCGTCGGGGGCGAAGGGCGGTTGCTCGATCGTCTCGGCTTCGGCGGCGGCGGGGGCTTTTTCGGCGATGACCGGGGCCTCGACGTTGAACTTGTCGGCGAGGCGCTTGGACAGGGTGCGGAACTCCATCTCGGTGACGAAATCCATCAGCACGTCGATGTCGGGCTCGCGCACTTCGAGATCGTCGAGGCCGAAGGGGAGTTCCATGTCGCAGTCGAGTTGCACCAGCTTCTTGGACAGTTCGATCTGGTCGCGTTTCTCGATCAGGGTCTGGCGGCGCTTGGGCTGCTTGATCTCTTCGGCGCGGTCCAGAAGCTCTTCGAGCGAGCCGAATTCGTTGATCAGCAGCGCGGCGGTCTTGATGCCGATGCCGGGGGCGCCGGGCACGTTGTCGACGCTGTCGCCGGCCAGCGCCTGCACGTCGACCACCCGGTCGGGGCCGACGCCGAATTTTTCGAACACGCCATCGCTGTCGATGCGCTTGTTCTTCATCGGGTCGAGCATCTCGACGCCTTCGCCGACCAGTTGCATCAGGTCCTTGTCGGACGACAGGATGGTGACGCGGCCGCCGGCGTCGCGGGCCTGACAGGCAAGGCTGGCAATGATGTCGTCGGCCTCGAAGCCCTCGATCTCCTTGCAGGCGATGTTGAAGGCCTCGGTGGCGCGGCGGGTCAGCGGGATCTGCGGCCGCAGGTCCTCGGGCATGGCGTCGCGGTTGGCCTTGTATTGATCATAAAGCTCGTTGCGGAAGGTGTGGCTGCCCTTGTCGAAGATCACCGCCACGTGGGTGGGTGCGTCGGGTCCGGCGTTATCCTCGACAAACTTCTGCAGCATGTTGCAGAAGCCCGCGACAGCGCCGATCGGCAGACCGTCGGACTTGCGCGCGAGCGGCGGCAGCGCGTGGTAGGCGCGGAAGATATAGGCCGATCCGTCGATCAGATGCAGGTGGCATCCCTTGCCGAATTGTTGCGACATCGCGCGTCCCCCTTTAGGCGTCGGCCCGTTTCATGCCACGCCGGCGGGGGCAAGGCCAGCCGTCCCCGCCCTCTGGTTTGCGAATACGCGTAATCCGGCCTCAGCCCTGCTGCGCCACCTGCCGGGGTCCGAGCGCCTTGGCCACCGCGACGATCACCGCGCCCAGCACCGCGAAGGCGGCGATCAGGCCGAGGATGTTGATCGTCACCTGCATGAGCCCGTGATCGGCAATGTCGAGGAAGAAGTAGGGATAGTTGCCGTCAAACTGCGCGCGGCCCAGTGCCCAGACGCAGTAGAAACCGGGATAGGCCAGCCAGAGCGGCAGGGTGGCGAAGCTGATGCGCTCTTTCGGTTCGAAAGCCAGCCAGTGCAGGGCGAACCAGATCGGCACGATGGTATGGAACGTCTCGTCCAGCACGAAGTCGATGCCGGTGTAGTCATTCAGATGCGCGAGAAGCGCGTGATAGACAATGCCGACCGCGACAATCGCCATAACCAGCCCGCCCGAGACCCGGCCGTCGAGCCGCCCGCGCAGTGCGATCAGTGCGGCGGCGACGCCCACCGCGAAATTGGTCCAGATGGTGAAGTAGCGGAAGATTTCCCACAGCGCGGTGGGCAGGCTCCAGTCATTGACCTGCATGTTCAGCCCGATGCGCCATGCGAGCGCGGCAAAGACGGCCAGCGCGAGCAGCGCTGCGGAGAGACGACGCAACGCCATGCTCAGACCTTGTCCGCGTGGTCTTGGTGAACGTACTTGGCGTCGCAGTACGGGCATTCCACCCAGCCGGTCTCGGCCGGGATCATAAGCCACACGCGGGGGTGGCCCAGCGCCGCCTCGCCGCCGTCGCAGGCGATACGGGTTGCGGTCACGATATGCGTCTCGGGCGGGGCAAGGGTCATGGGCGTTCCGAAATGTTGAGTGACTTGGGTGACGCGCCTTAGCGACACATCGGGCGGCATGATACCGATCCGGCCCCGGGGAGCAAGAGGCTGGAACCTTGACGGTCCGTCAGACCGGACCATTTCGCATGCAATCAGGATGATTTCTGCCAGGGAGCGCGTGCATGGAACAGGAAGAAGATACCGGATTGGAAAAGGTCGATGCCGATACCGGCAACTTCTTCGAGAAAATCGACGCCTGGGTCGATGGGTTCTTTACCATTCTGCCGAACATCGGGATCGCGCTGGTGGTGCTGGTGCTGTTCTGGATCATCGCCGGTTTCATCGGGCGGTTGATCAGCCGCGTCGCGCACCGCCGCGACCGTCCGAGCCTTGGCGACGTCGGCGGTGCGCTGGCGCGCTGGGCGATCATCATCGTCGGGGTCATGCTGGCGATCACCATCATCGCGCCGACCATAACCCCGGGCGACCTGTTCGCCGGGTTGGGGATTTCGTCGGTGGCGATCGGCTTTGCCTTCAAGGACATCCTGCAGAACATGCTGGCCGGCATCCTGATCCTGCTGCGCCAGCCCTTCGAGGTCGGCGATCAGATCGTCTCGGGCGGGTTCGAGGGCACGGTGGAGCGGATCGAGACCCGCGCCACCATGATCAAGACCTACGATGGCCGTCGCGTGGTGATCCCGAACGCGGACATCTATACCGACGCCGTCATGGTGAACACCGCCTTCGACAAGCGGCGGTCGCAGTATGACATCCAGATCGGCTGTTCCGACGATTTCGACAATGCCTGCAAGATCATGATCGACACCTGTGCGGGCGTCGAGGGCGTGCTGAGCGACCCCGCACCGGAAGCGCTGCCGTGGTCGATGGACGCCGATGGCAACACCGTGCGCCTGCGCTGGTGGACGAAGCCGGAGCGCGCCGACGTGGTGCACGTCTATGCGCAGGTCATCAAGCAGGTCTACAACGCGCTCGACGCGGACGGGGTGGACATGCCCTATCCGACGCGGATGGTGCTGTTTCACGACCAGACCGAGGACACCGACGGCGACCGCACCGCCCAGCGCGAAGGCTGGCCCGCGGCGAAGAAGGGCAACCCCAAACCCGCGCGGATCGAAAGCGCGTTGCAGAAGGGCCAGAGCGACGACAGCTGATTTCGCGGTTTCAGCGGACACGCGGGCGCGGTATCTGCTGTCCGTCACCAAGCAGGGGGTACGGGCATGACTGAGGCAGCCATCGAGTTACGCGGATTGCGCAAGGTCTATGCGGCGCAGGGGACATCCCCCGCCAAGGAGGCGCTGAAGGGCGTCGATCTGGACATTCCGCAGGGGTCGGTCTTCGGGCTGCTGGGGCCCAATGGCGCCGGCAAGTCGACGCTGATCAACATCCTCGCGGGGCTGGTGATCAAGACCGAAGGCACCGTGAAGATCTGGGGCTTCGATCAGGATGTGAACCCGCGCCAGTCGCGGGCCGCCATTGGCGTGATGCCGCAGGAGCTGAACCTCGATCCGTTCTTTGCGCCGCGTGCCGCGCTGGAGGTGCAGGCGGGCCTTTACGGTGTGCCGAAGGCGCAGCGGCGGAGCGACGAGATCCTCGAGATGGTGGGGCTGTCGGACAAGGCCAATGCCTATGCGCGGACGCTGTCGGGCGGGATGCGGCGGCGGCTTCTGCTGGGCAAGGCGCTGGTGCATCATCCGCAGGTGCTGGTGCTGGACGAACCCACGGCCGGCGTCGACATCGAACTGCGGCAGATGCTGTGGGAGAACGTGCGCAAGCTGAACCGCGAGCGGGGCATGACGATCATCCTGACGACGCATTATCTGGAGGAAGCCGAGGAGATGTGCGACGAGATCGCCATCGTCAACCACGGAGAGGTGGTGGCGCGGGATTCCACGTCCAACCTGCTGGGACGGCTTGAGGGCAAGGCGATGGTGATTGTCCCAGACGGTCCGGTCGCGCGCCTGCCGGAAGCGCAGGGACTGGAGGCCGAACAGACCGGCGACACGATCACTCTGACCTACAACGCCAGCCAGACCAGCGCCGAGGACGTGCTGGAAGCGGTGCGCGCCGCCGGTATCCGCATTCGCGACGTGAAGACACAGGAAGCGGACCTTGAGGACGTGTTCCTGTCGCTGACTTCAAGTAAGGCCGGCTGAGGGCTTCTCGGCGATCAGCGTCGCGAAGGCCTGAAAGCCGTAGAGCATCCCACCTGTTTGCCGCCGCTCGTATTCCGCCAGAAGCGCGTCGACGAGGGGCTGGCCGATGAGCCCGCGATCGACCATGTGGGTGCCGCTGAACCTGATCCACGCCGCCATCTGGTGGCTGTCTGTGACGACGCGGGGCGTGATGCGGAAGGTGCGGTTTTCAAACCCGGCCTCGGTTGTCAGGGCGCGGAGCTTGCCGGTCAGGTAGCGGTCGGTCACGAAGTTCTCGATGAAATAGTCGGCCATGGATTGCAGCGGGTCGCCCCAGGCGTTGCCCAGTGTGCCTTTGGAGAAATCGTTGTCGCAGATGACCAGCGTACCGCCGGCGCGCAGGACGCGATGTGCTTCGGACAGGAAGTCCGGCGGCGCGGTGACGTGGCTGAGCAGGGTGTGCATGACCACCAGATCGGCTTCGCCGTCGGCACAGGGCAGATCGGTGCCGCCGCCCGTGTGAAAGCTGACGTTGGGCAGGTCCCGCGCAAGTTCCTTGGCGCGTTCGACCAGCAGTCCGGCAGGCTCGACCCCGACGACGCGGGTTCCCGAGCTACGCGCCGCCATCATCCGGCAGATCGGGCCGGTGCCGCTGCCGACTTCGACGGCGAGACCCGTCTGCGCCCAGTCGATATCGTCGAGATAGGCGTCGATGGTGGGGATCATCGCAGGGTCTTCGGCCCGCTCTTCCAACGTGGTGGCCACCATCTGCAGCAGGTCGTCGCTTTGATCGGCGAGATTCTGAAACGGGTCGGTCATGGAAATGACCCTTGCGGGAAAGGTATCCGGCAAGGGTAGCACACCTTGTGCCTCAGGCGGTCTGCCGGTCGCCTTCGCCGCCGAAGGTCTCGGCGTCGGTGCAGGCGTGGGCGGCGCATTCCAACTCGAGCGTGGTGTGATGGATGCCGAAGTCGTCGCGCAGGCATGTCTTGATGGCGTCCTTGATGGCGTCCGCGCGCGACCATTCGCCCGCTGCCAGAACCACATGCGCGTCAAGCGCGGCGCGGTGTTCGTCCATCTGCCAGAAATGGGCATGGTGAACCTCGGTCACGCCATCGACGGAACTGATCGCGTCAAGCACGGCGCGGGTTTCGATGTCGGGCGGGCTGCCGAGCATGAGGATGCGGATGACGGGACCGATTTCCCGGAGGCTTTGCCAGAGGATGTAGCCTGCGATCAACGCGGTGACGAGAGGGTCGACCAGATGCCATCCGAACAACAGGATCAGGGTGCCGGCAAGGATCACCGCGACGGAACCGAGGGCGTCGGCCACGTTGTGGAGAAAGGCGGCGCGGATGTTCACGCTGCTTTTCGACAGGGTGTAGGTCAGCGCCGCGGTCACGAGGTCGACCAGCAGCGCGATGCCGGCGACGATGACTATGATCCAGCCGCCGACCGGCTGCGGATCGGCAAAGCGCATCGCGGCCTCGTAAAGCAGATAAAGGCCGATGAGGATCAGCGTGGTGTAGTTGATCAGCGCGGCGACGACCTCGATCCGACCATAGCCGAAGGTCATCTGGGCATCGCGGGGCCTGCGGGCGATCTTGCGCGCGGCGAAGGCGATGATCAGCGAGATCGCGTCGGAGAAATTGTGCAGCGCGTCCGCGATCAGGGCGAGGCTGCCGGACAGAAGGCCGCCGATGACCTGCGCCAGCGTCAGGCCGAGGTTGACGGCAATCGCGGTGAACACGCGGCGGTCGCCGGCGTCCGGATCGACGTGGTGATGGTGATGTCCCGCCATGGTGCCTCCTGCCGTATGAGCCTAGTGCGCGGACGGCGGGAGGCCAATCTCAGGGCAGGATCGAGATCGGCGTTCCGTCCTTCACCATGGCATAGATGTCGCGCATATCGCCGTTGTTCACGGCGATGCATCCGGCGGTCCAGTCCCCGTCGGTTTTCTTGATGCGCCTGCGGGCCAAGGGCTTGGTGGGCTTGCCGTGGATGAAGATGTCTCCACCCGGCTTGACGCCGGCCGCGCGCGCCTTGGCAACGTCGCGCACGTTGGGATAGTCGATGCCGATCGACAGGTAATAGCTGCTGTTGGGATTGCGCCGGTCGATCGTATAATTGCCTTCCGGCGTGCGACCGTCGCCCTGTTTCAGCTTGTGTCCCTCGGGCGTGAAGCCCAGACCCACGTCGTACTGCTTCAACACCTTCTGGTGATGCAGCAGGTACATCTTGCGCTCGCCCTTGTCGACGACCACGCGGGTCACCTCGGGGCCGTTATATGTCTTGAACTTGCTGCAGGCTGACACGCCGACCGCAAGGCACACCAAAAGAAGAATCCGAAGAAACCGCATACTGCACCGCGCCTCGTTTTTTTTATGTTTTGCGGCACCATATCATGAGACCGCGAGGTCGCGAAGGGGTTTCATCGGGATTGAGCGTCTTTCAGCTGTTTTTCGATCGCTTCGAGCCGGATCAGAACCTCGTCGCGGTAGCTGACCGTGGCGGCATTGCTTTCCTCGTGATGGGCGTCCTGCATCGAGTTCACGATCAGGCCGACAAGCAGGTTCACCACGGCGAAGGTGGTGACCATGATGAACGGCACGAAGAAGGCCCAGGCGTAGGGATAGACCTCCATCACCGGGCGGACGATGCCCATCGACCACGATTCGAGCGTCATGATCTGGAACAGCGAATAGGCCGAGGAGCCGAGGTCCCCGAACCAGTCCGGGAACGTGCGGCCGAACAGCTTGGTGGCCATGACCGCGCCGATGTAGAAGATGATCGCCATCAGCAGGAAGACGCTGCCCATGCCCGGCAGCGCCGTGATGAAGCCTTCCACGACCCGGCGCAGGCGCGGCGCGACCGAGAGCACCCGCAGCACCCGCAGGATTCGCAGCGCACGAAGCACCGAGAGCCCCTGCGCGGCGGGCACGAGCGAAATGGCGACAATGGTGAAGTCGAAGAGGTTCCAGCCGCGGCGGAAGAAGCCTGTGCCCTGCGCGAACATCTTCAGCGCCAGTTCCGCAACGAAGAAGGCGAGGCAGAGCCGGTCGGCCAGCACGATCAACCCGCCGAAGCGGGCCATCACCGCGTCCGAGGTTTCCAGTCCGAGGATCACCGCGTTGAACAGGATCACGCCGATGATGGTGTTGCGCACCCAAGTCTGGTCCAGCCAGACCGCCAGTTTCGCCCGCATGTCTATGTCCCTCGGAAGTTCCGGGTCACATATGAGGGCGGGAAAACCGCGCTGCAAGTTCGATGTGCGCCGACCAGCGGAATTGATCCACCACCTGCACCCAATCGAGGCGGAACCCCGCGTCGATGAGCTTGGCGGCGTCGCGGGCGAAGGTGACAGGGTTGCACGAGACGAAGCCGATCAGCGCGACGCTGCTGCGGGCGATCTGCGCCACCTGCGCTTCGGCACCGGCGCGGGGCGGGTCGATGACGAGGGCGTCGAAGCGATCCAGTTCCTCCGGCAGAAGCGGGTTGCGGAACAGGTCGCGCGTCTCGGTGGTGACTTTCTTCAGCCCTTGCGCGTTGCGCCAGCCGTGATCGAGCGCGGCGAGCATGTCGCCGCCGCCCTCGACGGCGTGCACCTCGGCGTGGCGCGCGAGGGGCAGCGCGAAGGTGCCGCAGCCCGCGAAGAGATCGGCGATATGGGCCGCGCCCGCCACCGCCTCCTGCATGGCGGCAATCAGGGTGGCCTGACCATGCGCGGTAGCCTGCAGGAAGGCGCCCGGCGGCGGCACCACGCGGATGCCATCGAAGCGCTGGCCCGGCGGGGCGCGCATGGCGATCGGTTCGCCGTCCCAGACCAGCCGCGCCAGACGGTGCTGGCCGGCCAGTTCGGCAAGGGTGACTTCAAGGGTCTTGTCGAACGGTTTGCCGCCCGTGGCGGCGACGTCGGGGCCGTCCTCGGACAGGGTGATCTGGACCGAGAGTTCGCCTTTCCGGCTGCCGCCGAGCGTGGCCAACGCCTCGGCCACCGGACGCAGGGCCAGCAGGTCGGGATGCAGCAACTGGCAGCCGGGGATTTCGACGATCACCCCCGAGGCGCGGCCATGGAAGCCGGCCATGGCGGCCTTCTTGGTGCGCCGCGCGGAAAAGGTGGCGCGGCGGCGGCTTTGCGCGGGCGAGTTGGCGATGGGGCGGAAGGTGGTTTCGATCCGCTGGGCCGCAAGGGCGCGTTGCACGACCTGCTGTTTCCAATCGGCGACAAAGGCGTCGGAGGCGTGCATGAGTTGGCAGCCGCCGCAGGATTTGAAGTGCCGGCAGGGGGCGGCGACGCGGTCGTCCGAGGGGGCGATGATGCGCACATCGCGCAAACGGTCGCCTTCGGCGGTGCCGGTGACGCGCTCTCCAGGGAGGGTGAGCGGAGCGAAGACGGGGCCCTGTGCGATGCCGTCGCCATGGTGGCCGAGACGTTCGATGAGGTATTCCATGGCGGAGGGGATAGCGGGATGGCGCGGATTGGGGAAGCCCTGACGGGGGCTGATCCGTTGACGGATCAGTGCCGATCCATTGATGGATCGGGGGCGGCCCGCGGGTTGACCGGGCGGCTATGGCGCGGTGGCGGACGGTGGCCGGGTGCGGTGGCTGATCCGTTGACGGATCAGGATCGATCCATTGATGGATCGGGCTGGTTCGCGAAGGGGGTGCCGGTCATTCCGCCGCCTCGACGATGTTGAGAAAGCCGCCCGACTGCCGCTCCCAGTAGCGCGCGTAGAGGCCGCCTTTGGCAAGCAGCTGATCGTGGCTGCCCTGTTCGGCGATGCGGCCCGCGTCCAGCACCACGATCCGGTCCATCCGCGCGATGGTTGACAGGCGGTGGGCGATGGCAACCACCGTCTTGCCCTCCATCACGTTGTCGAGCGCGGTCTGTATCGCCGCCTCGACCTCGCTGTCGAGCGCCGACGTCGCCTCGTCCAGCACGAGGATCGGGGCGTCCTTCAGAATGGCGCGGGCCAGCGCGATGCGCTGCCGCTGACCGCCCGAGAGTTTCACGCCGCGTTCGCCCAGATGGGCGTCATAGCCGGGGCGTTTCTCGTGATCCTCGAGATCGACGATGAAGTCGTGGGCTTCGGCACGTTTCGCGGCTTCGATGATCTCGGCCTCGGTCGCATCGGGCTTGCCATAGGCGATGTTGTCCCGCGCCGACCGGTTGAACATGGCGGTTTCCTGCGTGACCATGCCGATCTGTCGGCGCAGGCTTTCCTGCGTCACCCCGGCGATGTCCTGCCCGTCGATGCAGATTTCGCCCTTTTCGGCGTCGTAAAGGCGCAGGAGCAGCGCCACGAGGGTGGACTTGCCGGCACCGGAAGCGCCGACGATGGCAAGCTTCTCGCCCGGCGCGATGGTCAGGTCAATATTCTCGACGCCGCCGATGTCGCGGCCGTAAGCGAAATCCACGTGGCGAAAGGCGATCCGGCCTTCGGGGACCTGCAGTTCGGTGGCGTTGGCGGCATCGGTCAGCCCGTGCGGCGGGGTCAGGGTGCGCATGCCGTCCTCGGCCTCGCCGATGCTGGCATAGACCGACAGCAGCGTGAAGCTGACCCAGCCGGTCATCTGCGCCAGCCGCAGCGACACCGCGCCGGTGGCGGCGATATCGCCGGCACTGACCAGCCCGCGCGACCAGTACCAGAGCGCGCCGCCGACCAGCAGCACAGGCAGGATACCGGCCAGCGACATCAGCCAGAAGCGGAACTGGACCGACAGGGCCCCGAATTCGAGCTGCCGCTCGCGGAAGCGGGCCATCGCGCCCAGCGCGGCGCGGTCTTCGTGGTCGGAATGGGCGAAAAGTTTGACCGTCTTGATGTTGGTCACGGTATCAACGACCTGCCCCGTCACCATGGCCCGCGCCGCCGCCCGCGCCTTGGACCGTTTGCGGATGCGGGGCATGAAGAAGCGGATCATCAGACCGTAGCCGATCAGCCATACCAGCAGCCCGGCGGCAATGCGCCCGTCCACCGTGCCCAGCAAAAGGATCGAGCCGACCACCGAGGCCAGCGCGAAGCAGATGGTATGGATCATCTCGACCACCACGTCGGTGATGGCGCGGGCGGTCTGCATTTCCTTCTGCGCGATGCGGCCGGCGAAGTCGTTGTCGAAGAAGGTCACGTCCTGACCCAGCGTGTAACGGTGCAGGCGCGACAGCACGAGGGCCAGAACGTTGGGCTGGACCACGATGGACTGCAGGTAGGACGACAGCATCAGCACCAGCGGGCGCAGCAACAGGAAGAACAGCATCACCCCGGACAGCAGCAGGGCGTGATCGGAGAAGATGGTCGCCGGCTCTCCGGCCAGGGCGGCGTCGATCACGAAGCCCAGCGTCATCGCGGCCATGACCTCGAGGAAGCCGGCCAGCGTGGAGGCCGAACAGGCCGCGCCGATGGCCGGGAACGCGCCGCGCAGGGACCAGTGGAAAAAGCGCAAGAGGGTGCGGGGCGGTGGCGTCGCGGCGTGGGCGAAGGGGTCGATCCAGGTTTTCGGGGTCATTCCGCCGCCTCCGCGTCGTCGTCTTCGGTCACAAGGAACCCGCCCGACTGGCGCGCCCAGAACCCTGCATATAGACCTTGCCGGGCAAGAAGCACATCGTGGCTGCCTTCCTCGACGATGCGGCCGTCGTCCATCACGAGGATACGGTCAAGCTGGGCGATGGTGCTCAGCCGGTGGGCGATGGCGATCACGGTCTTGCCTTCCATCATGCCGTAGAGGGTCTGCTGGATCGCCGCCTCGACCTCGCTGTCGAGCGCCGATGTCGCCTCGTCCAGCAGCAGGATCGGCGCGTTCTTGAGGATCACACGGGCCAGTGTGATCCGCTGGCGCTGGCCGCCCGAGAGCTTCACGCCGCGTTCGCCGACGAAGGCATCGTAACCGCGATTGCCCATCTGGTCTTCGAGATCGAGGATGAAGTCATGCGCTTCGGCCTGCTTGGCGGCGGCGATCATCTCTTGCTCGATGGCGTCGGGACGGCCGTAGAGCAGGTTGTCGCGGATCGAGCGGTGCAGCAGCGAACTGTCCTGTTGCACCATGCCGATATTGCGGCGGAGGCTGTCCTGCGTGACGTCGGCGATATCCTGACCGTCGATCAGGATGCAGCCGCTCTCGGCGTCGTAGAAACGCAGCAGGAGTTTCACGAGGGTCGACTTGCCGGCGCCGGAGCGGCCCACCAGCCCGACCTTTTCACCCGGTTCGATGGTCAGCGAAATGCGGTCGAGACCGCCGCGCCCGCGGCCGTAGTGGTGCGAGAGCTGGTCGATTTCGATGCGGCCCCGGGTGAGGCGCAGAGGCTTCGCATCCGGCGCGTCCTTGAGGACGATGGGTTGAGCGATGGTCTCCATGCCCTCGGCCACGACGCCAAGTTGGCGGAAGAACGAGGTCAGTGCCCACATGATCCAGCCGGTCATGGCGTTGAGCCTGAGCGTCAGCGCGGTGGCGGCAGCAACGACGCCGACGCTGGCGCTGCCCTGCATCCACAGCCAGATGCCCCAGCCGACGACGCCGACGATGAGAAAGCCGTTCAGGAGCGTCAGGGTGACGTCCATGCGGGTGAAGATGCGCATTTCCCGCTGGAATGTGCGGCGGGCGTTCTCGATGGCCTCGCGAGCATAGATCGCTTCGCGGTCGTGGTGGGCGAACATCTTGACCGAGTGAATGTTGGTATAGGCGTCGACCACGCGACCGGTGACCTGACTGCGGGCGTCGCTGGCGGCTTTCGACGCGGGGCCGACGCGCCGCACGGTCCAGCGGATCAGCAAGGCGTAGCCCACCAGCCACAGCAGCAGCGGGACGGCAAGGCGCGGGTCGCCCTGGCCGAGCAGGATCACCGCGCCCACGACGTAGGCCAGCGAAAAGGTGATGGCGTCGAAGACCTGGAACACGGCCTCGCCGGCGGCAGGAGGGGTTTGCATGATGCGGTTGGCGATGCGGCCCGCGAAGTCGTTTTCGAACCAGCCGACGGACTGGCGCAGCACGTGATTGTGCGCGCGAAACCGGATCAGGGTGCCAAAGTTGGGCAGGATGGTGTTGTTCAGAAGCGCCACATCGAGCGCGTGCAGGACAGGGCGCACCAACAGCAGGAAGACCGCAAGCGCGATCAGCCAGCCGCCGTAGTCCTGCCAGACCTGCTGCGGCGCGCCGGTCAGGATGTCGACCACCCAGCCCATCGCCCAGATCAGCCCGACTTCGACCGAGGCCACCACCACCGACATCAGCGCGGCGAGCGCGAAGACCCGCTTGAAGGGTTGGGCGTAATCCCAGAGGAACGCCCAGAGCGTCTGCGGCGGATGATCGGTCCGGGGATAATCGCAATAGGGGTCTATGAGGTTTTCGAAATACTTGAACATGGGGCGCTCCTCAGCGCGAAATGGGCAACTCGGGGAAAGGCGTGGCGGAACCACGCGTCAAGGACCGTGGCTCAGCGAATGCTGGGTCGGAACCTTGTCTCCATGCTGCGCGCTCCCGTTCAGGTAGGTCGATTTCATAGCGCGTGTGCGGCGGTTTGTCACCCCCGGGGTACATGGGCCTGACGCGGAGGCCCCGGCGCGGCGGCCGGGGCGCGGGAGCACGGGGGTGCCGCGGTGCCGGTCAGAGAAAAAGCAGGAAGGCGTAGCTGCCGAGGCCCAGCGCCATGGTGCGGTTGAAGATCACCCATGCGCGGGGAGCGTGGAGAAGGTAGGCCAGCAGCGCCCCGGCGGAGGTCCAGAACAGGCAGACGAAGAGGTTGATGCCGGAAAAGGCGGTGCCCAGCCGCAGCGCCTCTTGCCACGGCGCGAGACCGCCGGGATAGGCGGAGGCGGCGGCCAGCGCGACCGCCCAGACCTTGGGGTTGACCCATTGGAACAGCACCGCTTCGGGCAGGGTCATCGGGCGCTGGCCGGGGGCGGCCTCGCGCGGGCGCGCGGTCCAGAGCTTCCACGCCATGTAGAGGATCCACAGCGCGGCGGCGATGCGCAGCGTCGCCTCCAGCCCCGGGGCGGCGGCCAGCAGCGCCCCGAGGCCCAGCCCGGTGAGACCCGCGGTGATGCCCACCCCGAGCACCACGCCGCCAAGGTGCGGCAGCGTCGGACGGAAGCCGAAGCGTGCGCCCGAGGTGGTGAGCAGGATCACGTTCGGACCCGGCGAGAACAGCCCGAAGAAGACGAAACCGTAGAGCGGGTCAATCATCGGCGAGCAGTTGCGCCCTTGTCAGGGTGAAGCCGGACGCGATCCAGAGGATTTCGAGCGCGCGCAGCTTGTCGCCCAGCGCCTCTCCCTCGTAGGCGGGCATCAGGTCGGCGGCCTTGACGGGGAAGATGGCGTTCGCACCCTCCTCCATTTCGGCGAAGGCGGTGCGGTCGATGTGTTCCTGCAGCAGCGCGGAGCGGTAGACCAGCAGCTTCTCGGCCAGCTCCGAACCGAACCGGTAACCGATTTCGTGCGGCGGCGTGGGAGCGGCCACTTCAGTGCGGAAGAAGGCCAGCTCACGCGTCTGGGCCTTGCTGAGGCGGAAGCGTTCGGGTGCATCCTCGCCACCGAGGGTGGCAAGGCGGAGGATCGGGTCGGGAGCGATGCCGGCCTCATCCTCGACATATGTCAGCGGGCCGAGAAAGGCGGTGGTGGCGCCGGGAAGGATTCGCACCAGCACCCCGGCCTTGTCCATCGCGGCGACGGCACGGGTGGGATCGGGGGCGGAGAGAAGCTTGAGCATCTCGGCCCCGACACGTTCACGCGACAGGGTGTCGAGCCCGTCGAGGTTGGCGGCGATGGCGGCCAGCGCCTCGCGGTCGTAGCCGCCCTTTTCGCGGCCATACCACGCGTTGAAGCGAAAGAAGCGCAGGATGCGGAGATAATCCTCGCGGATGCGGGCCTGGGCATCGTCGATGAAGCGCACCTTGCGCGCCTTGAGGTCGCTCAGGCCGCTGACCGGGTCGAGCACGCTGCCCCGGGGATCGGCGTATAGCGCGTTCATGGTAAAGTCGCGGCGCCGGGCGTCGTCGTGGATGCTGTCGGCAAAGGCCACCAGGGCGCGGCGTCCGTCGGTTTCGACATCCTTGCGGTAGGTGGTGATCTCGTGCGGCTTGCCGTCCGACACGATCGTCACGGTGCCATGATCGATGCCGGTGGGCACGGCTTTCAGCCCGGCCTGTCCGGCAAGGTCCATCACCTGCTCGGGCCGGGCGTTGGTGGTGATGTCTATGTCGGTGACGGGGGCGCCGATCAGCGCGTTACGGACGCAGCCGCCGACGAAATAGGACGTGTGTCCCGCATCGGTCAGCATCTTGCAGACCGCTTGCGTCGCCGGGTTGGTCAGCCAGTCGCCCGTTACCCTCATGCAGACATCCTTTCCGCCAGTCCCCGCAGGATCCGGGCTGTCGCGCCCCAGATGTAATAGGGACCGACGGGCACAGTATAGTAGTGTCGCCTCACCCCGCGCCAGCGCCGCGATTGCACCGTATAGTTGAGCGGATTGGTGACATGCGCAAGCGGAACGGTAAAGACCTCTTCGACTTCACCGGGTTCGGGCACCGGGGTGAAATCGCCCTTCACCCAGCCCAGCACCGGGGTGATGGTGAAGCTGGTGACGGTCTCGTGGGTGGGCAGCCTGCCGAGGATCTCGACCTGGTCGGGGGGAAGGCCAATTTCTTCATGCGCTTCGCGCAGGGCGGCGGCGGTGACGTCGGAATCGGATTCTTCCTGTTTGCCGCCAGGAAAGGCGATCTGGCCGGGGTGGTGTTTCAGCGCCGAGGAGCGCTTAGTCAGGATCAGGTGCGGGGTGTCCGCGCGCATGATGACCGCCGCCAGAACGCCGGCAGGCCGCAGCTTGCGGCCCTCGGGCAGGCGGACATCCGGGTTCAGATCGAAATCCGAAGAGGCGCCGGCGTCACGCGCCAACGCCTTCAGTAAAGGGTCGCGGAGGTCAGTCCTCATCCGCCTCGAACCCCACGGTGGCGGGATCGAGATCGTAATGCGCGCCACAGAACTGGCAGTCGGCGGTGACGCGGCCTTCGTCGGTTGTCATCTTCTCGATGTCCTTGGCGGAATAGATCGACAGGCTGCGACGCACGCGGTCCTCGGAACAGGTGCAGCCGAACTGCACCGGCTGGGCGTCGAACACGCGCGGCTGTTCTTCGTGGAACAGGCGCACCAGAAGGTCCGTGGGCGGCACCTGCGGGCCGATCAGTTCCAGCTGTTCGACCGTGTCCAGCAGGATGTTGGCGCGGTTCCAGTTCTCGGCCTCGTCGTCGTCGGCCAGCAGATCGTCGACCGTCAGCAGACCCTGTTCGCCGGATCCGCCTTCGCCGCTCACCGAGGGCGAGGCTTTGGGCATGTGCTGCAGCATGATGCCGCCGGCGCGCCAGTGTTCTTCGCCGCCCGTTTCGGTCGACTTGCCGAAGCTGAGCGAGAACCGGGTGGGCAGCTGTTCGGACTGGGCGAAATAGCTCTCCGCGCAGGCACGGAGCGAGCCGCCGGCCAGGGGCGTGATGCCCTTGTAGGGCTGCATTTCCTGGCCCTGATCGATCAGGACGGCGAAATAGCCGGAGCCGACCTGATCGAAGGGATCGGCATCGGTCACGCGACTTTCGTCAAAGCTGGCATAGGCGCGGATCAGCGCCGGATCGCCTTCGTTCGCGGGGCCGTAGTAATCGGTGGCGATCATCCGCACCGGACCGTTGGACTGGACCTGAAGCGACAGCTTCCAGCGCAGCTTTATGGTCTGCCCTATCAGGGCGGTCAGCAGCGCCATCTCGGCCACCAGCGCCTCGACCTGCGGCGGGTAATCGTGCTGCTTCAGGATACCGCCAAGGACGCCGTCGAGCCGCGCCACGCGACCGCGGATGTCGGAGGCATCAAGCTGGAAAGGCAGGACGGTATCGTCCCAGGCGATCTTGTTTACGGAGGTCATGGGGTTTCCTTGTTGCCCGGACTTGGCATATCGCCTCTATATAGGGGCGGCAAGGCAGGAACCAATAGACCTGACGGGGCAAGGAAACAGGCATGATCCGGCGCGTCGGCGACAGTCCAGACCCCGACAGGATGTATCGGCTGCGCGCCGGGGTCTATGCGATCCTGCCGGTCGAGGGGCATCTGTTGCTGACCCGGCAGGCGGGGTCGCAGGAGCCGCTGCAACTGCCGGGCGGCGGGATCGATCCGGGGGAACAGCCCCTGCGGGCGCTGCATCGCGAGGTGTTTGAAGAGACCGGCTGGCGTATCGGCGCGCCGGTCCGGGTGGGGGCCGCACGACGTTTCGTCTACATGCCCGAGTACCGGTTGTGGGCGGAGAAGCTGTGCACGGTGTATCTGGCCCGCCCGGCGCGGTGCCACGGCGCGCCTTCAGAGCCGGGCCACGATGCGGAGCTGGTGCCCGTGGGCCAAGCCAGCGCCGCCCTGTCCAATCCGGTCGACCGGGCGCTGCTGCGGCTGGCGTTCAGCCGGGGATGTCTGGGCTGAATTCCAACAGCGCGGCCGAGATGTCGTCGGGAAACTCGTCCTGTCCGGCCTGTTCCGAAAGGCTCCAGACCATGGCTTCAAGGAACTCGCGGCCGGCAAGGTGGCGCAGGCTGCTGGTCATGTCCTTCAGCCCGGCGTCGTCGACAAAGCCGCCCGTGGCCACGGGACATTCGGTTATGCCATCCGAATAGAGCAGCAGCCGGTCGCCGTGGGCGAGGGTGGTTTCGAACTCTTCGAATTCGGCGCCGTCGAAGAGGCCAACCGGCAGACCCCCCTTGCCGATCAGTTCGAGACTGCCGTCGCGGCGCTGCACAAGGGGATGCGGGTGCCCGGCCTGGGCCATTCGGACGCGGCCAGTGGCGAGGTCGACATCGGCCAGCACCATGGTGAAATAATGCTCGGTCTCCATCTCTTCGAGCACGAGAGTGTTGAGCCGGGCGATGACGTCGGCCGGGGGCATCATCACATGGCTGCCGTCGCCGGTGTCGCGCAGCGCGACGTTCTGGTCGGGCGTGCTGGCAGACAGGTATCCGGCCAGCCGCGCGGTCATCAGCGCCGAACTGATGCCGTGGCCCGAAACGTCGATGGCATAGACCCCCAGCCGGGTCCGGCTGACCGGAAAGAAGCCCACGAGATCGCCACCGACATGACCCGACGGCCGCAACAGCAGCGACAGGTCCGCAGGACCGAATCGACGAAAGCGTTCGCGGACCAGCGATTGCTGAAGCTTCTTGGCCTCGATCAGATCGTTGTCGAGCGCGTCATAGAGCCCTTGCAACTCGGCCAGGGTTTGGGAAATCACCTTGTTCTGCTGGCTCAGCTGGCGCTGCATCCGGATGATGCGTTCACCGGCAGTGATGCGGGCGCGCAGTTCTTCGGCGTGCACCGGTTTGGACAGGAAATCGTCAGCCCCGTTGTCCAGTCCGCGCGCCACGGCAACCTTGTCGCTTTTCGAGGTCAGGAGGATGAAATAGCCGTAGGTTTCACGCTCCATCCTTCTGAATTCCTTGCACAATTGCAGACCGTCCATGCCCGGCATCATCCAGTCGCTGAGCACCAGATCGGGCGGGTCCGCCTTGCAGAAGTCGAGCGCCTGTTGGCCATTTTCAGCCTCTGCCACGGCGTAGCCCTGCTTGCGCAGCGAGGCCGACAGAATCCTGCGCTGCAGGGCGCTGTCGTCGACAACCAGCACCCGCAACTGCTTGTCTGTCTGCGCCCTGTCGTCCGTTGTCTGTTCTGCCACAACCATCACGCATCACCCGTCCGAAACCTTGCGGACCGTGATAGGCGGGCCTGCCTTAACCACTGATGAAGGGCGACATTTGCCGAAAATCCACGGTATCTGCGCAAGGGTTTCTTCAGTCTTTTCCGCTAGTTTTCCATCACACAGGATCGGAGAGGCCGGCATGATCGATTGGACACGCGTGACCGAACTGCGGGACGAAATCGGGGAAGAGGATTTCGCCGAGGTGGTCGAACTTTTCCTGTCCGAGGTCGACGGCGCCATCGAAGGTCTGACGCCGGGCATGGCGGACCTTGACGGGCAGATGCATTTTTTGAAGGGCAGCGCGCTGAACCTTGGGTTCGACGCCTTCGCCGCGCTTTGCGCCGCGGGCGAAAGCGCGGCTGCGACCGGGCAAGGCGACACCGTCGATATCGGCAAGCTGGTGACGGTCTATGCGGCCTCGCGGCGGGACCTGTGTGCCGGACTGGACATCCGGCTGGCCAGCTAGCCTGCGAGGAAGACCTGAACGTCGGCGACGTTGGTCCCGGTGGCGGCGGTGATCAGAAGTGCCTCGGCGCGGCGCAGGGCCTCGTGGCTGTCGTTGTTGGCAAGCAGGCGATCGGCCTCGTCCCCGATGGCGGCGGCGGTGCCGGCATCGACGATGCCGCCGGCCGCGTCGGTGGGTCCGTCGCGGCCATCGGTGCCGGCGGACATGAACAGCCAGTTGCCGGGAAGGTCGTGGTCCGCGGCACCCAGCGCCACGCGGAGGGCCAGCTCCTGATTGCGGCCGCCGCGACCGTCGCCGCGCAAGGTGACGGTGGTTTCGCCGCCGAAGATCAGGGCGACCGGCTTGTCCTTCGGGGCCTGAGCGGCGGTTTCGAGCACGATGCGCGCGGCCTCGGCCACGTCGCCTTCGAGCGCGTCCGAGGCGATGCGGGCGTCAAACCCGGAGGCGGCCTGAAGCATGGCCTCGAGGCTTTTGCGGTTGGAGCCGATCAGGTGGTTTTCAGCTTCGGGCATCGCGGGCGGGGTGACGGTTTGCGACAGATGCGACCTGACGCTTTCTGGGCATCGGTCCCAGACCCCTGCCCGTTCCAGCACAGCCCGCGCGTCGGCGCGGGTGCCGATCGGGCCGACGGTGGGACCCGAGGCGATGGCGCGCAAGTCGTCGCCGATCACGTCGGACAGCAGGTAAGCCGCGACCGGCGCGGGCGCGGCACAACGCACCAGCCCGCCGCCCTTGAGCTTGGACAATTGCTGCCGCACGAGGTTCATCTGCACGATGTCCAGCCCGGCACCCAAAAGCAGCTTGTTGACCGCCGCTTTTTCTTCCAGCGACACGCCCTCCACCGGGGCCGGCACAAGCGCCGATCCCCCGCCCGAGACCAGAACGACCACCGCGTCCTGTGCGCCAAGCCCCTGAAGACGCGACATGATCTCCTGTCCGGCGCGCAGCCCTGCATCGTCCGGCACCGGGTGGGCGGCGCGCATGACGGTTGCGCCGGGGACATCCATCCCATTCTCGTAATGGCAGACGGCCAGCGCCTCGCAGGGGCGCGACACGTGGCTGAGGGCCTCTTTCAGCATGGCGGGCGCGGCCTTGCCGATGGCAATCAGGTGCAGCTTGCCCGAGGGATCGGGCAGGGGATGGTCCGCAACGGCACGGCGCAGGGCGATCGCGGGGTCGGCGGCCTCGACAGCCTTGTCGAAGAGGTGAAGCGCGGTCTTGCGGAGGTCTGGCGTCATGGGTCGATCTCGCAGCGACTGATGACGCTGCCTGCCTTCCAGGTCTGGTGAATGTCGATTGTCCATCCCGCATCGAACCGGGGTCCGAGAGGCTTTACAAGGCGCAGGTGCGTCCTGTCGCGGTGGATTTCCGTCACCTCCGCATGGTCGAAGCCGAAAAACCGGCCGACGATGGGAAAGAGCGCCTTGTAGAGCGCCTCCTTGGCCGAAAAGACGGCGGTGCAGTCGGCGGCATCGGCCGTTGGACCGAGGGTGACGCGATCGGCCGCGGTCAGGACGGTGTGGCGGATGGCGCGGGTGGCCCGGTCGTCCGCCAGCGCCTCGATATCGAGGCCGACATGCACGCCGTCGGTGGCGAGCCAGACCCCTGCCCATCCACGGGAATGGCTGATTGAACCGGTCACACCGGGGGGCCAGAGCGGTTCGCCCTTGTCCCCCCGGTCGATGGTGGCGGCAGGTCTGTCCAGCAGGTGCAGGGCGTGCTGCGCCAGAGCGCGCCCGGCCAGAAATTCGGCGCGGCGCTTGGGAACGGCGCGGGACAAGGCCTTTGGCAGTTCAAGTCCGAAATGGGCAAAATCACGGTCGCGGTAGGCGTCCATGTCGTAGCGGGCCATCAGCAGGCACCGGGTGGCCGTGAGGTCCGGGACCTCGGGAAGGGAGAGCAGCCCCTGCCCCGCGAAGCGCGCGTTATCCGGAGAAGGTGCCAAAATGTCCGCCGTGAAAGATCAGCGGATCGCCGTCGCGAAAGCGCAACTGCTCGACCTCGCCGATGACGATGGAGTGGTCGCCGGCGTCCACCGTCTTGTCCAGTCGGCACTCGAAGACGGCCAGCGCCTCGCGCAGAAGTGGCACACCGCCGGTGCCCTCGACCGAGTTCGCCTCGGTAAAGGTGCCGCCGTCGCCGGCGAAGCCCATGGCAAGCTCGTACTGGCCGGAATGCAACACGTTGAGCGCGTAGCGTTCGGCACCAAGGAAGACCTGCGCGCGTTGCGAACGCCGCGACAGGCACCAGAGCACCAGCGGCGGCGCCAGCGAAACCGAGGTGAAGGAATTGGCGGTCATGCCGGTGGGGCCCTGATCGCCCAGCGCGGTCACCACCGTCACGCCGGTCGCGAACTGGCCGAGCGCACTGCGGTAGAGCCGCAGATGCTCGGTGTCGGGCCGGAACGGAACGGGTGGCTTCATCGTGGGCCCTTCGCTTTGGCTGTCGGATGGGTAAAGCGCAAACCGGGCGCGGGGGTCAAGCCCGCGCCTGCGGCTCAGTCGATGCCGCGGCCCTCGACGCAATGGCCGTAGACCGTTGTCAGAAGCGATATGCCGATCATCGTGGCGAACCAGCCGACGACCAAGGCATAGATCAGGCTGACCAGCGAACCGGGATCGCCGCTGAGGATAGTGGGGATTTGCAACACCAGAGACGCCCCGATCATCAACCCGGACAGGCCGATCAGCGTGTTCGAATGGGCGCGCGTGTGGGCCCATGCCTGCCGAAAGCTCAGCTCTTCCCCGGTGGCGATGGCGGGCAGGATGGGAGACAGGCGAAAGAAGACGTAGGCGCCGACACCCACCGCGAGCGCGGCGAGGAAGGCCGGCGGCACGACGAAGCCCAGCACGGTGACAAGCGGGATCAGCACCAGACCCACCGTCAGCCCCAACAGGATCGAACGCCAGAGATAGCCCCAGATGGTGCCGCCCGGCCAGCGCGGGATCCAGCCCTGCGGTTCTTCGCCCAAGAGCACGTAGCGGTGCCACGCCACGGCGATCCAAAGGCTGGCGCATAGCGCGGCAAGGCCGAGCACGAGCATCATCATCGCCTCGTCGCCGCTGATCGCCGGGACGCGGGTGCCATCGGGGGCTTCGACCATTTCACCGGCGGCGCCATGGGTGTAGATCTGGCTGGCCACCTGCACCGCGTAGAGCACGAGCGACACCCTGAGCGCCACGTCGAGATTGTTGAACACCAGGCGCACCGAGTGGGTGAACATTGACCAGGCTTTCATCGCCGCCCTCTTCATTGAAATTCGCGCGCACAGTGGGCGCTGGGCGGGGCAAGGTCAACGCCGCCGCCTTGCCCCGCCCGTGAAAACCCGGTATCGCGCGGGCGTCATTCAAAAAGGAAATCGCCCCATGACCGCGCCCAAGAAAGTCGTCCTGGCCTATTCCGGCGGCCTCGATACCTCGATCATCCTGAAATGGCTGGAAACCGAGTATGGCTGTGAGGTCGTCACCTTCACCGCCGATCTGGGCCAGGGCGAGGAGCTGGAGCCGGCGCGCAAGAAGGCCGAGACCATGGGCGTCAAGGAGATCTATATAGAGGACGTGCGCGAGGAATTCGTGCGCGACTTCGTGTTCCCGATGTTCCGGGCGAACGCGGTCTACGAGGGGCTTTACCTGCTGGGCACGTCGATCGCGCGGCCGCTGATTTCCAAGCGGCTGGTCGAGATCGCCGAGGAGACCGGCGCCGACGCGGTGGCCCATGGCGCGACCGGCAAGGGCAACGACCAGGTGCGGTTCGAACTGGCCTGCTATGCGCTGAACCCCGACATCAAG
Source organism: Litorisediminivivens sp. KMU-197 (assembly GCF_056858395.1). Lineage (NCBI taxonomy): Bacteria > Pseudomonadati > Pseudomonadota > Alphaproteobacteria > Rhodobacterales > Paracoccaceae > Litorisediminivivens > Litorisediminivivens sp. KMU-197. The sequence goes on along the minus strand of NZ_JBXEQG010000002.1, from coordinate 79,481 downwards.
GTGATAGCGCCATGGCGCGAATGGGATCTGACCTCGCGCACCAAGCTGCTGGAGTTTGCCGAGGCGCACCAGATCCAGATTGCCAAGGACAAGCGCGGCGAGGCGCCGTTTTCGGTCGACGCGAACCTGCTGCACACCTCGTCCGAGGGCAAGGTGCTGGAAGACCCGGCCGAGATGGCGCCGGATTATGTCTATCAGCGCACCGACGATCCGGTCGGCGGCCCGGACCAGCCGGAATACATCGAGATCACCTTTGAAAAGGGCGACGCGGTGGCGATCAATGGCGAGGCGAAAAGCCCGGCAACGATCCTGACCGAGCTGAATGAGTATGGCCGCCGCCACGGGATCGGCCGGTTGGACTTCGTGGAAAACCGCTTCGTCGGCATGAAGTCGCGCGGCATCTACGAGACGCCGGGCGGGACGATCCTGCTGGAGGCACACCGCGGCATCGAGCAGATCACGCTGGACAGCGGCGCGGGCCACCTGAAGGATTCGATCATGCCGCGCTATGCCGAGCTGATCTACAACGGTTTCTGGTTCAGCCCCGAGCGCGAGATGCTGCAGGCGCTGATCGACAAGAGCCAGGAACACGTCACTGGCACCGTTAAGGTGATGCTGTTCAAGGGCGCGGCACGGACGGTGGCACGGTGGTCGGACCACTCGCTCTATTCCGAGGCACATGTGACCTTCGAGGATGACGCCGGCGCCTACGACCAGAAGGATGCGGCCGGTTTCATTCAGCTGAACGCGCTGCGGCTGAAATTGCTGGCGTCGCGGGACCGGCGGCTGAAAGGCTGAGATCACTGGTGGTGGGTTGAACACCCACCCTAAGTAAAATGGGACCGCCGGCATGTGAGCCGACGGTCCCGGACGATCCGCCAGCCAGGCGGGATGTGCCGTGAGAAACAGGCCGCGGATCTGTTCGTGTTATTGTGCGGTGATCGTCGCCATCACCAGTTCGCCGTCGGGCTTGACCGGGCCGTCTTCCTTGGCGCCGAGGGTGTATTCGAAGACACCGGTCTTCATGCCGCCCTCTTCGCCGTGGACCATCAGCATCAGCATGTCGCCCGAGGCGACCTCTTCCTGAAGGATCGCGGCGACATCCATGTTTTCGCCCATCTTCAACGGTGCATAGCCAACTACGGGGCCCGGCTTCATGTCTTCGCCGGTGCGGTGGACGACCAGCCAACCGTTGGCGCCGGCGGTAACCTTCGACGCGGTGACGGTGCCGGCCGAAACATCCTGATCGGCGGCTTCGACGGCGGGGGCCATGCCGTGGCCGCCGGCAAACGCGGTGCTGGCGACAAGGGTGGCGGCGAGGGTCAGTGCGTAACGTTTCATCAGATAACTCCCTGAACAATTTCGATGCGCGGATCGCGTCCGGCATGAAGGAAGCTACGGAATGAACGGGCGGCGAGTTTCACCGCTTGAGAAATTGGCTTGCTCACATCGGCTCACCTGTGCGTGACGGCGCGGGCTTGTGACTTGCCGCAGCGCCGGATCTGCGGAAACCTCGCAGGCAGGAGGAGTGCCCATGCTGCGTTTGACCGATATGAAACCCGTCCTGCTGGCCGTGCTGATCGTGATTGCCTGCCTGCTTCAGGCGAAACGGGTCCAGGCTACCGAACTGGAGGTTCTGACCGTCGCCGGCGGCTGTTTCTGGTGCGTCGAGGCGGATTTCGAGAAGGTCAAAGGCGTGTCCGACGTGGTCAGCGGCTATACCGGCGGTACGACGGCGATCCCGACCTACAAGCAGGTGACGCGCGGCGGCACGGGGCATTACGAGGCGGTGGAAATCCGGTTCAATCCGGATGTGATATCGCGCGAACGACTGCTGCAATTGTTCTTCCGGTCGGTCGATCCCACAGACGCGGGCGGGCAGTTCTGCGACCGGGGCGAAAGCTACCGGACGGCGGTGTTCGCGCAGGATGCGGGGGAGCGGGCGCTGGCCGAGCGGGTCAAATCCGAGGCACAGGCCGCGCTGGGCCGAAAGGTCGTGACGCCGGTGTTGCAGGCGGGCAAATTCTGGGAGGCCGAGGATTATCACCAGAATTACTACAAGTCGCAGGCCAGCACACTGACGCGGTTCGGTTACATCTCGCGGGCCAAGGCCTACAAGCGCTATCGGGATGCCTGCAAGCGGGACGCCAAGGTGCGCAGCCTTTGGGGCGATGCGGCCCCCTTCGCGGGCGGGTGAGCCCGAGCCAGCGGTGACGCTGACCATGAGGTCCCGGGTCAAGCCCGGGACGGGCGACTGTCATGCGGAGGTGATGTGTTCCGGGACTGGCGGGGGCGCGTCCGCCTAGAAGTCCTCGAGGTCCTTCAGGTCCGGAATCACGTCGGCGGTGCCCTGCCGCGTCACCATCAGGGCGGCGGCGCGCTGGGCAAGCTGGATCGCCTGCTCCTTGGTCATGCCCCGGTCGAGCCCCGCGGCAAGGTAGCCGGTGAAGGTGTCGCCCGCGCCGGTGGTGTCGACGGCCTCGACCTCGATCCCTGGGTAGTGCAGGTCCAGCCCGCGCCGGAGATCGAGATGGCGGCAGCCATCGGCGCCCAGTGTGACGACCACGTCGGCGACTTCCAGATCCTCCAGCCGGCGGCCCTGCGCTTCGACAAGCTGTCCGGCCTCGACCTCGTTCAGCACGAGAATATCGATCCGGTCCAACACCGCCTGCACCGCCTGCGCATCGAAGGGCGCGGCGGCATAGATCACCCGCATGTTCTTCTGCCGGCCCAGCCCGGCGGCGAAGCTTTGCAGGTTGGTCTCGTTCTGGAAGATCAGCGTGTCGCCGGGGCCGGCCTCGGCCAGCGCCGCCGTGACATGGCCCTGCCCCAGCGCACGGTTGGCACCGGGGTGGATCACGATCTGGTTCTCGCCCGAGGCATCGACGTAAATGATGGCGTGCCCGGTGGCGGCGTCCAGTTCCGCGATGTGGCGGGTATCGACGCCGTTTTCCAGCAGCCTTTGCACTGCCCAGCGCCCATCCCTGCCGACCGCGCCGATGTGCGTCACATGCGTTGCCGCGCGCGCCGCCGCAACCGACATGTTGGCGCCCTTGCCGCCAAGACCGCGATGAAACGCGGTCGCGGCCAGCGTTTCGCCCGGGCCGGGCAGATGTGGCAGCTGGTAGAAGAGATCGGCATTGATCGATCCGAGATTGAAAATCGTCATGCCGAAGCCTCTTCCGTTTCGCGTGCCGCGCCGATCCTACCCCACCTTGCAGGCGGCGAGGACCGCCATGTTCAGGATATCGTTGGCGGTCGAGACAGACGAACAGATCTGGATCGACTTGTCCACGCCGGCGAGAATCGGGCCGATCACGGTGGCGCCGGCCATTTCCTGCATCAGCTTGGTCGAAATCGAGGCCGAGTGCCGCGCAGGCACCACGAGGATGTTGGCCGGGCCGGTCAGCCGCGAAAACGGATAGGCTTTCTGCGCCTGCGCGTTCAGCGCGACGTCGACGGTCATCTCGCCCTCGTATTCGAAGCTGACGCCGCGCCGGTCCAGCACGTTGGCGGCCAGATGCATCTTGGTGGCGCGTTCCGACACCGGGTAGCCGAAGGTCGAGAAGCTGACGAAGGCCACGCGCGGCTCAAGCCCGAGGTGGCGGGCGACATCGGCACTGCGTTCGGCGATGGTGGCGAGGTCCTCCTCGTCGGGCCATTCCTGAACCAGCGTGTCGCTGATCAGCACGATCCGCCCCTTGTGCAGTAGTGCCGTGACCCCGACCGCTCCGTGTTCGGCATCGGCGTCGAAGACATAGTTCATCTTCTCAAGCACATGCGCCGACTTGCGGGTCGCACCGGTGATCAGGCCGTCGCCATGACCATGCGCCAGCATCAGCGCGGCAAAGACGTGCCGGTCGCGCGCGGCGAGCCGGTGGATATCCTTCATGTCGTGGCCGCCGCGTTGCAAGCGGGCGTAGAGGAAATCCTTGTAGGTATCGAGGTACCGGGAGTTGGCGGCATTCACCACTTCCAGTTCGCGCGCGGCCTCGCCCATGCCGGCGGCGGTCAGCTTGGCCTTCACGTCGTCCTCGCGGCCCACCACCAGCGCCTTGCCCAGCCCGTTGCGCTGGTACATGACGGCGGCGCGCAGCACGCGGGGGTCATCGCCCTCGGCAAAGATCATCCGCGCCTGATTGGCGCGGGCGCGGGCGTTGATGCCGCGCAGGATCGAGGCGGTCGGATCGAGCCGCGACTTGAGCGACAGTTCGTAGGCCTCCATGTCGACGATCGGGCGGCGGGCGGCGCCGGTGTCCATGCCGGCCTTGGCGACGGCGGGCGGAATGCGGTGGATCAGGCGCGGATCGAAGGGTGTGGGGATGATGTAGTCGCGGCCGAAGGTCAGGTTCTTGCCATAGGCCAGCGCGACCTCGTCGGGCACATCCTCGCGCGCAAGCTCGGCCAGGGCCTCGGCGCAGGCGATCTTCATCTCGTCATTGATGGCCCGCGCGTGGATATCCAGCGCGCCACGGAACAGATACGGGAAACCCAGCACGTTGTTGACCTGGTTCGGGTAGTCGCTGCGCCCGGTGGCAACGATGGCGTCGGCGCGGACCTCGTGGGCTTCCTCGGGCGTGATCTCGGGATCGGGGTTGGCCATGGCGAAGATCACCGGGTTTTCGGCCATGCTGGACACCATGTCCTGCGTGACCGCCCCCTTGGCCGAGACGCCAAGGAACACGTCGGCACCCTTCATCGCCTCTTCCAGCGTGCGGGCGTCGGTCTGCGCGGCATGGGCCGATTTCCACTGGTTCATGCCTTCGGTGCGGCCCTGATAGATCACGCCCTTGGTGTCGCACATGATGCAGTTGTCATGCTTGGCGCCCATGGATTTGACCAGCTCAAGACAGGCGATCCCGGCGGCCCCGGCCCCGTTCAGGACGATCTTGCAGTCTTCGATCTTCTTGCCCGAGATGTGCAGTGCGTTGATCAGACCGGCGGCGCAGATCACGGCGGTGCCGTGCTGGTCGTCATGAAAGACGGGAATGTCCATCTCTTCCTTGAGGCGCTGCTCGATGATGAAGCACTCGGGGGCCTTGATATCCTCGAGGTTGATGCCGCCGAAGGTCGGCCCCATCAGGCGCACGGCGTTGCAGAAGGCGTCGGGGTCTTCGGTGTCCAGTTCGATATCGATGGAATTGACGTCGGCGAAGCGCTTGAACAGCACGGCCTTGCCCTCCATCACCGGTTTCGATCCCAGCGCGCCGAGGTTGCCGAGACCCAGCACCGCGGTGCCGTTCGAGATGACGGCGACGAGGTTGCCCTTGTTGGTGTAGTCGTAGGCGCATTCGGGGTTGGCGGCGATCTCTTCGCAGGGCACGGCGACGCCGGGGGAGTAGGCCAGCGAAAGGTCGCGCTGGGTGGTCATGGCGACCGAGGGCGTGATCTCGAATTTGCCCGGCGTGGGCTCGAGATGATAGGCCAGCGCCTCTTCGCGGGTGAACTTTGCTTTCGCCATGCCGATGGCCTCCCTTTCGTCTTCCCGTTGCGCATAGCTAACGCAGGGCGGCGTGCCAAGCACAAGCCGGACGAAGGGGCCTTTCGGCTTTTCGAGACAATCGCGGGTTTGTATGGTCCGCCGGAACTTGAGGGGGTCTTGATGAGCAGCGGAAAATCGACCGTCACGCCGATGATGGCGCAGTACCTGGAGATCAAGTCCGGGCATCCGGATGCGCTTCTGTTCTATCGGATGGGCGATTTCTATGAGCTGTTCTTCGACGATGCCAAGGCGGCGGCCGAGGCGCTGGACATCGCGCTGACCAAGCGCGGCAAGCATGACGGCGGCGATATCCCGATGTGCGGCGTGCCGGTGCATGCGGCAGAGGGCTATCTGCTGACGCTGATCCGCAAGGGATTTCGCGTGGCGGTCTGCGAGCAAATGGAAAGCCCGGCCGAAGCCAAGAAGCGGGGCGCTAAGTCTGTGGTCAAGCGCGACGTCGTGCGGCTGGTGACGCCGGGCACCCTGACCGAGGAAAGCCTGCTGGAGGCGCGGCGGCACAATTACCTTGCCGCCTATGCGCTGGTGCGGGACGAGGCCGCGCTGGCCTGGGTGGATATTTCGACGGGTGCGTTTCACGTGATGCCCCTGCCGCCGGTGCGGCTGGGGCCGGAACTGGCGCGGCTGGCACCGTCCGAGGTGCTGGTGTCGGAGGCGCAGGAGACCGACCTGGCCGGCGTAGTGAGCGAATCCGGCGCGGCGCTGACCGCGCTGGGGCGGGCGTCTTTCGATTCATCGCTGGCCCCGGACCGGGTGGCAGGGGTGTTTGGCGTGGCATCACTGGATGCTTTCGGGACGTTCGAGCGGGCGGAACTGTCGGCGATGGGGGCGCTGGTCGACTATCTGAAGATCACGCAGAAGGGGAAGCTGCCGCTGCTGCGGCCGCCGGTAAAGGAGGCTTCGGGCGGGGTGATGCAGATCGACGCGGCAACGCGGCGCAATCTGGAGCTGACATCGGCCCTGTCCGGAGGGCGGGCGGGATCTTTGCTGGCCTGCATCGACCGGACGGTGACGGCGGGCGGGGCGCGGCTGTTGGAACGGCGGGTGTCGAGCCCGTCGCGCGACCTTACGGAGATCTCGGCGCGGCTGGAGGCGGTGGCTTTTTCGCAAGACAGCGGGTTCCGATCAGCTATGCGCGAGGCTTTGCGCAAGGTCCCGGATGTCGATCGGGCGCTGTCCCGACTGGCGCTGGACCGGGGTGGGCCGCGTGATTTGACGGCTGTGCGGAATGCGCTGGAACAGGCGGCGGAGATCGGTGGCCGGTTGCAACCGACGGACCTTCCGGACCGGTTGGCTGGCGCAGTCGATCGGCTGTCCGGGCACGATGAATTGCTTGATTCACTTGATCAGGCTTTGATCGCGGAGCCCCCCTTGCTGGCGCGCGATGGCGGGTTCATCGCGCCGGGATATGACGACGGGTTGGACGAGGCGCGGACGTTGCGGGATGAGGGCCGGTCGGTGATTGCACGGATGCAGCAGGACTACGCGAGCGAAACCGGCATCGGATCGTTGAAGATCAAGCACAACAACGTGCTGGGGTACTTCATCGAATGCACGGCGACCCACGCCGAGAAGATGCATGCATTGTCCGAGCGCTTCATCCACCGGCAGACCACCGCGAACCAGGTGCGGTTCACGACGGTGGATCTGTCGGAGCTGGAGACCAAGATCCTCAACGCCGGCAATAGGGCGCTGGAGATCGAGAAGCGGTTGTTCGGCGCGTTGCGGCAACAGGTTCTGGATGCTGCGGGGCCTCTGGGTGATCTGGCGCGCGCGCTGAGCGAGTTGGACGTGTCGACCGCACTGGCGGAACTGGCGACGCAGGAGGATTGGGTGCGTCCGGTTGTCGACAACAGCCGGATGTTTCACGTCGAGGCGGGGCGGCATCCGGTCGTCGAGGCGGCGCTGAAACGGGCCGGTGATCCCTTTGTGGCCAATGACTGCGGATTGAACGATGCCGACGGGGCATCGGCAATATGGCTGCTGACCGGGCCGAACATGGCCGGTAAATCGACGTTCCTGCGGCAGAACGCATTGATCGCGGTGCTGGCGCAGATGGGCAGTTTCGTGCCGGCGGATGTGGCGCGGATCGGGCTGGTCAGCCAGCTGTTCAGCCGGGTCGGCGCATCGGACGATCTGGCGCGGGGGCGGTCGACCTTTATGGTCGAGATGGTCGAAACGGCGGCGATCCTGAACCAGGCGGACGACCGCGCGCTGGTGATCCTTGACGAGATCGGGCGCGGAACGGCCACTTATGACGGGCTGTCGATTGCCTGGGCGACGCTGGAGCATCTGCACGACGTGAACCGCTGCCGGGGGCTGTTTGCCACGCACTATCACGAGATGACGACGCTGGCCTCGCGCATGGAAGGCGTGGAGAACGCCACCGTGGCGGTGAAGGATTGGGAAAACGAGGTGATCTTCCTGCACGAAGTCAGGAAGGGCGCGGCGGACCGCAGTTACGGCGTGCAGGTGGCGCAGCTTGCAGGGCTGCCGAAGATCGTGGTGAGCCGGGCGCGCGAGATACTGGATGCGCTGGAACAGGGCGAACGCGAGGGTGGCAAGGCCAAGGCGGTGATCGACGATCTGCCGCTGTTCTCGGCGGTGCAGGCCGCGCCCCCTGCCCCGGCGCCTGCGAAGGACTCCGAGGTCGCAGCGCGGCTGAAGTCGTTGCATCCCGACGACCTGTCGCCGCGGGAGGCCTTGCAGTTGATCTATGAGTTGAAGGCCTTGGCGAAAGATGGGTGAGGATCACCCATCCTACCGCTTGACGCTGTCGCTGGCGGGTGCCGGGCTGAAGCCCGGCCTACCCCTGGGGCAAACTGGAGCGTTCAGCCGGCGGTGTTGGACGACACCCCGACCTGCGCGGGGCGCAGTAGGCGATCGTGCATGATGAAGCCGTCGGCCGAGACCTGAATGATCTCGCCTGCCTTGGTGCCGGGCACCGGGGCTTCGAACATCGCCTCGTGATGCTGCGGGTCGAACTTGTCACCCACCGCGGGCGAAATCGGCTCGATCCCGTGTTTCTTGAGCACCGAGATCAGCTCGCGCATGGTCAGCTCCACGCCTTCGATCAACGCCTTGTTGCTTTCCTTGTTCTCTTCCGGCGCGCTTTCAACGGCGCGTTTCATGTTGTCGTAAACCGGGAGCAGGTCGCGCGCGAGCCGTGAGCCGCCGTAGCGCTCGGCATCGTGGCGTTCCTTGGTGGCGCGCTTGCGCGCATTCTCGGCATCGGCCAGCGCGCGCATGAATTTGTCGCGCAGCTCGTCGCGCTCGGAGCGGAGTGCGTCCAACTCGATTGCCTCGCTATCCGGTTCCTCGATCTCGCCAGCCAGTTCTTCGGCTTCGGCCTCGTCAATGTCGTCGAGGAAATTGTCTTTTTCCGGCTCTGCCATTCTTCACCTCTAACTGCGGTCGGAAATCAGCTTGCCGACCAGCTGTGCCGTGTAATCCACAATCGGAACGATGCGTCCATAGTTCAGCCGCGTGGGGCCGATGACGCCCACCGCACCGATGATCTTTCGATCCGCGTTCATATAAGGAGAGACCACCAAAGAGGAACCCGAAAGTGAGAAAAGTTTGTTCTCGGAGCCGATAAAAATCCGTACACCATCGCCCTTTTCAGTGAGTTCGAGGAAATCGGCGATGTCCCGTTTGCGTTCGAGGTCGTCGAAAAGGACGCGAATACGGTCAAGATCCTCCGCCTCGGCCTGATCGCCGAGGAGATTCGAGCGCCCTCGGACGATCAGGCGTCCGGTGTCGTCGGCATCCTCGGACCAGATGGCGAGGCCGCTGTCGACCAGCGCCTGGCTGAGGCTGTCGATCTCTTGCCGGCGGGTGGCCATCTCTTGCTTGATCTGGTGGCGGAGCTCGCTGAGGGTGCGGCCCTCGACCAGAGAATTGAGGAAATTCGCGGCCTCGCGCATGGAGCTTGGGGTCTGGCCGGGCGGCGGCGTGAACAGGCGATTTTCGACATGACCATCGGCAAAAACCAGCACCACCAGCGCCCGGTCCTGCGCCAGCGAGACGAACTCGATATGGCGGATCGGTGCTTCGTGCTTGGGCGTCAGCACAAGCGACGCGCCATGGGTCACGCCGGAAAGTGCCGAGCCGACGCGATCGAGCAGTCCGGCGACATCGGCGGCATTGTCGCCCATGGTCTGATCGAGCGCGGCACGGTCTTCGACGGCCAGTTCGTCGATTTCCAGCAGGCCGTCGACGAACATCCGCAGGCCAAGCTGCGTGGGAATGCGCCCGGCGCTGACATGGGGACTGTTGAGAAGGCCGAGGTATTCGAGATCCTGCATCACGTTGCGCACGGTGGCGGCGCTGACCTTTTCCGACAGCGTCCGGGTCAGAGTGCGCGATCCAACCGGCTCACCCGAGCTGAGATAGCCTTCGACCACACGGCGAAACACTTCGCGCGAGCGGTCGTTCATTTCTTCGAGCAGGTTCGATTCGTCGCTCATTGGTTCTGGTGACCCTTTCTCGGGGCGTGACGACAGGGTTGCGCATGGGTCCTGCCGCCCGTATCCCGACAGGGAAATCTCGGGAGAGCTGACCATGCGACCGTCTGGACGAAATCTAAGCGAAATGCGCGCCGTTTCAATCGAAACCGGTGTCACCAAACATGCCGAGGGCTCCTGCCTGATCCGGATCGGCGACACGCACGTGCTGTGCACCGCAACGATCGAGGACCGGGTGCCACCGTTCATCAAGGGCTCGGGCCTGGGCTGGGTGACGGCGGAATACGGAATGCTGCCACGTGCCACCAACACACGGATGCGGCGCGAAGCCTCGGCCGGCAAGCAGGGTGGCAGAACCGTTGAAATTCAACGGCTTATCGGTCGCTCCCTGCGCGCGGGCGTGGATCGGGTTGCCTTGGGCGAGCGTCAGATCACCGTCGATTGCGACGTGATCCAGGCGGACGGCGGCACCCGCTGCGCCGCGATCACCGGCGGTTGGGTGGCTTTGAAGCTGGCGGTGAACAAGCTGATCAAGGTGGGCGACGTGGTGTCTGACCCGCTGGTGTCACCGGTCGCAGCGGTAAGCTGCGGTATTTATGCCGGGCAGCCGGTGCTGGACCTCGATTATCCCGAGGACAGCGAAGCCGGCGTGGATGGCAACTTCATCATGCTGGGCAACAAGCAGGTGGTGGAAGTCCAGATGTCGGCGGAGGGCGCGACCTTTTCGCGCGATCAGATGAATGCGCTGCTTGACCTTGCCGAGAAGGGTGTCGGCGAGTTGGTCGAGGCACAGCAGGCGGCGGTGGCGTGATGCGGAAATTCGCCGGCGACAAGCTTGTGATCGCGACCCACAACGCGGGCAAGCTGGAGGAGATTCAGGCGCTTCTGGACACCTACGGCGTGGCGGTTGTCGGCGCGGCCGAGCTTGGGCTGGCGGAGCCGGACGAAACCGAGGACAGCTTTGTCAGGAATGCGCGGATCAAGGCGCATGCCGCGGCCAAGGCCACCGGGCTTCCGGCGCTGGCCGACGACAGCGGAATCGAGATCGACGCGCTGGGTGGCGCGCCGGGGGTGCATACGGCGGACTGGGCGGAGACGCCGAATGGCCGGGATTTCGTGATGGCGATGACACGCACGCACGAAGAACTGGAGGCGAAGAGCGCCCCAGCGCCGCGCACGGCCCGGTTTTGCTGCACGCTGGTGATGGCCTGGCCGGATGGACATGACGAGGTGTTCCCGGGTGTGATGCCCGGCGAGGTCGTCTGGCCGATGCGCGGCGATCAAGGGCACGGGTACGACCCGATCTTCGTGCCGAAAGGGTATGACGTGACCTTCGGCGAGATGGATCGCTGGGAGAAGAACCGGATCAGCCACCGCGCGGATGCGTTCCGGAAACTGGTGGCCGGGTGCTTTGACTGAGGACTGGCAGGCCGGCGGCTTCGGACTGTATGTCCACTGGCCGTTTTGCGAGGCGAAATGCCCGTATTGCGATTTCAACTCGCATGTATCGCGGTTCATCGACCATGAGGCCTGGACCGCGGCCTATCTGAGCGAAATCGACCGGATCGCGGACGACACCCCGGCGCGGGTTCTGCGGTCGGTCTATTTCGGGGGCGGCACGCCGTCGCTGATGCAGGTCGAAACCATTGCGGCGATCCTGGAGCGGGTGTCTGCGCGCTGGACGCTTGCGAATGACGTCGAAATCACATTGGAGGCCAACCCGGGGTCGGTCGAGGCTGCGCGGTTCGCGGGCTATCGCGCGGCAGGCGTGAACCGGGTGTCGCTTGGCGTGCAGGCGCTGAACGATGTGGATTTGCGGCGGCTCGGACGGTTGCACGACGTGGCCGCGGCGCGACGCGCACTGGAAATCGCGCGCGAGACCTTTGACCGGGTGAGCTTTGACTTGATCTACGCCCGGCAGGATCAGAGCCTTGTAGATTGGGAAGCGGAACTGCGTCTGGCGTTGTCCTTCAGCGCTGATCACATGTCGCTCTATCAGCTGACGATCGAGGACGGCACAGCGTTTGGCGACCGTTTCCGTGCCGGCAAGCTGCGCGGGTTGCCGGAGGATGATACGGCCGCAGACATGTACGAACTGACGCAAATGCTGTGCTCAGATGCCGGGCTGCCGGCATACGAGGTTTCAAATCACGCGCGGCTGGGTGCGGAATCCCGCCATAACCTGATTTACTGGCGCGCGGGCGACTATGCGGGGATTGGCCCGGGCGCGCATGGCAGATTGACACTCGGTGGCAGGCGGATCGCGACCGAAGCCGTGCGAACGCCCGGCGGTTGGCTGTCGGCCGTCGCGTCCGAGACGGCGGAGACGCGCGACTGTCTATCACCCCAAGATGTTGCGTTGGAATACATCATGATGGGGCTGAGAACGTTGGAACCTCTTGATTTGGAGCGCCTACAGCGGACCACCGGGGTTGAGCTGAGCCGCGAACGGCTTGAACATCTTCAAGCGCTAGGCATGTTGACCGCCGACGACAGGGAAGTGTCGATCACACCGGCCGGACGACCGGTGTTGAACGCAATACTTGGCGAACTGGCCCGCGATCTGGACTGATCAATTGCCGGCGAGAAGCCGACAGATATCATCTAGTTGATCCAGAGACTTGTAATGAAGCATCAATTTTCCGCCTTCGGTGCCCTGCTTGTGCTCGACCGTCACCTTGAGGCCTAGATGAGCGGACAGATCACCTTCGAGCGCGCGCGTGTCGGCATCCTTGCCCGCAGGTTCTGACAGAAACGCGGCTGTCTCGCTGGGTTTCGGTGTGCCGGAAGCCTTGGCGGCCTTTTCGGTATCACGCACGGAGAGCCCCTGCTCGACCACACGTTTGGCGATGGCAACGGCATCGTCGCTTGTTACCAGCGCCCGGGCGTGGCCGGCGGATAGTTCGCCACCTCTCAGCATGTCCAGGACCGGCTCGGGCAGATTGAGCAGACGCAGGAGGTTGGCAATGTGGCTGCGGCTTTTTCCAAGCGCCGAGGCCAGCTTTTCCTGGGTGTGGCCAAAGCGATCCATAAGCTGGCGGTAGCCCATCGCCTCTTCCACCGGGTTGAGATCGGCTCGCTGGATATTCTCGATGATCGCGACTTCAAGAACCTCAGTGTCGGAGAATTCGCGAATGATCACCGGCACTTGGTGAAGCTGTGCCATCTGCGCGGCCCGCCAGCGGCGTTCGCCGGCGACGATTTCGTATTTGTCCCCGTCGCGGGGTCGGACGATCAGCGGCTGGATGACGCCCTTTTCGGCGATGGAATTCGCGAGCTCTTGCAATGCATCCGGGGTGAACTGACGCCGCGGCTGATCGGGATTGGGGAAGATCCGCTCGACCGGGATGTCACGGTCGGCCCTGCGCGGGGTCTCCATGCCATCGACCGCCTGCGGTTCGACATCCGCCATCAATGCCGAAAGTCCGCGGCCCAGACCGCGACGTTTATCCTTTGCGGTTTTCATTGCTCGACCCCTTTATGCTGCGCGTCTTGTGTTTTTACCTACCAGCTCTTGTGCCAATGCGCGATAGGCCATGGCACCCTTGGAGTGCGGATCATAGTCGAGAACCGGAATGGAGTAAGAGGGCGCCTCGCTGAGCCGAACATTGCGCGGGATCAGGGTCGTAAACACCAAGTCACCCAGGTTTTCGCGAGCGTCCGATTCAACCTGTTGCGACAGGTTGTTGCGGGAATCGTACATGGTCAGGACGATGCCTTCTATCCGTAGATCGGGGTTTGCATTCTGGCGCACCTCCCGGATCGTCAGCATGAGCTGCGACAGACCCTCGAGCGCGAAGAATTCACTTTGCAACGGCACCAGGACCGAATGTGCCGCGACCATGGCGTTGACTGTCAGAAGGTTCAGCGAGGGCGGGCAGTCGATCAGTATGAAATCGTAGCGATAGTCGTCGATCGCGGGCTGGCGGAGGGCATCATGCAGCAGATAGCTGCGTTTTTCGTTGGAAATCAGGTCGATATCGGCGGAGGACAGATCGACCGTGGCAGGAATGATGGCGAGGTTTTCGAAGGCAGTGGGATGGATGACGTCTTCGAGGGCGACATCTTCGAGCAGAAGTTCATATGTCGACATATCGCGATCCTCGGGGATGACCCCGATGCCGGTGGACGCGTTGCCCTGCGGATCGAGATCGACGATCAGGACGTTGTAGCCGTCTTCTGCCAAGGCAGCCCCGAGATTGATCGTGGTTGTCGTCTTGCCGACGCCGCCCTTTTGGTTGGCAATCGCGATGATCTTGGGTCCGGTGGGGCGGATTGGGTCAGACACGGGAAATCGCTCCTATGCGAAGAATGACGGCACCATCTTGAGTCTCACTCTTAATCGGGTCGACGCTGAAAGAAAATCTCTTCCTCGCCTCAGCCAATTCGTTTTCCCAGGTGACACCCTTGGGGAACAGCGCGATGCCGCCAGGTGCAAGATGGCGCTCTGAAAATTCGATAAGCTTGGGTAAGGGGGCCAATGCGCGCGCGGTGAGGACGTCGGCCATTTGAGGCGACGACTTTTCAATCCGCTCGCAAAGAACGGTTGCCGGGGTGTCTGTTTCGCGCAGAACGGTGCGTAGGAAGGCGGCTTTTCGGGCGTCGGCCTCGATCAGCGTCACCGAAGACAAGTTATCGAGGTGGCATAGGGCAATGACCAGGCCGGGCAAGCCGCCGCCAGAGCCCAAATCGGTCAGCTTGCCTGTGAGGTCTTGGGTTGCCCGTACGATCTGAAGAGAATCCTTGATATGACGATCCCAGACGTGATCGAGCGTCGATCGTGACACCATATTTATCTTTGGGGACCACTTTTTCAGTAGGTCGACGTACGAACACAGGCGGTCGAATGTTTCACGTGAAACATTCAGCTCTTCGAGAGACGGGTCATCCGTCATGCGCTGCGCCGCTGCTCGATTTTCCGTATTTTGGCCAAAAGCAATGTCAGTGCTGCCGGCGTCATGCCATCCAAGCGAGACGCTTGCAGAAGGTTTTCCGGCCGTGCTTGGGATAGCTTCGACTTCAGCTCGTTCGACAGGCCTTCGACAGCTGCGTAAGAGAAGTCGGACGGGATGGTCAACTTTTCGTCGCGCTGCAGCGCGTCCACGTCACGCTTCTGACGGTCGACATAATTCGCGTACAGCGCATCGCGCGCCAATTGCTCCGAGGTTTCCGGCTCAATCTGTGAAATCTCCGGTGCAAGGGTCTTCAAGACGTCGACTTCGACCTCAGGAAAGGCCAGTAGTTGGAACGCGCTCCGGCGAACCCCATCATTTGAAAGAGTTATTCCAACCGACGCGACATCCTTGGGGGTAAAAGTCACAGCGTCCAGAATACGGCGCCCAGCAGCCAAACGCTCGGACTTCTGATCGAATTCCTGCATTCGCTTCGGTCCGACACACCCGATTTCGATCCCCTGCGGCGTCAACCGCTGATCCGCGTTGTCCGCCCGCAGGGAAAGTCTGAATTCGGCGCGCGACGTAAACATGCGATAAGGTTCCGACACGCCCCGCGTTACGAGATCGTCGATCATGACGCCGATATAGCTGTCTGCCCGGCTGAATGTGACAGCATCCTTGCCCAACGCGCGTGCCGCGGCGTTCACACCGGCAACAAGTCCTTGAGCGGCAGCCTCTTCGTATCCTGTGGTGCCGTTGATCTGGCCAGCCAGGTAAAAACCATTCAGATCCTTCAGGCTGAGTTGCGACGTCAATGCGCGGGGATCGATGTAATCATATTCAATCGCGTAGCCCGGCTGAAGGATCTCAACCGCTTCGAGCCCACGGATGGAGCGCACGTAATCGTACTGAACCGTTTCCGGCAAGCTTGTCGAAATCCCATTGGGATAGACCGTCTCACACTCCAGACCCTCGGGCTCGAGGAAAATCTGGTGGCTGGATTTGTCGGCAAATCGCACGATTTTGTCCTCGATCGAGGGGCAATAGCGTGGACCGATGCCGTCGATGTGTCCACCGTACATGGCGGAGCGTTCCAGATTGTCACGAATGATCTCGTGGGTCTGTTCGTTCGTATGGGTAATCCCGCAGGATACCTGCGACGATTCAGGGGACCGGTTCAGGAACGAGAACATAACGGGCTCGGCATCGCCGGGCTGGTCTTCGAGGATGCTCCAGTTGATGGTCTTGCTGGCCAATCTGGGCGGGGTGCCTGTTTTCAAACGGCCAATCGGCAGGTCCATCGCGTAGAGACGGTCAGCCAGGCGGTTGGACGCGTCGTCGCCCATTCGGCCACCGGAATAAGACTTGTCGCCAATGTGAATCACGCCGCGCAAGAAGGTCCCTGTTGTCAGGACCACAGAGCGAGCGGTGACGATGCTGCCGTCAGCAAGAACGATCCCCTCCACTGTGTCACCTTTGACGACCAGATCGGTCACTTCCCCTTCGACGATCTCAAGGCCCGGGCACGACACGATTTCCTGAAGCATCGCGGTGCGATAGACCTGACGATCGACCTGCGCCCGCGGCCCCTGTACGGCGGGACCCTTGCGCCGGTTCAACAACCTGAACTGGATGCCGGCGCGGTCCCCTACCCGCCCGATCAGACCGTCAAGTGCATCGACTTCGCGCACCAGATGGCCTTTACCCAAGCCCCCCACGGCGGGGTTGCATGACAGCACGCCGATCCCGTCGCGCTTCAATGTCACCAACGCGGTGCGCGCACCCATCCGTGCCGCGGCATGCGCAGCATCACATCCGGCGTGCCCGCCACCGACAACGATCACATCAAAATGTTTCACGTGAAACACTCCTACTTTCCGACGCAGAACCGCGAGAAGATTTCATCCAGCAAATCTTCTACATCCACACGGCCCAACAAACTTTCAAGAGCCCGAATCGCGATCCGCAATTCTTCGGCCGCTATATCATATCCATCAGGACCTGCGCGCACCCATTGCTGAGCGACGGCCAGTCCAGCCAATGCGCGTTCCATGCCTTGGCGGTGCCGCATATGCGTGGCCAGTCCAGCGCCCGCGCTGCGCGCCGTCAACACATCGGTGATCTGAGCCACAAGATGATCTATACCAACACCCGATATAGCGGAAATTCCATTGCCGACCACATCATGCAGATCAGCCTTCGACACCGCGAGGATATCGTCCGGCTGAAGTTCAAAATCCGGCTGATCCCCAGGCTCGACCAGGACAACACGCAAATCCGCCATGGCCGCGCGTTCGCGGGCGCGTGACACGCCTATCGCCTCGACCGCATCCTCGGTCTCACGAAGACCGGCCGTATCCAGCAATGTGACCGGCAGACCGTTCAGGTCCATCCGCACCTCGATCACGTCGCGCGTCGTCCCCGCAATATCCGACGTTATGGCAGCATCCCGGCCAGCCAAGAGGTTCAGCAGCGTCGATTTCCCGACGTTCGGCCGGCCAATGATGGCGACTTCGAAGCCGTTGCGAATGCGTTCCGACACCGCGACACCCTCGACCTGACGCGATATGCCGCCACGAACTTCATCCAGAAGCTCCGTCACCTCGGGCGAGACGTCGACAGGCACCTCTTCGTCGGCAAAATCGATGGTCGCTTCCAGCAGCGCAGCCGCGCGCACCAGCTGTTCGCGCCAGCCCGTCACCACGCGCCCGAGATCGCCCGACAACACGCGCAAAGCCTGGCGTCTTTGGGCCTCGGTCTCGGCATCGATCAGGTCGGCAAGCCCTTCGGTCTGGGCCAGGTCCATGCAGTCGTTCTGAAAGGCGCGTCGGGTGAACTCACCGGGTTCGGCCAGTCGCAGGTTGTCCACCTGCCCCAGTTCGTCCAGCACCTTGCGCACCACGGCGATGGAACCGTGTACCTGAAGCTCGATGACATCCTCGCCTGTGAAGCTGGCGCCTTTGGCAAAACACAGCACCAAAGCCTCGTCGATCCGCCGTGCCGCCCGGTCCTTCAACACGCGCAGGCCGGCCTTGCGTACCGGCGGCAGCGTGCCGCAAAGCAATCGGCCCGCGGCGAACGCCTGCGGGCCTGAAATGCGAATGACCGATACGCCGGCCTTTCCCTGGGCAGATGCCAGGGCAAAGATCGTGTCCATTGCCGCCTCCGGCTCAGGTGTTCATCGAATCGAAGAACTCCGAGTTGGTCTTGGTCTGCTTGAGTTTCGACAACAGGAATTCCACCGCGTCGGTGGTTCCCATCGGGTTGAGAATGCGCCGCAGCACGAATGTTTTCTGCAAATCTATCTTGTCGATCAGCAGGTCCTCTTTCCGCGTGCCGGACTTCAGGATGTCGATCGCCGGGAAGACACGCTTGTCGGCCACCTTCCGGTCAAGCACGATCTCGCAGTTGCCGGTGCCCTTGAATTCCTCGAAGATCACCTCGTCCATGCGGCTGCCGGTGTCGATCAGCGCGGTCGAGATGATGGTCAGCGACCCGCCCTCTTCGATGTTCCGCGCCGCACCGAAGAAGCGTTTCGGGCGCTGCAGGGCGTTGGCATCGACACCGCCGGTCAGGACCTTGCCAGAAGACGGCACAGTCGTGTTGAAGGCGCGACCAAGGCGCGTAATCGAATCCAGCAGGATCACCACGTCGCGCTTGTGTTCGACCAGCCGTTTGGCCTTTTCGATCACCATTTCCGACACCGCGACGTGCCGCGTTGCAGGCTCGTCGAAGGTCGAGGAAATCACCTCGCCCTTCACGCTGCGCTGCATGTCGGTCACCTCTTCCGGCCGCTCGTCGATCAGCAGAACGATCAGGTAGCATTCCGGGTGATTGGTTTCGATCGAATGGGCGATGTTCTGCAGCAGCACCGTCTTACCGGTCCGCGGCGGCGCCACGATCAGCGCTCGCTGGCCTTTGCCGATCGGCGACACCAGGTCGATCACCCGCGCAGAGCGGTCCTTGATCGTCGGGTCCTCGATTTCCATCTTCAGCCGCTGGTCGGGATAGAGCGGCGTCAGGTTGTCGAAGGCGATCTTGTGCTTGGCGCGCTCGGGATCCTGGAAGTTGATCGCGGTGACGTTCACCAGCGCGAAATAGCGTTCATTGTCGTCGGGCGCGCAAATCTCGCCCTCGATGGTGTCTCCGGTGCGCAGCGAGAACTTGCGGATCATCGTCGGCGAGACATAGATGTCGTCCGGACCCGGCAGATAGTTGGCTTCCGGCGAACGCAGGAACCCGAAACCGTCCTGCAGGACCTCCAGCACGCCGTCGCCCGAGACCTTCCAGCCTTCGTCCGCGCGTTCGCGCAGGATCTGGAACATGATCTCGCCCTTGCGCATGGTCGAGGCGTTCTCGATCTCCAGCTCTTCCGCCATGGAAAGCAGGTCCTTGGGGCTTTTCGCCTTCAGGTCAGCAAGGTTCAGATGCTCTTCTGTCATGGGATATCCGGGCCTGCGCCGACACTCGGCGTCCTGGCTTCATCTTTGAATGGGAATACACGTACCGGACGGTACAGGTCATCACCTAGACAGCGAGACCTTCAAAGTCAATCTCTGCATTTTTCTGAGCCGATCGGGCAGGCCAGAGACGCGGGGCTCCCGGTCATCCTTCCTTAAAAAGAGAATAAAGAAAGAATTGATTTTGAGAGTAGGGAGTGGCCGACTTGTGGATTACCGATCCCTGCCCCGGCTTATCAACACTGTGCGCGACATGCGGAGAGGTTGAAGGCATATCCAAGGGACTTGCTGAAAGATCGACTAATTTCATCCTAAATTCAGATGGTTATCGGAACTCCACCACTCGAGCCGCCTGTGCATATCGCAGGGTACAATCCGCGGACGGACCGACTTTCCCCCGATCTTCGAGATATGCTTTTCCCTTTGTGTTCCCTTTTCCGCTACCGGGCTGAAATTCGGCAATTCATCCCCTGCTCCGTCTCGACCTTGGCGTTTCGCACATATAGTCACTGTCCTGTCCCTGTGTCCTTCCACGGAATGATCCACATGC
Source organism: Litorisediminivivens sp. KMU-197 (assembly GCF_056858395.1). NCBI lineage: Bacteria > Pseudomonadati > Pseudomonadota > Alphaproteobacteria > Rhodobacterales > Paracoccaceae > Litorisediminivivens > Litorisediminivivens sp. KMU-197. The sequence continues at coordinate 59,610 of NZ_JBXEQG010000002.1, read as the reverse complement.
CGAAATCCATCGTTCTTGCCTCCGGCTCCAAGATCCGCGCCCGGCTTTTGCGGAATGCCGGCCTCGAGATCGACGTGTTGCCGGTGCGAATCGACGAATCAGCCATCAAGCGGTCGGTACAAGATGACGGCGGAAGCCCGCGCGATATCGCCGACCTGCTGGCCGAGATGAAGGCCGCGAAAGCCGCCGCCAAACGGCCCGACGCATTGGTCCTTGGCTGCGATCAGGTGCTCGACCTGGGCGGAGACCTGCTATCGAAACCGGACACACCGGAAGAGGCCGAGGCGCAGCTTCACCATCTCAGTGGCCAGCGGCACAAGCTTCTGTCGGCCTGCGTGGCCTTCGACGACGGTGCGCCGGTCTGGCGCACGGTCGGCGTGGTGAGACTGCACATGCGGCAATTGAGCGACGGCTACATCTCAGACTACGTTGCCCGCAATTGGGACAGCATCCGCCACTCGGTCGGTTCGTACAAGCTTGAAGAGGAAGGCGCGCGCCTGTTCACCGCAATCACCGGCGATTACTTCACCGTGCTTGGACTTCCCCTTCTCGACCTGTTGAATTGGCTGACGATTCGCGGGGAGATCGAGACATGAGCGACAACGTGCCCCTGGCAGGTGTCATCGGCCAACCGATTCATCATTCGATGTCGCCGGTGCTGCATGGCCATTGGCTGCGGCGCTACGGGATCAGGGGCCACTACGTGCCGATGGAGGTTGGTGCGAAGGATCTGATGGACGTGCTCAGGGCGATGCCGAAGATGGGGTTCGTCGGCACCAACGTCACCATTCCGCACAAGGTCCGGGTGCTTGAGGTTGCCGATCAGATCACCGACCGCGCAACCATCATCGGCGCGGCCAACACGCTGATCTTTCGCCGTGACGGCGGAATTTTGGCAGACAATACAGATGGTTACGGATTTCTTGAGAACCTCCGGCAGGGTGCGCCGCACTGGCAGGCCTCGGACGGGCCGGCGGTTGTGCTGGGCGCGGGCGGTGCCTGTCGCGCGGTTGTGTCCTCGCTGATCGACGCCGGCGTTCCCAAGGTGATGGTGTCGAACCGGACCCGGATCAAGGCTGAGCAGTTGCAGCACGAATTCGGAAAACGCGTGCAGGTCGTCGACTGGGTGCAGGCCGGCAATGTCATGGAAGAGGCGGCCTTGGTGGTGAACTCCACCTCGCTCGGGATGACCGGCCAGCCGGAACTGCGGGTGCCGCTGGACGGGTTGCGGCCGGGCACGGTGGTCACCGATCTGGTCTACAATCCGCTGCGCACGCGTCTGCTGGACGAGGCAGACAGGCGCGGCTGTCACATCGTGGATGGCTTGGGCATGTTGTTGCATCAGGCGGTGCCGGGCTTCGAACGCTGGTTCGGTCGCCGCCCCGAAGTGGACGAAAACCTCAGGCTGGCCGTCCTGCCATGAGCTTCCGGCTCGGGCTGACCGGTTCTATCGGCATGGGCAAATCCACCACCGCTGCGATGTTTGCCGACGCGGGTTGCGCGGTCTGGGATGCCGATGCCGCCGTGCACAAGCTCTACGCCCGGGGCGGCGAGGCCGTGGCGTCGATTGCCAACGCCTGGCCAGAGGTGATCGTGGACGGCGCCGTGTCGCGCGAATCCTTGAAGCAGGTGATCGCGGGCGACGCCGCAGCCCTACCCCGGCTGGAGCAGATCGTGCATCCGCTGGTGGCGCAGGACCGGGCGGAATTTGCCGCGCAGGCCGGCGTTCCTATCACTGTCTTCGACATCCCCCTGCTTTACGAGACCGGCGGCGATGCGCAGATGGACGCCGTCGCGTGTGTTTTCGTGTCGCCGGAGGAGCAAAGGGCCCGCGTGCTTGCCCGCGGCACCATGACAGAGGCGCAATTCCTGCAAATTCTCGGCAACCAGATGCCGATCGAGGAAAAACTCGCCCGCGCGGATTACCGGATAGAGACCGACACGCTTGAACATGCCCGCGCGCAGGTGGCAGAAGTGGTTGGGGACATCAAGGCGAGGATGGCAGATGCGTGAGATCGTGCTCGACACGGAAACCACGGGCTTCGACCCCGACACCGGCGACCGCATCGTCGAGATCGGGGCGGTCGAGCTTTACAACCACGTGCCCACCGGCCGCACCTATCACCAGTACATCAACCCCGAACGCAACATGCCGAAGGAAGCCTTCGAGGTGCACGGGCTGGGCGATGATTTTCTCCGCGACAAGCCGCTGTTTCGCGATGTCGGGCAGAGTTTTCTCGATTTCGTGGCCGATGACGCCAAGCTGGTGATCCACAATGCCAGCTTCGACATGAAATTCCTCAATGCCGAACTGGGGTGGTGCAAGCTGCCTATCATCGCGATGGACCGCGCCATCGACACCGTCGCGATGGCACGCAAAAAGTTTCCCGGCTCGCCTGCGTCGCTAGACGCCCTCTGCCGGCGGTTCAACATCGACAACTCGGCGCGGACGCTGCACGGGGCGCTGCTCGACAGCGAAATCCTCGCCGAGGTTTATCTGGAGCTGATTGGCGGACGTCAGCCGGGGCTTGTTCTGGCCGGGGTGGAACGCACCAACGTGGCCAGCGGCGGGGCATGGAAGCCTGCGCCGCGTCCGGAGCCCCTGCCCCCCCGCATTACGGAAGAAGAGCGCGCCGCCCATGCTGCATTTGTTGCGGCGATGGGCGAAGACGCGCTCTGGAACCGGATATAGGCCGGCAAACGGGATGGGGACCGCGGGTGCCGGGCTGAAGCCCGGCCTACGGTTTTGCCTGAGGTCTCAGTTGGCCGTTTCGCTGGCCTGCTTCTGCTCGGCCTGCCGGCGCATGATCTCGTTGCGATAGAGCGCAACGAAGTCGATGGTTTCGAGATTCACCGGCGGGAAACCGCCATCGCGGGTGATATCGCTGACGATGCGACGCGCGAAGGGGAAGATCATCCGCGGGCATTCGATCAGCAGGAACGGGTGCAGCTGATCGTCGGGCATGTTCTCGATGTTGAAGATGCCGGTGTAGTCCATCTCGAGGATGAAAAGCACGTCTTCGTTGCTCTTCGACTTCGAAGTGATCTTCAGCTTCAGCGTGACTTCGAATTGGTTCGGGGCCGCGCGCTTCTTGGCGTCCAGATTGACCTGCACCTGCATGTCGGGCTGGACCTCGCCCGAGGTGCCCTTGGTCGCCAGGATGTTTTCGAACGACAGATCGCGCACGTATTGCGCCAGCACGTTCATCTTGGGGGGTTTCGGCGTCTCGGTCTGTGCCGCTGCGCCGTTTTCGGTTTCGTTCTCGGCCATTGTCATCTCCGCAATTGGGTTTGCGGTGCTTTACCAGCCTGGTGGGCAAGGCTCAATGGTCGCTCCAGCCCGAAGGCCTGCCCGATCCGCGGTTTTCCGGCGGCACCTCGGTGTATTCTGCGTCGATCACCGTGTCACGCGGGCGGCGCGGGTCATGCGGGGCGTGCGGATCGCGCGGACCGCGGCCCATTTCGAAGCGCTGCACCTTTACCCGTTTGCGAATGAAGTCATAGACCGCCTGCCGCACCGGCGGCAGCAGCAGCGCAAAGCCCACCGCATCGGTGAAGAACCCGGGCGTCAGCAGAAGCGCCCCGGAGAACAGGATCATCGCGCCGTCGGCCAGCGGTTTCGTCGGGTCCTGCAGGTCGTTGAACGACCGTTGCAGGCTGGCAATCGCGTGTCGACCCTGCTGGCGCACCATCATCGTACCGGCAATCGCAGTCAGGATCACGATCAGCAAGGTCGGCCAAAGACCGATGGCCCCGCCGACCTGAATGAACAGTCCGATCTCGATCAAGGGAACGAGGATGAAGGCCAGAAGAAGATACATTTGTGTAATCCCGAAGGGTTGCGGTTCGTGCGGTGGACTTGCCCCCACACACGCCTTACATAAGTGCAAGTTCAACCGCTTTCAAAGCGCGCCAGTCATGAGGTCCCGATGAATTCGCCCCTGCTCCAGCTTCTTGTCCTTGCTGGCATCGCCGTATTCCTGATCTTGAGGCTGAAGTCCGTGCTGGGCACGCGCGACGGGTTCGAGAAGCCTCCGCTGCCCAAGGGCACCACGACACCCGGCCGGCGGCGCGACTTCGAGGTAATCGAGGGCGGCCCTGATCGCGACATCACCGATTATGTCCCCGAAGGCAGCGACACCGCGCAGGCCCTGACCGAAATGAAGCGTGTCGAACCGTCGTTCAGCGTTTCGGAGTTCATGGGTGGCGCGCGCGGCGCTTATGAGATGATCCTGATGGGCTTTGAACGCGGCGATCTGGCCGAGATCAAGCCGTTCCTTGCCGAAGACGTCTATGAAACCTTCGCCGAGGTGGTCGAGGCGCGCGAGGAGCAGGGCCTGACCATCGAGGCCGATTTCGTCGGCGTGCGCGAACTGACCCTGCAAGGCGCTTCCTTCGACAAGGCCTCGGACCGGGCCGAGATCACCATGAAGTTCATCGGCGAGTTGACCCAGGTGGTCCGCGACCGTTCGGGCGAGGTGATCGAGGGCAGCCCCAGCCAGGTCAAGAAACAGAAGGACGTCTGGACCTTCGCCCGCACCATGGGGTCTGACGACCCGAACTGGGTTCTCGTCGCAACCGATGAGTGACCCGGTGCGATGCGGAGGTTGCTTGCCCTTCTTGGCTTGATCGGCCTGATGATGAGCGCGCCCCCCGCCATGGCCGAAATCACCTACAAGGTGCTCGACTTCTCCGATCTCGACGGGTGGGAGGATGACGACCACACCGCCGCGCTGCACGTCTTCCGCAACACCTGCCGCGACATGCGCGGGCCGGACTGGAAAGCCTTGTGCGCGTTGGCGCATGACATGGACGACGGTCGCGCGTTCTTTGAACTGACCTTTCGTCCGGTGCTGATCGAGGACGGTCAGCCGATGCTGTTCACCGGCTATTTCGAACCGGAGCTGGATGGCTCGCGGGTGCGGACCTCGCGCTTTCGCTATCCCGTCCACCGGATGCCCGCCGAGGCGCGGCGCAACCAGCCGTGGCTGTCGCGGCAGGAGATCCTGACCTCGGGCACCATGGAGGGCCGGGGGTTGGAAATCGCCTGGGTCGACGATCCGGTGGAACTGTTCTTCCTGCAAATCCAGGGCTCCGGCCGTATCCGCATGAATGACGGCTCGATGGTGCGGGTGGGCTATGCCGGCAAGAACGGGCACGAATACCGCTCTGTCGGGCAGGAGTTGGTGCGTCGCGGTGTCTATAACGCGCACCAGGTTTCGGCCGCGGTCATCAAGAACTGGGTCAAGCGCAACGGGCCTGTGGGCGAGGAACTGCTTTATCACAACCCGTCCTACGTGTTTTTCCGCGAGGTTTCGGAGGTGCCGGCCGACAAGGGGCCGCTCGGGGCGATGAACCGGTCGATCACCACGATGCGGTCGATCGCGGTGGACCCGTCGATCGTGCGCCTCGGCTCTCCGGTCTGGATCGAAAAGGACGGCGCAGACCCGATGCGGCGGCTGATGGTGGCGCAGGATACCGGTTCGGCCATCAAGGGCGCACAACGCGCGGACATATTCTTTGGCACCGGGGACAAGGCCGGCCAACTGGCCGGACGGCTGCGCGATCCGGGGCGAATGCTGGTGCTGATGCCGATCCAGCGGGCCTATGCGCTGCTGCCGGAATCGGTGCAATGAAACGCAAGCGTGGCTTGCGACCGGACGAGGCGGAATTGTGGGGGCAGGTGGCGAAGACCGCCATTCCGATGCACAAGAAGCGCCCAGCCGCCGCGCCGAGGCCGGATCCGAAGACGCCCGCACCCGCGAAGCCGAAGGCCAAGGCCGAGATTTCCAAGTTCCGCATTGGTGAAAAGGCCTCTGGCCCGCCGGCGCGGCACAAGCTGCAACCGTCGCTGTCCGACAGGCTGGCAGCCGAGCCGCCGGCGATGGACAAGAAGGCGTTTCACCGGCTGAAGCGCGGCAAGCTGAAACCCGAGGCGCGCATCGACCTGCACGGCATGACGCTGGACCGGGCGCATCCGGCGCTGATCGGTTTCATCCAGCGGGCGGCGGCGCAGGACCTTCGGCTGGTGCTGGTGATTACCGGCAAGGGCAAGGTCAAGGACGATGGCGGCCCGATCCCGCAGCGGCAGGGCGTGCTACGCCATCAGGTGCCGCAATGGCTGCGGATGGCGCCACTGGCACCGTTGGTGTTGCAGATCAGCGAGGCGCATCTGAAACACGGTGGCCACGGGGCGTTCTACGTCTATCTCAGGCGGCGACGGTAAGGCGCGCGCGGGCACGGCCGACGCCGATCATCATCATCACCGTGGTGAAGACGAAAAAGGCCGCGACGCCCAGATACTGGGATTCGATGCCAACACCCAGGTCGATCAACAGCCCCGTCAGCCCCGGACCCAGCGCCGAGCCCAGCACCATGACGGCTGCGGCCATCGCCTTGATCGCGCCAAGGTGAGCGGTGCCGTAGAATTCGGCCCAGAAGGCATTGGGCAGGGTGGCATTGGCACCGGTGGTCAGCGCGAGGAACAGGAAACCGATCAGCGCCGACGCCGGTGAACCGGCGATGGCGAAGGCCACGAAGGCTGCGACCATCGGCAGTTGGTAGAACGGGATCAGCCGCGCGGTGCCGGTCCGGTCGAGCAGCCAGCCCGAGGCGATCATCGAGATCACGCTGATGCCGGTGTAGACGGGAAACAGCGCCACAAGGTCGAGATGCGCCCACCCCTTGACCTCGGCGAAGTGGACCTGCTGAAAGAAAAAGGCGGTGTTGAAGGCGGACGGTCCCAGAAGGGCGGGGATCATGAACCAGAACAGCTGGGTGCGCAGTGTCTGGCCACGGGTCCAGTGACGGCCGCCCATCCCGGTGCTCTGGCCGCTTTGCGCAAGGCTTTGCGGCGTGCGTTCGGTGCGCAGAAGCAGCAGCAGGATCGGTATCCCGGCCATGGCGATACCCGCCGAGAGGATCCACAGCATCCGCCAGTCCCAGATCGCCAGCAGGGCGACGAAGATGAACGGCAGGAAGGCTTCGCCTACGGAAAACCCAAGGTGCGCGATCGACAGGGCCTTGCCGCGCGAGGCCACGAACCAGCGCGCCATGGCAACCGCCGAGATATGCACCGTCATCCCCTGTCCGGTCAGCCGCAGCGCGAAGATCACGGCGGGCAGCAGCCAGACCGTAGACACCGCCATCGACAGGCAGGCGAAGGCCAGCATCACCAGCACGACGGAGCCCAAGACCCGGGCGCGGAACAGATCGGTCAGCCCGCCGGCCCAGACCATCACCGCAGCCGACAGCGTGGTGCCGAGCGAGTAGATTCCGCCCCACTGGCCGTGGCTCAGCCCAAACTCGGCACGGATTTCACCGGCGAAGAGCGAAATGAAGAAGGTCTGCCCGAAGCTCGACAGGAACGCCAGAAGCGCCCCGGCAGCCAACCAGGGCGCGTTGTCCGCCAGAAAAGAGCGCGTGCGCACGATATCAGCTCCTCAGGCACGTCGCGCCGGAGGCAGTCGTGCGGTGAACTAGTTGGAAACGGTCCGGGCGGTCGAGGCCACCTGGGCCGTGGTGCCGAGAGCTGCGCCGAACAGGGACAGGATTGTCCGAATTGCGACGACGGGCGACTCGGTTGCCAGAACGGTATCATTCGGGTTTATCAGGAAATTCCGCGCCGCGAACAAGCCATCGGCCGATGTCAGATCGAGCGAAAAGATCACCTGTTGATGGTTGGGGCCATTCTTCGGCTCGGCCACCACGGCGGAGGCAGGGTATTCGCGCAGGACGAGGATGCCCTGAGGATCGGCGCGGTTGTCGTCCAGCCCGCCCATCAGTGACATCGCCTCAAGCGCGGTGACGTATTCCTTGGGGAAGTGGATCAGCTGTTCCGACCCGGATGCGCCAAGCGCGGTGAAGACGCGTTCGTCCTGTTGCACGATAATCTTGTCGTCGCCGTGCAGGCGCGTGTTCTTGGCCGGGCTTGCGAAAAGATCCTTGGCCGGTATGGAGTAGGTCCGGTCGCCCCGCTGCAACGAGACGATGGGATTGCGCAGACCGTCGCGAATTCCGCCTGCAAGGGCGATGATGTTGAGGATCGACGTATCGCGATTAGGCAGCGGAAAGGCCCCGGGGCTGGCAACGCCGCCCACGACCGAGACCGAATTGCCGACGCCGGCGGACGAGGTCAGCTGGACCTGCGCGTCCGGGGCGATGGGGGCCAGCTCGAACTGGATGCGCTTGCGCGCGCCGTCGGCGGTAAGCCCGTTGACGACAACGTCACCGACATAGGGCACGAAAACCGTCCCGTCGGCGGAAACGACGAGACCTTCCATTGTGGTGGTATTCGATCCGATGGGCGTCAGCAGCGAGTTTTCCTGTGCGTCCCAGATCCGCATGTCGACGCGGTCGCCGACGCGCAGCACCTGGCTTTGCGGGCCACGGCTGGCCTTGATCCAGTGGAACGAGCCGGTCCAGCCGGTCACCGGCCAGTCGGCGATCAGCGCGGCGTTGGCGCGGGTGACGGGGACAAGGTCGAATTGCGCGTCCTCGGTGCCGGCTTCACGGGTGACTTCGCGCTGTAGCGCAGCCCCGCGCGGCAGGTTACCGCAGCCGGCGACGGCGAACATCAAGACAACGGCAATCAGCCGCAACATAATCGACACGAAGACATCCCCCGATCATCAACGCTAGGTCCACCAACTTTCTAGCCGCTCTTTGCGGTGATAGACAGACCGGGAATTCAATAATTCAGATGGTTTGCCCGCGTGTCACCCGACGATCAGAAGATAAGTGTCCTCGTGCTGGGCGCCACTGGCCGGACGGCGCGGATGCTGCGCCATGTCTGGGCGGAAAAACCGCCGCAAAACATGCACTTTCATTGGGTCGGACGGCGCGCTGCGCCGGGTGTCGACATTGTCTGGCAGGAAGGCGCTTCTGTGGAGTCGTTGCCACAGTGCAAATCCGTTCTCGCGCTGTGGGGGGTGGTGGGCGGCTTGCCTGACCTGCTGGCCCGTAACGCCGCGCTGGCACAAGAGGCGCAACGCGCTGCGCGTCACTGCGGCGCGGACCGGGTTTTTCACGCGTCGTCCGCCGCGGTCTATGCGCCGTCGGACGAAAGGTTGACCGAAACAGACCCGTGCCTGCCGCGCAATGATTATGGCGAGGCGAAGCTGCGAATGGAACAGGCGCTCGCGCGTGCCGAGCCCAAACCGGTCTGCCTGCGGATCGGCAATGTCGCCGGGGCAGGGGGGTTGTTCGACTCTCTTTCTAAGCCTGAGCCGTTGCAGCTGGACCGGTTTGCCGATGGCAGCGGCCCGAAACGCAGCTATATCACGCCGCGTGCCTTGGCGTGGATACTCGAGGGTCTGATGCGGCTGCCGGTGGACCAGCTGCCCGGCGTGCTGAATGTCGGGGGACGTGACCCTGTCGCGATGGAAGACATCGTCCGCGCCGCCGGACGCGCGTTCAACTGGCAGCCTGCGCCCGAGGGTGCCTTGCCGGTGATGGCGCTGGATGTGACACGCCTGCTGGGGCTGGTCGATCCCGGTACGGACAGCGCGGAGGCAGCGGAATTGGTTGCTCAGTGGCGGCGTTACGGAGAGGGTGCATGACGCTTCAGAAACGCATTTTCGATATCGTCATCGCGCTGCTGCTCGCGGTTGTGCTGAGCCCGCTTATCCTTGGCGTGGCGCTGGTGATCCTGCTGCGGGACGGGCGGCCGGTGCTCTATGTGTCCGAGCGGATGAAGACCCCGGACGAGGCCTTCGCGCTCTACAAGTTCCGCACCATGCGCCAGTCGCAGGAGAATTCCGGCGTGTCGGGCGGAGACAAGTCGGCGCGGGTCACCCGAACGGGCCGTTTCCTGCGCGCCACGCGGCTGGATGAGCTTCCGCAACTGCTGAACATCCTGCGCGGCGATCTGAGCTTCGTCGGACCGCGCCCGCCGCTGCGCATGTACGTCGAGCGGTTCCCCGAGGTCTATGCCGAGGTTCTGAAGTCGCGTCCCGGCGTTACCGGGCTTGCCACGTTGGCCTTTCATCGCCGCGAGGAGCAGTTGCTGGCGCGATGCAGCACCCCGGAAGAGACTGATTCGGTCTATGCGCGGCGCTGCGTGCCGAGAAAGGCACAGCTGGACCTGGTTTACGCGCACAACCAGTCGCTGTGCTATGATTTCCGGCTCATGCTGGCTACGGTTTTGCGCGCTGTGCCCCTGCGCAGACGCCGTTGACGGTCCAACCGCTGGAAATTTGGGCGGAAACCCGCCATAGGGACAGATAATTTTTCGAAATGAGCGCCGTCTGTGGCAAGGACAGTGCCGTGTGAAGAAACTGCAAAGATTGGCGTGACAGGTCGCCACACGGCCTTTGGACGCCGATATCGGCCGGCCTGTCAGACGAGGTAGACGTAGATGCTGCACGGAATTCTGGTACGCATGAGCCGTGGGCAAAAGGCAGCCGTCATAGCCGCCATCGACGTCTTTCTCGTCTCGTTCTCTTTCGTTGCGTCGAATTCGCTGCTGATCGGACAGATGCCTACAGCACACGTGCTGCGGGCCAGCCTGCCTTATCTGGCTGGAATGATCCCGGTGGCGCTGGCGGTTATCCTGTATTTCGACCTGCACCGGACCAAGCTGATCGCCTATGAGCTTAAGGGTGTTTTGCAGACCGCATTCATGGCGGCGGCGACCGGGGTGGCTGGGCTTCTGGTCAGCCTTGCCTACGGTGCGCGGATTTCGCCGCAGCTGTTCGTGATCGCCTCGATGATCCTGCTGATTTCCTCGGCCGGGTCGCGGCTGATCCTGCGCGAGGTGGTGATCCGGATCTATCGGCGCGGCAAGGCGCTGAAGCGGGTGATGATCTATGGGGCAGGGCGGACCGGGCAGCAGCTGGCCTCGGCGCTGCTGACCGATATCGAACTGTCGCTGGTGGGTTTTGTCGACGACAACCCGGCAATGCACGGGCTGACCATCGCGGGCAACAAGGTGCACCCGCCCGCCCGTCTCGAGACCATGGTTGAAAACCAGGGTGTGGACAGGATCATTCTTGCGATGCCCTCGGCCAGCGAGGCCGACAAGGCGCGCATCGCCCGGCAACTCAGTCATCTGCCCTGTGAAGTCCATATCATGCCGTCGTTTGCGCAGATGCTTCTGAACCAGGGCGCGCGGACCCTGACCAAGCCACTGGATTTCTCGAAGCTGCTGGGGCGCAACCACCTTGAAGCGGAATTGCCCGGGGTGAGCGACGCTTACGAAGGCAAATGCGTGCTGGTCACCGGCGCCGGCGGGTCGATCGGGTCCGAGCTGTGCCGTCAGATCGCCATGTGCCAGCCGTCCAAGCTGATCCTTTTCGATCACTCGGAGCTGATGCTTTATAACATCCACCGCAAACTGCATGCGATCCAGCATGACGTCGAGATCGTGTCGATCCTCGGCTCGATCTGCGAACCGCAGCTGGTGGAGCGGGTGTTCCGCGAACACGCGATTGACGTGGTGCTGCATGCCGCAGCCTACAAGCACCTGCCGCTGCTGGAAACCAACGACATCGAGGGGATGCGCAACAACGTGCTGGGCACGCGTGTCGTTGCAAATGCCGCGCGCAAGTACGAGGCCGAACGCTTCATCCTGATCTCGACGGACAAGGCGGTGCGGCCGACCAGTGTTCTCGGCGTGTCGAAGCGGCTGGCCGAGATGTTGGTGCAGGACCTCTCGACGCGCTCGGGCAAGACGCTTTATTCCATGGTGCGTTTCGGCAACGTGCTGGGCTCGTCCGGATCGGTCATCCCGCTGTTTCAGGATCAGATCGCGCGGGGCGGGCCGGTCACGGTGACCCATTCCGACGTCACCCGATATTTCATGACCGTCAGCGAAGCGGTGCGGCTGGTCCTGCTGGCCGGCTCGTTCTCGCGCGGGGGGGATGTCTTCGTGCTCGACATGGGCAAGCCGATTTCGATCTGGCAGGTGGCGCGGAAGATGATCCAGAACTCGGGCTACACGGTGCGCGACGCCGCCAATCCTTCGGGCGATATCGAGATCCTGTTTACCGGTCTGCGCCCCGGCGAAAAGCTTGAGGAAGAGCTGCTGATCGGGACCGACATGCTGACCACGCCGCATCCGAAAATCCTGCGCGCGCAGGAGGGGCACTTGTCCGAGTTGGAGATGGCGAACGTGTTGCAGGACCTGCGCAAGGCCATCGAGATGCACGACAGCACCACCGTCAGCCAGATTGCGGAGCGCTGGGTCGAGCGGCGCCTTGAGGACGCGGTTGCGCTGTCCGAAATCGAGGGCGCGCGCAGCGAAGAGGGCGCGAGCGCAGGCTAAGCGCCGCGCCTTACGAAATCAGAAGCGGATTTGCCGGATGGTAGCATAGCCTTGAAGCGAACCGAACCACTGGCGTGAGGCGACGACCCGCCCGCGAGTGTCCACCTGATAGGTGTTGGTAAAGCGCTCCGGTCCGTTCTGCTGAGTGCAGGTTTCCGTCATCGCGGTCAACCCGCCACCCGTGGGTGCCGCTTGGACCGAACAGGTGAAGCGCAGCCGCTCGGTTATCTCCTCGCCATTCAGGAAACGCAGCTCGCGTGTCGTGGTGCCGCCCCGCCGTGCCGCGATCAGGGCGGGAAGGGACCCGAGATCAGCCGACATCAGGTCGCCACCTAGCCCGCGGGTGCCGCGCGCAAGGCCGTTTTGCAGTGCAACCGTCTGCCGCGCCGAGGTGGCATAGACCCGGATGTTGCCGCTGCGCTCGATCTCGAGAAGGGCCGCGCTGGACCCGCTGTTGGAAAAGTCGATCAACACGATCGGCAGATCGGTCGTGGCGGCGACCCGCTGCAACTGCTCCGGCGTGACACGCTGCGGACCGACGGTTTCGCCGCGCGAGAGGGTCCTGTCCAGCACGCTGCGGCCGATTGCCAGGGTATCGGTATAGTCCTCGCCGCTGGTGCAGCCGGACAGCAGACCGGCAAAGCCCACTGCTGCCAGCGTCGCACGTCCAAGGGACCGGGTCTTCGAAGTCACGCTCATCTCCAGAACCTGCCCCACGTCTTGGCCATTTCGGGCTGATGATAGCTGCGCACCTGTTCGTACAGCCGGTCGTTCACGTGCAACCGGGCGCCGCCGTCGCGGGTCAGCGATTGCAGCGCCAACGTGCTGCGTCCGGTCGACGGCTGGGCCGAGACGGTGCCAACCGGAATGGTGATCCGGATGCCCTTGTCGAACGAGCCTTCGCCGAAATCCTCGAACGGAACGTCGGTCAGCGTCGCATAGGCCCCGACCCGCCAGCCGTTGACGAATTCGCGGTCGACCGAAACGGTGGCCCCGTAATCGCCGGCCAGGTAGCGACCGACATCCAGCTGTCCGTGGAAGCCGTTGCCGAAATCGTAATAGGCCGAGACGTGGCCGTTGAAGTCGGGGATGGTGCCGGTTGCCGTATCCGAGGACCGCAGGCCGAAACCGCCGTCGAAGTCACGCGGCTTGACGAAGTTGATCTCGGCGCCCAGCGCGAGACGGCTGTCGACAGGTTTCCACAGCAATTCGCCCGAGACACCGGCGTACATCGATTCAAGGTAGCCTGCTGTCACCCGGCTGTAGGTTTCAGGCGCGGGGCGTCCGAAATGGGTCAGGGTCAGGTGCTCGACGGCGGGATCGCCTTCGGCCAGATATTTCGGTCCGTCCGTGCGCACCCTGGGCAGCGGCGACGATGTCTCGCGGTCGATATCGTCGAGATTGCCGGCAAGGTTCTTGATGACCGACCCGGACACCAGCAGATTGGCGGTTGGCCGGTACTGGGCCTGCGCCCGCACGCCCAGACCGACGCGAAGTGGCTCTTGCGGGTCGAATGCGCTGATGTCCAAGTCGGGCAGGATCGCCCAGCCGAACCTCGGATATTGATCATCGAAGGCTGAAGGCGCCAACCGGAAGCCATCGGATATCTGCGTCCGGGCGAGGATCTCGGCGTTGTCCTCATGCTCCAGCGCCTCGAGGTCCGAGCGGCGGAAGGTCAGGGCCGACAAAGCCATGCCATTCACTACCGGCACGATCACGAAGGTTTCGACCGAAGCGGGCAGGTTGCGGGTCATCGCCCGTGCGGTGCGCCCAACGGCCTGCGGCACCTGTCCGTACTTCGGGTTGCGCAGGCGGACGGTGGCGCGGGTCGGTTCCAGCGACAGACCGGCCAGCACCAGCCCGTCCTTGGTCATCGCCTTGTCGAGCAAGCGCCGGTAACTTTCGGGTCCGGCGTCCACCCAGCCCAGATCCTGCCGCGCCCCCGGCACACGCCGCTTGACCGGGAGCGGTGCGGATTCCGAACCGCCCGGTGTCGGGGCTTCCTTCAGGTTGGTGTGAAAGCTGAGCTGTGCGCCGACGGTGTTGCCGTGGGCATGGTAGAGCGACAGTTGCGCACCGTTGTCAAAGCGGTAATCGACGCCGAAGTTCCACGGCGAATCGTCTTCATGCTCACCGAACCGGCTTTCCACGGCATAACGATCCGAGGAATATTCGACCGAGAATGACAGGTTGCGAGTGGGTGCGTAGCTGACCCCGCCGAAGGCCGCCGCATCGCCGCGGAACCAGCGCTCGAAGCTTGGCACGCCGCCGCGGCCGATATCGTCATCCGGCCGCTCGCCGAAGCCGCCGATCGGGTTACGCGATCCCAGCCGGCCCCAGCCGATGCCGCCGGTGACCTGCAGGCCCGGCGCGACTTCCTTGGTGGCGACAATGTATTCGCCCGAGAAAAGCCCGGTACCGGCAAAATCCTGAAGTCCAACGGTGACACCCGGCATCAGGTCGGATTCGTGCAGCACCTGGTAGCGGATGTCGAAACTGCGGTCGTAATAGACCCCGTCGACCGCGCCTTCGATGGGCAGGTTGTCGATTCGCGAATAACGGAAGCTGCCCGACAGCCTTGGGGTTATCTGGAAGCTTGCGGTCAACCGCGTCTGATCGCCGGCATGACCGCCCGTGAACGACAGCGTGGCTTCGGGTGCGGCGGTGCCGGTGGGCATGTCGATCAGGCCGGGCGCGCCGTACAGATTGTACGACGGGACACCTTCGGCGATAGCGGACGGTCCGCTGAACGCCATCATCCCGACAGCCAGTGCCGTAACGCTGCCTTTCAGCGTGGCTCGCATGGTATTCGGCATGACATCGCCCTGTCCCTGATCCTCCGCAGAAGTGTTAAGGGCAACCTCGGGGCAAGTCCATCGCCGGACCGGCGAAAGCCCGCCAATGTGGCAAAATCCGAACGGTGAAGCCAAAGCGTGAAAAAGGCGCAATCTTAGATGTTAAGTCCGCGGTAACAGCCGCTCTGTTATCAAGACCTTGGGTGAAATAGGTGGTGAGATCATGGCAGCTGACGGAAACGTCGCGCCGGTTATCATCAAAAGGAAAAAGGTCGTTGGCGGCGACGGGCACCATGGTGGTGCCTGGAAGGTCGCTTATGCGGACTTCGTGACCGCCATGATGGCGTTCTTCCTTTTGATGTGGCTGTTGAACGCGACAACTGAAGAACAGAGAAAAGGCATTGCGGACTTCTTCGCACCGACCATCCCGCTGGTGAGGGTATCGGGCGGCGGCGCAGGCCCGCTGAACGGCGACAGCGTGATGTCCCAGCAGATCAAGGCACAGAACGGCACCGGCGCGACCAGCCTGCATACGACAGCGCATCAGCAATCCGGCGGCACCGCGGGCCAGGACGAGGGCAGTTCCGGCGAGGCCGACAGGTTTCAGGAACAGGCCAAGATCATCGAAGAGGCCCTGTTTGGCACCGGAGGCGAAAGCCTTGTCATGGAAAATACGCTGAAGCACGTGGTCCTGAAAACAACCGACGAAGGCCTGGTGGTCGAATTGTTCGAACTTGATGACAGTCGGCTGTTCGACGACGCCGGCCATCCGACCGAGGTGCTTGCGGTGCTGGCGGATGCCTTGGCCGAGGCCGCCCGCACCGTCGACAACCCCGTCGCCATAGAAGGCCACGTGCCCACGAGCCCCATCGTGGTACGTGAGAACGTCGTCTGGGACGTGTCGGTCGCGCGTGCGCAGACCTTTCGCGGGTTGCTGGAACTCGAGGGCATGTCGAGCACGGACATGGCGCGAGTGACCGGACATGCCGACCGTGAGCTGGCGGTGGACAACCCCCTGGCGCTGCGCAACTCGCGGCTGGAGGTGATCTTCCTGCGCCAGCCAAACTAGGGCAGATTTTAGCTGTTAGGCGGGCGTTAAGGGCGCCCGTCTATCTGTTGCATGCAGATGAAGCGATGCAGCAGAAAGGCGTGTCCATGACGATTTCCTCTTCCTTGAATGCCGGGGTGGCCGGGTTGACCGCGAATGCCACCCGGTTGGCCACGATCTCCGACAATATCGCGAATGCCTCGACCTACGGCTACAAACGGATGGAAACCGACTTTCATTCGCTGGTGCTGGGCCAGTCGAACCGAAGCTATACCGCCGGCGGCGTGCGCACCAGCACACAGAGGATGGTCGATCAGAGCGGGTCGCTGATCACCACGTCGAACCCGACCGACCTTGCGGTGCGCGGGCGCGGCATGTTTCCCGTGACCAGCGCTGCAGAGGTGCGGGCACCGGGCAGCGAGCCCGAAATGCTGCTTGCCACAACCGGATCGTTCCGCATCGATGAAGATGGCTATCTGGCAACGCCGTCCGAACTCGTGTTGATGGGCTGGCCGGCAAATCCCGACGGTTCGATACCGTCCTATTCACGCGATACCGCCGATGCGCTTGTGCCGATCCGTTTCGCGCAGAGCCTTGTCGGCGACCCCACCACCCGGGTCGACATCAGCCTGAACCTGCCGGCAACCCAGACCATCGCGGGCGGCTCTGGCGACCCCTATAACCTGTCGATCGAATACTACGACAACCTCGGTACCTCGCAGACCGTCGCCATGGCCTTCACGCCGACCGTGCCGGCCAGCGGATCGTCGAACGAATGGACGATCACCATGACCGATTCCGCGCAGAACGGCGCGGTGATCGGCGAATACGTGGTGACCTTTGACGACAGCCGGACCTCAGGCGGAACGATTGCCTCTGTCGTCACCAATACGGGCGGCACCTATGACCCCCTGACCGGCGAAGTGGTCGTCAACGTGGAGGGTGGCCCGATCTCATTCGACATCGGCGCGGTAGGTGAGAACCAGGGCCTGTCGCAACTGTCCGACAGCTTCGCACCGATTTCGATCACCAAGGACGGATCGCCGGTCGGCAACATGACCTCGGTCGAGGTCGACGAGAACGGCTATGTCTACGCGATCTATGACAGCGGCGTGACCGAGCGGCTGTATCAGATCCCGCTGGTCGACATGCCCAATCCGAATGGGCTGACCGCGCTGGACGCGCAGACCTATCGCATTTCGCCAACCAGCGGATCCTTCTTCCTGTGGGATGCCGGTGACGGCCCGACCGGCGACGTGAAGTCCTTCGCCCGCGAGGAATCGACGACCGACGTCGCGACCGAGCTGACGTCGATGATCCAGACCCAGCGGGCCTATTCGTCGAATGCCAAGGTGATCCAGACCGTCGATGAGATGCTTCAGGAAACCACCAACATCAAACGCTAAGGCGCTCGCGCCGGAACCGAGGTGACAGATGTCCTTTACCGGGTCCATTACAAACGCCCTGTCGGGCTTGCGCGCCGCGTCGATGGCGGCCGAGCTGGTGTCGTCAAATCTGGCGAACTCGACCAACGAAAACTACGCAACCCGGAACCTCGAGGTCTCGTCCCGCATCAACGGTGCGTCGGGCGGGATCACCATCGACGCGGTCACCCGCGAGGTGAACGCGCCGCTGCTGGACGAATGGCGGCGCGCGCAATCCGGTACTGCCGAGCTCGATGTGGCCACCGGCTTCCTGACGCGGACGGAGCGTCTGTTCGGCTCGCCCGACGAGGCCGGCTCGCTCTCGGGTCTGATGAACCGGTTCGAAGGCGCGCTGGTCACGGCGGCTGCGCGTCCCGACCTTGCCAACCGGCAGGCGGATGTCCTTTCCAGCGCGCACAACCTGGTGACCGCTTTTGGCAGCGCGTCATCCGGACTTCAGGCCCTGCGCTCCGAGATTGACGCCGACATTGGCCGGATGGTGAGCGACCTCAACGGCCACCTCTCGAACCTCGAGGATATCGGCGCGCGCATCGCAGCCGCAGAGAAAAACGGCGAGAACCCGCAGGCGCTTTATGACTTGCGGCAGGAAACCATCGACAAGGTTGCCAAGATCGTGCCGGTGCGGGTCATGCCGCGCGATCATGGGGCTGTGGCGCTGGTCACCACCTCCGGTGCCGTGCTGCTTGAGGGTCGCGCTGCCCAAATCGAATTCACGCCGCAAGGCCTGGTTACCGAATTCATGACCGCGCAGAACGGGCTGTTGTCGGGTCTGACCATCGATGGCTTCGATAACCCGCTCGGATCCGACGACAGCCGCATCCGTGGCGGCAGCCTTGCCGCACTGTTCGAATTGCGCGACGAGACGCTGGTCGGCTATCAGGCAGAGGTCGACGCCCTGGCCCGCGACCTTGTGGAACGCTTTCAGGATAGCGGGCTCGACCCCACGATAGGCGCCGGCGCGGCCGGTCTGTTCACCGACGGCGGCACCGCCTTCAACCCTGCCGACGAGGTCGGGTTGTCACGCCGGTTGGCGATCAACGGGCAGGTCGATCCGGACGCCGGCGGCGCGCTCTGGCGGTTGCGGGATGGTCTCTACGCCGGCGCCGAAGGGCCTTCGGGCAACGGCACCCTTCTGCTCGGCATGATCGACCGGTTGGGCGAGGACCGCCCCGTCGCCTCCGGCAGCCAGACCGGTATGTCCGTCGACATGGCTGGCCTGACCGCGACCTTGCTTACCGGCATCGGCTCCGATCTGTCGCGCAGCGAGGCGCGGCTCAGCTATTCCGCCGCCCGCAGCGCGGAGTTGACCGAGCAGAAACTGCGCACCGGTGTCGATACCGACACCGAGCTGCAGAAGCTGATGCAGATCGAAAAGGCCTATACGGCCAACGCCCAAGTCCTGAAAACCGTCGATGAGATGCTCGACGTCCTGCTGAGGATCACCTGATGAACCTGACCACGATCGGCGACCTCTCGCGCAGCTTCGTCATGCGCCATACCCAGGCTGACCTCAAAGCCGAATCGCAGCGACTTCAGGTCGAATTGACCACCGGCCTGGCCGCCGATACGCGCAGCCATCTGTCGGGCGACTACGCGCACCTCGGCGACATCGAGCGCAGCCTGACGCTGCTCGAAACCTACCGCTTTGCCATCACCGAAGCCGATACCATGACGATTGCCATGCAGGGCGCGCTGGGCGTGGTGCAGGAGGTGTCCTCCGATCTCTCTGCCGGTCTCCTGCTGGCGGCGCAGTCCGGTGCGCATCAGGGGCTGGCAACTGTCTCCGAAGATGCCGAGAACGCGTTTCGCACCATCATCGGCAAGTTCAATACCAGCGCCGCCGACCGCAGCCTTTTCGCCGGCGCCGCCTATGACACCGCCGCCCTTGCGGACAGTTCCGACATGTTGACCTCGCTACGCGCTGCGGTGGCGGGCGAGGTGACGCTGACCGGCATAGAGGACGCCCTCGACACCTGGTTTGACGACCCCGCCGGCGGGTTCGCGACCATGGGCTATGTCGGGTCCGACACCGACGGCACGCCCCTGCAATTGTCCGAGGACGTCCGCGTCGGCCTGTCGATCCGAGCCGATGACCAAGTGTTCCGCGATGTGATGAAGGCCACCGCGTTGGCGGCGCTGGCTGGGGATGAGACGCTGGCATTCGCCCCGAATCTTCAGCAGGCGCTGGTGACCCAGGCTGGCACCGACCTAATCGAGCTTCAGCCCGAGCTGACCGACACCATCGCCGGGCTGGGCCTTGTCCAGTCGCGGATCGAAGAGAACAAGGTCCGCAATGAAACCGCTGCCTTGACGCTGGAAATGTCGCGCAATGCGTTGCTCGGCGTCGAGCCCTACGAGGCCGCCACGCGGCTGGAGCAGGTGCAGACCCAGATCGAAACGCTTTATGCGGTGACGGTGCGCGCCTCGCGCCTGTCGCTGCTGGATTTCATGAGGTGAACCCCGTGCTGCGCAGCCTATTCATCTCACTGGTTCTGATTCTTCAGCCCGCACTTGCGGCGGCCAGCCCGATCCGGCTCAAGGACCTTGTCGAATTCGACGGTGTGCGCGGCAATGATCTTGTGGGTTACGGCCTCGTCGTCGGGCTTGACGGCAGCGGCGACGGTCTGCGAAACGCGCCCTTTACCGAAGAGATCATGACCAACATTCTCGAGCGGCTGGGGGTCAACGTCACCGGTGAGCAGTTCCGGCCGAAGAACGTGGCCGCCGTCTTCGTCACCGCCACGCTTCCGCCCTTTGCCCGGTCAGGAAGCATGATCGACGTGACCGTCTCGGCCATCGGCGACGCCAAGAGCCTCTTGGGCGGCACGCTGATCATGACGCCGCTCAATGCCGCCGACGGAGATATCTACGCCGTTGCGCAGGGCACCGTCATCTCCGGCGGGGCCAAGGCCGAGGGCGATGCCGCACAGGTCACCTTCGGCGTGCCGACCGCGGGCGTGATCCCGGCAGGCGCCCGCATCGAACGCGAGGTCGATTTCGATCTGGCCTCGCTCGAGGTCATGCGGTTGGCCCTCAGAGAGCCCGATTTCACCACCGCCGCGCGGATCGAACGTGCGATCAACCAGGCTTTCGGCCGGCAAGTGGCGCTGATGCTGGATTCCGGCACGGTCCGGCTGGATATCGGATCGACCGGGGCACGGTCGACGGCGCATGCGCTGGGCCGGATCGAGAACATCCTCGTCGAGCCGGAGCGCAAGGCCCGCGTTGTCGTGGACCAGCGGTCCGGCACGATCGTCATGGGCGAAGATGTGCGCATATCCCGGGTGGCGGTCAGCCAGGGCAACTTGACGCTGCGGATCGAGGAGGCACCCGTCGCCGTTCAGCCGAACCCCTTCGCGGAAGGCGAGACGGTCATCGTGCCACGGACCAGAGCCGAGATCGAGGAAGAACCCGGCATCAACCTTGCCGAAGTGCCCGACGGAACTTCGCTGTCCGAGGTGGTGGCGGGTCTGAATGCGCTGGGCGTGGCACCGCGCGACATGATCGATATCCTCAAGGCGATCAAGGCCGCCGGAGCGTTGCACGCGGAATTCGTGGTGCGCTGAAGATAGCGGCGTTTCAGGGAGGGCCGCAGTGATTGCGGGCCTTCGGGCGAGCCATTGGTTTCAGACCCGACAAGTTGAGGCAGCAGTGATGCGCCCGGCTCAGCTTGCGGAATGACGGGTCCTTGCGAGGCGTCCGACGTTCTGTCCGGCAACGTAATAATAAACCATTGGTCGTACCGGCAGGAGGTGCCAGTTATCCGAGATAACCTCTGACCAGGCTGGTGGTAATCAGCGCCCAGCCGTCAGCGACCACAAAGAACGCCAGCTTGAACGGCAGCGAAACGATGGCTGGCGGCACCATCATCATGCCCATCGACATCAACACGCCGGCAACCACCAAGTCGATGATCAGGAAGGGCAGGAAGATCAGGAAGCCGATCTGGAAGGCGCGGGCGACCTCGGACAGCAGGAAGCTTGGGATCAGCACGCTGAGCGGTGCCTCGGGGGACACCTCGGCGGTCCCGACGTCGGGCCGCAAAGCCGCCATCGCATCGAAGGTATCGGGATCGAGCCGCGACGCCATGAAAACGCGAAACGGCTGCAGCGCGCGGAGGAACCCGTCTTCCGGACTCAGGGTTTCATCGATCATCGGTCGTATGCCCTGCTCCCAGGCTGCCGTGAAGACCGGATCCATCACGTAATAGGTGAGAAACAGCGCCAGCGTCACGATCAGCATGTTGGGCGGCGCCTGTTGAAGGCCAAGGGCCTGGCGCAGGATCGACAGCACGGTGACAAGAAACGGAAAACAGGTGACCATGATCGCGATGCCGGGCGCCAGGCTGAGCACCGTGATCAACAGGATCAACTGGATCGAGCGCACAGTGAGCGAACCGCCCTCGCCGAGATCCAGCGACAATTCCTGAGCCTGCACACCGCCGGTCGTCAGAAACAGAAGCAGCGCCGCCGCACCGGCGCCGTGCAGGATAGTGCGCGCCATCAGCCTTCGCCCAGGTTGTCCCTGAGGTCCGCGACTTCGGTCAGTCGCACCGCCAGCTGGCCGGGCAGGTCGTCGCCGGCCTCCATCAGCTCGCCCCGCGCGATCAGCCGGGTGCCGACGTAAAGCTCAACGGGATCGTCGACGCGCTTGTCCAGCGGCAGAACGGAATCCGGCCCCAGTTGCAGCAGGTCGCGCACTGTTGGTCGGGCCTTGCCGACCGAGATCGTGATCTCGATCGGAACGGATTTGAACGGGCTGTCGGAGGCGTCATACGACGTTTTGTCGCTCATGAATGTCTTCCTTCTGAAGATCGTGCGTGAATGCATCGAGCGCGGAGGAAATCTCGGCGACCATTTCGTCCAGGTTGATTTCTATCTCGCGGTCCGAGAGCGACAACTGCGCCTGACCCTCGGCCAGGCCAGGCTCACCACGGATCGTTACCGGGAACGAGTTCTCCTGCTCGACCAATGTCTCGACGAGGTCCACCAGCGCCGGATGGACAAGGATATGCGCGTCACCGCCCAGGTTCTCGGCCGCGGCGGTCTGCAACTGTTCGACGATCCGCGGACCGATGGCCCTGCGCATCACCTGCGGCAGCAGCTTGTCGACCATTTCGCGCAGAAGCGGACGCAATTCCCGGAAAAGGTGGGTATATGCCTCGTTGTAGGTGAAAGACATGTCGAGAAGGTTCTGCGCCAGGTCGGATGTGATGCGCAGCTTGTCCTTGGCCTGCGCGGCCACGGCATCGTCCCATCCGGCCTGATAGCCCTCTTCAAAGGCAGCGAGGCGGCGGGTTTCCAGTTCTTCCTCGTCCGGAAGGGCGGCAGAATGGGTCAGCGAACGCCGTCCGCCACCGAAATCCTCAAGTAGGTGCTCGATGCTCATGATGCTTTCTCTCCGGTGTCATCAAGCCATCCGCGCAGGATTTCGACAGTCTCTTCCTGGCGCTCTCCAATCAGGGCGCGCAGACGGTCGACCGGGTCGGGCTGGGCGCTGTCGAGCGACGACATGTCGAAGGCTTCGGCAGTTCCCATCGCCTGGGGCGACAGCGGCATGAAGCCGGCCCCGTCGTCGATTTCCCCGTCGAGCGGCGTGATGTCGGTGGCCTCGTCAGCCTCCTGCCCGGTATTGCTGCGCGGGGGCAGGGCCAGCATCTCGGGCGCCGGAGGATTGGTGAGGATCGGTTTGACAACGAACAATCCGAGGATCAGCGCCACGATCCCCAGAACGGCGATCTGGATCAGATTGCCGATGTTGAACGGCAGTTGCGCCATCAGGCCGGGGCTGGCCTCCGTCCCGACCTCCGAAATGGGTTCGAACGCCATGGAGCGGATGGTGATCACGTCGCCGCGGGCCTCGTCGAAACCGACGGCCGAGGACACCAACTCGCGCAGAGCCGCGATCTCTTGCTCCGGCAGCGGCGTGAAAACCTCGGCGCCGCCTGCGTCGGTCGCCTTGGTGCCGTTGACCAGCACCGCGACCGTCAGCCGTTTGACCGCGCCGGGGCTGCGCACCAGCTCGCGTTCGGTTTGCGAAACCTCGTAGTTCACCCGTTCGCGGGTTTCGGCGCCTTGCGACTGCGACTCGCCACCGCCCGCGCCGTCGCCGGCCGGCAGGTTCGAGGCAACTGTAACATCGCCGCCGCCGGCTTCCTGTGAATTGTTGGTGCGTTCCTCGGTGTCGGTGGAAATCGCCACGCGGCTGTCCGGATCGATGCGGCGCTCGCGGATCGATTCGCTTTCGGTGACCGTCTCGACCGAGACTTCGACAACGGCGTTGCCGTATCCGACCCGCGCTTCAACCAGCCTCGTCACAGCGTCGCGCAAGCTGGCCGAGCGTTCGTCTCCGACCGACGCCGGGGCGTCTTCTTCTGCGGCCGAGATCAATCCGCCGGCGCTGTCGATCACCGCGACGCTTTCCGGCGCCAGCCCCGGCACAGCCGAAGACACGAGGTATTTCAGGGATTTGGCCTGCTGCGGCGAGAGCCCGCCGCTTGACGTCGTGACGAAGACAGAGGCCGAACCATCGTTGTCGCGGCGGAATGGGTTCGTCGAGGCATTCGCGATATGCACCCGCGCCGAGGCGATGGCCGGGCTCGACAGGATGGTGCGCGCCAGTTCGCCCTCTTTCGCGCGCCAGTAGGCGGCGTCGAACATCTGCGAGGTGGTGCCGAACCCGCTGAGCGAATCAAGCAGCTCGTAACCCTTGGTGGAGTTTGCCGGCAGGCCCTCGCTGGCCATGGTCAGGCGCAGTTCGTCGCGCAGGTTCGACGGCACGAAGATCGATCCGCCGCGAATCTCGTACTCCGTGCCGCGCTGCTCCAGCGCCCGCACGACATCCCCCGCGGCGCCATTTTCCAGCCCGGCGTAAAGCAGCGCCATGTTGGGCTGTGCGGCCATGCGGCTCATGAAGAAGACTGCGGTGAACATGCCGACGGCGGCAACGATCGCGCCGATCTTCTTGCCTATGCTCAGGCCTGTCCAGGTTCTGGCGATTTGCTCCACTCGGTCCTCCGTCCATCGGCGTTCTGCACGACGTTGCCGTCTGGTTCTGACCGAACAGCCTTAATAATCGGTTAGTTGATCTGAGGTTATAGCTTGGGAAACCAACCCAAGAGGCGGACCATGGCCGATACCGACGAAACCGAAGAAGAGCCGGTCAAGAAGAAATCCAAGCTCGGGCTGATCATCGGGCTGGTGCTGGCGCTTGCGGGCGGCGGCGGCGGGTTCTTCGTGGTCTACTCGGGGATGATCCTCGGCGGCGGAGACGCACACGCCGAAGCCACCCCGGAAAACACTGAGGACGAGGAAGACGCCCGGACGATGGACATGCCCGACGTGGCCTTCGTACCGCTCGATCCGATCGTCGTCTCGCTGCCGTCGCAGGCCGGTACGCGCCATCTGAAGTTTACCGCGCAACTCGAGGTGCCGACCGCCGCCAAGGCCGATGTCGAAACATTGCTCCCGCGCGTTGTCGACGTCTTCAACGGGTATCTTCGCGCGGTCGAAATTACCGATCTCGAGCAGCCGACGGCGCTGCTGAAATACCGGTCGCACCTGCTCAGGCGGGCGCAACTGGTTCTGGGTGACGAGCGGGTGAGCAACCTGCTCGTGATGGAATTCGTGGTCAACTGACGGGGGACCCAATGGTGGAAATGATCGCCGATGTACTGCTGGTTGCGGGGGCCCTTGGGGCCGGGATGTACTGCTATGTGCTGGCACGGCGGCTGAGCCGGTTCAACGATCTGGAAAACGGTGTCGGAGGGGCTGTCGCCGTGCTGTCGGCGCAGGTCGATGACCTGACGAAAACGCTTCAGGCCGCGCAAGCCGCCGCCAGCGGTTCCAGCAAGTCGCTGGAGGATCTGACCGGCCGGGCCGAGACCGTTTCGCGCAAGCTCGAACTGCTGGTCGCCTCGATGCACGACATCCCCGACGACACGGCGCAGACGCCTGCGCCGCAGGACAATCCGCAGGCGCCGGTGTTTTCCCGCCATTCCGGGAGGGCTTGAGAATGGCCGAGAAGAAAACGACGAAAGCCGCGAAACGCAAGCCTGCGCGCCGGCCCGGCCGCGGCACTCTGACGGTCATCGCGGTGTTCCTGCTGGGCTCTGCCATATTGCGGGTGGGCTTGCAGGCAACTGAGGCGATCGCCCGTGAGGGTGAAGCGCCCGCCATGGCCGCGGAAGAGGCGCTGTCGCGTCCCGAGCCGCAGCAATGTGTGACCGACCCCGACCTGATGCCGCTTCTGGAAGCGATGGAGGAGCGTGAAGAGCGCATTCGCGAGCGTGAGGAGCGGATGGCCATGCGGATGCGGGCGCTGAAGGTGGCCGACGACAAGATCGCCGGAAAACTGGCCGAGCTGAAAGCCTCGGAAGAGGCTCTGCGCGCCACCATCGCCCTGGCCGACGAGGCTGCGGAATCCGATCTGGCCCGGCTGACCACGGTCTACGAGAACATGAAGCCCAAGGACGCCGCCGCCCTGTTCGAGACGATGGATGCCGGGTTTGCTGCGGGTTTCCTCGGCCGGATGCGGCCGGATGCCGCCGCCGACATCATGACCGGGCTGGCACCCGAGACAGCCTATACCATCTCGGTCGTGTTGGCCGGGCGAAATGCCGAGGTGCCGAAGGACTAAACGAACGGTTTCTTCAGACTTCCGTGCGATTCCAAGGTTGGCGAAACGAGGGGTGTAACGATGATCGGAATTGTTGGGATTGCAGTGGTATTCGGCATGGTCTTCGGCGGCTATCTTCTGGCCGGGGGCAAGCTGGGCCTCATCATGAAAGCGCTGCCCTTCGAGATGATCATGATCGGTGGCGCCGCGCTAGGCGCCTTCCTGATCGCCAACGATGGGGCAAGTGCGAAACACACGGTCGGAGACATCGGCAAGGTCTTCAAGGGTCCGAAGTGGAAGCAGGAGGATTATCGCGATCTGCTGTGCCTTCTGTTCGAATTGATCCGCATCGCCAAGCAAAACCCCGTTCAGTTGGAAGAACATATCGAATCCCCCGGCGAGTCGGCGATCTTCGGCAAATACGCCAAGATCCAGTCCGACAAGGAATCCGTCGACCTGATCTGCGACACACTGCGCGCCGCCACCATGAACTACGACGATCCGCACCAGGTCGAAGAGGTGCTGGAAAAGCGCATGGATGCCGCACATCACCACAAGATGCACTCCAGCCACGCCCTTCAGACGGTGGCCGACGGCCTGCCTGCGCTGGGCATCGTTGCCGCGGTCCTCGGCGTGATTAAGACCATGGGCTCGATCGACCAGCCGCCCGAGGTGCTGGGCAAGATGATCGGCGGCGCGCTTGTCGGCACCTTTCTGGGCGTGTTTCTGGCCTATGGCCTCGTCGGCCCCTTCGCGGCAAGGGTAAAGACCGTGGTCGAGGACGATTCGCACTTTCACCAGCTGATCCGCGAGGTACTGGTGGCCAACCTGCATGCGCATCCCACCAACATCTGTATCGAGGTCGGTCGCCAGAACACGCCGGCGCACATCCGTCCGGACTTCAACGATCTTGAGGAAGCCATCAAGGCTTTGAAACAGGACGCCGCATGATAGGACGCCTGCTGCTCTTGGTGCTGATTTCCTTGCCGGGCCTGATCCGGGCCGAGACAGTGACCGTGCGCTCGGGCGAACATGAGACCTTTACGCGGCTGGTGGCTTTCCTGCCCGCAAAGCCCGAATGGACGGTCGAACGCGACGGCAGGGAGGTTGCGCTGCGGATCACCGGTGACCGGCAGTTCGAATTCGATACCAGAACGGTCTTCAACCGCATCCCCAAAACCCGCATCGACGCTATCAAGCAGGCCGGCCGGAACGGATTGGCGATCTCCCTGTCCTGCGACTGCGCGGTCGACACGTTCTTTCAATCGCCGCGCATGCTGGTGATTGACGTCAAGGACGCGACCGACCCGGGGGTCGAGCCGGCCCAGGCAGCGGCGGTCGCTTCCGAGAGCGATGACAGCGCGGACGCCGTCGACAGAGTTGCGCCTGAGGTCTCCGCACAGGTCCCGGCCCTGCGCGAGGCGTTGCGCGGTCCTCTTGTCGATCGCGGCGCCTATTCCACGTCCAGCCTGTCGCAATTTGCCGAAGCCCTTGCCCGGCGCACCACGCGCGAGGTGCTTGACCTCGGCAACCCCGACGCCGTGCAGCCGTCGCGGAATGCGCGCGTCGGCGCGGACCTGCGGAACATCAACCTGCCCAACATATCTTTGCCGGACAGCGCAAAACAGCCGACCGAGCGGCGCAAGGCCGATTGCGACGCGCGCGCGGTGAGCCCGCTTGGCCGGTTCGATGGCGAAAGCAACTTTGCCAAACAAAAGGCCGCGATCACCGCCCGCCTTTATACCGAGCGGCTCGATCTGGACGGCATCGCGGCGATCGAACTGGCGCAATTGCACCTGTCACGCGGGCTCGGGGCCGAAGCCGCGCAGCTTCTGAACATGGCAGGCAAGCCTTCGGGGAGCAGGGCGTTTCTGGCCGACCTCGCCGGCCTCATCGACGCGTCAGGAACGGTCACGCGCGCGTCGGTCGACCGGTTTGTCCACTGCGCGCCCGGCAACCTTCTCTGGTCGGTTCTGGCGACCGCGCGAAAGCCGATGGACGACGACTCCGCATGGCAAGTGGCTCGCGCGGCGGAACTTTTGCCGCGTCCGCTGTTGCGCGTCGTCGCGCCGCGCCTGATCACCAACCTCGTCAACTCCGGCCAGCCCGACCCGGCGGACATGATCAGCCGCATCGTCAACCGGGCCGGCCGCACAGATGACCCATCAATGGCCGACGTCCTGCTTGCCACGGATGCAGACGCGCAAGATGCGATCCTCGACGAGATCGCCCGGTCGAACGGCAGCGAAGCCGCCGAGGCAAGCGCCCTTCTGGTCGAGCGCAAGATCGCAGCCGGCGAGACGGTGCCGGCGCGCCTGTCCGAGCTGGTGTCCAGCCACGCGGCCGAGCAACGGCAGGGAAACGCAGCCGAGATGCTGCGCAAGGCAGAGGCGTTCTCCCTGATTTCCCGCGGTGCATTTTCCGAGGCGCAGGCGATCCTGTCCAGTGGCGACCTTGACGGCGACGCCTTTTCCACCACGGCAACGCACTTCTACCGAGAGCTGGCGCAGTCGGCGAAGACCGTGACCTTCCTGAAGATCGTGCTGGGCGATCTGGCCGCCGCGGCCGATACCCCGACCGACGTGCGTCAGGCCCTGGCGGCCCGGTTGTACCAGAACAGGTTTCACTCGGCCGCGGCCAGGTTGGTAGGCCATTCGGAGACGCTCGACCCGGCGCTACTCGCGCAGGCGCTGTCGGCGCGTCTGTTCGGGGACGTGGGCATCCCGGACGATGTCCTTTTCGACCGCGCGGAAAACGTGCCCGAGGCCGCGGAGGCGCGATATACCGCGCTGCTATCTGCAGGACGCTTTGCAGAGGCGAAGAAGACCGCCATGGCACTCGGCAAACCCGACCCGGTGGATTTCCTGTTGCGGCTTGACCCGGAGGCGGACACCACCCCGGCCCCCGACGCCGCCGGCCCCGCCGCGCCCGACCTGACCCTGAAAACCGCCAATGCACTGACCGAGAGCACCTCGGCCCTTGCGCGATCAGTGGCCGAAATGTTGGCCGACCCGGCGCTCGTGCTGGACCAGTGACACCGAACACGGGGCAGAACGCCCGGAACCAGGAGAATCCTGATCATGCCCGCCGACACTCCCGCGCTGCCCGGTAAGGGTTTGCCGACGCTGGTCGTCAATCACACTGTTCTGCTTGCGGTGGGCTTGCTTGGCATTGTCGCGATGATGATCTTTCCGATACCTGCCGTGGTCCTCGACCTGGGTCTGTCGTTCAGCTTCGCGCTTGCGATCCTCGTTTTCGTCATCGTGCTCTTCATCAACGAACCGCTTGAGTTTTCGTCCTTTCCGATGATCCTGCTCGCCGGCCTGATGCTGCGGCTTGCGCTCAACGTGTCCTCGACCAAGCTGATCATCGGTGAAGGCCACACAGGCACCCAGGCCGCCGGCAACGTTATCGACGGCTTTGCCAACTTCATAATGGGCGGCAATTTCGTTATCGGGATCGTCACTTTCTGCGTCATCCTGATCGTCAATTTCGTCGTGATCACAAAGGGCGCCGCCCGCATGGCCGAGGTCGGCGCGCGCTTCGCCCTGGACGGGATGCCGGGCAAGCAGCTTGCGATCGACAGCGATGTTTCGGCCGGTGCCATCGATCACGAAACCGCCAAGAAACGGCGCGAACACGACCAGCGCGAGACGACGTTTCTGGGTTCGCTCGACGGGGTGTCCAAATTCGTAAAGGGCGATGCGGTGGCCGGGCTTCTGATCACCGTCCTCAACCTCGTGGTGGGCACCGCCAATGGCGCGCTTGCCCATGGAATGGAATTCGCGTCCGCGCTTGAAACCTATGCCATCCTCACCGTCGGCGACGGGTTGGTGACACAGATCCCGGCCGTCATCGTCTCGATCGGTTCGGCCCTTCTGCTCGCCAAGGGCGGCAACACCGGCGCGGTCGATGTCGCGGTGTTCAAGCAGCTTGGCAACCATCCTGCGGCGCTGGTGGCGGTGGGGCTTCTGATGCTGACCTTCGCGGTGGTGCCGGGACTGCCCTTCGTGCCCTTCGTGCTCGGCTCTTTGCTTTTTGCCGGCATGGGGCTTTACAGATACCGTCGGCAGGCCTCCGACAAGGGCGAACCGGTCATTGCCGAAGCCCCCGAAGCCCCCCGCACAAAGCCCATCGGCGACGTTCTGACGCTCGATGATATCCACCTCGAATTCGCGGGCGACCTTGTCGACATGGTGCTTGACCCATCGTCCGGACTTGATGCGCGCATTTCCAACATGCGTACACATATCGCCAGCGCATATGGGCTGATCCTGCCCGAGATCCGCCTGACCGACAATGTCTCGGTCGAGCCGGGGACTTACATCATCCAGATCCAAGGCGTCGAACAGGCGCGTGCGCAGGTTCATCCCGATCTGGTGCTAGCGCTGATCCCGCAGGGATCCGGCGACCTGCCTGTCGGTCAGGACGTGGACGAGCCGGTCTATGGCGCGCCCGCGCGCTGGATCAAGCCCGAAGAGCAGGAGGAGCTGGCGCTTCAGGGGTTGACCATCGTCACCCCGAACGAGGTTCTGGCCACCCACTTGCTTGAGATCATCAAGTCAAACTTCAGCCGCCTGTTCACCCACAAGGCGCTTCGCCGCCTGCTCGACGAGATGGTCAACCTGACTGAGCCCGAACGCGCCGAGGCCAACCGCAAGCTGCTGGACGAGATGATACCGGACCGGGTGCCGATGGACCTGCTGCACCAAGTGCTCAAGCACCTTTTGGACGAGCAGGTTTCGATCCGCAATCTGCCCGTCATTCTGGAAGCCATTGGCGAAGCCCGGAAATTCACCACTCAGCCCGAGGCGATCTGCGAACACGTGCGCCAACGGCTGGGCTTCCAGATCGTCGCCGGACTGCGCCGTGAGGACGGCAGCGTGCCGCTGATCCAGCTTGCGCCGGAATGGGAAGAGGCCTTCGCCACCTACCAGGTGGAATCCGATCAGAACAGCGTCGACGTGGCCCTGCCGCCCGAGGTTTTCGCCAAGCTGACCCGCGCGCTCGCCGATGAGATCGAGCGCGCGGGCGAAACCGGCTTGGCCGCCTCGATCATCACCTCGTCGCGCCGCCGTCGCTTCCTGCGCCGGATCGTCCGGGCCAAGGGCTTCCAGACGCCGGTGCTGTCGTTCGAGGAACTGGGGCTCGACGCCCGTCCGATGCTGGTGGGCACGGTGGCCGCATGACGTCCGAGGCCGCCTATGCCGCGCTGGGCGACGGGCTTGCCTTCGCGGCCCTGGTGTTCTTTCGGATCGCCGCGGTGGTCTCTGTCATTCCGGGCATCGGCACACAAAGTGTGCCGATGCGGATCCGGCTGGCGTTGGCGCTGACCCTGTCGGGGTTCTACGCTGTTCTGCTCTACGCCCCGGGTCAGTCGGTGCCCGAGCCCTCGGCCGCGCTGCTCTTCGGCGAAACCGTAATCGGGCTGGCCATCGGACTCGCCTTCCGCTTCATGATCTTCGCGCTTCAGACCGCCGGAACCATCGCCGCGCAGTCCACTTCGCTCAGCCAGATATTCGGCAACGCCGGGGCCGAGCCGATGCCGGCCATCGGCCATATCCTCGTGGTTGGCGGGCTGGCGCTGCTGTTTCTCAGCGGCGCGCATCTGACCTTTCTCGCCACGCTTGCCGGGTTCTACGATATCTGGCCGATCGGCACCGTTCCGACTTCGGGCGATCTGGCCATGTGGATTTCAGCCCACGTCAGCCAGACCTTTGCGCTGGCGTTTCGACTGGCGATGCCGTTCGTCATCCTGTCGATGCTCTACAATGTCACGCTCGGCGTCATCAACAAGGCGATGCCGCAGCTTATGGTGTCCTTTGTCGGCGCGCCTGTGATCACCCTGGGCGGCATGGTCTGCCTGACCTTGGCCGCGCCATTCATGCTGTCGCATTGGCACGATGCGGTCGCGGCGTTCCTTGCCAATCCGTTTGGAGGGCCGTGAATGTCCTCGGAGACGGAAAATGGCGACAAACCGCACGAACCAACGTCCAAGAAACTCGATGACGCCCGCAAGAAGGGCGAGCTGGTCAAGTCCGCCGAGGTCAACACCGCGGCCATGTACATGGGGTTTCTTGTTGTCGGGCTTGTATTCGGTGGCAGCTCGCTGACTGCGCTGGGCGAAGCCGCGACCCCCTTGCTCGCCCGGTCGCACGAAATCGCGGACGGCGTGTTTGGCGGTGACGGAATGGAGTTCAGCGGCTGGTTGATCGGTGCCGTCCTGATGGCCGCCGCACCCTGGATCCTGCTGCCCTTCACGACCGTGCTGGTCGCAGTGATCGCCCAGCGCAGCATGGTCTTTGCCCCGACCAAACTGCAGTTCAAGCTTTCGCGGATCTCTCCGCTCAGCAATTTCAAGAACAAATTCGGCTGGAACGGCCTGTTCGAGTTCTTCAAGAGCGCGGTCAAGCTGGCGATTTACGGCACCATCCTTACCGCATTCCTGCGCTCGAAAAGCGAAGTGATCCTCGGTGCGATGCAGTTGGATGTCGGCAGCGCGGTGGTGCTTTGGCTGCAGCTTTCGATCAACCTGATGGGGATCGTGCTGGCCATCGCCGTGTCCATCGCGCTGGTCGATTACCTCTGGCAGTATCGCAGTCACATGGCCAAGAACCGCATGTCCGACAAGGAGATAAAGGACGAGGTCAAGGATTCCGAAGGCGACCCCTACATGAAATCCGCCCGCCGCGGCAAGGCGCAAGAGATTGCCTTCAACCAGATGCTCCAGGATGTGCCGGACGCCGACGTGGTGATCGTCAACCCGACGCATTATGCGGTCGCGCTGAAATGGAAACGACTTGCCGGCGAAGCGCCGGTCTGCGTCGCCAAAGGCGTCGACGAGGTGGCGCTGAAGATCAAGGAAATCGCGCTCGAGGCGGGCGTGGCGATCTATAGCGACCCGCCGACCGCCCGCGCCCTGCACGCCGCGATCGAGGTCGACCAGCAGATCAATCCCCAGCATTACGAGGCCGTCGCGGTGGCAATCCGCTACGCCGACGCGCTGCGCAGGAAACGCCGCTCATGGACGTGAAGCAGCTTGCGGATTTGCGGCGGGTGGCCAAGGCGCAGTTCGATCGCGACGCCATAGCGCTGAGCGCGGCGCAGGCGAAGGAAGCCGACTTGCAGGCCGCGCTGGATGCACTGGCCGCGTCCGAGGCCCGCCGCGCCGCGGCCCTTCAGGGCGAACTGGAAGTTGCCTTTGCCCAGACGGGCGAGGCGCTTTGGCAGGGATGGGCCGACCGGCGGCGGCGTGAGCTGAACCTTGAGCTGGCCCATCAACGCGCCATTACCGGCGAAATCAGGGCCCGCACCCGCGAATCCTTTGGCCGCAACTCGGCGTTGACGGATCTGGAGGTGCGGGCGCGCAGCGATTTGGAGGAACAGGCAGCCAAGGAAGAGCTGCAATCGCTGGTCGATCTGGAACTCGGCCGCCGCTGGATGGCGGCCTCGCGCAGGACCAGCTAGCCCTAGACGTCCTGCCGGGCGATGTCGGTGATCAACACGTCGTTGATCAGGTTGCCAAAATGCTTCTTCGAAGTCTCGCGCAGCGCCCGCCGCAATGTCTCAAGGTTTTTCGACGCGGTGAAAGTGCCGGTGAAGCCGCCGAGGTTGGCATGGTCGAAAAACACCTGCAGGTAGGCGTCGCGCAACTTCGGCTCACGGGCAAAGACCTCTTCCCGGCGACCTTGCGAGACCTCGACGCTGAGCGCGATCACCATCATCGACGCCACCCGCGCCTCATCGACCACCGGCACGATAAACTGGTTGTTCAGCTTGACATATTCCACATTGGTGGGCGCCTCGGGCTCTTCCGGTTCGTCATCGTGTTTGGCCGGCACCTCGCCACAGGGATTGCCCATCTCGTCGAGCTTCGGTTCAGGTTTCAGCATCAGTCCGGCGCCAATCCCGGCACCGATCCCGATTGCGGCCAGAAGGATGGGAAGGATCTTGCCCATGCCACCCCCTCAGAACGGCAGCACGACGTCGAGCACCTGTTGCCCGATACGCGGTTGCTGAACATCGGTGATCTGGCCGCGCCCGCCATAGGAAATGCGCGCCGAGGCGATCTTGTCATAGGTGATCTGGTTCTGGCGCGAGATGTCTTCGGGCCGGACGAAGCCGGTCACGATCAGTTCGCGCAGCTCGAAATTCACCCGAACCTCCTGAAGCCCTTGGATTTTTAGCGTTCCGTTGGGAAGCACGCCCACGACCGTGGCCGCGACCCGCAGTTCCAGCTTCTCGTTGCGCCGCACCGCGCCGTCGCCGCTGGAATTGGACGCGCCGTTCAGCTCCACCAAGTTGCCGGGGTTGAAGCCGGCCGGAAGGTGCGGCTGCGCGTATTGCGGCAGGCCGAACAGCTCTGGGACCGCCAAGGATTCATTGCCCGAACGCGACCGGGACGTCGAATTGGATATCTCGGCACTTTCGTCGATCTCGATCACCACGGTCAGGATGTCGCCCTGTTTCATCGCGCGCCGATCGCCGAACAGCGACGCCTGACCGCCGTCCCACAGCGACGGCTCGGGGCCGGGGTTCGCGTATTCTGTCTCGACGGGCAGTCCCGGGCTGAGCATCGCGAAGTGCTCGGGCGTCTCTTCCGGCTCGGTGAAGGTTGGCGCACGGCCCACGTGATCGAGCCTCCCGCAGGCAAGGGTCGTCAGAAGAAGCGCCAGCAGCCCGGCGGTGGATCGATTCAGCATGTACGTCGCCTCAGTTGGTAACCAGGATTGTGCCGTCCGGCTGGACGGTTCCGAAAAGCGTGGTGCGCGAGCCGAGGTTCATCACCCGAACACGGTCGCCCGCGCCGCCGCGGCCAAGCGCGCGGCCGTCGACAAGGATGGACAGGCCGCTCGACACGTAGCGCAGCACCACCAGCTGGTTGCGGATGACCAGTGCCGGCGGGCCGATATCGCGCAACCGGATGGGCCGCCCGGCATAGAGCGTGACGCGGGTCTCGAGCCCGATGATCGCCTCCGGGTCCGAGATCGCGCCGGGCGTCTCTACCGGGCGGACCAGAAGGTCATCGGGCGACAGGATCGTGTTGGCGCGCAGGGTCTGCGTCGGGACAACCGTCTCTGCTGTGGCCACCCCGGCTACGAAAAGCGATATCAGCGCCAGTCGCATCACCGCACCTGGGTCGTCGCGCCCAGCATCTGGTCGGCGGCCGAGATCACCTTGGCGTTCAGCTCGTAGCCGCGCTGCGCCTCGATCAGTTCGGTGATCTCACGCACCGCATCGACGGAGCTGTCCTCGAGATACCCCTGCCGCAGGATGCCAAGCCCGTCCTGCCCGGGGGTGGTGACATTCGGTGGACCCGAGGCCTCGGTTTCGAGAAACAGGTTTGACCCGATCGCTTCCAGCCCCTTGGCATTGGTGAAGCCGGTCAGGCCGATCTGGCCGAGAAGCTGCGCCTGGGCCGAATCGTTGAAGTAGGCATAAACCTCGCCGTCGGCGTTGATCGAGATGCTGCGGGTATCGTCCGGGATGACGATCTCGGGTGAGACGGGGAAGCCGTCCGACGTCACGATCAACCCCTCGCCGGTGCGTTTCAGCGCGCCGTCGCGGGTATAGCCTGCCTGGCCCGAGGGCAGCGTCACCTCGAGATAGCCGCGCCCGTCGATTGCCACGTCAAGATCGCCCTGAGTGGCCGACAGCGAGCCCTGTTCGAGGTGCATGGAAATGGCCGCCGGCCGCACGCCGAGGCCAAGTTGCACCCCGGTCGGCAGCACCGTCCCGTCCGAGGCACTGACGGTGCCGGCGCGGGCGAACTGCTGGTAATGCAGGTCGGCAAACTCGGCGCGGCGGGTGTTGTAGCCCGTCGTCGACATGTTGGCGAGGTTCTGCGATATGGTCTCGACCCGCATCTGCTGGGCGGCCATGCCGGTGGCGGCGATTTTCAGGGCGCGCATCTGCCCACTCCTTATTTTATCAGTGTTTGCAACGCGGTACGGATGCGTTCGTTTTCGGCGTCAAGGAAGTTCTGGCCCATTTCATAGGCGCGCTGGACCTCGATCATGCGGGCGATCTGGCGGATCGGGTCGACGTTGGCGCCTTCGAGAAAGCCCTGCAGCACGCGCGGATTTTCCGCAGGCTCGAAGCCGTCCGGCGCCTCGAACATCACGCCGTCCTCGCGGATCAGGTCCTGGCCTTCGGTAGGCACGACGATCCCGACCTGCGCCAGCGGCTGGCCGTTGGCGCTGAGCGTGCCGTCGCCGCCGATGGCAAGGTCCGTGGCATCGGGCGGGATGAAGATCGGCGCCGCCCCAGCGTCGAGCACCGGGTATCCGTCCTTGGTGACAAGGTCGCCGACCGCGTTAGGGGTGAAGTTTCCGGCCCGCGTCAGGCGTTCGCCGGCCGGGGTCTGGATCAGGAAGTATCCCTCGCCCTCGATCGCGACGTCGAACTGGCCGCCGGTGGCGGTCAGCGCGCCCTGCAGGTTCGAGGAATGCGAAATGTTCGCCGTCGCCATCGAGATCGAGGGCCCGTTCTCGACCCGCGCGACATGTTCCGAGAAGACCATGTCTTCGCTTCGGAAGCCGGTGGTGGCGGCATTGGCGATGTTGTTGGCGACGATCTGCATCTCGCGCATCAGCCCGGTCTGCCGGGTCAGCGTGGTATAGGTTGCGTTTTCCATCTCAGCTTCCTGCAATCAGGGGGATGATCCAGCCGTGGAAGAAGGCCACCAGCCGTTCGGTCATGAAGGACATCGACAGCCAGAAGACGAAGACGATTGCGCCCAGTTTGGGCACGAAGGTCAGCGTCATTTCCTGGATTGAGGTCAGCGCTTGGAACAGGCCGATTGTGACCCCGGCGATCAGCGCCGCCGACAGGATCGGCACCGACATGATCACCGAAACCCAGAGCCCGTGGCGCATGGTGTCGAAGAACATGGCTTCGTCCATCAGGTCAGACCGGCATTCGCAGGATTTCCTGATAGGCCTCGACCACCTTGTTGCGCACTGTCACCACGGTCTCGACCGCAAGCTCGGATTGCGACAGCGCCTGCACCAGAGCATGCGGATCGGCATCGCCAACCATGGCGGATTTCGCCGTCTGTTCGGCCTCTTTCAGCGTCGAGGCGAAATCGCGCGCACTGTCGGCGATGAAGTCGCTGGCCGATCCCGTGTCGTCGGGGATGGTTGCGGGGCGGGAGGCCGCGTATTTCTGCGCGGCAAAGATCGAGCGGACATCCATTCTGGGTCTCCTTCTGGGTTAGCGGCGCAGCAGTTCGAGCAGACTGGTCGACATTTGCCGGCTCTGATCGAACATCTTGAGGTTCGCCTCGTAGCTGCGTTGGGCTTCCCGTGCGTCGGCGATTTCTATCACCAGATTCACGTTCGACCCTTCGTACTGGCCGGCAGCATCGGCCAACGGATGCGAAGGATCGTAGATTTTGGCCAGATCGTTCTGATCCAGCCTCACGCGACCGGTGGTCACCAGGCCCTCGGCACCGCCGTTCTGGCGGTCCAGTTCAAACGGCGCGGTTTTGCGCCGGTATCCGGGCGTATCGGCGTTGGCGATATTTTCCGACACATGCCGAAGTCGCGTCGCCTGGGCTTTCAGCCCGCTGGCGGAGATCGATAGCGAAGAAGAGAAATCTGTCATGTCAGGCGCTCCTAGTTGCGGCCGAGGCTGGTGCGCAGAATGGTCAGGGATGAGCGGTAGATGGCCAGCGCGCGGTCATGCTGGCGCTTGATCTCGACCGAGCGCATCATCTCGGTTTCAAGCGACACGGAATTGCCGTTGGGATCGCTGACCGCGCCCGTATCCTCGGCCGGTTCCGGCATCTGCCCGCTGCGATTGCCATGCAGATGGTTGCCACGGGTGGCAAGCAGACCGAATTGCGCGGTCTCCTGCCGGATCATTTCGGGAAAGGACATCAGGTCGCGGGCCTTGTAGCCCGGCGTATCAGCGTGGGCCATGTTTCCGGCGGCAACGCTTTGTCGCGCCCCGGCATGGCGGGCCATCGCCTGCGACAGACGCAGGACTTCCAGATTGTCGAACATCGGGGCTTCTCCCTCGATTGGCTTCAATCAAGGCTTAACGATGATTCCTTTAGAAATGGTTCTCAGGACATGAAGGAAGCGCACGGATGCAGCAGCCCCGACTGGAGAGACTGAGAAACCGCATTGCCGGCCTCACCCCGATCCGCCCGTTTGGGCGCGTCATTAGTGTCGATGGCACCTATCTCATGGTGGATGGGCTGGGCCAGAACGTGCGGATGGGCGATCAACTGCGCCTCGTGCGGTCGCGCGGGGCGCCACTTCGGGGCGAAGTGCTTAAAATTGCACCCAACGGCGTGATGATGCTGCCCGACGACGCGCTTGAGGGCGTGGCGCTGGGCGACAGGGTGTTCCTGATGCCTGAAGCGCAGATCGCGCCGCATGACGGCTGGGTCGGCCGCGTGGTCGATCCCTACGGAACGCCGCTCGATGGACGGCCCCTGCACGGCGGCGCGGATTTGCGCCCGATCCATGCCCGCCCGCCTGATCCGGCGAGCCGAGGCCGAATGGGCGCTCGGCTCGAGACCGGCATGGTACTTTTCAACACCATGCTGCCGTTGGTACGCGGGCAGCGCATTGGGCTCTTCGC
Organism: Litorisediminivivens sp. KMU-197; assembly: GCF_056858395.1. NCBI lineage: Bacteria > Pseudomonadati > Pseudomonadota > Alphaproteobacteria > Rhodobacterales > Paracoccaceae > Litorisediminivivens > Litorisediminivivens sp. KMU-197. Next base: position 20,847 of record NZ_JBXEQG010000002.1, on the reverse strand, counting down.
GGGCTCCGGTGTCGGCAAGACCAGCCTGATCGGCCATTTCGCGCGCGAGGTCGAGGCCGATGTCGTCGTGGTCTCGCTGGTGGGTGAGCGCGGGCGCGAGCTGCGCGAATTCATCGATGACGTGATGGGCCCCGAGGGTATGGCACGCAGCGTGGTCGTGGCGGCCACCTCGGACCGGTCCCCGCTGGTGCGCCGTCGCTGTCCCGCGGCCGCGATGGCGATTGCCGAACACTTCCGCGACCAGGGGCTCAAGGTGCTGTTCCTCGCCGATTCGATCACCCGCCTGGCCGAGGCGCACCGGGAAGTCGCCGTCGCCGGTGGCGAGGTGCCCGCACTGCGCGGCCACCCGCCGTCGATGGCGCATATGATCATGTCGCTGTGCGAACGCGCCGGTCCCGGGGTCGAAGGTGGCGGCGATATCACCGCGATCTATACGGTGCTGGTGGCCGGGTCGGACATGAACGAACCGGTGGCCGACGTGCTGCGCGGCGTCTTGGACGGCCACGTCGTGCTGGACCGTGCCATCGCCGAACGCGGGCGCTATCCGGCGGTGGATGTCTTGCGCTCGGTTTCGCGCAGCCTGCCGGCCTGTGCGGGCGATCGCGAGAATGAGCAGATTGGCTACGCCCGCAAGCTGATGAGCGCCTATCACGGGTCGGAGACCATGATCAAAGCCGGGCTCTATGCGCCGGGTGGCGACGCCGTTCTGGATCAGGCGGTGCATGTCTTCGAGAAGCTTGACAGCCTGATCGCTCAGAAAGAGCCGGGAAACATCGCCAAGAGCTTCGAGCGGCTGGACGCAATCCTTCGCGAGGCCGAAACCCATCGTCCGAACCGGGGGCAGGCCGGGCGCGTGCCGGCGCAACGTGCACCACGCAGGCTTGGCTAGATATTATCGCGCGCCCTGCTGCAGAAGGGTCAGCGCGATGGACATGCCGGTGTAGCTGGTGCTCTCGGCCAGTTGGCTTTGCAGCATGAACTGCTCGATCAATTTTTCGCTCAACTCCGGGTCGGCAAAGTCCGAGATCTCGGTCACACCCAGCCGTTGCTCGGCCCGCTTCCTGAATTCGCCGAGCTGTTGATCGAGGTCGAGCTGGCCGAAGCCGCTGGGCAGGTTAAGCGCGGTCTCGAAAACCTCGCGCAGGGCGGGCGTGCCCATCACCAGGAACCAGCGGCTGTCGTCGGTGCCGTCACGCGCGGCCATCTCGGGCAGCTCGCGCGTGGCGTAGAGCGCCAAGCGCATGTCCTCGTCCTGCTGACCGACCGCCAGCTCAAAGGAGGCGCGGTTATAGCGGTCCACGACCTCCCGCGCGAAGGCGGGGTTGTAGGTATTCGCGCCGGTGAATTGGTCGAAACCGAAGGCCTCGGCAAAAACGGCGTACCGTTCGTCCGCCAGCTTGTTGGCCAGGGTGTCCGGCTCCAGCGTGCCTTCCTCAAGTATTTTTCGGATGAAGTACTTGTTGTCGATGTCTTCTTCCAGCCCATAGGCCGCAAGCGCGACCCGCAGCAGGCGTCGGTCATCAACCAGTTGTTCTGCCGTCTCGATCGCGGCGATGTTGGCTTTGAAGTATTCCGTATCGCGCGCAATCGCCGGGCTTTCGTTCAGGGCCGTCTGCTGCGTTTCCATGGTGCGGGTCAGCAGCTTGTAACCGATCAGTCCGGTCGAGGGCAGGAGCGGCTGGAAGCTCATTTCAGACCGGCCGACAGCAGCCGGTCCTCTCGCGGAATCAGGGCCCGCAGCGCCTTAAGGCACTGGTAGAACTGATCGCCCAATAGCGCCTCGGTGGCCGAGGTCAGCAGTTTTCGGCTGTCAGCGTCGGTCAGCACCTGGCTGAGCTCTTCGATCCGACGCAGCAACTGGTGGCGCTGGTCTTCCGGCTCGGCGTCGCCGGTCAGCACCAGCTGCGTGGCGAAGCAGACCCGGCGGACCGGCGTATTCGCTTCCTCCGGATGGATCGCGTCGCGCAGGCGCAGGATATGGGCGTTCGGCGTGACGATGTTCAGCCGGCTGCGGCGATCGCCGTTTTCGATCACGGCGCCGTTGATCAGGACCCGTTCCTTGGGCCCGAGTTTCAGGACCAGCCCGGTCATGTGCTTGCGCTCCCGTTGCGCAGCCCGCGCAGGATCGCGGTGTTGATGTCCAGCAAGGGCGCAACGCCGGCCTTACCGGCAAGAACCTGAGTGGTATGACGCTTGGTGAATTCCGAGAGGAAGACGATCCGGGCCTTGAGTTCCCGCGGCAGCCGGTTGTCGCGGTCGGCGACGTCGGCGGCAAGAATGGTCCAGAGCCGGTTGTTGCGGTGCAGGGCGCCGGCCAGGCCGGGAAAATCCGATTCTGCCCTTTCCGCCGCGGCCTTCAGTTCGTGCGTGGCGCGGGCAATGGTCTCGTATTCTGCCCGGCGGTCGGTTTTCGTAGGGCCAGCGGATCGCGCATAGGCGCGCTGTGCCATGGACTGGGCGTTCATGACGCGTCCTTCCTTCTGGAGCTCGGGTTAGTCGTGATGAGAGGGGCGGGGGCGACGGATGTCGCCGCCCCCGTCTGTCCGGATTACCGGAAGAGCGACAGCAGCTGCTGCGGTGCCTGGTTGGCGATCGACAGCGACTGGACGCCCAGCTGTTGCTGAACCTGCAGGGCCTGCAGACGGGCCGAGGCCTCTTCCATATCGGCGTCTACCATTGCACCGATGCCCGAGGTCATCGAATCGGTCAGGTCCGAGATGAAGGTCGCCTGGATCTCGATCCGGCCTTCCACCGAACCGAACGCCGCCGAGGCCGAAATCGCAGTGTCGATCAGGGTTTCCACGGTGGCCAGGGCCGAGGTCGCACCGCCGCCGGTGCTGACGTCGATCCCGCTCATCGCGCCCAGACCGCCAGAGCCGGCATTTGTGAACTGGCCGGTGACGGACAGGTCGGTGGCGCCGGTGTTGGCAAAGTCCAGCTGACCGGGGTTGGCGCTGTTGTAGTCGACGGTCAGTCCGGAAATGCCCAGGTTGTCGACTGCGTTCTTCAGGCCGACGGCCACGATATCGGACGTGGTGGTCGCCGCAGCATCATCCGCGGTCACGGTGTAGCTTACGACTTCCTCGCCGATGGTCATCGAGACCTTGTCGCCGGCGGCCCAGGCGGTCGCGCCATCCTGGATGGTGATGGAATCCGCACCGACGGCGCTGTCCAGCGACATCACGAAAGTGTCGGCCGCCGCAGAAACCGTCGCCGTGCCGAGACCGGCACCGAAGACGTTGTTGGCCACGTAGCTGCCGGACGAAAGGTCCTGTCCGTTGACCGTGATCGACGAGGCGGTCACGTTGCCAGCATTGTCACGGTCCAGCGACGCAAGAACCGATGCGCTGGCGGTGTTGCCGTCGATCAGGTTCAGACCGTTGAACTGCGCCGCCGAAACGACCGCGTTGATCTGGTCCTTCAGGGCGGTGACGTCGTCGTTGATCTTGGTGCGGTCGACGTTGTCTTCCTGCGCCGCGACGATCTTGCCTTTCATTTCGGTCAGCAGGTCGGTGATGGTTTCCGACGCGTTGCGGGCCACGGCAACCGTCGACTGACCCAGCGAGAGGCTGTCGCCGATGGCCTTGAAGCCCTTGACGTCGGATTCCATGACCTTGGAAATCGCCCAGACCGCCGAGTTGTCCTTAGAAGTGGCGACGGTCTTGCCGGTCGAGATTTCCGACTGTACGTCGGACAGGCCCTTGTTGATGGTCTTGAGAGTTTGCAGCGCAACCATTGCGCCGTTGTTGGTCAGAATGCTGGACATAGGTTTTCCTCTATATACGCGTGTGGCGCTTTTGCGCCGTGTTCATGCCAGACGCCGGAACCCCCGACGTCGTTGTCATTCTGACAGTTGCATCCAGCACTCATTCGGTCCTGACTGCGCCACCTTTCCGGTGCGTGGCCAATCTGACCGTTCGGTCCTAACGCTTCCCTAATTTGCCTCCCCGGCTTCCGCCGCATTTGACTCAAACCAAGTCCGCGCCCGTCAGGCGCGCTTCTCCAGTCGGCCGCCCGGCGCAATGTCGATCATCCTGCGTTGGCCGCTGCGGTCATATGTCTCCAGCGACTTGCGCACCCGCCGGATCGTCGCGAACCGTTCCGCGACCGCTTGAACGCCCTTCATGGCACTGTCGATCAACTCCTGGTTCCGCATCAGCTTGTTCTTAAGATCGCTCAGCCCTTCGGTATCGGCCGCGGCGCAGGCCGTGAGGTCCCGCAGCAGCGCTTCCTTGGTGTCCAGAACCCGCCCGACCTCGTCAATGTCGCCGGCCAGCAACGCTGCGCGCTCCTGGTCGAGAAGGTCGTTCAGTTGATCGAGAAGTTCGGAGGCGCGTTCAGACATGTTCTTTCTCCATAAGCGCTTTGTAGAATGTTTCCGACAGGCCTATCCCGCCAGCTTGCACCATTGCCTCGGCCTGAGCCTGGACAAGGAAGGACGAAAAATGTTCTTCGCCCGGCCCACCGCCGAAAGCCTCGACCGGTTTGCCGAAACCGGCCGTTTTCAACATCTCCGCAAGGAACGTGGTCTCCAGCTCCTGCGCGGCCTGCCGCATCCGGTCGGGAACCGGCTGCATTGCCACAGTCATACGGTGAGGGAATGGTTCGATCATGTGCAAACTCTCCACAATTCTAAGGGTTTTGAGGAATTTGACGGGAAACCGGTAAAGAACTGGTAACTGTCATGGCGGATAAACGGCGGCATTAGGAAGAATTCCTGGAGTTCGCATGCAATCCGAAGTGTTCCTGTCCCTCACGATGAAGGGCCGCAACCCGCAGCCAGACAGGCCGTCAGTGGCGGACGTGTCCGGCGCCCCGGATTTTGCCGAGGCGTATTCCTCCTTGGCGCCGTCGGACACAGACATGCCCGGTGCAACGTCCAATGTGGAAGTGCCAGATGGCGATTCCGATGTGGCCGACCCCACCGAGGCTGATGACACCGATGCCAACCCGGCCGACCCAGACGTTGTGGACCCGGAAGGTTTCGAGGACGAAGAACCGGCTGTGCCAAGGGCGGCTGATGGTCGGGAGGATGCGCCGGCCGACCTCGATACAGATATCGACGATCCGTCACCGGCGCCCCAGGGCCGCGCGCAAGCCCCAGACATTGACATGCCGGATCAGGCGGATGTCTCTGGCCGGGTCGTTTCTGAACGGCGCCCCGACCGAGCGGTCGGATCGCACGGCCGGGATCATATTGCCGAGCTGGCCTGGAGCACCTTGGCCGCACCTCCTGCGGACGGTCGACGGCTGCCGCGAGGGAATAGCGAGGTGCTGCAGGTTGCCCCGATTGAAACCGGTCGCACCGCCGGGCCTGAAGAAGGCGCACCTAGGGTATCCACTGGTAGCCCTGCTCAGCCTTCGGGAGAGTTGCCGCCTGCCCCGGTGCCGGCTATGGCCGCAGCGGCGCGGTCGCATACGGCGCAGGCGGGATTGGTCGACACAAGGGCCGATTCCGTCCGGACACCCCGGGCGGCCCCACGCATGGAAACGGCTCTACCTGATCCCGGGCCCGGTTCCCCCCCGGCTCGTGTGAGTGCTGATCGGATCGTGGCAGGCACCCGGCTCGGCCTTGAGCCCCTCCAGTCCCTGCCACCTCACCCGTCGCCGCAAATCGGACGGGCCGACGCTGCCACCCATCGGCCAGTATCTGCATTGGTCCCACCCCCCAGCGCCAGCAGTTCCGAATTGCCGATGTCTATTTCGGAACGCGCAGAAGGGGTTCTGCCGGCAGCAGGTCCGGGACGTGGCCTCTTGTTCGCCCACGGCCTGAAGGACAATCCGGGTGAAGCCAAAGCCATGATGCCTGTTGCCCGCAGCACAGCAGGCGAGCCCGGCACGCAGCTTGGCACGTCCCCGAACGCAGCACCTGCGCCGACGGGGCAACTGCCGGACCCGGCCACCGTCAGAGCGACCCCGCACCCGGTTAAGGGGTCTGAGCCAGCACGAAGCACGCACAACCAAAGCGCGAGCCCAATAGGGGTGTCGGGCAGGCCTGGATCAGAGCTTGCCACCGGTGCCGAGCGGCAAGTTCAGACCTCCATGCAGGCGACCCCGCAGCCGCCACGAGACACGCGCCCGCACTCAGCCCTCGAGACAATTGCACCGATGGGTCGGCCGGGCCAGCCATCGCCGAAACCGGCGTCCGCCATGCCTGTGCCGCCCGCGCAACAAGTGGGTCTGACACCCGCTGAGGTAGAGCCACGATTCCGGATCGCGGAGCCGAGGACGGACAGTCGCGGCTGGCGCGAGGCGCCACATGCCCCGCAGGCTCCCGACCATGAGCTCAGGCTCCACGCGCCCTCGCCGAAACCGGACCCGACCCCGGTGCAGACGCTTGTCGAATCCGCCGCCCGCGTTGCATCCCCGGTGCCACCCATTCCGGAAGGTCAGGCGCCAGTGTTGCCTGCGGAGCTTCCTTCCTCCGCCGTGCGAGAGACCACATTAGCCCCCTTTGCCCTGCCTCCTTCGGCGGCTCATCAGGCGACGCTGGCGCGTGACATCGCGCAGCAACTGTCGTCGGTCACCCGGGTTGCGTCCGGCGAGGTCACCGAACTGACCTTGCGCCCCGAAGAATTGGGTCAGGTGCGGATGCGGTTCAGCGGATCGGACGGGCAGATCGTCCTGCAGATCCTCAGCGAACGCCCGGAAACACATGATCTCATGCGCCGTCACATCGACATTGTCGAACGCGCCTTTCGTGACCTCGGATACAGCGACATCGCCTTCGATTTCGGAACCTCCGGTCGTCGGGATGACACGTCGTCCGGCACCGGTGATGACCGGCAGGATGCCATGACCGAAAACCCCAGCCCGGACCAGCCGGCACCGCGGCCCGAGCCGCTGGCCACTGGCCGCCTCGATATCCGCCTGTAGGAGGCCCCCAGATGATCACCGCACCCTCGACAAACACGCCGCCGCTGTTCAGCGGCGCCACAGCATCGGCAGGCACCGACGCGGGCGAAACCGTACTGAACTCGGATTTCGATACGTTCCTCAAGATGCTGACCGCGCAGATGATGAATCAGGATCCGCTCAATCCCATCGATTCTTCAGACTATGCCGCGCAGCTTGCGACCTTTTCCTCGGTTGAGCAGCAGGTGGTCACCAACGATTTGCTCAGCAGCATGGTTGGCCTGCTCGGCGCCAGCGGTCTGAACGACCTTGCCGGCTGGGTCGGACGCGAAGTGCGCAGCCCTGCGCCTGCCAGTTTCGACGGCGCGCCGGTGTCGGTGTCGGTGACGCCGGTGATCGGCACGGAATCCTCCACGCTCGAGGTTTATGCCGATGACGGCACCCTAGTGCAGGCCTTCCCGATCGACCCCACCCGCAGCAATTTCCAGTGGCCCGGGCTGGATGACAGCGGCGCGCCGTTCCCGCACGGACAGTACAGCTTCTCGGTCGAAAACTTCGCCGCCGGCGAATCACTGGGCCGCACGGCTGTGGCAACTTACAACGAGGTCACCGAGGCCCGCGTTGACGGTGGGCAGGTATACCTTGTGTTCGGCACGGGATATGCAGTGACTCCCGAGGCAGTGACAGGCATCCGCTCCTGATTCTACCTCGGCGAGTGCTGCAAATTCCTGCTTAACGTTCAAAACCTTGGCGCTTCGACCATGTGATGCCGCCACGGCACCTTCACCACAGCCTTATTTTGTTGCACTTTTGCCGCGGTGGGCTGCATGTCGCTCAAACTGATGAAATTCCGTAGCTTACGGTTTGAAACTCGCGAACTGTAGATGTAGGTTCGCCTCGTGTGGGGTGTGTGTTCACCCAAGATGTCTGGAGAACATGATGACAAAATTTACCTTTGCCGCCGCCGCTGCAGCAGCGGTCGCGCTGGCATCGGCAGCTACCGCTGCGGACCTGTCGAAAACCGATTATGAAGATGATGACCCGTTCGTGGTGGTTGCCACTCCGTCGGATTTGACTCCGCTCTACGTGCTGGGCGGTATCGCAACAGTCGGTACCATCGTGGCGCTTTCCAACAAGGACGACAGCTCGTCTTCGTCCACGACCACGACGACCGGCAGCTCCGACTAATCGGAATGCGGTAATCGAAAAAAAACGGCGGTCCGATGGGCCGCCGTTTTTTTATGTGGATCAGTAGCTTGAGGCGCGACAAGGGTCACGAAAACCCGATCGCCAAGGCCACCAGCAGACCGCCCGTCACCGCGCCCACGCCCAGCATGAAGGCGTTATGACGCGCCTGCGGCCGGGGCCGCGGAGGGGGCGCTTCCGATTGACGGATCAGGGCAACCTCGACCAGCCCGGGCAGCCGCGGGCCAAACCGCGACAGCACCCGCGCCGCCCGCGCCAGATCGCCGGCAAGAGCGCGCGGTCCAAGACTGTCGCGAATGTAGCTTTCCACGATCGGCTGCGCGACCTCCCAGATGTTGGTCCGCGGATTGAGCGAGCGCGCCACCCCTTCGATCACCACCATAGTACGTTGCAGGAGAATCAGTTCGGTGCGGGTTTCCATGCCAAACCGTTCGGTAACCTCGAACAGATAGGCCAGCAGCTTCGCCATCGAGATGCGCGTCGCGTCCATGCCGAAGATCGGCTCGCCCACGGCCCGCAACGCGCGCGCGAATTCATCGACGTCACGGTCGGCCGGCACATAGCCCGCCTCGAAATGCACCTCGGCCACGCGGCGGTAGTCGCGCTGGATGAACCCAAAGAGGATCTCGGCATAGACGCGGCGGGTGTATTCGTCGATATGGCCCATGATGCCGAAGTCATAGGCGATGATGTCGCCGTTCGCCGCCACCTTCATGTTGCCCTGATGCATGTCGGCGTGAAAGAAACCGTCGCGCAGGGCATGGCTCAGGAACAATTGCAGCACCCTCTCGGCCAGCCGCTCGCGGTCGTGACCGGCGGCGTCGAGCGCGTCATTGTCGCCCAGCGGTACGCCCTCGGCCCAACCCAGTGTCATGACCCGGCGGCCGGACAGCTCCCATTTCACCTCGGGAAGCTGAAAGCCCTCGTCGGCCCCGGTGTTGGCCGCGAATTCGGATGCCGACGCACTTTCCAGTCGCAGGTCCAGCTCGCCCATCACCACGCCTTCGAAATGCCGGATCACCTCCATCGGCCGCAACCGGCGCGACGACGGCGACAGCACCTCGACCGAGCGCGCGGCGAAATAGAAGGCGTCGATGTCACGGCGGAAAGCGCGTTCGATGCCCGGCCGCAGCACCTTGATTGCCACGGTCTCGCCGGTCTCGGCCACCTTGGCCTTGTGAACCTGGGCGATCGAGGCCGCGGCGACAGGTTCGCTGATCTCGGAGAACAGCGCATCGCTGCCCAGCTCCCGTTGGATCGACAGCCGCGCCTCGGACACCGGGAAAGGCGGCAATTGATCCTGAAGCAGCCGCAATTGCAGCGCCAGATCCGACCCCACCACGTCCGGCCGGGTCGACAGAACCTGACCGAACTTGATGTACGCCGGCCCCATCACCGTCAGTGCGCGGGTGACAGGCGGCAAGGAGGGGTCGCCCTTGTAACCCAGCCACTTGAATGGCCAGCCCAAGGCCCGCGCGGCTAGCCGAAGCGGTGCCGGCGCGTCGAAGGCATCGAGCACGTCGTTCATCGCGCCGGTGCGTTCCAGCGTGGCACCAGTGCGGATCAGGCGGAAAATGTTGTGAGGTCCGCGCATCAGAGTTTCCAGCCGGAGTGCAGGCAGGCGACGCCCATCGTCAGGTTGCGATACTTCGCCTGTTCAAAACCGGCGGTGCGGATCATTTGCAGAAAGGTCTCCTGATCCGGAAAGCGCCGGATCGATTCGACAAGGTACTGATAGCTGTCGCGGTCGTTGGCGATCATCTGCCCCATCGCCGGGATGACGTTGAACGAATAACGGTCGTAAGCCCACTGCAGCGACGGGTTGGGGATCTGCGAAAACTCCAGCACCATCAGGCGGCCGCCGGGTTTCAGCACACGGTAGGCTTCCGAAAGCGCATCCTCGGGGCGGGTGACGTTCCGGATGCCGAAGCTGATGGTGTAGACGTCGAAGCTGTTGTCCTCGAAGGGCAGGGCCATCGCGTCGCCCACCACCCAATCGAGACTGCCGGCAAGGCTTTCGGCCTCGGCGCGCTTGCGGCCCTCGATCAGCATCGGCTCGGTCAGGTCCAGCACGGTGGCATGGCCATGGCCCGCGCGTTTGAGAAACCGGAACGATACGTCGCCGGTGCCGCCCGCCACATCCAGCAGCCGCTGGCCGGGTCGCGGCGCCAGCCAGTCCATCATCGCGTCCTTCCAGACCCGGTGGATGCCCATCGACATCACGTCGTTCATCACGTCATAGCGCGAGGCGACGGAGTTAAAGACGCCCTGTACCCGGCCGGCCTTTTCGGTTTCCGGCACGGTCTGATACCCGAAATGCGTGGTCTTTGCGTCGTTGTCGCTCATCTTTGTCGCCCGGGCCCTTGCCGTTTCATTGCCTCACGCATTCTTATAGGGCGCTGACAGGCCGTTACAATGCGACCCCAAGGACAGGACCGCCCGGAATGCCCGAATTACCCGAAGTCGAGACGGTTCGCCGCGGCATGGCCCCGGTTATGGAGGGAGAGGTCATCTCCACCGTCGCCGTCAACCGCCCCGACCTGCGCTGGCCCTTCCCCGACCGAATGGCCGACCGGTTGGCCGGCCAGAGGGTCGCGCGGCTGCGGCGGCGGTCGAAATACATCCTCGCCGATCTGGACAGCGGCGAGACCCTGCTGATCCATCTGGGGATGTCGGGCCGGATGCTGATCTCGGGCGATCCGCTGGGGCGCTTCGTGCACGACCATCCGCCCGCGGAAAAGCACGACCACGTGGTGATCGACATGGCCAGCGGCGCCCGGATCACCTTCAACGATCCGCGCCGCTTCGGGGCGATGGACCTGATGCCCACCGACACCGCCGAGGCCCATCCCCTGCTGGCGAAGCTGGGGCCCGAACCGCTGGGCAACGCCTTCAGCGAATCCTATCTCGTCGAGGCGCTGAAAACCCGCAACACGCCGATCAAATCCGCGCTGCTGGATCAGAGGATCGTCGCCGGGCTGGGCAATATTTACGTCTGCGAGGCGCTGTTTCGCACCGGCATCTCCCCCCGCCGCAAGGCTCGTAACGTGGCGGAGGCGCGGGTTCGCAGCCTCGTTCCCGCGATCCGCGACGTGTTGGCCGAAGCCATCGACGCGGGCGGCTCATCGCTGCGCGATTTCCGGCAAGCCGATGGCGAGCTTGGATATTTCCAGCACAGCTTCGATGTCTACGGGCGCGAGGGCCAGCCCTGCCGCAACCCCGGCTGCACCGCTGTGATTGCCCGGGTGGTGCAGTCCGGCCGTTCGAGTTTCTATTGCCCGGCCTGCCAAAGATAGCTTGAACCGGCAAACAGGAATGGTAAGCACGGTGAACCTGACCGCAACAACGGAAAGCATCAAGCATGGCCTATGAGACGATCATCGTCGAAGTAGAAGACCACGTTGCCACCATCACCCTGAACCGCCCCGATGCGCTGAACGCGCTGAACTCCAAGCTCCTCGGCGAGCTGGTGCAGGCGCTGGGCGATGCGGAGCAGAACGACAAGGTGCGCTGCATCATCCTGACCGGGTCGAACAAGGCCTTTGCGGCGGGTGCGGACATCAAGGAGATGTCCGAGAAGACCTATGTCGAGGTCTTCACCGAGGATTTCTTCTGGCCCGAACACATGGCGATCGCCGGCACCCGCAAGCCGATCATCGCCGCCGTCGCCGGCTATGCGCTGGGCGGCGGTTGCGAATTGGCGATGATGTGCGATTTCATCATTGCCGCTGAAAATGCCAAGTTCGGCCAGCCCGAGATCAACCTTGGCGTCATCGCCGGCCTTGGCGGCACCCAGCGCCTGACCCGTTTGGTCGGTAAGTCCAAGTCGATGGACATGCACCTGACCGGCCGTTTCATGGATGCCGAAGAGGCCGAACGCTCCGGTCTCGTCAGCCGCGTGGTGCCCGCCAAGAAGCTGATGGAAGAGGCTCAGAGCGCCGCCCAGAAGATCGCCGAAAAGTCGATGCTGGCCGCCAGCGCCGCCAAGGAAGCGGTCAACCGCGCCGAAGAAGTGTCGCTGGCCGAGGGCCTGCTGTTCGAAAAGCGGCTGTTCCATTCGCTGTTTGCCAGCGAAGACCAGACCGAGGGCATGGCCGCCTTTCAGGAAAAGCGCGAGGCGCAGTTCCGCGACAAGTAGACCGGGGCTGCAATAAGCCCTTTGCAAGCGCGGCGAATTGGCTTATAGCCCGCCGCCATACATGCGCGTGCAGCCCGCTCAGGCTAGAATCACCCCGGTGGACCAAGGTCCGGGACGGTCTGGCATCGCGCTGAGAATTGAAACGCACCAGACCCGAAGAAGGGGAAGACGAACATGGCCAACTCGCCGCAGTCCAAGAAACGCGCCCGCCAGAACGAAAAACGCTTTGCCGTGAACAAGGCGCGCCGTTCGCGCATCCGCACCTACCTCCGCAAGGTCGAAGAGGCCATCGCCTCGGGCGATCAGGACGCCGCCACCGCGGCCCTTCGCGCGGTCCAGCCGGAAATCATGCGCGGCGTGTCCAAGGGTGTCATGCACAAGAACACCGCATCGCGGAAAATGTCCCGCCTGTCGTCGCGCGTCAAAGCGCTGGGCTGATACGCGCCACATCGCTGCACGAATTGAAAGCGCCCGTCCGTCGGGCGCTTTTTTGCGTCTATAGCGCTTCTCCAGGCGTATGTGGCGCGTCTGCACAGCCCGAAAGATTCTTTTCAGGCTTTGTGCGAGTCAAGATTTAGTTTCGGTTGCCGCTCCGCAGACGAGGTTGCTAGGTTCGGTCCTGCGAGTCATCTCGCACATGGGGGGACAGGCGGAAACAGTCGCGTTGCCACGACTGGTTTGTTCGGCGGGAAGGGGGAAACCTCTTCTTTTTGAACGAGTTAGAGTATTCTATTCGCTGCCGTGTCCAACATAGTGAAATTCGGTTCTGGAACCGATTCCCACGGCGCTGCCTTTGCCGGGGATCGTAATCCTGACCGCAAAGGCCATTCCCGCCGGGCTGCCCGGTGGGGTCAATATGGCATCGAAAACGGGGACGACGGGTGTTGTGGGACGCCCGGACATAATTGGGAACGGATGCAGGGACAACATGACAAAAGACCAATGGGGCGCATTACAGGGGCAGCTGCGGGAAACCGTGGGGACAAACAACTACACGAATTGGATCGAACCACTTGAATTTGACGGTGTCGCGGATGGGGTCGCGCGCTTTCTGGTGCCGACCAGCTTTCTCGGCAATTACGTGTCGCGGAACTTCGGCGACCTGCTGCTTTACACGATGACAAACGCTGGCGCCGAAGTGCGCCGCATCGAGTTCGACGTGCCGGCCAACAAGACGACGATGCCGTCCGCCATGGAGGTCAGCACGCCTGCGGCCAGTGCCCGGCCCCGTCCGCAAGCCCGCGCGCCCAAGCCCGAGGCTGCGGACCTGCTGCCGTCCGCGCCGCTCGACAAGCGCTTCACCTTCGACAGCTTCGTCGTCGGCAAGCCGAACGAACTGGCCCATGCCGCCGCGCGCCGCGTCGGTGAGGGCGGCGAAGTCACCTTCAACCCTTTGTTCCTTTACGGTGGCGTCGGGCTTGGCAAGACGCACCTGATGCACGCCATGGCCTGGGAACTGAAGGCCCGCCAGCCGCACCTCAACGTGCTTTACCTCTCGGCCGAGCAGTTCATGTATCGCTTTGTCCAGGCTCTGCGCGACCGCAAGATGATGGATTTCAAACAGATCTTCCGCTCGGTCGACGTGCTCATGGTCGACGACGTGCAGTTCATCGCCGGCAAGGAATCCACGCAAGAGGAATTCTTCCATACGTTCAACGCGCTGGTCGACCAGAACAAGCAGATCATCATCTCCGCCGACCGTGCCCCGGGCGAAATCAAGGATATGGAGAACCGTATCCAGTCGCGCCTGCAATCTGGCCTCGTGGTGGATCTGCACCCCACCGACTACGAATTGCGCCTCGGCATCCTGCAATCCAAGCTGGCGGCACACCGGTTGCAATATCCCGACCTCGAGCTTGACGGTAAGGTGCTGGAATTCCTCGCCCACCGCATCTCGACCAACGTGCGTGTGCTGGAAGGCGCGCTGACGCGGCTGTTTGCCTTCGCTTCGCTGGTCGGCCGTCCGATCACGATGGAGCTGACGCAGGACTGCCTTGCCGACGTGCTGCGCGCTTCGGAACGCAAGATCACCATCGAGGAGATCCAGCGTCAGGTGGCCGAGCATTACAACATTCGCCTGTCCGAACTGGTCGGCCCAAAGCGGTTGCGCGTCTTTGCCCGCCCGCGTCAGGTGGCGATGTACCTCTGCAAGCAACTCACCAGCCGCTCGCTGCCGGAAATCGGCCGTCGCTTCGGCGGGCGCGACCATACCACGGTGATGCATGGCGTGCGCCGCATCGAAGAGCTCAAGGTGCAGGACGGCCAGATCGCCGAAGACCTTGAAATGCTGCGCCGCACGCTGGAAGCGTAAGCCAAAAACATCAAAAGCGCGGGCAGGGGGCCTTCCCTGCCCGCCTGCCCTTGACGCCCCTCGCAAAGCATTGGAAACCTTCCGGCAACGCCCGGAAAAAGGGCTTGGAGCGACAGGGGGATACGGCTAACGTGCCGGTCCCGGGGTTTCGGAGGGACAGGGTATGAAGATCAGCATTGAACGCGGCACATTGCTCAAGGCGGTGGCGCAGGCGCAATCGGTGGTCGAACGCCGCAACACCATCCCGATCCTCGCCAACGTCTTGATCGAGGCCGAGGGCGACACCGTGTCCTTCCGCGCCACCGACCTGGATATCGAGGTCGTCGACAAGACCAACGCCCAGGTGGAACGCGCCGGGGCCACCACGGTCTCTGCCGTCACCCTGCACGAAATCGTCCGCAAACTGCCGGACGGCGCATTGGTGTCGCTGACCGAAGAAGGCGCCTCGGGGCGGCTCACGGTCGAGGCGGGACGCTCCAACTTCTCGCTGGCGACGCTCCCGCGTGAGGATTTCCCGGTCATGGCGACCTCGGAATATGCCACCAACTTCAAGGCCAAGGCCTCGGTGCTGCGGCGGCTGTTCGACAAGTCGAAATTCGCCATCTCGACCGAAGAGACCCGGTACTATCTGAACGGCGTCTACATGCACGTCTCGGACTCCGAGGGCGGCAAGGTGCTGCGCTGCGTGGCCACCGATGGCCACCGGCTGGCCCGGATCGACGCTGACCTGCCCGAAGGTGCGGCGGACATGCCCGGCGTGATCGTGCCGCGCAAGACGGTTGGCGAATTGCGCAAGCTTCTCGATGACGACGACATGGAAATCGCGGTCTCGGTGTCGGAAACCAAGGTCCGGTTCGCCACTCCCGAGATCACGTTGACGTCCAAGGTCATCGACGGCACCTTCCCCGACTACACCCGGGTCATCCCGCAGGGCAACACACGCAAGCTGGAAGTGGACGCGAGCGATTTCGCCCGCGCCGTGGACCGGGTGGCGACGGTATCGTCCGAACGGTCTCGCGCCGTGAAGATGGCGCTGGACGAGGATCGGCTGATCCTGTCGGTGAACGCGCCCGACAGCGGAGCGGCCGAGGAAGAACTGGCCGTGGCCTACGGCGATGAGCGGCTCGAAATTGGGTTCAACGCGAAATACCTGCTGGAGATCGCCAGCCAGGTCGACCGCGAGAACGCAGTATTCCTGTTCAACTCGGCCGGCGATCCGACATTGATGCGCGAAGGCAACGACACCAGCGCGATCTACGTCGTCATGCCGATGCGGGTGTGACCGGAGCGGTTTGCACACCCATCTGACATCCCTGAAATTGTCTCATTTCCGCTCGCACAAGCGCGTGGTGATGCAGATGGACGCCCGTCCTGTCGCGCTGTACGGCCCCAATGGCGCCGGCAAAACCAACATCCTCGAAGCGGTTTCGCTTTTCTCGCCCGGGCGCGGCCTGCGCCGTGCCAGCGCCGACGAGATGACGCGCCGGCCGGAGGCGCTGGGTTGGAAGGTCTCGGGCGAGGTGCAGGCCGAACGCCTGCACGAGATCGACAGCACTTCGGAAAACGGCGGCGCACGTCAGGTCAGGATCGACGGCAAACCCGCCCCGCAGGTCGCTCTCGCGCGCATCGCCCGCGTCCTGTGGCTGATCCCCGCGATGGACCGCCTGTGGATCGAAGGCGCGGACGGGCGGCGCAGGTTCCTCGACCGCATGACCCTCAGCTTCTTTCCGGATCACGCCCAGACCGTGCTCGATTACGAAAAGGCCATGCGCGAGCGCAATCGCCTGCTGAAAGATCAGGTCCGCGATCCACACTGGTACACCGCGCTCGAGGCACAAATGGCCCGCGCCGGGGCCGCCTTGCACGGCAACCGCCTGAAGGCCCTCGCGCGGATCGCCACCGCCCAGCAGGACGCCATGACCGCCTTTCCGGTCAGCGAACTCGATCTTACCTCGACCGAAGGCGAAATGCCCGCGACCGTAGACGACCTTCGCACCGCTCTGTCGGAAAGCCGTTTCCGCGACATGGCCACCGGCCGCGCCATGGTTGGCCCGCACCGTGCGGATCTGCACGCGGTCTATATCGCCAAGGGGACCCCCGCGCGCGATTGCTCCACCGGTGAGCAGAAGGCGCTGCTGATCTCGCTGATCCTCGCCAATGCGCGTGCGCTCTCTGAAGACACCGGCAGCCCGCCGATCCTGCTGCTCGACGAGGTTTCAGCCCATCTCGACGCCACCCGCCGCGCCGCGCTGTATGATGAGATCTGCGCCCTGGGATCACAGGCCTGGATGACCGGCACCGGCCCGGAACTCTTCGCCGATCTGGGCCCGCGCGCCCAGCGTTTCGAAGTGACCGAAACCAACGGGCAATCCGCCGTAACGGAAGCCTGACAAACCCTTGCCTATGACACAAAATATTGTGGCATCGGCGTGACATACCCCCCAAAACCGCATATATTCCGGGCAACTGAAAAAGAAGGCATCGCATGTCCGAGCAAGCTCAGCCCGCACCGGAATACGGCGCGGATTCGATCAAGGTTCTCAAAGGGTTGGAAGCCGTCCGCAAACGTCCCGGTATGTATATCGGCGACACCGACGACGGCTCGGGCCTGCACCACATGGTGTATGAGGTCGTGGACAACGGCATCGACGAGGCGCTGGCCGGTCATGCCGACTATGTGCACGTGAAAATACACGCCGACAACTCGGTCTCCGTACGTGACAACGGCCGTGGAATCCCGGTCGACATCCACGAGGAAGAAGGCGTGTCCGCCGCCGAGGTCATCATGACCCAGTTGCATGCCGGCGGTAAGTTCGACAGCAATTCCTACAAGGTCTCGGGCGGCCTTCACGGGGTCGGCGTTTCGGTCGTCAACGCGCTGTCGGTCTGGCTGGAACTGCGCGTCTGGCGCAATGGCAAAGAGCATTACGCCAAGTTCGAACATGGCGAGACCTCGGAACACCTGCGCGTTGTCGGTGACGCCCATGGCGAACATGGCACCGAGGTGCGCTTCCTCGCCTCGACCGACACCTTTTCGAACCTCGATTACGATTTCCACACTCTCGAGAAGCGCCTGCGCGAACTGGCCTTTCTGAACTCCGGCGTGAAAATCATTCTGGAAGACGACCGCCCGGCTGAGCCGCTCCATATCGAGCTGTTCTATGAGGGGGGCGTCAAGGAATTCGTCAAATACGTCGACCGCCACAAGCACCCGGTCATGCCCGAGCCGATCTATGTTAACGGCGAGCGGGACGACATCGGCGTCGAAGTGGCGATGTGGTGGAACGACAGCTATCACGAAACCGTGCTGCCCTTTACCAACAACATCCCCCAGCGCGACGGTGGCACCCACCTTGCGGGCTTCCGCGGTGCGCTGACCCGCACGATCCAGAAATACGCGCAGGAAACCGGCATCGCCAAGAAGGAGAAGGTCAACTTCACCGGCGACGACGCCCGCGAAGGCCTGACCTGCGTGCTCTCGGTCAAGGTGCCCGACCCGAAGTTCAGTTCCCAGACCAAGGACAAGCTGGTCAGCTCCGAGGTCCGCCCGGCGGTCGAGAACCTGGTCGGCGAGAAGCTGTCCGAGTGGTTCGAGGAAAATCCGAACGAAGCCAAGCAGATCGTCGGCAAGATCATCGAGGCCGCGCTTGCGCGCGAGGCTGCCCGCAAGGCCCGCGAGTTGACCCGCCGCAAGACCGCGATGGACGTGAACTACCTCGCCGGGAAACTGAAGGACTGCTCGGAAAAAGACCCCGCCAAGACCGAATTGTTCCTCGTCGAGGGTGACAGCGCCGGCGGCTCGGCCCAGACCGGCCGCGACCGTGGCACCCAGGCGATCCTGCCGCTCAAGGGCAAAATCCTCAACGTCGAACGCGCCCGTTTCGACCGCATGCTCGGCAGCCAGGAAATCGGCAACCTTGTTATGGCGCTGGGCACCGGCATCGGCCGCGATGAATTCAACATCGACAAGCTGCGCTACCACAAGATCGTCATCATGACCGACGCCGACGTCGACGGCGCGCACATCCGCACGCTCTTGCTGACCTTCTTCTATCGCCAGATGCCCAAGCTGATCGAGGGCGGCTATCTCTACATCGCGCAGCCGCCGCTCTACAAAGTCAGCCGCGGCAAGTCCGAGGTCTACCTGAAAGACCAGGCCGCGATGGATGATTATCTGATGAATCAAGGGATTGAGGGCGCGGTTCTCAAGCTGGCCTCGGGCGAAGAGATCACCGGCCAGGACCTCCTGCGCATCGTCGAAGAAGCCCGCCAGCTCAAGCGCGTGCTCGACGCCTTCCCGACGCATTACCCGCGCCACATCCTCGAACAGGCCGCCATCGCCGGCGCCTTCGTGCCCGGCGCGGTGGACGCCGACCTCCAAGGCGTTGCCGACCAGGTGGCCCAACGGCTCGACCTGATCGCGGTGGAATACGAAAAGGGCTGGCGCGGCCGCATCACGCAAGATCACGGCATCCGGCTTGCCCGTATCCTGCGCGGGGTCGAAGAGGTCCGCACCCTCGATGGCCCGATGCTCCGCTCTGGCGAGGCGCGCCGCACCGGCAGCTTCACCGAGTCCCTGCAAGAGGTCTATGGCACGGCCGCCACCCTGCACCGCAAGGACCGCCATCAGGTGATTCACGGACCGCTGGATCTGCTGCGCGCGATCCTTGAAGAGGGCGAGAAGGGAAACACGCTGCAACGCTACAAGGGTCTGGGCGAAATGAACCCCGACCAGCTCTGGGAAACCACGCTGGACCCGGACGCGCGCACGCTGTTGCAGGTCAAGATCGACGACGTGGCCGAGGCCGACGACATCTTCACCAAGCTGATGGGCGACGTGGTCGAACCGCGCAGAGAGTTCATCCAGAAGAACGCGCTAAGCGTGGAAAATCTGGACTTCTGAGCAGGTTGTAGGATCGCGTGTAATCGTGCGCGATCCCCATAAGTTTGCGCGATTTGCCCAAAGGTTTGCGCAGGCAACGCCGAAACGCATACTACCTGGTTCGGCGCTGGCCGCTCTTCGAGGCTTCGCCGTGGCCTAAAACAAAGACGGGAAATGATGGAGGGTGGGTTGGGAACTGCCAACCTGCTTCTTTTCAACACTCTGAGCCGAAGCCTATGAGATACCTGAGCATCAGACGCGAGAACGAAGGCAGCCTGCCCACCGTGGCGGAGCTCCTTCGCCAGAAGGGCGAACACGATGCTCTCCGCGCCATGAGCCAGGCAGACATCGAGATCGACGAGGTCGGCTACGACAATTGGGATGGCGGCACCGAACTCTGGACTGTCTTTCTTCGCGTCCCGGTCAGCGTTTTCGTGTCGATCGAGGACAGCCGGGATGAGATCGCCGGGATCATTTCGAAGAACCTCGAACTCGTCACAGGCAAGGATAATGGATACTGGGTGAGCGCGGAGATCTCGCCGATGCGCGCGCCGCCGGCGGGACGGCGTCTGTCCGACGGGAAGATCCGCGAACGGACACGCGCCGCCATCCTCGACGAAATGCGCGCCAGGGAGACGGTTTGGCACGGCGCCTTGGATGAGATCGCCTTTCTCAGCCGGATCTTTGATCTAACCTCCCTGCCCGCTCATGACAGCCGCTTCCAGAACGCCGAGCAGGACATCTGGCAGCACTGCATCAACAACTTCGACTGGCCACAGGATTGGGTCTACAGCGACCCGCGCTTCCGCCTCTATGCTGCCGAGCGGACATCTTCCTGAAGTTCATCTGCGAGGTTCTCCATCCCATCGTCCGAAAAGAAGACTCGGAACAGGACGCGCTCGCCAGGGCATTCAATGGTCACCTGCGGGCTGACGGATGGGAACTCGTCGAGGACGCCATCATAGATGGCAGACCGGCTTATGTGCCGCAACGCAAGGTTCACGCCCTGGGTGGATCGGTCCAGCGCATCAAGTCCGTGGCGGCCACCCTGAACTCAGACACGCTCTACGAGGACCTTCGACGCCTCGAGCGCATCGGCGACAGTGAGCCTGGCGAGGCAATCGCCCTGGCCAAGGAAATCGTCGAGAGCTGCTGCAAACTGATCCTGGATGATCGGAAGGTGGAATATCCTGAAAAGGCGGAAATCCCCGAGTTGCTGAAGTTCCTTCGCAAGGAGATCAAGATTATGCCGGATGGGATTGACGAAAGCGCCAAAGGAGCGAACGAAATCAGAGGTATCCTGACCAGCTTGGGTAATATCGCGCATTCTCTCGCTCCATTGCGGAACGTATATGGCAAGGGCCACGGCCGCGGTCGCGACTTCAAGGGACTGCAACCACGCCATGCCCGTCTTGCGATTGGGGCAGCCAGCACATTCGTCGATTTTGTCTTGGA